>NZ_BAAAGE010000003.1:0-1056762 GCF_039523995.1 Aquimarina litoralis
GCTCACCTCTTACCATTCCGAACAGAGAAGTTAAGCCCGTTAGCGCCAATGGTACTACAATCGTGGGAGAGTAGGTCGCCGCCTTCCTTGAAAACCCTTCATTATAACAATGAAGGGTTTTTTTATGCGCAAAAGTGAACTATAGATTGTAGAAAACAATTACTTTATCAACGATCAACCAAAAAGCACTCAGACGACATCCTCTAATACAAGCCACAGGAAAACCAGGAAGGATGGGTCTACATTAAGATGCAACACTACAACTCTGACCTGTAGCACCACTTCCATTAGATGGACAACTTGATTGATAACCACCATTTATAGTGGATTGCTCTTGCTTGTTTAATTGAATAGTTAATGGATTGGTCTAGGTTAAATGTTATGGATTTATTTTTGCTAAAAATAAACCCCCAAATTGGTACTTCAATTTGGGGGTTTTTAATAGAGAATATTTAACTAATTAGTCTCTAAGAATGGCTCTGGAAATTACAATTTTTTGTATTTCGCTAGTTCCTTCGTATATCTGAGTGATTTTAGCGTCCCTCATTAGTCGTTCTACATGATATTCTTTTACAAATCCATTTCCTCCATGAACTTGTACAGCTTCCACAGTTACGTCCATGGCCGCCTGTGAAGCAGCTAATTTTGCCATTGCACCTGATAAATCATAATTTTCATGATTGTCCTTATCCATAGCAGCTTTATACACTAGCATTCTTGCAGCTTCTATCTGTACATGCATGTCTGCTAATTTAAAGGCGATCGCTTGGTGATTCATAATCTCAGTACCAAAAGCTTTTCTCACTTTAGCATATTCTTTGGCTAATTCATATGCTCCTTGCGCGATTCCTAATGCTTGAGCTGCGATACCAATACGACCTCCAGCTAGGGTTTTCATCGCAAATTTGAATCCGAATCCATCTTCACCAATACGGTTTTCTTTAGGTACTTTTACATCATTAAAAATTAAGGAGTGTGTATCACTACCTCTTATTCCTAATTTATCTTCTTTAGGTCCTATTTCAAATCCTTCCCATCCTTTTTCTACGATAAAAGCATTGATACCTCTATGTTTCTTTTCTTTGTCTGTTTGGGCTATTACCAAGTAATAATCTGAAGTGCCTCCGTTGGTAATCCAGTTTTTAGTTCCATTAAGAACATAATGATCACCCATGTCTATAGCGGTAGTTCTTTGAGATGTTGCATCACTACCAGCTTCGGGTTCAGATAAACAAAAAGCTCCAATAGATTCTCCAGTAGTTAGTTTGGTTAAATACTTTTCTTTCTGTTCAGGTGTTCCATAAGTATCAAGTCCCCAACATACCAAAGAATTATTTACAGATACGATTACAGAAGATGATGCGTCGATTTTAGATAACTCTTCCATAACAAGAACATAGGATAAAGTATCCATTCCTCCACCACCGTATTCTGGAGATGCCATCATTCCTAAAAATCCAAGTTCTCCCATTTTTTTTACTTGTTCTGTAGGGAATTCTTGTTTATTATCTCTTTCTATTACTCCTGGTAAAAGTTCTGCTTTCGCAAAATCACGAGCAGCATCACGTATCATTAATTGTTCTTCGGATAATTTAAAGTCCATATTTGATCCTTATTTACTGTGCGTGCATAACACGCAAATTCAACATTTCGATGAAAATAAATCGAGATAACCTCAATTTTTTTATTAATTCTACAAATATAAGCTATAATATGATAGTTTTGATGTTTTTTTAATTTTTTGATATTTTCTTTCAAAGGTTTGAATTTTGATTCCATTTTTATTGAATTTAGTGCTGTTTTGAAGCTTTGTTATTCATTTGTCAATAGAAAATATTTTTGAGTTATTATTTTTTTAAATTAAGGGTTTGACCTGTTTAGTTTTTTATATTTGTGAAGTCACTTTAACGTGATCATATATTCAATTTATTAAATGATTTTTTATGAGGCAGCACTAACTCCGTTCTAGGAGTGATTATTAATTATAGAAGTTAGGTTTATAACAGAAACTGTTAGTAAAAATGTGTTTAATAAATTGATGTTAAAAAATGAAAGAACTATTAAAAAAATACGAGAATAAAGCCCCAGAAATTGTTTTTAATTGGAGGGATTCTGAGACAGAAGCAGAAGGTTGGACTGTAATTAACTCCTTAAGAGGTGGTGCCGCTGGTGGTGGTACTAGAATGCGGTTAGGATTAGATATGAATGAAGTACTTTCGCTAGCCAAAACGATGGAAGTTAAATTTACTGTATCAGGTCCTGAAATTGGAGGTGCGAAGTCAGGGATTAATTTTGATCCCAATGATCCAAGGAAAAAAGGAGTTCTGGAAAGATGGTATAAAGCGGTTTCTCCTTTACTAAAAAGTTATTACGGCACTGGGGGAGATCTAAATGTAGATGAAATTCATGAAGTAATTCCAATTACTGAAAATTGTGGTGTTTGGCATCCTCAAGAAGGTGTTTTTAATGGACATTTTCAGCCAACAGAAGCCGATAAGATTAATAGAATTGGACAACTACGTCAAGGAGTGATTAAAGTATTGGAAAATACTGTGTTTTCTCCAGATGTTTCTAGAAAGTATACTGTTGCCGATATGATTACAGGATACGGAGTGTCAGAAGCAGTTCGACATTATTATGATATCTATGGTGGATCTGTTAAAGGAAAAAGAGCTGTAGTACAGGGTTTTGGTAATGTTGGATCCGCTGCAGCGTATTACCTTTCAGAAATGGGGGCCAAAGTTGTTGGTATTATTGATCATGCGGGAGGACTGATTAAAGAAGATGGATTTTCTTTTGAAGAAATCAAGGAATTATACCTTAATAAGAAAGGAAATAAACTATATAGCGAAACACTCATTCCTTTCGAGGAGTTGAATAGTAAAATTTGGTCTTTACAGACGGAGATATTTGCTCCTTGTGCAGCATCCAGATTGATTACTAAAGACCAGATTACTCAAATGATCAATTCTGGTTTAGAAGTAATTTCTTGTGGAGCTAACGTTCCTTTTGCTGATAAAGAAATATTTTTCGGCTCAATTATGGAATATACAGATGAGCAAGTAAGTTTGATTCCAGATTTTATTTCTAATTGTGGAATGGCAAGAGTTTTTGCCTATTTCATGGAAAGAAGAGTATTAATGACAGATGAGGCGATTTTTAATGATACTTCTAAAACCATTAAAGATGCCATTCAGAAAATTTTTAATAAAAATAGTTCTAAAACAAATATTAGTAGAACAGCGTTTGAAATAGCATTCAAACAATTAGTATAATCGTCACATAAATAATTTAAATATATCATGTTAAAATATTTTTTAGGTAATAGTCCAAAATGGTTCAAAATGGTAATGATAGGTTTTTTGCTTATCAATATCGCGGTCTATTTTATAAACCCAACAGTTTGTGCTTGGCTTTTTATTGCTGAATTTATATTCACACTTGCTATGGCATTAAAATGTTATCCTCTGCAATCTGGGGGACTTTTAGCTATAGAAATTTTAGCATTAAACCTTACAACTCCCAAAAATGCTTATCATGAAGTAGACCAGAATCTAGAGGTAGTATTACTACTGGTATTTATGGTAGCTGGGATTTACTTTATGAAGCCTTTACTAATGTATATTTTTAGTAAAGTATTTACAAAGATTAAATCAAAAATGGTACTGTCGGTACTATTTGTTTTTCTAGCTGCGGTATTATCTGCTTTTCTAGATGCATTAACAGTTACTGCAGTTCTGATCAGCGTAGCAGTAGGTTTTTATGGCGTTTATCATAAAATTCACTCGATGCCAGAGTCTGATTTTGATAAAGATGGATCTTTGGACAGAAAGGATTTGAGTGGAGAAACTTTAGAGCAGTTTAGAAGTTTTTTAAGAAGCTTAGTGATGCATGGTGTTGTGGGTACAGCACTTGGTGGTGTTTGTACTTTGGTTGGAGAACCTCAAAACCTACTAATCGGAGAAAGAATGGGATGGGACTTTATAGAGTTTTTCTTAAAAATGGCTCCTATTTCGTTGCCAGTGCTAGTTGCAGGAATCATCACAACGATGGTGCTCGAAACTACAGGTTGGTTTGGCTTTGGTGAAAAATTACCAGAAGTAGCCAGAAGAATTATTGAAAATTATACCGATGAAGAAGATGCGAACAGGTCAGATAAATCAAAATATGGATTAATTGTACAAGGTGTGTCGGCTATATTACTAATTATTGGATTAGCATTGCATTTGGCACCTGTTGGGTTTATTGGTTTAGCGCTGATCATTGTACAAACTGCTTTTATGGGTATTACAGAAGAACATCAGTTAGGAAAAGCGTTCGAAGAAGCATTACCTTTTACAGGATTACTAGTAGTTTTCTTTGTTATTGTGGCAATGATTCATGATCAACACCTATTCTCTCCAATTATCGAATGGGCATTGTCATTAGATCCTGCAAAACAGCCTTCTATGTTTTATGTGGCAAATGGAGTATTATCAATGATCAGTGATAATGTGTTTGTAGCGACAGTATATATTGGTGAAGTTAAGCAAGCTTTTGATAATGGAGCAATCACTAGAGAACAGTTCGAAAAATTAGCAATAGCCATAAATACAGGAACAAATTTACCAAGTGTTGCAACACCTAATGGTCAAGCAGCGTTTTTATTCTTGTTAACCTCTTCCTTGGCTCCGTTAATTGGTTTGTCTTACGGAAGAATGGTGAAAATGGCTTTGCCTTACACGATAATATTAGGTGGAGTAGGATTATTAGGAATAATTTATGTATTATAAGATTTAATAAGAATATACTTAACCTATAGAATTAACGTTAGTATACTAACACTAAATTAACAGAAGGACATATGACCTATTTATTGACGCTCGGTATGTTAGCCCAAAATACCAAAGAAATTGATCCGGAAGCAGAAGAGAAGACACTTTCCATAATTGACTTATTGTTAAGTGGTGGAACTGGTGGAGTAGTTATTATAGCCATTCTCTTTGTGCTTTTGTTTGTTGCAGTTTATATATATTTTGAAAGGATATTTGCTATAAAGGCTGCTTCAAAATATGATGAAAGTTTTATGCATCAGATAAGAGATAATGTAGCTAGTGGTAAAATTGAAGCAGCGAAAATTTTATGTGCTCAAACAAATAACCCGGTTTCAAGATTAACGGAAAAAGGAATTTCCAGAATTGGAAATCCTCTTGAGGATATTAATAAGGCAATAGAAAACGCAGGACGTTTAGAAGTTTATAAGTTAGAAAAGAACGTAAGTATCCTTGCTACTGTAGCAGGAGCAGCACCAATGATTGGGTTTCTAGGTACCGTAATTGGTATGATTTTAGCATTCCATAATTTGGCTTCGAGCTCTGGGAGTGCTGATATGGGATCATTAGCAGAGGGTATTTATACAGCTATGACAACAACGGTTGCAGGGTTGGTAGTGGGTATTGTTGCTTATATTGGATATAATCATTTGGTGGTTAGAACCGATAAGGTTATTCATCAAATGGAAGCAACTACGGTAGATTTCCTTGATTTACTTAACGAACCTGCATAATATGAATTTGCGAGGAAGAAATAAGGTAAGCCCAGAATTTAGTATGTCCTCAATGACGGATATAGTGTTTTTGTTGTTAGTGTTTTTTCTTTTAACATCCCCGACAATTACACCAGAGGCATTAGATCTGATATTACCAAAAGCAAAAGGAAAAAGCTCTAATGTTCAGAATATATCTGTTAGCATAACAAATAAGTTGCAATACTATGTGGATAGTGAAAGAGTAAGTCAAACGAGGTTAGAATCTACATTGAAATCAAAGCTAGCAGGACAAAATGAACCTACTATAATACTAAGAGCAGAAGAAGGAGTGCCTATCGAAAAAGCAGTAGGTGTTATGGATATAGCAAATCGAAATAAATTTAAAGTAATCCTGGCGGTAAAACCAGAATAGTTTTAATGCTGAAATTAGATACTAAACATAAAAAGAAATCTTTCGTTATTACCACGATATTACACGTGTTAATTATACTGCTGTTGTTTTATTTAGGATTAAGTAATATCGATCCTGATCCAGAAGGAGGTATTGCCGTTAATTTTGGGACTACATTAACTGGTTCGGGTAATGTTCAGCCAACGGAGGCAATTAAGTCTTCTCCTAAACAAACCACTCCAGAATCTACACCAGTCGATCCATCTGAACCAGAGCCTGAAACACCTGAGATTACAGAAGAAGTCGTTACCCAAGATGTTGATGATGCTCCAGTGGTAGAGGAAAAACCTAAAAAAGAGCCTAAAAAAAAGGTTGAAAAGCCTAAGGAGAAACCAAAAGACAAACCTTCAGAAGAAAAACCAATAGATAAGCCTGTAAAAAAGCCAGTGGAGAAGGTTGAAGAAAAGAAACCGGATCCTAAACCGGATAAATCTACTTTAGATATCTTGGATAGTTTTGCGAATGGCCCTAAGAGTGATGGTAAAGCAAAAGGAGGAGAAGGAGATGATGGAAAACCTGGAGATAAAGGGAATCCCAACGGGAATCCTTATGCTACCAGCTACTATGGGCAACCTGGTCCAGGAGGAACAGGAGGAGTTGGATATGGTCTTAATGGACGTGGACGTCCTACGAATTCTAAAGTTGTTCAGAAATGTAATGAAGCGGGTAGAGTAGTAGTTAAAATTGTAGTAAATAGACAAGGACGTGTTATACAGGCAATTCCTGGTGTTAAAGGAACTACCAATAGTGCACAATGTCTTTTGGATCCTGCAAAGAAGACTGCGCTTACTTTTAAATGGAAAGCAGACCCTAAAGCTCCTGCAAAACAAATAGGTTTTGTAGAAGTTACCTTTGGTTTAGGAGAATAATTAGTGTTTCCAGATATTCATTTTTTTTAAATAGCAGATATTAAATCTAAAGTATAGAATCATCAACTATAAAGAGACTACAGAATGGATGTTTGCGCAATTACCCATGTATCAACTTCAAGGGGCAAGTGCATACAAAATAGATCTAACTAATATTGTCAAGTTAGCAGCTCATCTAAATAACCCAGAAAATAAGTTTAAGACCGTTCATGTAGCAGGTACCAATGGAAAAGGGTCTACGAGTCATATGTTGGCATCTGTATTACAAGAATCAGGCTATAAGGTAGGTTTGTATACTTCTCCGCATCTAAAGGATTTTAGAGAACGTATACGAATAAATGGTCTTGTGATTGATGAAAATTATGTAGTAGATTTTATTGCTAAGCATAAATCTTATTTAGAAAAAAATCAATTATCCTTTTTCGAAATGACAGTCGGTTTAGCCTTTCAATATTTTTCAGATCAGAAAGTTGATGTGGCGATTATAGAAGTAGGTTTAGGAGGTAGATTGGATTCTACTAATATTATAAGGCCAGAAGTTTCTGTGATTACAAATATAGGCTTGGATCATACCCAGTTCTTAGGAAATACGCTTGCTAAAATAGCTTATGAGAAGGCTGGGGTTATTAAAGAAGGTGTTCCAGTTGTTGTGGGTAGAACTACACCAGAAACTAAAAAAGTGTTTTCGGAAATTGCAAATGAACGCGAGAGTAATATTTTATACGCATACAACTATGCAGGACCTGTATATGAAAGTGACTTAAAAGGAAATTATCAACAAGAAAATATTAAAACTGCGTTGCAAACGATATCCGTTTTAAAAGATAGAGGATGGAGCGTGCAAGTAGAAGCTATTAAATCTGGATTAGCTAATGTAGTAAGAAATACAAATTTGCTTGGCAGATGGCAAATATTAAAAAGCTCTCCCAAAGTAGTGTGCGACACAGCTCATAATCAAGATGGGTTGAAAATTGTGATGGATCAGTTATCTGAAGCAAAATATCAAAAATTACATATGGTATTAGGAGTTGTTTCTGATAAAAATTTAGATGAAATTTTACCATTGTTTCCGAAGCATGCTACCTATTATTTTGCAAAATCTGAAATTAAAAGAGGCTTAGATGAAAAAAAGTTACAAGAACAAGCGTTAAAATTTAAATTAAAAGGAGAAGCATATGATTCTGTGCAATTGGCGTATGATGCTGCTATACAGAATGCTATGAATGAAGATTTGATATATGTAGGAGGTAGTACGTTTGTGGTTTCAGAAATAATTTAATTTTTCTTTTAAAATCTTTTGGTAGACTGCAAAACTGTGTTATATTTGCATCCGCAATCACGAACAAGGGTTGTGAAAAACATAAGGGCAATTAGCTCAGTTGGTTCAGAGCACCTCGTTTACACCGAGGGGGTCGGGGGTTCGAATCCCTCATTGCCCACAAGAAAATCCATTCATTTATGAATGGATTTTTTTATACACAATAGTTGCCTAGAAAAGTAGTTTCTATTTATAAAAACTGTGGATAAAGTTTATGGCTAGAATAACATGTGTTTTAAGTAAATTATAAAATATAAAGATCATATGGAAAGATTTGGACTTACTAAGGAAAATTGGGATCAGTTTGTAGAATGGTTATGGAATTTTATACCTGATTTGATCTCTGCTGTCATTATTTTTTTTGTAGGAGTGTGGGTGATAAATATTTTTAGCAAAGCACTACGTAAATTCTTTCAACAAAAAGACTATGACGAAACATTAGAAAGATTTTTATATGATTTAATTAATATAGGTCTTAAAATTTTATTAGTGGTGTTAGTCGTAACTCAATTAGGAGTTCAGACATCTTCACTTGTAGCGATTTTGGGGGCAGCTGGTTTAGCAATAGGGTTGGCGTTACAAGGATCGCTTTCAAATTTTGCTGGAGGGGTTCTAATTCTGTTTTTCAAGCCATTCAAGATCGGAGATTATATAGAGGCGCAAGGAGTATCTGGTACGGTAAAGGAGATCTCTATATTTACAACGAAAGTAAATACGTTTGGAAATCAGTTAGCTGTTATACCTAATGGTAAGATATCAAATGGAAACATTATTAATTATTCGGCAGAAGAAAGAAGAAGAGGAAAGATAGAAATTGGTGTTTCTTATGAAAGTAATATTAAAGAAGCAAAAGAAATTCTTTTAGATCTTATAAATACTCAAGAAAAGGTGATTAAGGATCCTGCTCCAGAAATTTTTGTTACCGAATTAGGGGATAGCGCTGTAACCTTATCTCTAAGGTTTTGGGCTCTTAATGATGACTTTTGGGAGGTTCATTTTTATACAATTGAAGAGGCTAAGAAAAGATTAGAGGATAAAGGAATATCTATTCCGTTTCCTCAAAGAGATGTGCATTTGTATTCTCATGATAACAGGTCTTAAAGCTGGATAGATATTATTTCCTTAAATAATTTATAAAAAGAGTTAGTGTTTGGTATAAATCGTTAGATTTAGAATTAGTTTGTAAAAAAAAAGAACTAAATGTCTAAATCTTTACTATTTATCCCTGATATTTCTGGGTATGCCCAATTTGTTCAAACTACAGAAATTGAACATAGTCAGCATGTAATTGCAGAGTTGTTAGAGGTGTTAATTAATGCTAATACTCAAAATTTAAGACTAGCGGAAGTAGAAGGGGATGCTTTATTTTTTTATAAAGAAGGAGAAGTGCCTTCCCAAGAAAAGCTATTAGCGCAGATTGAGACTATGTTTACTGCTTTTTATAGTCACCTCAAGTTGTTGGAGAATAATCGCATTTGTCCTTGTAATGCCTGTGCTACTGCACCAAATCTTCAGTTAAAGATTATAGCGCATTGTGGAGATTTGCAATTTATTACTGTTCAGAATAAAAGAAAACCATTTGGTCAAGTTGTAATAGAGGCACATAGATTGTTAAAGAATTCTATCCCTAGTGATAATTATGTTCTTTTAAGTAGAGATTTGTCGCAACAAATAGGGCTTTCGGATGACTATAAAAGTCAATTATTTAATTTTTCGAAAGGAGAAAATGAATATGATGGTAAGAAGATTGATTATTTGTATTCTGAAGTTGATAAACAATATCTTAAACTTACTTCTTATGAGACACCTTATGAAGTGCATTTTGATAAAGCCCCTTTCTTAACAATCCAAAAAAAATATAAAACTTCCGCAGAGAGTTTGTTAGAATATATTACAAATTACAGTTATCGTCATCATTGGGTTAAAGGTGTCGATGAGTTCGAGTATAATCCGGATGAAGTTACTCGTTTAGGAACAGAGCATGTTTGTGTGATCGATGGGAAACGACTCAATTTTACTACAGTAACAAAAGCGGTAGATACTGGTAAATTAATTTATGGAGAATATACAACCGATATTCCTATTATTGATGGGATGTATCAATTTTATACTATCATTCCTGTGTCTCAAAGTTCGTGTGAAATCATAATAGAATTGTATCCTAAAGTGAACTCAATTTTTAAAAAGATGATCCTGTATTTTATAATGAAACGAAGTTTTCAAAAATCAATAAATGAATCTCTTAATAACCTAGAGAATTATATGGCTACAGCATAAGATTAGGTAGCGTCTTAGTGTAGAATATCTAAAACACGTTCTAATTTCATTCCGCGAGATCCTTTGATTAGAACAGTACCTTGCAATTTTTCAAATGTTTCGTTTTGTTGTAAATCTTCAAAAGATCGATATTTCTTAACCCTAGGATCTGTGGTAGATACCTGATAGAAATTTTCGCCAATTAGGAATATAACATCAAAAGATGAGGATGACGCCTTGTCTGCTATTTTTTGATGCTCCTCTTCTGCTGTTTTTCCAAGTTCAAACATGTCTCCAAGAAATACTGTTTTAGGATAGCTTTCTAATTGTTTTAAATTATCAATTGCAGCATTCATGCTTGAAGGGTTGGCATTATAAGCGTCCATGATAATGGTAAAGTCATTTTTAGCAATGATTTGAGATCTATTATTCGATGGAATGTAAGATTCTATAGCTGTCTTGATCAATTTCTCATGTACTTTAAAATAAGAACCGATTGCTATTGCAGCTGCAATATTGGTAAAATTGTAAACTCCGATTAGGTTACTTTGGATTTCTAGATTTTTATAGGCGACACTAACCATGGGATCTGCGTTCTGTAATTGTATTCTAGCGTTACTACTGCCTTGTTGAGAAAAAGTGTAGGTGTTCATACCGCTTGATGCTTTTAGAAGCTTAGGATCTTCTGAATTCAAAAAAACGAGTTTGTCTTTTTCTCGTAGATGTTGATAAAGTTCGGTTTTTCCTTTTAAGACTCCTTCTATTCCTCCGAATCCTTCGAGATGAGCTTTTCCTATATTGGTTATGTATCCAAAGTCTGGCTGTGCTATATTACATAAAAACGCTATCTCTTTTATGTGATTTGCACCCATTTCCACAATTCCAATTTCGGTGTTCTTATCCATAGATAATAAGGTTAAGGGAACGCCAATATGGTTGTTTAAGTTGCCGCTGGTTGCTGTGGTGTTAAATTGTGCAGAGAGAACGCAATTGATCAATTCTTTAGTAGTGGTTTTTCCGTTACTTCCGGTAAGTGCAATTATCGGAATGGCAAGATAGTTTCTGTGATAAGTTGCTAAATGCTGCAATGTCTCTAGTACATCATTAACTACTATAAATTGGTCTGAAGTATGATATTGTTTGTCATCAATTATGGCATAAGATGCTCCTTGCTTAATGGCTTCTTCTGCATATTCATTACCGTTAAAGTTTGCTCCTTTTAAGGCGAAAAAAAGATTGTTTTTTACGATTTTTCTGGTATCCGTGCAAATACCACTACTTTCAAGAAATAATTGATGTATGTTAGAGATGTTCATATTATGAGTAATGTAATTGTATTAAAAAGCCCTGATCAAATGTCAGGGCTTTATATATTTTAACGAACTTTTCTTAAAGTTTCTATCTAGGCTTTCTATGCTTAGGTGTTTTTTTGCTTTTTGCTTTTTCACCTACACGAGACATTGCATTTCGGAATCCAATATAATCCGTAGCCATATCTTGTGGAAAGAATCTTCTCTGAGCAGGGTCTAACCAATATGCTCTATCTTTCCAAGAACCTCCTTTGTAAACTCTTACCTCTTCACTTACAATAGTAGTTCTCTTACTAGATTCGTCATATCTTCTATCTAGCTTAGTACTGTCTGCTGCGCTTGGTTCTACACTGTGGATAGGAGAGTTGTACATTCTTCTATTAGGAATGTTTTCATCTTGGAAACCTTCGTAATATCTTGAAGAACTTTTGTCACCGTCTCTGAAATTACGGTTATCACTTTGTGTAAAGTTAGTTCTTAAATACGTTTCGTTCTCATCAACTGGAGTTTGTAATATTCCTCCTGGTAATACTCTTGCTACAATTTTTCCATTACTTAAAGTATCATATATAATAGAATCTGTAGTAACAATCTTTACAGTTCCGTCAGGATTGATTGCATTTTTAGTGTATACATTTCCTCTGTAGTAGTTAAAATCGTTATACTCATCGTCTACAATTGGTCTGTAGACATCTGCTACCCATTCTGCAACGTTTCCTGCCATGTCATAAAGACCATAGTCATTAGGGTCGTAAGAAGCTACTGGAGCTGTAATATCTGCACCATCATCACTCCATCCAGCAATTCCACCGTAGTCACCATCACCTTGCTTAAAGTTAGCTAATTGGTCTCCACGAGTTCTTCTTTTTCCAGAACGTGTATATTGTCCATCCCATGGGTATTTTTTTCTACCTCTGTAAATATTATAACTTCTTAATTCTACAAGTCCTAAAGCAGCATATTCCCATTCTGCTTCTGTTGGTAGTCTGTATTTTGGAAGTAATAATCCATCTTTACGCTGGATATATAATCCTGTAGAATCATTTCTTTTTTCATATTGCTCTGACTTCTTTCCACCTCTGGTTGCTTCGTCATTACCTCCATAAGTTTGTGAAGGTGCATTTAAATATGTGTCAGTATTAAAAGTGCTTTCAGCAGAAACATCTTCGAAAGGAGCATTTTCTTTTATGACTCTCTCTTCTTCAAGGATTCTTTCGTTAACTCTATCTGTTCTCCACTTACTAAATTCTACTGCTTGAATCCAGTTAACTCCTACAACTGGATAGTTAGCATAAGCTGGGTGACGAAGATAGTTGTTCGTCATCATTTCATTAAATCCTAAACGGTTTCTCCATACTAAAGTATCAGGAAGTGCACCATGATAAATATTTTTATATTTTGGTTCTGTAGGAGGATAAACACCTTTTAACCAATCAAGATATTCCAAATACATAACATTGGTAACCTCTGTTTCATCCATATAAAAGGATTGAACATGTTGTTGTGTAGGAGTGTTGTTCCAATCGTGCATTACATCATCCTGAACTCGTCCCATAGTGAAGGTACCTCCCTCAACAAAAACTAATCCTGGTCCTGTTTCTTGTTCTTTGTAATTTGTGTTTACTTGGAATCCACCGTCTTTGGAATTGTATTTCCAACCAGTGGCTCTAGAACTGCTGCCGTAATCGGTTTTGTTACAACTAAACAGTAAGGTACTAATGGTTAGGGCCATCAGAGACTTAAAAACTAACGCGTTTTTCATAATCTTAAGTTCGTTAAAGTAGAAATTAGGGCTTGCAATATAATAATTAACGTTAAATTTACCCTAATATTTTTAAAATAATATCAAATCTTTGAAAATTTATGTTTTCATGATTGACTTTGGTTTAACGTAATATTTTTGTCTTTATTATTATTTTTGAAGAAAAACAATAATTTTAGAGACACTAAAACGGCGCCAAACCCGTTATACGCTATGATGAAGAAAATTACAATTTTATATGCGCTATTGATTTCTATGTTTATTTCAGCACAGAAATCGATTCACATAGACATAAACTGGAAAGATGTAGAAATAAATACTTCTACTTTTTCATTTACAGTTCCTGGGTTTGATGAGGAAAATTTTGAATACCAGGATGGCTTAGGAGTTCAATTTGTTACTAGATGGGAAGAATCTTCTCCGATAAATGAACGTACAGCAAGGCTGGAGAATGTTGCTTATAAAAGTATTTCTAGACAGGAGTTAAAAGATTTAAATGTTGATTTTATTCCAAGAAAGTTAAGCTACAATATTAGGTCTACTTCGGCTAGGAATAAAAGAGCAGGCTTTTTAAGTGTTTTTCCTATTATAAGAACAGGTAATAGTTTTAAGAAAATAATTTCATTTGATGTTGTTTATCAAATAGGAGGAAGCTCAAGTGCAATTGCCAAGAGCGCTCCTATAACCAATTCGGTATTAGCTACGGGAGAATGGTTTAGATTTTATGTGGATAAAACCGGTGTTTTTAGAATTACTCCAGAATTCTTAGCTAGTTTAGGAATGAATGTTAGTGCTATTAATCCTAGCACAATCAAAATTTATGGTAATGGTGGGCGAATGTTACCATTACTTAATGAAGAAAATAATGAGTTCGATCTTAGGGAAAATGCTATTCAGGTAGTCGGTGGAGAAGATGGTACTTTTTCGGGCAGTGATTACATCTTGTTTTATGGTGAAGGTACCGCAGGGTATTATAGCGAAGAAAATATTACAAATCTAAACTTATATGCAGATAAATCTTATTATTACATAACTACAGGGGGATCTAGTGGAAGAAGGGTCTCTAATTACACAGAACCTACTGGAACGGCCGTTACTCAGATAAATTCTTTTACAGATTACCAGTTTTACGAAGTAGATGAATATAATATAGTGAAAGTTGGTAGAAGGTGGTTTGGAGATAGATTTGATATACAAAGTAATCGTACATATGACTTTGACTTTCCCAATTTAATTACTTCAGAACCTGTTGAACTAAATGTATATGCAGCGGCTACATCGGCTAGAACCTCCAGTATGAGTGTAACAGTGAATGGGACTCAAGAAGCTATTTTGAGTTTTTCCCAGGTCACGGGAACTACTTTAGGTTCTCCTAGGAACATTACTCAAGATATAACATCATCATCAGATAGAATAACAGTTGGATTAAACTATAATAACAACGGTAATCCTTCAGCAATAGGATATCTTGATTTTATTAGCTTGGAGGCTAAAAGAGCTCTTACAGGAACTAATAGTCAGATGTCATTTGTTTATGAAGAAGCTGCTACTTTAACAGGTGTAGGTCAATATAATATTGCTAATGCTTCATCAATATCTCAGGTATGGGATGTTACCAATCCGGAGGCGATTAGTCGAATTTCAAATGATGGTAATGCCGCTACTCTAAGCTTTAAAGCCACAATGGGAGAGGCTAGGCAGTATATATCAGTTGTCCCTACAGATTATTTTAATCCGTTAGCTGACCAGACGAGTAGGGTAAGTAATCAGGATATTAAAGGAACTATATTTTTAAATAATCAAGGTCAATTCGAAGATATTGATTATTTAATTGTAGTGAATAATGATTTAGTGCAATCTGCAAATCGTTTAGCAGATCATCATCGCAATCTTAATAATTATAATGTAAAAGTAGTAACTCTAGACCAAATATATCATGAATTTGGAAGTGGTAAGCAAGATATTTCCGCGATCAGAAATCTTGTACGGTATGTTTATGATAATGCGTCAGATCCAAGTGAACGATTAAAATATGTGTGTCTTTTTGGAGATGCTTCCGTGGATTATAAAGGGATATTGCTTAGAGAAAATTGTCCAGATAGTAATATTGTACCCACCTTTGAAAGTTTAAGTAGTTTTTCATTAGTGAGCTCTTTTGCAACTGACGATTTTTTTGGTTCTATGGATCCTGTAGAAGGAAGAATGATTTCTAGTGATCAATTGGATGTTGCCGTAGGACGAATTTTAGCAGATTCTCCGCAATTGGCAGATGCTATGGTTACTAAAATTATCAACTATGATAATGAGCAATCCTATGGAAGATGGAGGAATTCTGTCCTGTTAATTGCAGATGATGTTGATGAAGATTGGGAGGAAACTATTCAGAGAAATTTAGATGAGCTTGGTGATGATTTAATAGTAAGAAAACCTTACCTAAACCTAACAAAAATATATGCTGATGCTTTTGAACAAGAATCCTCAGCATCAGGGAGTAGATATCCTAAAGTAAATGAAGCAATCTCCACTGCAATAGAAACAGGTGCTGTGGCAATAGATTATTTTGGTCATGGAGGAGAAGATGGCTTGGCAAAAGAATTTATATTTAATAAGTCCGATGCAATAGATTTAGCAAATACAAATCGCCTTCCTATATTTATAACAGTTACTTGCGAATTTACAAAATTTGACAACCCTTGTAGGGATTCTGCAGGGGAGCTTACCTATTGGAATACACAAGGTGGAGCAGTAGGTTTAATTAGTACTACTAGAGATGTAATCGTTACATTTGGTATTTCAGTAAATGATCGATTGTCAGAATTTTTATTTCCTGATGGGTCTGAATATCCCTCAATCGCTGAAGCAGTAAGGCAATTAAAGAATACTTATACAACTAATAGTAGGAGAGTAGTGTTCTTTTTTGGAGACCCTGCTATGAAAATGGCAATTCCTAAACCCAATATTCGTTTAACTGCTATTAACGATGCTCCTGTCACGGGAACAGTAGATACTTTTGAAGCCTTAGCTAGGATGAAAATTTCTGGAGAAGTGGTTAGTGAATCAGGGGTTTTATTATCCGATTATAATGGTGTTTTATCTACTACAATATATGATAAGGATGTGGATAGAGTTACATTGGCCAATGATGGCGTAAGAAATAGTTCGGGAGAAATCATTAAGTTGAACTTTGAAACTCTTGGAGAGATTATTTTTAGAGGTAAAGCATCTATCACAAACGGGTTGTTTGATTTTGAATTTATTGTTCCTAGAGATATAGGGATACCAGTTGATAATGGAAGAATAAGTTTTTATGCATCAAGAAATGGAGCTTTAGAAGATCAAACAGGTTCAGACGAAACCATCTTAGTAGGTGGACTCAATGAAAATGCACCAGAGGATAATGTGGGGCCACAAATTCAATTATTTATGAATGATGAAAGTTTTGTTTCCGGTGGAGTAACTAATGACTCTCCAATATTGATTGCAAAATTAGAAGATGAAAATGGAATAAATACAGCTAGTGGAATTGGACATGATATTTCGGCAATACTAGATGGAGATGAATCTAATCCTTTTATTTTAAATGATTTTTATGAAACAGAAATTGATGATTTTACCAGAGGAGTTGTTAATTTCAAATTAAGAGATCTGGAACCGGGTTTACATACGCTCACATTCAAAGGCTGGGATGTTTATAACAATTCTTCTACACAAGAAATACAATTTGTGGTAGCTGATGCATCAGGTTTTTCACTTAATAATGTATTAAATTATCCAAATCCATTCGTAAGTCATACCGAGTTTTGGTTTGAGCATTCTGGGGCAATAAATGATGTTTTAGAAGTTCAAGTTCAGGTATTTACTGTTTCAGGAAAAGTGATTTGGACCAACAATCAAACCCTGTCCGGTAAAACAAGTTACCGAGAGGACATCCAGTGGAATGGGCGAGATGATTTTGGGGATAAATTAGGAAAAGGAGTATACGTATACAAGATATCTGTAAAATCAACGTTAACAAATCAACGGGTTGAGAAATTTGAAAAACTCGTCATCTTATAATAACTAAATAACTATATATTTGTCTAAATTAATTTTCACATGAGAAAAATCATAATCCTTGGCTTAGTGTTTTTTACACTGTTCAACTACAAGACACAGGCACAAGAAGAACCGAATCGAGCTATAACAACAGCTACGCCATTTCTTTTAATCGCAGCCGATGCCAGAGCAGCTGGTCTAGCTGATCAAGGGGTTGCAACTTCAGCAGATGCGTTTTCACAACAATGGAATCCTGCAAAATATGCGTTTATTGGTAAGCAGCAAGGAGTTGGTATTAACTATACACCTTACCTAAGTAACCTAGTTGATGATATCTTTTTGGGAGGTGTAAATTACTATAACCGTTTTGGGCAAGATGGTAGAAGTGCTGTTGCAGCTAGTTTTAGATATTTTAGTTTAGGAGATATCGAATTTAGACAAGGGCCTAATGATGAACCAAATGTTCAAAAACCAAACGAATTAACATTAGATGTTTCTTATGCATTACAATTAAGTCCAACATTTTCTATGGGTATAGCTGGTCGTTATTTAAGATCAGATTTAAGGTTGCAAGGAGCAGGGCAAGCTGATGCAAGTGCTGCGAGTAGTTTTGGAGTTGATGTAGCTGCTTTTTACCGTAGTGAAGAAATAGCATATAATTCTTTTAATGGTAGATGGAGAGCAGGATTAAACATTTCTAATATCGGACCTAAAATCAAGTATGATGACGCTGGTCAGGAAAATTTTATTCCAACAACTTTTAGATTAGGTGCTGGTTTCGATTTTCTATTAGATGAGTATAACAGAATTACGCCTTCTTTAGAATTTGCTAAACTATTAGTTCCTAGTCCGCAGGATTTTGATGGAGATGGTGATATAGATGCAGAGGATAATGCAGAGTACCAGAGTATTAGTTCTTTTGGAGCAATATTTTCTTCATGGGGAGATGCTGATGGAGGTTTTAGTGAAGAGTTACAAGAATTCACATGGTCTCTAGGAGCTGAGTATGTTTATAAAGATGTATTCTCTTTTAGAGGAGGATATTTTAATGAAGCTGAAGAAAAAGGAGCGCGTAAATTTGTATCTCTAGGTCTTGGATTTAAGTATACTATAGTGAATCTAGACGTGTCTTATTTATTTAATGCTTCTTCCGTACAAAGTCCATTAGAAGGAACACTTCGTTTTGGTCTTTCATTTAATTTTGGAGAAGATTTTTACGACAGATAAAAACTTCAGAAATATTATAAGAAAAAGTATCAGGCTATATGTTTGATACTTTTTTTGTTTATAGTACATTGTGCAATCCTATTAAGGATATTGAAGGATCAGTAATTTATGGTATTGATATTTTTAAAAGAGAGAGAAAAGTGATAACAAGGATTCTTAATTTTGTAATCATTTTTTTGATATCTAATTACTAAAATGTAAAAGTGTGAAAGAAATAGAAATTAAATCAACACTGCAGGTGTTCGACTCTTTCGAGGAACTACCATTAGATGTTCAGAGTTTAATGGAACAATCTTTTAAAATAAGAGATCAAGCATACGCTCCGTATTCTGAATTCTTAGTAGGGGCAGCTTTGCTATTAGAAAATAATGAGATTGTGTTAGGAAATAATCAGGAGAATGCCTGTTATCCTTCTGGTCTATGTGCTGAGAGAGTAGCTATATATGCTGCAGGAGCTAACTTTCCGGGTGTGCCTATTATAAGAATGGCGCTTTCGGCAAAATCCCTTAAACATCAGCTAGTAACACCTACTCCACCTTGTGGAGCTTGTAGGCAAGCGATTGCAGAATATGAAATCAATCAAAAGAAGCCAATTGAGATTTATTTTATGGGAGAGACAGGAAAAGTAGTAAAATCTTACTCTTTAGCTAATTTATTGCCTCTTATTTTTGATAATTCGTATTTATAACGTTTTCGTAGATTTTTATCTAAAAACTGCTTTCTCCTTAGTAATGAATATCTTATTTTTGTTTTTCGCTTAATTGAAAAATTGGCAGAAAAATTCTGTAATTGTTAGAGAGGTCAGTTGTAAAACTGACTTAATTTTGAAATATCATTACATTTTAGATGAAAAAAGTAACCAAAGAAGTTTACCTGAAGTGGTACGAAGATATGCTCTTCTGGAGAAAGTTCGAAGACAAATTAGCACAAGTTTATATCCAACAAAAAGTAAGAGGATTTTTACATTTATATAATGGTCAAGAAGCTATTTTAGCTGGAGCATTACATGCAATGGATCTTACTAAAGATAGAATGATTACTGCATACCGTAATCATGTTCAGCCAATCGGAATGGGTGAAGATCCTAGACGAGTAATGGCCGAATTATATGGTAAAGGAACAGGAACTTCACAAGGAATGGGAGGTTCTATGCATATTTTTTCTAAAGAACACAGATTTTATGGTGGTCATGGTATCGTAGGAGGACAAATACCTTTAGGAGCTGGACTTGCATTTGCAGATAAATACCATAAGAGAGATGCAGTTACTTTAACATTTATGGGAGATGGTGCTACAAGACAAGGATCACTTCATGAAACGTTCAATTTAGCAATGCTTTGGAATTTGCCAGTAGTATTCTGTGTAGAAAATAACGGATACGCTATGGGAACTTCTGTTGAAAGAACTGCAAATCATACAGATATCTGGAAGTTAGGATTAGGTTATGAAATGCCTTGCGGACCAGTAGATGCTATGAATCCAGTAAAAGTAGCGGAAGCTATGGATGAAGCGATTACAAGAGCAAGAACAGGAGGTGGCCCAACGTTTTTAGAACTAAAAACGTATCGTTATAGAGGACATTCTATGAGTGATGCCCAAAAGTATCGTACAAAAGATGAGGTTGCTGAATATCAAAAAATAGATCCAATTACTCAGGTATTGGATGTTATTAAAGAAAAGAAATATGCAACGGATGATGAAATAGCAGCAATTGATAAAGCTGTAAAGGATAAGGTAGCAGAATGTCAAAAGTTTGCTGAGGAATCTGCATTCCCTGAAAAAAACCTTATGTATGATGTTGTTTACGAACAAGACAATTATCCGTTTTTATCACACAAACCACAATAAATTATGGCTACAGTAATTAATATGCCGCGATTGAGCGATACCATGGAAGAAGGAGTGGTTGCGAAGTGGCTTGTTAAAAAAGGAGACAAGATTAGCGAAGGAGATATTCTTGCAGAAATTGAAACTGATAAGGCAACAATGGAATTTGAATCCTTTTACGATGGGATTTTACTTCATATTGGGATAGAAGAAGGAGAAACAGCTCCTGTTGATAAACTATTGGCGATTATAGGAGATGAAGGAGAAGATATTTCAGGATTATTAAACGGAAGTACAACTTCTTCCTCATCGGATGAACCAAAAGAAGAAAAGGTAGAAGAAACAAATACTAGTAGCGAGGCATCTGCTGAAATTCCTGAAGGAGTAGAGGTAATTACTATGCCAAGACTTAGTGATACTATGGAAGAAGGAACAGTGGCTTCTTGGCTTAAAAAAGTTGGAGAAACTGTCGAAGAAGGAGATATTCTAGCAGAGATAGAAACTGATAAAGCTACTATGGAATTTGAATCCTTCTACAATGGTACCTTACTGCATATTGGTATAGAAGAAGGGCAAACAGCACCTGTGGATGCTTTATTAGCCATTATAGGGCCTGCAGGAACTGATGTGTCAGGTATTAAGGATGGAGGTGTTACAAAAGCTTCAGCTCCAACAAAATCTGAAGACGCACCAGCTCCTAAAAAAGAAGAGCCAGTTGCCGCTCCTACAAATAATGCATCATCTGGTGGAAGAATATTTGCTTCTCCTTTAGCTAAAAAGATTGCTGCAGATAAAGGAATTGATTTATCTCAGGTTAAAGGTACAGGAGAGAATGGAAGAATAGTTAAGAAAGATGTTGAATCATTTACTCCTGCTGCTGCACCGACAAGTACTGACAGTGTTAAAGAAACAACTTCCACACCAACAGTACAACCATATGTACCTGCTGGAGAAGAAAGTTTCGAGGAAGTGAAAAATTCTCAGATGCGTAAAGCAATTGCTAGAGGACTTTCTGCTTCAAAGTTCAATGCACCTCACTATTATCTAACTATAGAGGTAGATATGGAAAATGCAATGGCTTCTAGGAAATATATTAATGGATTACCAGATACAAAAGTATCATTTAATGATATGGTTGTAAAGGCATGTGCTATGGCGCTTAGAAAACATCCGCAAGTAAATACACAATGGTCTGATGATGTTACCAAGTATGCAAAGCATATTAGTATCGGAGTTGCAGTTGCGGTACCTGATGGATTGGTAGTGCCTGTATTACCATTTACAGATCAAATGTCACTTACACAAATTGGAGCGAATGTAAAAGATCTAGCTGGTAAAGCAAGAAATAAAAAATTAACTCCTCAGGAAATGAGTGGAAGTACATTCACAGTTTCTAATTTAGGGATGTTCGGTATTCAGGAGTTTACTTCGATCATTAATCAACCTAATTCTGCCATATTATCTGTAGGTACTATTGTAGAGAAACCAGTTGTTAAAGATGGTCAGATTGTAGTAGGTAATACGATGAAGGTAACCTTAGCTTGCGATCATAGAACTGTTGATGGAGCTACAGGAGCACAGTTCTTACAAACCTTGAAACAATATCTGGAAAATCCAGTAACGATGTTAGCATAATTCCAGAAATGGAAATTCATACTATAGATCCTACTTCTTGTGAAGTAGGATTTTTTATTTAATTCATTTCCATTAAAGTAAAATTTTTTCAAATTAATGAAAGCACATATTAGTAATATCCAAAGCAGAACTTTATCAGATAAAACTTTTTCGTTAAAAGAATATACCTTTAACTATCAGCATACAGAAGGTGATATTGTTGAACAACATTTGAGGGAAGTATATGATCATGGAGATGGAGCTTCTGTTCTATTGTATAACCTATCTAAAAATACAGTTGTGTTAACTCGACAATTTAGACTACCAACACTTTTGAATGGGAGTCCATCAGGGATGAGTATAGAAGTGTGTGCGGGATCTTTGGATGGAGATACTCCAGAAGTATGTGCTAAAAAAGAAGCAGCGGAAGAAACAGGTTTTATTATTGAGAAGCTTGAAAAAGCATTTGAAGTATACGCTTCTCCAGCAGTGATGACAGAGATTGCTCATTTGTTTATTGCAGAATATGATGATAACCAAAAAGTAAATAACGGTGGAGGTTTATCAGAAGAACAAGAATATATAGATGTTTTAGAAATTGAATTCGAAAAAGCATTTGGTATGATAGCCTTAGGCGAGATCAAAGATGCAAGAACAGTAATGCTTTTACAATATCTAAAGATAAAAGGTATAATGAAAAGCTAATGCCGGTTAGTTAAGTTCCATTTTTAAGTATATTTAGCAAAAAATAATTCGTTAATCAAAATAAGAACTATAACGAGTATCACAAAAGGATATTAAATTATAGTAATGAAAGAAGTAAAAAAACAGAATATGAAACGTATTGCACTTTTTATAATAGCTATAGTGTTTATTAACTGCAAACAAGTAACTACAGCTCAGTCCAGTGAATCAAAAATTAAAGCTTCAGAAGTAGAAACTATTATGAATTTTTTGGCTAGTGATGAGTTAGAAGGCAGAGATACTGGATCTGAAGGATTGAAAAAAGCAGCAAAGTATATAGAAGATATATTTAAAAATTCTGGTATTAGTCCATATTTCGACACCTATTTACCATCTTTTGATGCGAAAGGAACGGAAACCTATAATGTAGTAGGATATTTAAAAGGTACGGATCCTGATTTGGCGAATGAATTTGTAATAGTTGGAGCTCATTTCGATCATATCGGGAAAGGAAAAGAAGTTAATGGAGATACTATTGCTAATGGAGCTAACGATAATGCTGCAGGAAGTACAGCAGTAATTTCTTTGGCCAAATATTTTGCAGAAGCTAAAGATAATAAACGTAGCGTTTTGTTTGTGTTATTTGGAGCAGAAGAAAAAGGTTTGCTTGGATCAAAGCATTTGGCTAAGGTTTTAAAAGAGAAAAACTTGAATTTGTATACGATGGTAAATTTTGAAATGATTGGAGTACCGTTGAATAACAAATCTTATAAAGCATATATCACAGGATATGAAATATCTAATATGGCTGAGAAAATGAATGAATATGCAGGGAAAGAATTAATAGGGTTTCTTCCTAAAGCTAAAGAGTTTCAGTTATTTCGTAGAAGTGATAACTATCCTTTTCATAAAGAATTTAATGTGCCTTGCCAAACGATTTCAACATTCGACTTCACTAACTATGACTATTACCATCATGTAGATGATGAGGTGTCAGAAATGAATTTTGAATTTATGGCAGAACTTATCAATGATTGCATTCCAGTAATGACAAACATATTGAATTCGAAAACACAGGAGATTAAACTCAAGTAACCCTGAGAAAAATACCTAAACGATTAAGTCTAGATCAAATCGACATGTTTCTATGGCGATTCTATACGACCGCTAAGAAACGATAAAACAACCAGATGAAAAACGTAATAATTACTGGAGCCAGTAGGGGAATAGGATTCGAAATGGCAAAATTGTTCGCAGATGAAGGGCATCAGGTACTTGCACTCTCAAGAAATGAAAAACCTATATCAGCGTTAAACCACAAGAATATTCATGCTTTTTCTTGTGATTTATGTAGTTCCGATGATCTTTTAAAAGTTTCCGGTTATATTAAAGAAAATTGGAATAGCGTAGATATTTTGATCAATAATGCAGGTAAATTGTTGAATAAACCTTTTGCAGAAATTAGTTCCGAAGAATTTGAAGAAGTATATAAAGTAAATGTTTTTGGGGTTGCGGAAATCACACGTTTATTACTGCCTTTTATGAAATCCGGAAGTCATGTTGTAACTGTAAGTAGTATGGGGGGAATTCAGGGAAGTATGAAGTTTCCGGGTTTAGCGGCATACAGTTCTAGCAAGGGAGCGGTTATTACTTTAAGCGAATTATTGGCAGAAGAGTATAAAGAAAGCGGAATAGCATTTAATGTATTAGCACTAGGAGCAGTACAAACAGAAATGTTGGAAGAAGCATTTCCAGGGTATCAAGCACCATTGACGGCAATAGAAATGGCAACTTACATTACCAATTTTGCACTTACCGGAAATAAGTTTTACAATGGTAAGGTAATGCAAGTTTCAAGTTCCACTCCTTAATTCATTACATCTTAAATTTTGATTTTAAGTGTTATTTATTTAAGTAGATTAATTTTTCTATTTTAGAGAAGCTAATTTTCCTTAATAAATGCTCACAAAATCATTTTAAATATGTCTAAAAAAATTGGATTACTTCTGCTATTGGTAATCTTAATTTCCTGTGCAAAAGAAAAATCGAATCTTACCACAGAAATCAGTCAGGATTGGAAGTTTAAAAATACGAGAGATACACTTTGGCTTCCTGCTAATGTTCCTGGTACCGTTCATACCGATTTATTGAAGAACAAGAAAATCGAAGAACCATTTATTGGTAATAATGAAGAGAAACTACAATGGATTTCAGATGAAGACTGGGAATATAGTGCTACATTTCAATTAGACGAAGAACAGTTAAAGAGAAAATATCATCAACTTCAGTTTAAAGGATTAGATACCTATGCTACTGTTTTTTTGAATGATAGTTTATTGATCAATACATATAATGCTTTTAGAACTTGGAATATTGATGTTTCTAATCGAGTTCGGAAAGAGAATACGCTTAGAATTATATTTAAGCATACTGATACGATCGAAAAACAAAAGATGAGTAAACTAGCTTATGAACTTCCGGTATCGGGAAGAGTTTTTACTCGTAAGCCGCAATTTCACTATGGATGGGATTGGGGACCTACGTTCATTACTTCTGGCGTATGGAGGCCAATTATTCTAGAATCTTGGGATGATGTTTTTTTAAATGATTTATATCTCAAACAACAATCCCTTACAGATCAAAAAGCATCGTTGCAAGCAAAGCTGGATCTTACCATAACATCAGAAATTGAGCTTACATATAAGGTCTTTGTAAATGACTCTATTGTTTTACAAAAAGAGATTCCATCAGTGCCAGGTAATCACTTATACGATTTCGATTTTGAGATTTTGAATCCTAAAAGATGGTGGACTCATAATCTAGGAGATCCATATCTATACGATATAAAGCTACAAATAATGGAAGGTAGTAAAGAGATTCTTTCCAAGAGTGTTAAGAAAGGATTACGTACTATAGAATTAATACAAGATCAAGATGGTGTAGGAAGTACTTTTTATTTCAAGTTAAATGACATTCCTGTATTCATGAAAGGAGCCAACTATATTCCTCAGCACATTTTTCAACCAGAAGTAACGACTGAGGATTATCAGCAAATCTTTAAAGATGCTATGGCTGCCAATATGAATATGCTTCGTGTTTGGGGAGGAGGAATTTATGAAGAAGATATTTTCTACGATTTAGCCGATAAAAATGGAATCCTAGTTTGGCAAGATTTTATGTTTGCTTGTGCGATGTATCCTGGTGATGATGAGTTTTTAGAAAATGTGAAGCAAGAAGCTGTAGACAATATCAAAAGATTACGTAATCATTCAAGTATAGCTGTTTGGTGTGGCAATAATGAAAATAATGAAGCTTGGCATAATTGGGGTTGGCAAATCGATAGATCCGAAGAAGAAAAAGAAGAAATATGGAGCAATTATCAAAAGCTTTTTAACGGAGTCTTGCCAGAAGCTGTAGCAAGTTTAACAGATAACTCTTATTGGGAAAGTTCTCCTAAATACGGACGAGCAGATAAAAGATTTAAGCTAGAAGGAAGCGCACATGATTGGGGAGTATGGCATGATGCATTACCTTTTGAAAGATTTGAAGAAGAGATTCCAAGGTTTATGAGCGAATATGGATTTCAATCTTTTCCATCCTATGAAGCAATTAAATATTTTACGCAGTTAGATAGCATCAATATTAATCATTCTAGTTTCCAAACACATCAAAAACATAATAGAGGATTTTCATTAATTAAAGAATATATGGAAAGAGATTTTCCGGTTCCGTCCGATCCAGAAGATTATGTATATGTTAGTCAATTGTTACAAGCGTATGGTATAACGAAAGGTATTCATGCCCATAGAAGAGCAATGGCCTATAATATGGGATCGCTATATTGGCAGTTTAATGATTGTTGGCCAGTAGTGTCATGGTCTGGAATCGATGGATTAGGAAACTGGAAAGCCTTGCATTACAAAGCAAAGAGAAGTTTTGAAAACTTAATACTGTCCTCACAAGTAAAAAATGATTCTTTATATCTACATGTTGTGAATGATCATCTTCATGCCAAAGAAGGAGCTTTAAAGATAACGTTCATGGATTTTGAAGGGAATGTATTGTGGAAAAATAAAGTGAATGTAAAAGCTAAAGCGAATGCCTCAACAAAAGTATTGGAGCAAAAAATACCAAATGAAATTGTAGACCCCAAAAATGTAGTAGTAACAACTGAATTTGATGGTGAAAAAGCTAATTTTTACTTGGTGCGTCCTAAAGATCTAAGATTGCCTGATCATAATGTGCAATTAGAGATAACCAAGGTTTCCGACGGATACGAAATAATAGTTTCATCTTCATCATTACAGAAAGATGTATTTCTGTACACTGATAAGAAAGGACATTTTGAAGATAATTTTTTTGATGTTTTACCCGGAGAAACCAAAAAGCTTTTATTTCAAACTAAAGGTGATATAAAGCTTGAAGATATCAAAATCAAAACATTGAATAATGTTATGAAAACTACATCTGTGTAAGAAATGTATAGGAGGATAAGTCATATAAAAATTCTATTAATTTTCTATCTAATCAGTAGCTGTAGTAAGGCTCAAGATCCTGTAGTGTTTGAGGGTCTTATTCCTCTGCCAAAAGAACAAAAAGTAGGAAAAGGTCATTTTCTGTTTTCTCAAAATACATCCATAAAATATCATCCAGATCTTAAAAAAACTGTAGCGTATTTTAATAAATTGGTTGAAAAAGGAATTGGAAAATCGTTGGAAATACAAACTTCTAAAAATTCGAATTTTGTTTCTTTTGAAATAGATACTACCATCACTAATATAGAAGGTTATCAACTAACCATTTCTGAGAAAGAAGTTTTGATCCGTTCCAAAGATCCTAAAGGTAGTTTCTATGCAATCCAGACGTTACGACAATTATTCCCGCCTTGTTTTGAAAATAATAGTTGTAATACCCCTTTACAATTACCAGTGATTTCAATTTCTGATGCGCCTAGATTTTCGTATCGTGGAATGCATTTAGATGTAGGGCGACACCTTTTTTCTGTTAAGGATATCAAACAATATATAGAGATTCTTTCCTTATTAAAGTTCAATACGTTTCATTGGCATCTTACCGAAGATCAAGGTTGGCGAATCGAAATCAAAAAATATCCGAAGCTGACACAAGTAGGAGCGTATCGAAAGGAGACTTTGGTAGGCCATTATAATGATCAACCACATCAATTTGATGGAAAAAAATATGGAGGATTTTATACACAGGAAGAAGTAAAAGAGATTGTTGCATTTGCGCAAGAACGGAATGTTACGATCATCCCTGAAATCGAAATGCCAGGGCATTCTAAAGCCGCAATTGCAGCATATCCAGAACTTGGTTGTGGAGATAAAAATATAGAAGTTGCCACAAAATGGGGAGTTTTTGAAGATGTGTATTGTCCAACCGAAAAGACATTTACTTTTTTACAAGATGTGTTGGATGAGGTTATGGAACTTTTTCCGAGCGAGTACATTCATATCGGAGGAGATGAAACCCCAAAAGCACAATGGAAAGCTAATGAATATTGTCAGAATCTGATTCAGAAAGAAGGACTTAAAGATGAGTTTGGATTACAAAGTTATTTTATCAAAAGAATTGAAAAATACTTGAATAGTAAAGGAAGAAAAATTATTGGTTGGGATGAAATTCTAGAAGGTGGTTTAGCGCCAAATGCTGTGGTAATGTCCTGGAGAGGTACAGAAGGAGCTATTTCTGCGGTTAAAGAAAAGCATAAAGCTATTTTAACACCATCTTCTCATTGCTACTTTGATTATTATCAAAGTGATAGAACCGATGAACCTCTGGCGATAGGAGGCTATTTGCCGTTAGAGAAAGTATATAGTTTTGAGCCAATTCCAGACGGGATATCAAAAGAAGAAGCAACATACATTATTGGAGCTCAGGGAAATGTTTGGACAGAGTATATGAAAACTTTTGATAAAGTAACTTATATGGCATTTCCTAGAGCTATAGCATTAAGTGAAGTAGTTTGGAGTCCAACTGAAACAAAGAATTATTCCGATTTTATAAATCGATTAGTACCTTTTCAAAAACGATTAGATATGCTAGGTATTCATTATGCAAATCATTTATATGAAATTAATGGAGATATAGATGTTACTAATCAAAATGTAAAGTACTCTTTAGAAACATTTTTTAAGGATAAAACAATTAGATATACTTTAGATGGAACTGATCCGGTTGGAACTTCATTAGTATATAACCAACCTATTTTGATCGAAAAAAATTATACGCTAAAAGCGAATGTCTTTCAAGGAAAAGAGCCTTTAGGAGCTTTATTTACTCAGAATTTTTTGATACATAAAGCGATTGGTGCTGCCGTAATTATGAATACAAAACCACATCCATCATACAATGCTGGTGGTAAAGAGGCTTTAATAAATGGGATAAATGGTAGTAATAATAGGTATGGAGATAAAGAATGGTTAGGATTTTGGGGAGACGACGTGGAAATTACTATAGATCTAAAACAAGTATCAGAAATACATGCAATAAAAACCCGGTTTTATAATGCAAATGGACAGTGGATTTATGCACCCAAAAAGGTTGAAGTTTCCTTCTCTCAGGACAATGTCTCTTATTCCAACGGAGTTTCTAAGGAGTTAGATGTGAAATTTTTAGAAGGATCAATTGTGCCAATTGCAATTGATAACAATATAAAATGTCGTTTTATAAAGATAAAAGTCAAAAATTACGGTGTTATTCCTGAAGGGCTACAAGGAGCAGGAAATAAAGCCTGGACGTTTATTGATGAAATTATTGTAGAATAATAAATAGTATATCATTCTGTGAAAACAATTACAATAGAGATTTGTGCGAATTCCTTTGAGTCTGCTGTGAATGCGGAAAAGGGAGGGGCAGATAGAATTGAACTATGTTCAGAATTGGCAGTGGGAGGAATTACTCCTTCTTATGGTTTGATAAAAAAAACTGTAGAAGAAATTGCTATTCCTATTCATGTATTGATTAGACCCCGGAGCGGAAACTTTACGTATTCAGATACTGAATTCGATATTATGAAAAAAGATATTGTTTTTTGCAAGTCCATAGGTTGCACTGGAATTGTTTCTGGAGTTTTACACGAAGATCATACACTTGATCAAAAAAGGACTGAAGAATTGATTGAGCTTGCTTCACCACTATCTTTTACATTTCATAGAGCCTTTGATTGGATCCCTAATCCAGAAAAGACAATTCGAATTTTAGAAGAGATAGGAGTACATCGAGTTTTAACATCAGGTCAGGAGGTAAAAGCACTGGATGGTATTAATTTACTTGTAAAGCTAAGGGATAAAGTTTCAAAATTAAAGATTTTACCTGGAGGGGGAATTAACGTGGATAATGCTAAAGTTTTTAAAGACAATAATTTCGAAGAAATACATTTATCTGCTATTACTATAAAAAGAGATAAAGTCACTCCTAAACTTAGTATGAATAGTTTAAAACTTTTTGATGATCAGGTGACTGTATTTTCTGACTCACAAAAAATTCAACAGCTTATAAAAACAATTTGTTAAAAGATTGATTATATATTTCGAAATATTTCAATTTAAAGTAGGGTTTGTAATTATTTAACTGTTTTATTATATGTCACACAGTTTAATATTTACTCTTAACTCAAAAAAATGAAAAGAATTTTATTTTGTATGTTATGTGTTCTCTGCATAACAAGTTTGTTTTCACAACAAGAGGTAGGTCCAAGTACAATCGCAAAAGGGAACTACAAAGGAAAAACCAAACCGTTTAAAGATTATCCAACGGTAAATCAATCAAAAGCAAAAGAAACAGTAAAAGAGCTTACGGTTATTTTCAATAACCTTCGAGCTAATGAAAAAGTAAATCAAAATGCTTTGCCGATAGGTCCTGATCCTAAAAGACAGCAGGCATTTGGAATTAATTCTAATAATAATCTTGGAGTTAATTTTGAAGGTACGGATAGGAATGAGTCTGGGGGTTTCTTACCTCCTGATCCCTCAGGCGCGGTTGGTCCTAACCATTATGTTCATGGGGTTAATGTTGCTATAAAAATATTTGATAAAAGTGGAAATGTATTGGCAGGTCCTACATCATTATCAGATTTTTTAGGTTCTGGTAACAATGATGGAGATCCAATAATCATGTATGATCATTTGGCAGATCGATTTTTTGTTAGCCAATTCCGAGTTGCCGATAATGCTTTAATTGTAGCTATTTCAGAAACTCCTGATCCAACGGGTGCTTATAATATGTATGAGTTTCCTTTGGATGCATTTCCTGATTATCCTCATTATGCTATCTGGCCAGATGGATATTATCTTACAGCAAATAAAGGAATAGGTAATACTACATATGTTTTAGATCGTGAAGCTATGATTGCTGGAGACCCGGACGCTCAAATTATTGGATTTGACCTTCCTGGAATTGAAAGAAATCCTAATACGGTTTTTAGCCCTGAACCAGCAAATCTGGTAGGAGGTGATTTTCCAGTAGATGTACCTGGGTATATCGTGTATTTTCAGGATGATGGATGGAGCAATTCAATTACCCAAGATGAATTAAAAATATGGGAAATTGAGATCGATTTTGCTAATCCGTCTAACAGCACAATCTCACAACCTTTAGATATTCCCGTTACTCCTTTTGATAGTGTTTTTGCACCTTTTGGGACGGGAGATGTTGAACAACCAGGAACTTCTCAAAAAATTGATATGATTGGAGGTGTTATATCATATGCAGCGAATTATCGATCTTTTGCAGATCATAATTCTTGGTTGATTACTTTTAATGTGGATGTGGATGGTAATGATACCGCAGGAATTCGTTGGATAGAATTAAGAAATAGCGATACCGAAGGTTGGTCAGTATACCAAGAAGGAACGTATGCTCCAAATGATGGACATAGTAGATTTATGGGGAGTGGATGTATAGATGCTTTAGGAAATATAGGATTAGCGTTTAATATTGCAAGCGCAACATTAGAACCAGGTATTAGATTTACAGGAAGGTCTGTTAATGATCCTTTAGGAGAGATGACATTAGCCGAAGCCATTATAATAGATGGTGCAGGGGTACAAACGATATCTAATAGATTCGGAGATTATTCTCACTTAACAATGGATCCTGACGAACGTACTTTTTGGCATACGGCAGAATATTTTACAGATGATAATTTATGGGCTACCAGAATTGCATCTTTTAGTCTTATTACTGATTTAGCTGATGATGTAGGAGTCAGTGCAATTCTTTCTCCAAGTGATGGTTTGCTCACAAATGCAGAAACGGTGGAGGTAAGTATCAGAAATTATGGTACAGACCCTCAACAAAATATTCCTATAGAATTAAGAGTAGATGGGGTGTTAATAGCAACAGAAACTTTTGCAGGTACAGTAAATCCTAACGAATCGGTTAATTATACGTTTACTGCAACGGTTGATCTATCCAATCAAGGACAGACTTATACTATCCAAGCGAATACTGTATTAACAGGTGATGGAATAGTTCAAAATGATGATACTTCGAAAGAAGTTAGAAGTCTACTAGCGCGAGATGTAGGTATTGTTGATATTACAGCTCCTTCTACAGGAACGGGATTAGGTTTAGAAGATGTAATAGTGGATATCACTAATTTTGGAGGAGAAACTGCTACTAATATAGAAGTGCAATACATTTTAGATGGTGGTACACCGGTTGTAGAGACTTTTGCAGGACCAATAGCGCCATTAGAAACTGCTAGTTATACATTTACAACTCAAGCAGATTTAAGTACCATTAATGTTACTTATGTCATCGATGCAAAAACAAATTTTAGTGGAGATCAAGTAGCAAGTAATGATAGCTTTTCTAAAAGCGTTTCACATACAGTTTGTATACCAACAGCCGGTGGATGTAACGTAGATGGAATTAAACAATTTATTCTAAACACGATTAATGCCGATGACGGGGGTAGTGGGTGTAATACTGAAGGAGGACTTGATGTAACCGGATATTCAGACCGTACTAACCTGTCTACTGTATTATCTAATGTTGATGGAGATAACGAATATATACTACAGGCACAACATAATTGGATAGATGGGGCTGGTGTTGAGGCTCTTTCTGTATGGATTGATTTTAATGATAATTTTATATTTGAACCATCTGAACAGTTGATTGCAGGAGAGTTTTTTCAATCTTTTGGTGTTTTAGAGGACTTTAATTTAGTAATTCCTGTAGGAGCTAATCCAGGGAGTCATATTTTAAGAGCCAAAGCAATGGATACATCGGCAGCTGGAGATGTTAATGATCCCTGTGGTGATTTTGCTTTTGGAGAGGTTCATGATTATACCGTAGAAATTGATCAGACATTAAGTGTGGATGAAAGAGAATTTAACGATGCTCAATTAACGGTGTTAACAAAACCAGATAACAAATTTGAAATTAGTTTGGTTCCACAGAATACACTCGATACTGAAATTTATATCGGAGTATTTAATATGTTAGGACAGCAATTAAAAACAGCTTCTCTTAGCCGAATAGGAAATGAGTATAGAATTAATGTAGATATGGCACAAGCAACAACAGGTCTATATTTCTTTAGAATAGGCGATGGTAGCAATAGATTTGTGAAAACTGTAAAAGTAGCAGTGCAATAATATTTTAGGTTGATTAGAATTTGCGAGCGGTTGTAACAAAATTCATAGGTTGCAACCGCTTTGTTTTTTTAGGACGAAAGTTGGTTTTTAAGATTATGTGATAGTTCTACTTTTTATCCACCCATAATATAGGATATATCCATAACAACAAATCACTAAAATAAATGCAAGCTTAAAGCCAACATGATCAGTTAGTAAACCAAATAGAGGAGGGATAATTGCACCTCCAACAATAGCTGCGCATAATAGTCCCGAAGCTTTTGGTTTTAAATCTCCCAGTCCATCGATTGCCAAAGTAAATATAGTTGGAAACATAATGGAATTAAATAATCCTACTGCCAGAATACTCCACATAGCTATGTAACCACTACTAGCTATTGAAATTAATATCGATATAATTGCCAAAGAAGCAAAAAGTGCTAAAACTTTTCCTGGTTTCATGATTTTGGTAAGATAGGACCCAACAAAGCGACCAATCATAGCACCAGACCAATAAAAGATTACAAAAATTCCAAGTAGTGCTTTTGCATCTGCACCTTCCAAACTTTTAAAGAAAATGGTAGCTACAAAATCTGCGATATTCATCATAGTACTACTCTCTTTAATAAGAGGGACCATATTCATGTCTAGAAAATAATTGACCAAATAACTGCCAATAGCTACTTCTGCGCCTACATAGAAGAATATTCCTAGTACTCCTAGCACTAGTCCCCTTTTAGCAAAAGCCTGTGCATAGGTACCACTGGATGTTTCATTAATTAGTTTTGGGAGTTTTGCGAAGAAAAAGATCCCACTAATAGCAATAATAAATATTGCTAATCCCAAAAAAGGATTTTGAACAGCAGCTGCTTCGGATGCTAGATATGTTTCTTTAGCACTTTCTGATAATTGTGCAATTTCCTCTTTACTTTTGATACTATCACTCAAAATAAATAGTGCTCCTACAGCTGGTGCAATTGCAGTTCCTAAAGAGTTAAATGCTTGGGAAAGATTCAATCTACTCGATGCTCCATCTTCACTACCTAGTACAGCCACAAAAGGATTAGCAGCCACTTGCAAAATGGTCATTCCGCCAGCGAGTATAAAATAAGCTAGCATAAAAATTCCAAAAACTCGATAGGAAGCTGCAGGATAAAATAGTAGACAACCAGTAGCCATCGTTAATAATCCTAAGATAATTCCTTTTTTATACCCAATTTTTGACAGGATATAACTAGCTGGGATTGATAATAAAAAGTAAGCGCCAAAAAAGGCAAATTGTACCAAACCAGCCTGAAAATAGGATAGAGTAAATAGTTCTCTTAATCTTGGAATTAGAGAATCTACCAGCACAGTTATAAAACCCCAAAGAAAAAAGAGTAGGGTTAACAAGATAAAAGAACTACGATATGATGTGTTGTTTGACATGTCTATGGTTTTAAGAGGTATGATAAAATTTAGTAAGTACATTCTCATTAACTCCATTTTGATATTTCATAATAGAAAAACCTTCATGAATGCAATAATGACCAATTTCTCCAGCTTTATTAATAGCTACATAGGCTACTTGAAAATCTTTGTATTTATCATTTTTAGTCACAATACGACGAATCGCTTCTTCACATGCTTTTTGAGGACTCATACCATTACGCATTAATTCTACGATTAGAAAACTCCCAACAGTTTTTAGAACTTCTTCGCCCATTCCTGTAGCCATAGCGCCACCTACTTCATTATCTATAAATAAACCGGATCCAATGATAGGAGAATCACCAACACGACCTTTCATTTTATACGATAAGCCCGATGTGGTACAGGCACCTGCAATATCTCCATTGTTGTCAATCGCTAGCATGCCTATGGTATCGTGATTTTCGATATTAATGATTGGTTTGTATTCTGAAGTTTTTTTCCATTCTTCCCATGCTTTTTTAGATTCTTCGGTGAGTAAGTTTTCTTTGGTAAATCCAGATTGATATCCAAATTCTTCTGCTCCTTCACCGGCAAGCATAACATGTGGAGTATCTTCCATAACTTTTCTGGCTAAAGCGGCAACATTAGTGATATTCTCTACACACAAAACCGCACCGTAATCTCCTTCAGGGTTCATGACACAAGCATCTAATGTTACATTACCTTCTCGATCTGGAGCACCTCCTTTTCCAACAGTTGTATTTATTAGATTTTCCTCTTCTATAGCAACTCCTTCGATAACAGCATCCAACGCAGATTTTCCAGAAGCTAGTGCTTCTCCAGCTTTTGCATTTGCTTTGGTAAAACGCCATGTACATACTGCAATTGGAGTAGAGGCTGTATTTGTCATAATTTCTTTTTCTTTTTGTGGTTGTTCCTCAGATTGTTCTTTACAACTTATTAATGTGGTTCCTAAAGTAATCCCAACACTGGTTAGTGAGGTGTTTTGAATAAATTTTCGTCTTTTCATTAGTTTACAGTGATTTCGTCGGCAAAAATCCAGGCTTTCCCATCATAGTTACTTCCAATATGCCATTCTGGAATGGTTCCAACGGTTTGCGCTTTGATTTTTATAAACTTGGCTTTCCTAGAAATAGAGGAAACATCTATCTTTTTTATAGATACTTCCGCAGAAGGAGTTGGCGATTTTATAAAGGTGTTTTTATCTAATGGATTCCACTGTTTTCCATCTTCAGAGATCCAGAATTCTACTTTTTGTGGATAAAAGATCCAACTTCTTTGATCTTCTAGAAAACCAATGGATATGGTGTTGATATTTTTTATTGATCCTAAATCCAAAGAGGCGATAAGATCTCTATTATGAAAGCCTTGCCATGAACCTGAACGATAATCCATAGCTCCTTTGATACCATTAATTAAAGCATCGGGTCCACCACCATTATAGCGATTGGCATATTCATTCTCGAGTGTTATTTTTAGATTAGGATTAATTTTAAAAAATTCGGTTTCTATAATTGGACTTTTTATCCCTTTTTCTGTTGCGTAAGTTTTTAGGATAGCAGGTTTTGTAATAGTTATTGGAGTACTATATTTACGAAACTCATCATTATCCAATGTAAAAAAGATCTCTGCTTCTTGATTGATACTTTGCAAAGTAATTTGAGATTTCTCTTTAAAAGCAATATCACCTTCTGCTATAAAAGGAGGAGAGGTAATTAAGTGTTCTTCGATTTGTGTTTTTGGGATATCATTGTCATTGGTTCCCCAAGTTGAAGGAGTGTTTGTCATCTCAAACACCAACGAACCTCCATTCATAATATCTTGATGTTTGATGTAGGTATATGGATACTCTTTTCCGTTTAAAGAAGCACTAGCGATATATTTGTTAGCATCGTTGATGTTGTTTGCTACAATAGTAAATTGATTTCCGTTTTCTAATTGTATCGTTCCTTTTTCGAATAATGGAGTACCAATCACATAATAATCACTACCAGGAGTAACTGGATAAAACCCTAAACTACTTAACACATACCAGGCACTCATCTGTCCACAATCTTCATTACCAGAAATCCCATCGGGAGTATTGGTATATAACTTGGTAAGTATCTCGTGTACTTTTTCTTGAGTTTTGTGTGGTTTGTTGATAAAGTTATAGAGGTAAGCTATGTGATGACTAGGTTCATTACCATGTGCATATTGTCCTATCAGTCCGGTAATATCTACTTGATGCGCTCCAGAAGTTTGATCTTTTGCGGTAAAAAGTGCATCCAATTGCTGCTCTAACACTGCTTTGCCACCCATTAGTTCGATGAACCCAGAGATATCTTGAGGCACATAAAAGCTATACTGCCATGAATTTGCTTCGGTATAATTAAAGTTTACTTCATAAGGATCAAAAGGTGTAAACCATGTATTTCTATAACGGCCTCTCATAAATTTGGTAGACGGATCAAAAACGTTTTTATAATATTGAGCACGTTGGGTATAAGTTTTTGCATCGTCAGATTTACCCATTGCTTGAGCCATTTGTGCAATCGTCCAATCATCATACGCGTATTCTAGGGTTTTGGATACCGATTCTGCCTCTTCTTCCACAGGAATAAAACCTCCACTTTTATAAGATGCTAACCCTAATTTGTTTTGAGTAGCACTATGTTTCATCGCTTGTAATGCTTTTTCGGGATCATAATTCGAAATTCCTTTTAGGTAAGCATCAGCAATGACTGGTACAGCGTGATATCCAATCATGCAATGGGTATAGTTACCGGCTAGATCCCAAATTGGCATAATACCACCTTCATCATATTTGGCCAAAAATGTATTGATATAATCATTAGTCCTTTTTTGATCAATGATCGTATACAGAGGATGGGTTGCACGATAGGTATCCCAAAGAGAAAATACCGAGTAGTATTCAAAGTCTTTGGTGTTATGGATGTTGAGATCCATGCCACGATAACGTCCATCCACATCTTGATATAAATTAGGAGCGATCATCGTATGATATAAAGACGTATAAAAATTTGTTTTGTAATCTGTATTAGGACTTTCGATTACTATTTTTTGAAGCTCTTTTTCCCAACTGTCATTAGCTGCTTGTTTGATTTGATCAAAGGTTTTATTGCCAACTTCTGTAGTGAGGTTTTGTAAAGCACCCTCTTCATCAACTGCAGAGATTCCTATACGGATGCTTAATTCTTCAGAGGTTTTGCTATCAAATTCTAAGGCTACTTTAGTTCTATTTTCGTTAAAAGTTTTGTTGGTAATTGGTTTTGAAAATCGCATATGATAAAACAACAATTGTTTTTCTGCCCATGCTTTGGAATGACGATAGCCATTAATTTCTGTATCAGAAATGATGTTTATGTTATGATCGAGTAAAGCATCTCTATGTTCTAGATCCAAAATCACCACTTGTTTTTGAACTTTTGGGAATTTGTATTGGTGTATGCCCGCTCTTTTGGTTACTGTCAAAGCTACATCTATATTGGTAGTGTCTAAATGTACTTGATAAAATCCTGGAGTGGCTTTTTCGTTAGCATGTGAAAAATGTGCTCGATAACCATTTTGACCATCTGCTCCATTATTAAAAACAATCGTATCTGTAGGCATTAATAAGATATCTCCGTAATCCGAAACTCCGGTACCGCTAAGATGTGTATGTGAAAACCCATAGATATAGGAATCTGTATAATGATATCCAGAACAACCATCCCAACCGTCTAGTCGGGTATCAGGGCTTAATTGCATCATCCCAAAGGGCATTGTTGCACCTGGATATGTGTGTCCATGGCCACCTGTACCTATAAATGTATTAACATAACTAGTAAGTGGAACATCACTAGTAGCTGGATGAATGATGGGTTTTTGTGTGCAAGAAAAGAAAAAAGTTATTGAAAGTATTGCAAATACCTTAGAAAAAGACGTCATAAGTTGTGTGAATCTTAACGTTAACGCTTCTAAGGTACTAAAAAACTAATGACGTATTACATCATATAGAGAGCATTCGCTCATGAGGCGAATTTTTATTGTAAATCTGTTAGATATTCTTAAGTTTTAAATACTTATAAAACTGGTGTACAGTAAGTACTTTTTTAAAATCTTCGTTTTGGAAGTACACGATATTACTTAAATCTTTGGATTTTTCGCTAGCAGAAGCATTGGATTGAATCACCTTATTCGCTTGCTTCGAGTATTTAATGATCATTTTTTTGATACGTTCACTGGCATAATTGCTTAGATTTAATTCCTGCTGTAATAAAACGGCTCTTTTTTCTGCTAATTCGTTAAATCTTTTGTCCTCAGCTTCTTTCTTTTTCTTTTCTTCTTTTTTCTGCTCTTTGGTTAGTTCTACTGTTTCCGTCTGAACTTCCAATTGATCTTGCGCCATATTAGAGGAACAGATCATAAGTACTACTAAAAATGTAAAAATTCTCATAACTTTTTCCTTTAAATTTTCCCTTCCAAATGTTAAATCTTGGGTCTCAAAAATATTAATAATTGATTAACAACAAGTTAAAAAGTTAAAATACTCGATAAATGTTAATTTTTTTACGATAAACAACCCTGTTTTTAATGGTTTTATAGGTTTAATTAGGTGGTAAAACCGTAAAAATCAGATAAAAACAAGGATGCTACTTTTGTTTTTTGGAGGTTTTTAACCTTTCAAAAGAAACTTTAGAGGTTCTAAACTTAACTCCATCGATCAGGGTCGAAGAAGTTTTGATGTAAGAAATAACTGTGTCTTTTTCTAAGTTACTAAACTGAATTTCCGTAGTTATTATTGTAATTGAGTCCGAAAAGTTTTTAGGTTGATCTAGAAACCTTATTTTTTCAATGTAGTTACGATTCTTGAGATCGAATAAATAAGCAGTGTCAGTTGCGGTTTTAAATTCCGGATGTTTTTGAATGAGTAGCTGTTTATCCAGGTAGTCTTGTAATTTTTCAGAAACTAGAATCGTGTATGAATCTTCAAGAATATCAAAGGACATTTCTTCTTCGTAAGAATCCATAACAATTTCATCATTGCTCACTTCAGTAGCTTCCATGTTTTTATAAGAGTTGTTGGAACACCCTAGAAGTATAAATGATATGAGAATATACATAAGTTGTTTCATGATTTGATCTTAAATTTTAATTTAACAACTTGTCCTTCGGATCTTCTGGATTCGATAATCTCAATATTTTGCAAGCTCTTTGTTGGGGTAGTTAGCTTATTTATAAATTCTATTTTAGAATATACTTCTATTCCTAATCCCGATGGTAATACTTGGAATATCACGGCATCATCGGCAATCATTTTTGATAATTCCTTCTTTCTATTCTTCCAATTATCCAATTTTCCATTGGCATAATAATGAAGCATTAAAGCATAATCATCTGTACTCACCCTGATATTTTCTTTAGTTATAGTAGATATACTTCTAAAAATGGTATCGGTTTTGTGATAAGGTGATTTAATGACAAAATGAATAAAATCATCTTTGGTTGTCCAGGTAAAACAGCCTAAACTGTCACTTTTTGTATAGTAAGGAGATTGCTCATTATTGAGTACTATAATCTCGATAGGGTTTTTAGTAATCGGTTCATTTCTGTCTCTATCTATAAAACAAAAATTAAAGGTGTTTGATTTTGGGATCAAAAAGTACGCTGAGGTAATAAATAAGATTCCAATAAGAAAGAAAACAATCCATTTCCGTTTTGTAGTTTTCTTTTTGGTATTGTTGGATATAATCTTAGAATTTTGAGTCTTAAAATCATTCCAATTTTCATAGCCACAATATTCAGATAACATATTAAGAATGTCAACTCTTGGGATTTTTTCGGAAGATGTTTTAAAATAATTATAGAATGACTTTTCACTAATACTACTCTTTACTTCTTTCTTTAAGTCTTCTTGAAATAAGATAATATCTTGCCCTTTCCACTCGGTTATATCATTAGTAGAGGCAGAATTATTCTTCAAAAATTGTATTGCTACCTTTTTTTTGAGAAGAGAAAAAACGATATGTTCTTTTGTTTTTTCGATTACAATTTGTTGGAGTATAGTGTTTTAGGTTTTGTAAAATAGTTTACAAAGGTTTTACAAAGGTTCTACAAACATCTCTATTATGATGATACTAGGTTTGTTTTCAGTTTAACAATGTAAAAACAAATAATGATGAAAACAAAGAGAATTAAGAAAATCCAATATGTAACGCTGGGTTTGGGTATGATGATATTAAGTTCATGCAATCAGTATACGAATAGAAGTTATAATGTAACAGAAAGTATCGTGTTAGATACAAATGATAAACTTGCTTTAGAGACAGCAGCTAATGCTGAAAATTATAAAGAAATTATAGAAAATGATTTTAAAAGAGTAGCGCTTTCACCGTTATCTACATTCTCCATAGATGTTGATAAAGCCTCCTACAGTAATATTCGAAGAATGATTAATAATGGCCAAGAGATTCCTGCAGATGCTGTGAAGATCGAAGAAATGATTAATTACTTTAAGTATAGCTATGAACAACCAAAAGATCAACATCCTTTTGCAATTCATACAGAAGAAGTCAATACTCCATGGAATGAAGGTACCCAATTAATAAAAATTGGTATTAAAGGGAAAGAAATCCAGAAAGATGATTTTCCTGCATCCAATCTTGTCTTCTTAATAGATGTTTCTGGATCTATGAACGCTACTAATAAACTTCCTTTATTAAAGAAAGCTTTTAGATTACTTGTGGCACAGCTTAGACCAAAAGATAAGGTGTCGATTGTAGTATATGCGGGAGCTGCTGGTGTGGTTTTAAAACCAACATCTGGTAAAAATAAAGAGAAAATATTAGAAGCACTAGATAATTTAGAAGCGGGTGGATCTACTGCCGGTGGAGAAGGGATTCAGCTTGCCTATAAAATAGCTCAGGAGCATTTTATAAAAAATGGAAACAACAGAGTTATTCTAGCTACTGATGGTGATTTTAATGTGGGAGAAAGTAGTGATGTAGCAATGAAAGAATTAATCGAGGAGCAAAGAAAAACAGGAGTATTTCTTACTTGTTTAGGTTTTGGAATGGGAAACTATAAGGATAGTAAGTTAGAAGTACTTGCAGATACAGGAAATGGAAATCACGCGTATATAGATTCTATGCAAGAAGCACAAAGGGTATTAGGAATAGAATTTGGAGGAACGCTTTACACAATTGCAAAAGATGTAAAAATTCAGGTAGAATTCAACCCTAATAAAGTACAAGCATACCGATTAATAGGATACGAAAATCGTTTGTTACATGATGAAGATTTTATAGATGATACTAAAGATGCGGGTGAATTAGGTAGTGGACATACTGTCACTGCTTTATACGAAGTAATTCCAGTAGGTGTAGAAAGCAAGTATCTTAAAGATATTTCCAATTTGAAGTATACAAAAAAAGAAACTAATAATTCTTATCGGGATGAATTATTCACAGTAAAGTTTCGATATAAAAAACCAAAAGAAGATCAAAGTATAGAAATCATCCATACACATAAAATGGGTTCCGAAAAATTAATGTCCAGTGATTTTGGATTTGCTGCTTCGGTAGCTTGGTATGGAATGAAATTAAGAAACTCTAAATATTTAGAAAATAGAGCAGTGGCCGATATCATTTCACTTGCACAAGAGAACAGAGGAGATGATGAGTTAGGTTATAGAGCGGAATTTATACGGTTAATGAATAGCTATGAAAATTATGAGCAGGAGAAATAGAAATATAGAATCTTGAATTTGGTGATTTTTTGGAGAAAAAAGAAATCATAATTTAAATAAAGCGCATCGAGCAGATGCGCTTTATTTTGTATTTTGCGAAAATGAAGGAAATCTTAGCAAGATACATTCCGGAAAGAGCATTAGACCCAGCATTTGACCTTATCGTAAAATGCAATGTGCATCTTAAAATTGTTAATGAACGAGTTACAAGGCATGGTGATTACAGAAAGACTCCCGATGGTAGGCATCAGATTACTGTAAATGCTTCTCTTAATTCATATCGTTTTTTAATCACTTTAATTCACGAAATAGCTCATTTAGTAGCTTTTGAGAAATACGGGCGTTATATAAAACCTCATGGTATTGAGTGGAAACGTACTTTTCAGCAATTAATGCTTCCGTACATTAATCCGGACATTTTTCCATCAAAATTATTACCTGTTATCGCAAATCATTTTAAAAATCCAAGAGCAAGTAGTGATACTGATGCAAAATTAGCACTTGCGTTAAAACAATATGACCCAGAGAATGATAAAAATTATATCTTTGAAATACCGTTGGGAGGAAAATTCAGATTGTATAATGGAAAAATTTTTCAAAGAGGGAATAAACGCGTAAAACGATACGAGTGTATTGAAATCAGCACAGGTAGGATTTACCTATTTAACCCCAATGCTGAAGTTGAACTATTATAAATGAACTTATGAAAAAAAACTATTATGCTATTTTAATGGCCGGCGGCGTGGGGTCTCGTTTTTGGCCTGTAAGTACCACAGAGTTTCCAAAACAGTTCCACGATATGTTAGGAACTGGAGAAACATTGATTCAAAGAACTTTTAAACGTTTAGAAAAAATTATTCCTACCGAGAATATTTTTATCCTTACCAATGAACGTTACAATGATCTGGTATTAAGTCAACTTCCAAAGGTGACACAAAGACAAGTAGTAACTGAGCCAGCAATGAGAAATACCGCTCCTTGTATTTTATATGCAGCTTTAAAGATTCATAAAGAAAACTCTGATGCTGTGATGGTGGTGGCGCCGAGTGATCATTGGATTGAGGATGAAACAGCATTTACCAATAATTTACAGCAGTGTTTTGAAGCTTGTAGCGCTCAAAATATTTTAATGACATTGGGTATTCAACCTACTTTTCCAAATACTGGATACGGATACATACAGTATCAAGAAGAGGCTAAGCTTATTAAAAAAGTAGCTCAATTTACCGAAAAACCGGATTATGAAACTGCAAAACAGTTTTTGAGTCAAGGAAATTATCTGTGGAATGCAGGAATCTTTATTTGGAGTGCCAATAGTATTTTGAGTGCTTTTAAAGAATTTCAAAAAGAAATGACAGCATTGTTCGAAAAAGGAATGGATGTCTACAATACCAATGAAGAAGGAGATTTTATAGTGAATAATTACCCTCTTGCGGAAAACATATCTATAGACTATGCTATTTTAGAAAATGCTAAGAATGTATATGTACTTCCCGCTACTTTTGATTGGAACGATCTGGGAACTTGGGGCTCTTTGTATGATAAATTAGAAAAAACAGAAAGTAATGATGCGATCGTTAATGCTAGGGTACTTTCGGAAGATGCATCGGGGAATATGATTCGAACGTCGGATGATAAAATAGTTGTTGTTGATGGTCTAAATGATTATATTATTGTGGATAAAAAAGAAGTACTATTAATTTATCCTAAAAAGAAAGAGCAAGACATAAAACAAGTACTGAAAAAAGTTAAAGAGACCTACGGGGAAAAATACGGATAATACGAATGGAAGAAAATACAAATCAGCCCATTAATTCAGATCACGAAGGACACAAAGAATCTGTAAAAAGAGATGCCAAAGGACTTTTTGAAAGTATGAAGCTATTTCTTTCTGGCTTATTGGATATAAGATCTGATACTGATCGGGATCAAACCATAGAAGATGTAAAAAAGGATATACCTTTTAAGGGGCATACGGCTTGGATTTTGATATTTTCAGTATTTGTGGCTTCTATTGGTTTAAATGTTAGTTCTACAGCAGTGGTTATTGGAGCCATGTTAATATCTCCATTAATGGGTCCAATCGTTGGAGTAGGATTGTCAATTGCCATTAATGATATCGATACACTCAAGCGTTCTTTTGTGAATCTAGGAGTAATGGTTGGACTTAGTGTACTTACTGCTACGTTATATTTTGCCTTATCTCCGTTAACAGAATTAACGCCTGAGTTAGAATCGAGAACTGCTCCTACTATTTTAGACGTATTTGTAGCTATATCAGGTGGTTTAGCACTAATTGTGGCTAAATCTAAAAAAGGGACTATGCCTAATGCTATCGCAGGAGTAGCAATAGCTACAGCATTAATGCCTCCTTTGTGTACGGTAGGATATGGGATTGCTGAGCTAAATGCAGGATATGCGTTAGGTGCTTTGTATTTATTTAGTATTAATGCAATTTTTATTGCCTTATCTACTTTTATTGTAGCAAAGTTGTTACGTTTTCCAATGTTGCGTTATGCCAATGCAGCTAAAAGAAAACTTACTGCTAGAATAGCCTCTGCAGTAGCAATTATCATGGTGATACCAGCAATTTGGACCTTTTATAATATCCTTAATGAAACAAATGCCGATCGAGATTATAAAGGGTTTTTAGCTAATGAAATAGAAGCAAATGAAAGTTTATATTTACGCAAGGAGTTTTATGATTATGATAATAAGTCGATCAAGCTATATTTTGATGGAGAGATTGCAGATGCAACTGTTAGCGATTTGCAAAATGAACTTGAAAAATATGAACATATCAGTGACTTTACACTGAAAATCAGTGGTAATAAAGCACGAGGAATCGAACAAATATCAAAAGCGAATGATCGATACATCGTAGAGTTGAATCGATTAGAAACGGAGAATGAAGCCTTGTTGGATAAAGTAGAAGATTTGAAAATTCGTCTAGCTTTGCTTGAAACGCAATTAACAGAGGCGCAAAAAGTAGTTCCCGTAGATATACTTCCTTATAATAATATCGCAAAAGACGCTAAAATTCGTTTCCCAGATCTTTCTGAGTTAGGATATGGAGAAGTGTTACAATCTAATTTCTTAAAAGTAGATACCGTAAAAGTTATCTTCCCGCAATGGAAATTTCAGGTTTCTGATAGCTTGAATACGGTTAGAAATAAGGATTTACGAGAATGGATTACTGTAGAACTAAAGGCGGATACTTTATTGGTGAGGTAATAGCCGATTTTAGGAATAAGTTTAAGCTTACAAAATGATTAGACCAAAAATAATAAGTATTCTACTTATTTTATGTGCGATTTCAATTGTCCACTCCCAAAGTAGTTTACATGTGCCAAGGGAAATACAAAAGGCCTACAAAAATCAAACTAGATCTGTTGATGGTAAACCAGGAAAAAAATATTGGCAAAATTCTGTTGATTATAAAATAAACGTTAAGGTATTTCCGGAGACAAGAATAGTGGAAGGAAGTGAAATTGTGAATTTTATCAATAATAGCCCAGATGAATTATCTGAAATAGTTATACGTTTATATTATGATGTATTTAAAAAAGGAAATAAAAGAGATTCACGTGTAAACCCTAAAGATATAGGAGAAGGTGTGGAGTTAAAAACGATTATCGTTGATGGAGTTAATTATGATCTTGCTAATAGTGATAAAATCAAAAGATATGGCACCAATTTGACTATTAGACTAAGAGAACCTTTAAAGTCAGGTCAAGATTTAAAGATAGAATTTGAATGGCAACAAAAAGTGACATTAACTCTTGACAGAACAGGAGCAAAAGATGATACTTCTTTTTTTGTAGGATATTGGTATCCACAAGTATCCGTTTATGATGATATTTTTGGTTGGGATAGGCTAGATTATACTTTAGATACTGAATTTTATAACAATCTATCTAATTTTGATGTAAATATTACAGTTCCAGATAATTTTCTAGTTTGGGCTACTGGTACGTTGGAGAATGGTGAAAAGGTATTGCCTAATAATATTTACAAAAAATTTTTAAAAGCAAAAGAATCTAAAGAGGTAATAGAAGTTGTTAATGAGAAAGATCTAGAAGGACTAAAACTAAAACATAATACTTGGAACTTTACGGCAAAAGAAGTTACGGACTTTGCCTTTGCGATGAGTGATCATTATTTATGGCATGCAGCTTCGGTAAATGTTGCTGGGAAAGATGTACTAATTAATTCTGCGTTTCCTAAAGGTAAGGCTGAAAAACACAAGAAACTTACTTCTATTCAGCAAAAGGTAATGAAGCACTTTTCTGAAGATGTCCCTGGTATTCCTTATCCTTATCCCGTTTTTTCAACATTCATCGGTCTTAGATATTCTGGAAGTGGTATGGAATTTCCGATGATGGCTAATAATGGTGGTTCTGGGGTGCCGGTTACTGTTCATGAGTTGTTTCATATGTATTTTCCAATGTATGTTAGAATAAACGAGAGACGATTCGCATGGATGGATGAAGGTTGGGCGGACTTTATGGAGAATTTAGTGATTCATAAATTTTTCAATGAAGATAAATCTAATTCTTTTTACTCTCGTTTTAAATTAGTGACACAAGGTACTTTGGGTACTATTGGAGATTTACCAACGGTAACGTCTTCTCAATACACTGGTGATAGTTACGGATATCAAGCCTATAGTTTGCCTTCGCTTACTTACGCTTTGCTATATCAATATTTAGGAGAAGAAAAATTTTTCAAATGCTTTAATTCTTATGTAAAGAGATGGGCAAAGAAGTCACCAACACCATATGATTTCTTTAATACATTTGAGAATGTGAGTGGAGAGGATTTAAGTTTTTTCTGGGAGCCCTGGTATTTTGAAATGGGATATCCTGATGTAGGAATCAAATCATTTGAGGAAGGAAAATTAATTGTGGAGAAAGTAGGATACAAACCAATACCAATAAGTATTGACGTAGTCTATAAAAATTCAAAAAAAAGCTACTCTAAAATTATAGATCTTTCTGTCTGGAAAAATGATAATAGAACTTATGCTATTCCAGTCCCAAATCATGATCAAGTGGAATCAATAGTGTTGAATTCAGATTTTCCTGATTTTAATGAAACAGATAATTTTTTCCCTCCTTTAAAAGATAGCTATGAAGAAAAGGGAGTAAAGAGTTCAATCGTTGGTAATTATTATGTAGAAGATTATAATATAGAATTGAGCATTGCAAAAGAAAATGAGGCTTTAGTTATTTATTCGAATTCTTGGGTATGGCTAAATACAATTCTTATTCCTAAAGATTCAGTTAATTTTAATACTTCGGACAAAACAGGAGTTTTAAAATATCTAGAGGATGTATCAGGTAGGGACGAAATTGAACTTGAGTATCCAAAATATAATTTAAAGCTTAAAGGAATTAAGAAATGATATAATTGCTTGTTTTCTAAAAATCTAAAAATCTAAAAATTGGATGAAATTAATATACTGGATATCAACTTCGCTAATTGCTCTGTTTTTAATGTGGAGCTCATATTCTTATATGTTTAGCAAAGCTACTATTGATGGCGTTAGAGAGTTGGGATTTCCGGATTTTTTTAGAATACAATTAGCGATCCTTAAGATATTAGCAATCCTTATATTAATAATTCCACAAGTTCCGCTTCAGATAAAAGAATGGGCATATGCAGGTATTGGATTATTCTTTATAACTGCAATCGTAGCACATATTGCTCATAAAGACTCTATATTCATCTTGTTAATAAATATAGTTTTTATTGGATTGCTGATACTTTCTCATATGTATTTGCATAAAATCCTAAAAATGTAAATTTTAGTTTTTAAAATCGACACTTTAAAGAGTTGTCATTAGAAAGTAAACGAGAATAGCTCTTATTTGAGTTGTTGTTACAATCCTTTTAATTGTGCGTCTCTAACTTTTTTGAATAGGTTAGAAGAGTATACAAACTCGGTAACGGCTTCGTTATCCGTTCGGAAAATTTGACTTTTATCACCTTCCCATTCTAAATGACCATATCGTAGGAAGACAATCTTTTCTCCAATTTCCATAACAGAATTCATATCATGTGTATTAATGATGGTAGTAATGTCATTTTCTTCAGTAATCTCCTTGATGAGGTTGTCAATAACGATTGCTGTTCTAGGATCCAGACCAGAGTTTGGTTCATCGCAAAACAAGTATTTTGGTCTTGTTACGATTGCCCTTGCAATCGCAACACGTTTCTGCATACCACCACTTATTTCTGAAGGAAGCTTGCTGTTTGCATTTTCTAGATTTACACGTGCTAATACCTCGTTTACACGTACCAGCATTTCTTCCTTTTTTTGTTTTGTAAACATCATCAAAGGAAACATCACATTTTCTTCTACCGTCATAGAATCAAATAATGCACTTCCCTGAAAAACCATTCCCATTTGCTCTCTCAGATCTCTTTGCTGTTGTTCGTTTAGCTCAGAATAAGTAGCACCATCATAACAAATACTTCCTTGCTCTGGAGTAAACAAACCAAGCATACATTTTAAGAAAACTGTTTTACCACTTCCACTAGTACCAATAATTAGATTGGTTTTTCCTCGTTCGAAGGTAGTAGTAATTCCTTTTAAAATTTCTTCTCCATTAAACCCTTTATGTATGTCTTTTACTTCTATCATTAGCTTAATAATAATTGAGTTAGTACATAATTAGCTATAATAATTACTACTGTTGTCCATACGAATGCAGAGGTACTGGCTTTACCCACACCTAAGGCACCACCTTTCATATAATACCCATGAAAAGAAGGGATCGTTGCTAATAAGAAAGCAAAAATGGTTGTTTTTATAAAAGCATATACCAAATGATATGGAATGAACTCTTCTCTAAGTCCTGCTAAAAATTCAGTACCAGATACAAAACCTCCATAAACACCTGCGATATAAGCTCCGAATATCCCCACAAACATAGCTATGGCAATTACAAATGGGTACATAAACATCGCGATAACCTTTGGGAAAACTAAGTAGTTTAGAGAATTAATTCCCATTACCTCCAAAGCATCAATTTGTTCAGTAACTCTCATGGTACCAATACTAGAAGTGATATATGAACCTACTTTACCAGCCATAATCACCGATAAAAAAGTAGGAGCAAATTCTAATATTACCGATTGTCTAGATGCAAAACCAATGAGCTGTTTCGGAATCAAAGGATTGGTGAGATTTAATGCAGTTTGAATCGCAACTACGGCTCCGATAAAGAATGCTAAAAACACTGTAATTCCTAAAGACCCAAGAATAAGGTCATTAATTTCTTTGAAAATCAAATTTTTAAGTACGGACCCTTTAGTCATTCGACTAAAAACGCCTCTTAACATTAAAAAATAGCGACCTATATCGTCGAGATAAAACATAAACTCTTCGTTAGAAGGGCTAAAATAGAAAAAAAAATATCGACAGCATTTAACCTTCTATTAAAGTTTTACTTTTGTGGATATGGTATTTTTGTCATCCAAACAAAAACAAGAAATGATAAGGAAGATTTTTTTAGGTATAATTTTGTTAGTTATCACCATTCAATGCAACACAAAAGAAGCGAATGTGGTAGCTGTTAATTCTGATCAAGCAATTTCTGTACGTCCAAAATTGGTCGTTGGTATTGTAGTAGATCAAATGCGATATGATTATTTAACTCGATTTTATGATCGTTTTGGAGAAGGAGGTTTTAAAAGAATGATAAAAGAAGGATTTAATTGTAAGAATAATCATTTTAATTATATTCCTACGTATACAGGTCCTGGACATGCTTCGGTTTTTACAGGTACTACACCTCAGAATCATGGAATTATTTCGAATAATTGGTATGATAAATTCGGAAAAGCTATGGTGTATTGCGCGAGTGATTCTTTGGTAAGAGCTGTAGGTTCGGATAGTGAGATGGAAAGGATGTCTCCTCGGCGAATGAAAACAACCACATTTGCAGATCAAAACAGGTTACATACACAACTAAAAGGAAAAAGTATTGGGATTGCCATAAAAGATCGAGGAGCAATTTTACCTGCTGGTCATTCAGCAAATGGTGCATATTGGTTTAGAGGAAAGGATGAAGGAAAATGGATTACGAGCACATATTATAGAGATGATTTACCGGATTGGGTGGAAAAATTTAATAATTCGGATGTCGCAGCATCTTACTTAAAGGAATGGAATACTTTGTACGATATTTCTACTTATGAAGAAAGCGGTGATGATGAAAATGATTTTGAAAGAGGTTTTAAAGGAAAAGAAAAAGCTACGTTTCCTTATGATTTAGCACAACTTAAAGATCAAAATGCAGGGTACGATATTATCAAAGGATCTGCATTTGGTAATAGCTTAACCACAGATTTTGCAATTGCCGCATTGGATGGAGAGTCGCTGGGAGCGGATGATATTACTGATGTACTTACTCTTAGTTTTTCTAGTACTGATTATGTTGGACATAATTTTGGAGTAAACTCTAAAGAGGTACAAGACACGTATCTACGTTTAGACAAAGATCTAGAGCGCTTTTTTACAACATTGGATGCTAAAATTGGAAAAGGAAACTACACGATTTTCTTAACTGCAGATCATGGTGCGGTGCATGTGCCCTCATATCTACAAAAAGTAAATATACCTTCTGGTTATTTTGATATGGTTGAAATAGCAACCAGTATTATGGAATTCACCAAGAAAACCTTTAAAGTAAAAGGGTTAATAGAGAAAGTAGCTAATGACCAGGTATTTTTTGCGTATGATGTGTTAGAGAAAAATAATATTGATGCACAGGAATTACAAAAAGCAGTAGCGCATCATATATTACAGTATGATAAGATTGATAAGGTTTTTACCAGAGAGCAATTGCAAACGGGAACATTTACCGAAGGTATTGCTGCACTGATTCAAAAAGGATATAACCAAAAAAGAAGTGGTGATGTAGTATATGTATTGAATCCTTCTACGATTGCATATTCTAGAACAGGTTCTACTCATGGGAGTGGTCTAAATTATGATACACATGCACCATTATTATTTATGGGAAAAGGAATTAAACAAGGAAGTACTACGCAAAAAACGACTATTCCAGATATAGCACCAACCATTTCAACCTTGTTGGGAATTACATTTCCTAATGGAGCTACTGGTGATGTATTATCATTCGTGCTCGATGAAAAATAAAAATACTACTAAAAGATCCCTTATTATCAAGTATAATAAGGGGTTTATTTTTATAATAGAATTCCTTTATTATAGTTTTAATTCCTTAAAAAGATTAACTAATCTTGGATCTGAAGGTCTTGGCGCATCGGCATTTACAATTTTACCTTCTTTGTCGATTAAAATAAACCTTGGAATACCTTTAATGTCGTAGTCCTGTACAAATTTCGAACTCCAACTGTTATCAGCAAATAGTTGAATTCCTGAAAGTTCTTTTTCTTTTATCATAGTCTTCCAGGCATCATGGTCTTTCTTGTTATCTACAGAAATACTAACAAACTTAATTTTCTCATCATATTCTTTTTCGAGTTTTTTTAATGACGGAATTTCTGCTATACAAGGTTTACACCAAGTTGCCCATACATCGATATATACATAATGATCTTTTAAATCAGCAAGGCTTGTAGAACCACCGCTGTAGTTTTCATAATCGAAAGTAGGAGAGTTGTTCCCTTTTGTCAACAATTTGATTTTATTAAAACTTTCTGTAATTCTTCTTTGAAAAGCTGTGTCAGTTGACTTATCCATTAAAGATGTATATATTTTTTCAGACTCCGGATTTCCTGCCGATATATACCATGTCATTTCATCCATAAGACTATTTCTAATATAGTCACTTTTAACATCGGATAGTCCATTGATAAAAGCTTCATAATAGGGAATACTATCTTTAGAAGATTGTTCTCTCTTCTCTCTACCATAATTAGAGGAAACTAGAAACCTATAAGCATTTGAGATTGCATAGTCGCTCTCGTTGCCAAGATCAATACTTGTTAATTCTTCTTTTAATGACTTACTTGTTATGGTATCTAACTTGCTCGAATCGAAATAGTTATAATTTAGATATTCATTTGTATATGCTAAATAATCATAATGATTATATCTTAATTGTTCACTAATAAAATTTGTATCCGCTATTTTGCTATTTGTAAGGAGTTCTGAAAGGTCTTTTTTGAGTGAAAGAATTTTTTGTTTAAAGTCTTTCGGAACCGATTTGTTTAGACTGTCTCTTTTTCCAGTAGTTTCGCTAAATTTTTCTTTTACTAGGTATTTAGTAGCAAGATAACTATTCATACTAGCTGCTTTTCCAGTGTATCGTATAGATTCGTCAAATTCTTTTGTGTCAATAGAAAGATTAAGGTCTTCTCCTTTCTTTAGATAAATTTCAGATGATTCTGAACCAATAGAAAAGCGATAGTATCCATTTTTTGTAATATCTAAAGTATCCATAAAAGTATCATCCTCTAAGATGTTTATTTTTTTAGAAAAATCACTTCCTGAAACGGAGAGTTTATCTGCATTTTTATGAACTACTTTTCCCGAAAAAATAACGTATTCAACGGGGGCGGTTTTTTCTTCAGAACAAGAAGCTAATAAGAAGGCGGTTATAAGAGTATATAGTATTTTAGTTTTCATCTATTATGGATATTTATGGTTTTTACTGATGAGACGGAATCATCAAAGAGTCATTTGATTATTATAAATTTAATTCTCTTAGTTTATTTCATAAAGGTAAGATTTGTTTTTAAAGATAGAATTTAATTCTAAGATCATCTAATATAAAAAGGGATGGAATTCAAATTAATTGTTTGTAGATAGATTCGGCACTATGAACTGCTCCTTCCATATATCCTCCATGTATTGGAGACGTTTCTGTTCCTCCGATGAAAAAACTGTTATTTAAATATCCTTGCTGATAATATGCATGGCCATTATTTTGATGTGGGAAAATAAATTCTGATGCTGGAAAAAGTGTATAGATTTCGTTTTTCCATACCATATCTTCGTATGATAAGTAATTTAGTGCATCATCACCGAATAATTTTTGTAATTGGTTAAATACTTTAGAAATTCTTTCCTCTTTTGAATATTCCGACATTCCATTTTGCAGGAACCCTTTTAAAGCAAAACGATCATTTTCTACATTAGAATGATCATATAATTCTGTAATGGGGCCAACATTACTAAAAACAGTTCCAGAATACTTTTTTTCTTTCCAAAATGGCTTTGTGTATGAAATCCCAAATTTAATAGATTCTCCCATCCATGTGTGGGTTTTGTTTGCGATAGTGTTTAGTTCTATTGGTAGTGGCGGATGTATTTCAATTGAGTTTACTAGAAGCCTTGGTGGGAGTGTAGAGACAACTTTATCGGAGAAATAGGTGTTGTCTTCTGTTTTTATAGAGAACTTATTATGTTCATATTCGATGTTCGCTACTTTCTCGTTAACAAGTAATTCTGTGTTGTCCAGAAAAGATGAGAGTTTATGAATAATAGTGCTAGTTCCATGCTGAATTCTATAACTGGGTTGTTGATTCGTAGGTAATTGAATTTTTTGCGGAGGAGCTGTAGAAAGCGGTTCAAAAAGAGCAATCCCTTCCATAAATTGCTCAAAAATTGGGATTTCTAACTCTTCTAATAATTGTAGTAGTCTTTGATGGTGGTTTCCGAACCAAGTGGCACCCATTTCTATTGGAGTGTTTTTTGCAGAGTCTATAGTTAGTATTCTTCCTCCAACTCTATGATTTGCTTCTAAAACCTTTACAGGAATACCGCTATTTTTTAACCTGTAAGCTAATAACAAACCGGTGAGTCCAGCGCCTATGATAAGTACTTCTGTTTTCATTTTGTAGTGTAAAAATAAAAGAGTAAAACTCCTAAAAATAGGAGTTTTACTTCTAAAATCTGATTATGAATTTAATCATCCATTAAATGTGTGCCGTGAACAACTGCGGCGCCTGCTCGTAATGCAGCAGAAATAAAAGTTGCTTCCGCTAATTCTTCTTGAGTTGCACCTGCCTTAATAGCATTCTTTTTATGAATTTCTAAACAATATGGGCATTGTGTAGTTAGTGCAACCGCAACTGCCATGAGTTCTTTATATTTCACAGGAATTGCTCCTTCTTGTAATGCAATGCTGTCGAAAGCCTGAAAAGCTTTCATAGCTTCTGATGCATTCTTTCCTAGTGTACCTAATTTCTTTAGGTGGTTCATGTCATACATAGCTATTCTTTTAGGGGTTTAGTTTCTTCCTGCGATTACACCTCCATCAGTATCCCAAATAGCTCCTGTTACCCAAGATGCTTGATCCGATAAAAGGAAAGTGATGCTATTAGCTACATCCTGTGCAGTACCATTTCTTCCAATCGGATGAAAGTTATTAAATCCTACTAGTGCTTTTTTAGCTTCGTCAGCACCTCCAAAAACACCATTATAAACTGGAGTTTCTACCACTGCAGGAGATACTGCATTTACTCGGATACCATGATCCGCAAGTTCCATGGCCAGATGCTGTGTTAAAGAATGTAATCCTGCTTTTTGCATTGAGTAGGCAGAAGAAGGTGTGGCTTTTACGGCTTGTTTTGCCCACATAGAACCTACATTTACGATAGATCCTTTATTATTTTCTTTCATTTTTTGAGCAGCGGATTGTGTGATAAAAAAGAATCCTCTGTTTAAATCTTGATATGAATCGTAATCCTCTACCGTGTGATCTAAAAATGCTTTTGGTCCAAAAATACCAGAAGCATTTACTAAATAATCCAAACGATCTAAATTACCAATAGCAGTACGTAATTGTTCTACATTACTATTGTTAGTGATATCTACCTGATGCTTAATGATATTTTCCCCATCCGCAATCTTAGAAGTATTTCTTCCTACTACATGCACTGTAGCACCACCATTGATTAATGATTCTACCGTTGCTTTTCCGATTCCACTTGTTCCACCAATTACTAGTGCTACTTTGTCTTTAAATTGTGTCATTGTATTATATTTAGTTTAATTAATAATTAGACAGACAAGTCTGTCTTTTTGTGTTCAAATTTTTTTATTCTAGAATTTTTTTACATAGCGATAACGAAGCTTCAATAGGCCAAGTGTTTTGATGTAGTTTGCTTTCTGAAATAGCTCCCTCATATAGCAAATATATTTTTCTGGCTAACATCATATTTTCATTATCAGATTCTTGACTATGATTTTCTACAATCAATTCTTTAATGAAGTCTATAAAATCATTCTTTTGTTGCTGAATCTCTTCTCGTACAGTTTCATTTTCTTTTGGCATTTCCGTATAGGTATTTAGACACCAACATCCATTAAAGTCTTTTTGGTCAAAAAACAACTTTAAAAATTCAAATAGTGCGTAGATACGATCTTTACCTGGAGCTGCCTCATTTACAAATGCATTGATATCTTTTGTAAAAGTGACATTTTTGGATTGCAAGTATGCGATACATATATCCTCTTTAGAAGGGAAGTGATTATACAACGTAGCTTTGGCAATGCCAGCTTCTTTTATAATCTCATTGATTCCAGTAAGATTATATCCTTTACTATAGAATAAATTAGAAGCAGTTGTTACGATATGATCCCTAACTTTTGAGTGTCTCATGGTACAAATATATAAAAAAATCACAGAAGTAGACAGACTTGTCTGCTTTTGTGATTTGAGTAACAAGTTTTACACTTGGTAAAAGTTTTAGTGAATAAAAGAATTCAAAAAAAAATGAAGCCTTAATCCAATGCTGTATATCCTTTATATTTTGGTGTAAAAGTTAATGGGTCGTTGGTGTTTATTCTTTGGATGTTAGGTCCTGTTCGATCTCCAAAAGATTCTATACGTCCAGAATTAATTAAGCTAATATGGTCTATTGTGCTAATAGCCCATCCTGGATCTTCATATTTTATTGCTCGTCCTCCTTTTCCCGAATCAACAAAAACCAAATTATCCATATTCAGTTTTTGAACACCCCATAATAGTACCACGCTTCCAAGATCCTTGTTGTTTACATTTACAAAAGTCGAGTTTTTTAATTCTAAAAAGGGACCAGTCGTACTTTCATCATTACCCATTCGTAATAAGGATATTGCATTACCCATTACTTTACTAAAATGACAATTGTCTATTTTGATATATTCCGCATTATAGCGACCTCTATTTTCATTTTCGCCATCCAAGCTAATTGCATTTCCAGAAATATTATGAAATATAGAATTCTTAAAAACAATCGTATCTGCGTACGTATTTTTGTGAGCTCTAAATGCTGTTTTTCTACTTGCATCGAAATTCTTGAATTCGCAGTTGTTTACCTTTAGTTTATAATGAGCAATCATTGGTTTTGAAGAAGTTGTAATTGCAGATTGTGCAATACCATTTTCAGATGCTCCATCGAAAATAACACCATCTACGGAAAGACTTCCTCCGTTATCAATAATAATCAATGGTTTTTGAAATTCATTTTTGTCGTAGGTAAATACTGTCGGCGTTTTACTGTCAGAATTGATAAGAACAATGGACTTATCCAATATCAACGGTTTAGAAAATGTATATGTTCCTGGTTTTAAACGGATCGTATCTCCAGAAGAAGCACTTTTAATGGCCTGGAACAAAACATCATTTTCATTTCCTGATACTTGTACAGCGTTGGAGTTTTTATTGACTATCTGATAGTATTTTTTTTGAGGAGTATACCAAGTAGGACCTACTTCTGTTTTTGTAAAAGGAAGTTTAGGTTTGTAAGACGTGCTTTTTAATAAGCCATCTTCTGGATCTTTAGTAAATTCTAGATTCGCTATTTGAAAACCATTATGGTTAAATGTTTTATCTGAAGATACTACCTGATTTTCAGAAAAGGTAAATGTCCCATATTCAGAAATTGCTTCAAACACTTGTTTTCTATTGGGATGGTAAAAGATGTTATTTGTAAATCGTATATCTATAGGAGGATCGGTTCGCTCATTATCTGCTCCAACTCCAAACTGAATATGATCACACTTTAGAAATTTATTTCCTACAATATCCGTGTTTTCAGCTTTATGGTATCTATTTATTAAAGAGTTAGGTACTCCATTCATTATAGGTAAAGCTCCAAAGAAACGTTTTCCTTTTAGTTCTTGAAAATGATTATTCTTTATAGTATGTCCTGCATTGATAACACGAACACCACCTGTTCCCGGTTTATTGTTTCCAATAAAGAAATTATTTTCTATTAGATTTCTATTTCCGTGTCTAAGTGCTAATACTCCTGCAGATTCATAAAACACATTATTTCTAACAATGTTATCACTAGATTTTAGAGAGACAATTTCTACTTCTCCATCACACTGTTCGAAATAGTTATTTTCTATGATCGTTCTGGATGGACTCAAGGAATATGTAGAGACACCTACTCTTAGCGTTTCTCCTCCGTTGGACCCAAGATTAGGTCTATAGCCAAAATAGTTATGATCAATCTGGTGATGATTCTCAAGACTATTTTTATTGTTTAATCGAACAACTAAGGTAACTCCTGCGTTTAACTTTCCTCCAAAATAACTATGATCTACTCTATTATGCTGACCATGTAAATGGATCCATTCGGATTTGTCAAATCTGTTTTCTGGATTAAAATGATCGATTGCAATTTCTGTTAATCTGCAATAATTAGCCAATTTACCATCATCAGTTTTGAAACTTATTAAGGCATCTTCTTTGGTAAAACCATCTGTAAAAACAAATCCTTTTAAAATTAAATGTTGTCCACCTATTTTTATAGAAGTATTACCTGAAAAAATCACCTTACCTTTTTCTTCTGCCCTAATGAGAATAGGTTTTTCTTCTGTTCCTTCGGCAGAGATTACTAAATGGGCGTCTTTCCAGACACCATTTTTTAAAACGATCTCATCTCCAGGTTTTGCACTTACAATGGTTGCATTAAATTCTTTAACATTGGTTACGGTTTGGTCGTCATTAGAAGCTTTGGTTTTGTTCGTTTCAGAACAAGAATTGATAACCAGAAGCATTGCCATTAAATAACCGTAGAATCCACTTTTTTTCATTTGTTTTTTTTGAAATATTCGTACTAAACATTTCCCACTAAACACTATAATTGTTCAATGCTTCGGTAGAAGTGGATACCTAAAATTGTGTGTGTGAAGGCAATTTAGTTTTAATTTTTATAACTACCAAGTTAGATGATATTTTAACTTAAAATAATGAAAAAACAGAATTACATGATAAGACGGTTCATATTTTATAAGTGATCTTGAAGAATGATCTATTAGCTATTAAGGAGTTATATGGATTTCAAAATTTTGCTAAGCATTTTTTTCCATCTTAGTTTTCGAATAAATGTTCCTTCTGAAGCAGATACTAGAAATGGTTGCTGTGCATTTTTTGCTTTTAAAAAACCTCTGATATAATCAATAATTAGTTTTGGTTTCTTTTTTAATAAAGCCAATTTTATTGAAGCAATTAATGTAATGATAAAGCCATAGCGCATTCTGTAAAAAGCTTCACCTTGTTTGTATTTGGCCTTTGTATTATAAGTGTTACCTGTAGGTTTTAAGTGCTTTACATGTAAAGATGCGTCTGTCTTTATTTCCCAATTATGATACTGTGCTAGTAGCTCATCTATAGTGTCCCAACCCATTGCGGGTTTTAATCCTCCAATAGCATCAAAACAAGCTTTCCTATATGATTTTAGCGCACCACGGATATGATCCTTGTTGGTTAAGTTTTCCAAAACCCATGCATCGTTTTTTTGGATATAACAAAAACCTCCGAACATCCCTGTTTTGGGATTGTTTTTAAAATTAGCAATAAGAGTTTCCAAATAGTTTTTGGGAAAAATAAGATCAGCATCAAATTTAGAAATGATATCGTAGTTACTGTCTAAAGTTTTAAAACCCTGATAAAAAGCATTGATGACTTTGCTTCCTGGCATATGATCTGTAGAGGAGTTCGTATGTACTAAAGAAATATAAGGGTGTTTATCTATAAATTTTTGAACTTTAGCAGAGGTGCCATCGGTAGAATTGTCGTCTACTACGACTATCTTTTTTGGTAGAACTGTTTGGTTTACTAATGATGTTAAGGTTTGACCAATCAAAAGTTCTTCGTTATGTGCTGGTATGACAATATAGATGTTCAAAAGTATCCGAATTGATAAAATCTATTTCCGTTCTGCGTATACAATATAATATCGTGGTGTAAAATACCTTAGTAAAGGTCTAAAACCAATTTTTTTAATTGGATGTGTCCATTTCTTTTTAGCTTTTATCTCCCAACCAGCTTTTTCTAGTAACCAATCGAATTGCCAATCTTCAAACTCATGATAATGTCGATCCCAAGGATCTGTTTTACTTCTATAGGCTGGAGAAAACCAGAGTTTTAATGGTATGGAAGCAACTAATTTGTTGGCTTTAATATCTCTTAAAACATTGAAAGGAGCGATGAGGTGTTCGAAAATTTCGAAAGCAGTGACCACTTCGGCTTCACTGGTCATTACTGCTTTTGTTTCTAGATCAAGATCTTCTCCAGATGTATTACTTACTGTATAACCTTCTTTTTCCATAAATTCTACAAACGGATTGGGAACTCCCAGATCCAGTATCGTAGCAGGAGCAGTTACATGCGCTCTTAAGAATTCTAGTGTTTCTTTGTATCTCTTGTGAGGAAAAGTTCCTTCGTACATCTACTTGCTAATTATAATCTTACTATTGGATGTAAAAATAGACATTTAGCAAGATCCAGATGTTGTTTGTGGTAAATTTTGTTACGAATCAATTGATTTTTAATTGAATCACTGTAGCAATTGATAGCGCTCTTGTTTTCATAAGATTGGCTTTTTCACCTTTAAAGCTTTGATCTATAACACTTGTAAATAAATCCATCCACGTATCAAAATCAATTTTTTGCATTGTCTTTTTTGAGTTTAAGTTTTGATGAATTTGTAAGACGTTTTTTTTATAACTTCCAGTATAGAATAACTGTTGTTCCCAGAAATCAGTGATATGGGGTATGTGATCTTCTAGATTGATTTGAGCAATTTCTGTGAAGAAAACACCAATTTTGTGGTTTTTAATAGCTCGCCGATAAAATTCCCAAAGGATATATTCAATATCCTCGCGACTTTTTATATCATTAATAAAACTCTTGTCCAAAAATACCCTGATTTACTTAAAAAGAACAAAATTACAAGGTATATGGACAAGAATGATGGTTTCAGGTTACATTTTTTGTTTGGATACGATTAAATCTCTTAGTTCTTGTTGTTTTTCTTTTTCGATCATTTTTTGATGTGCAAATGCAAAAATGGCATTCTCAACAACTTCATTTTCCCTTTCGCCAGAGAGAATATAGGATATACTAGTTTTTGAATATTCTTTTTTATTCGGATTATAGATTTTGTTTTGATTTAAATATGCTTGTATTTTTTTTACGTGCTTACTTCCAATAACCTTTAGAATTGCAGCACGCTCCTCTGGTGTGATCATAAATAAGTTGGCTAATGTTTTTGGTATAAGTATCTTTGTGAATATAATGTTATCGTTTTGGTATACAATATTATATAAAATATTGGATATACACAAATAATAGTCAATATTTTGGATAAAAAAGATAAAATTTTAGATAGAGTTATCCTATTTGCAGCACATCTAGGCGTTAGTTTAAGAAGTTTTAGCCTTTCTATAGGGGCAAGCGCGGGTTATTTGCACAGATTACAATCCGCGGATAGTAATATTGGTGGTGATTTTATAGAAAAAATTATACAATTGTATACAGAAATTAATCCAGTTTGGCTGATTACTGGAGAAGGGGATATGCTAAAAGAAGGGCAGATGATGCAAGAATCTGCAGCTTTATATGGTAAAAGTGATTTGTTTAAACAAGTTTTACTCCAATATCTTGATGATAAAGATATTAGAGAAAAACTTGCTGAGATTACTAATAATTTTGATCGTTAGATTGAGAATTGTAAAGGATTTTTAGCACTCCTTTTTAATAAATTTCTTTTGTTTTTATAGCCTCTTCAAGATCTATATTTACTGTGTTTAAACTATTAAAAAACTTCTTTCCGTCTTTTCTTTTTACAGTAATAACGGTCTTCGATTTTTTTTCTTCTCTTTCGGTTACGGTTACCTGTAATCCTTTGATTTTCTTGTAATTTGGGTTTCCTCCTCTTTTTATGATAAAGTTAGTTTTTGGAAATAAAATGTGTCGATAAGTGTTTCGAGAAGGTGCCCCAATGGTAATAATGTCTCCCACAGTCACGGTTTCGGAATTTAGTTTGTTCGAGTCTTGAGCTTGCAGTATGCCTATAGAAAGACATGCAAGGAAAATTAATTTTTTCATGTTTATACGTATTGAGTTAATAATTGAGAAATGTATACTATAAATTTACAGGTATTTAGGTTAACACTAAAACATAAACTATGGTTAAATAATAGTTAATATATTATAATATGATAGTAATACTATTAATTTTGTGTCAAATAGTTTTACTTATGAAATACATACTTCAAGACTTAAAAGTAAATATCAACAATAATATATATTTAAAAGATCCAGAATCTTCTGATTTAGGTAAGAAGATTGTGGAGTTCAGTATTCTTTTAATAAATGATATAGGGTTTGATAGTTTTACCTTCAAAAAACTAGGAGCAAAGATTGGCTCTAATGAAAGCTCTATCTATAGATATTTCGAGAACAAGCATAAACTCTTATTGTATCTTACTTCGTGGTATTGGGGTTGGTTAGAATATCAGTTGGTCTTTACAACGAATAGTATTTCAGACGCCAAAGAAAAACTAACCAAAGCAATTGAAATTATTACCAGAACTACTAAAGAGGATTCTGCATTTTCGCATATCAATGAAGTACTGCTTAATAAAATTGTTATTAACGAATATTCAAAATCGTATCTGACGAAAGAAGTCGATAATGAAAATAAAGAAGGATATTTCTCTATTTATAAAAGACTAATTAATCGTATTAAAGATATGATCATAGAGGTGGATAATACCTATCGTTACCCTACAAGTTTAGCGAGTACTGTAGCTGAAGGTGCTTTACATCAGCATTTTTTAAGAGATCATTTTTCGTCATTAACAGATTGTGATGACCAAATCACCCCTACAACCTATTTTATCGACTTAGTATTTAATTCATTAAATCACACAACTAATGGCTAAAAATATTCTTACCGCTTGGCAACGTCTTATGGGGTTACTAAAGCTGGACAAAAGAGATATTCTACAGATTTTTTATTATGCAATTTTTGCTGGATTGGTAAGTTTATCGCTTCCTTTGGGTATTCAGGCGATTATCAATTTGTTGCAAGGAGCTCAGGTGAGTACATCTTGGGTGATTCTTGTGATTTTGGTAACAGCTGGTGTGCTGTTTGTGGGAATACTGCAGTTTATGCAAATACGTATTATAGAAAATGTGCAGCAAAAAATCTTTACAAGAGCCTCATTTGAGTTTACGTATAGATTTCCAAAAATAAAAATGAGTGAGTTACGAAATTACTATCCGCCCGAATTAGCGAATAGATTTTTTGATACGCTAACCATACAAAAAGGATTATCTAAAATTTTGGTTGATTTCCCAACTGCATTGGTACAGATTGTATTTGGGCTTTTATTACTATCCTTTTACCATCCGTTTTTTATTATATACGGATTACTACTATTGGTGCTAATTTATATTGTATTTAAGTATACTGCTACAAAAGGATTGGAAACAAGTTTAAGTGAATCCAAAAGTAAATACAAAGTAGCACATTGGATACAAGAAGTTGCTAGGTCTATAGTAAGTTTCAAATTATCAGGAAGAACAAGTTTAGCGCTTAGTAAAAATGATAATCTGGTGGCGGATTATTTGGATTCTCGAGAGAGCCATTTCCGAATTTTAGTACTCCAATTTATTCAGATGATAGGTTTTAAAGTATTGGTAACGGCTGGTCTGCTGCTTATTGGTGGAGTACTTGTATTAAATCAGCAAATGAATATCGGACAATTTGTTGCAGCGGAAATCATTATCATTTTAGTGATAAGTTCCGTCGAAAAGTTGATCGTAGGATTAGAATCTTTTTATGATGTTTTAACTTCTCTAGAAAAGATAGGTCAAGTTGTAGACAAAGAATTAGAACCTCAAGAAGGCGAAAAACCTTTTAAAGATGATGAAGGATTTGAGATCGAGTTAGACCATGTTTCTTATGCAGTCCCAGATCGAGATAAAAAAATTATCGATGATATTTCATTAAAAATTACAGAGAGTTGCACCATTCTAATTCAAGGACCTAATGGTTCAGGTAAATCAACACTTTTGCGATTGATTGCCGGATTAATAGAACCAGATAATGGAAGTATCTATATCAATAATATTTCGCTAAAAGGAGTGAATCTCAACTACTATCGTGGATATATAGGGCAATCTTTGATCGAGGAATCTCCTTTTGAAGGAACCATTTTAGAAAATATCACTTTTGGAGATCCAAATATCTCTAGCGAGCAAGTATACTGGGCTTTGGAAAAAGTAGGTTTGCTACAATTTGTAAAAGAACAGCCTAAAGGATTATTAACTATGTTATATCCAGAGGGTAAACAAATACCGTTTACGGTAGCTAAGAAAATAGTATTAGCTCGTGGGATCGTTACGAAACCAAAATTATTAATACTGAAAGATCCTTTAGATCAGTTTAATGAAGCCGAAGCAACCAGAATTATGGACTTTCTGGTAGATCCTGAAAATCCTTGGGCACTAGTGGTTGTAAGTGAGAATACGAAATGGATCTCAAGATGTGGTAGAGTGATTACAGTGGATAATGGTAAAATAATTAGTGAAAAGTAAAAGAGTCATGTTAAATATTTCAAATAAAAAATTGAATAAAACTGTTGATATTTTAGGGTATAAAGCATCACAGAAAGTATTTGGGAAAGACCATTATAAGTACTTTAATAGATTCTTATTAGCTTTTACGATTATAGTATTTATAATTTTATTTTTTCCTTGGACGCAGAATATTTCGGGAACTGGCTATGTTACCACATTAACGCCAGATCAAAGGCCACAAACAATCCAATCACCTATTCCAGGTCGAATAGAAGAATGGTATGTAAAAGAAGGAGATTTTGTAAAAAAGGGCGATACTATTTTACGAATTTCTGAAATTAAGAATGAGTATTTTGATCCAAATCTGGTAGAGAGAACTGGAAAGCAGATCAAAGCGAAATCTATGGCCGTTACTTCTTATGAAGAAAAAGTAAAGGCACTAGGAAATCAGGTAACGGCGCTTACACAAGAACGAGCTTTAAAATTAAAGCAGGCCAATAATAAACTACTACAGTCTAGATTAAAAGTTAAGAGTGATAGTATAGATCTTGAAGCAGCTAAGACGAATATTAGTATTGCAGAGAGACAATATAACCGTACGCTACAATTAGAGAATGAAGGTTTAAAATCGCTAACAGATGTAGAAACGAAACGACTAAAACTTCAGGAGACACAGGCAAAATTAATTTCTCAGGAAAACAAATTACTAGCTAGTAAGAATGATGTGATCAATGCACAGATCGAGATGAACAGAATTCAGGCAGAGTATGCTGAGAAGATTTCAAAATCTCAGAGTGATCGTTTTACGGCACAATCCAGTCAGTTTGATGCTGAAGCGCAGGTGACAAAACTGGAGAACGAGTATACCAATTATGAGATTAGAAATGGCCTTTATTATATTAAAGCACCTCAAAATGGGTATATTAATAAAGCCATTCAATCAGGAATCGGAGAAACATTTAAAGAAGGAGATCGATTGGTAGGGATTATGCCTTCGGATTATGATTTGGCTGTAGAAACTTTTGTAAGACCAATTGATTTACCTTTAGTTCATCTTGGAGAGGAAGTTAGGATACAATTCGACGGTTGGCCGGCTATTATCTTTAGTGGATGGCCCAATGTTTCTTACGGTACATACGGAGGAAAAATTGTAGCCGTAGAAACCTTTATAAGTCCTAACGGAAAGTATAGAGTTTTAATATCACCAGATACCAATGATCATGCTTGGCCTGATGGAATACGGGTAGGTTCTGGAGCCAATACCATTGCTTTATTAGAAGATGTACCTATTTGGTTCGAGCTTTGGAGACAATTAAATGGTTTTCCTCCTAATTATTATCAGCCAGAAGATAAAGTAGCCACTACAGCAAAAAAATAATCTATGAACAAATTTTTGTTACTCAGTTTTCTTTTTGTCTCAGCAACATTGTTTTCGCAAGAGCAAAATCCTTTAATTCTTAATTTCCAAGAGTACTTAGGATTTGTAAAGAAACATCATCCTATTGCGAAGCAAGCGGAACTAACAATTAGTGTAGGTGAAGCAAACTTGTTAAAGTCAAGAGGAGGTTTTGATCCCAAGATCGAAGTTGATTACGATCGTAAAGATTTTAAAGGTTCGGAATATTATGATTTGCTAAATGCTACTTTTAAAGTGCCAACGTGGTATGGGATTGAGTTAAAAGCAAATTTTGAACAGAATGAAGGAATCTTTCTAAATCCTGAAAGAACAGTACCTGATGAAGGACTGTATAGTGCGGGAATTTCAGTACCTATCGCTCAGGGATTGCTCATTAATGAGCGTATGGCCGCCCTTAAAAAAGCGAGGTTGTTTAGAGATCAGACTAAAGCAGATAGAGATATTTTGGTGAATGAGATTTTATATAATGCGTCCTTGGCTTATTTTAACTGGTTGGAAGCTTATAACGAAAAGGAAATTTACCAGAATTTCTTAATCAATGCACAAACTCGTTTTGAAGGAATAAAGAAAAGTGCATTAGCAGGTGATAAAGCCATTATAGATACGGTAGAAGCTAAAATTACGGTGCAGAATCGCCAATTGAGCTTGGAACAGTCTAAGGTAAAGTTGATGAAATCATCCTTAGAGCTTTCTAATTTTTTATGGATCGGAAATAATATCCCTATAGAATTACAACCTAATGTTATACCCGATAATAATGTAGACGCAGTAATTGATCAGACACTGCAAATACAACAAGCTATGATTTCTGAAGTGGATTTAGAAAATCATCCTAAGCTAAGATCTTTAAATTACAAGATTGAAGGATTAGAAGTGGATCGAAGATTAAAAGCAAATAAATTGTTGCCAAAAATCAATTTAGAATACAATTTTTTAACACCGTCACCAGAAGTTGCTAATTCGTTTAATAATGCTGACTATAAAGGAGGAGTGACTTTTGCGTTTCCTTTATTTTTGCGTAAAGAACGAGGTGCTGTAAAGTTAGCGAAGTATAAAATTCAGGACAGTCAATACGAGTTGGCTAGCGTGCAATTACAAATCGAAAATAAAGTTAATGCAATCACAAATGAATTGGATTCCTTTACCACGCAAAATCAACTTATCGCTGATATTGTAAATGATTATACTACTCTTTTAAAAGCGGAAGAGCGCAAATTTAGTTTTGGCGAAAGCTCAGTTTTTTTAATAAATTCCAGAGAAAGTAAATTAATAGACGCTGAGTTAAAACGAAACAAGCTGCAAAATAAATACTTTAGCACCAAGGCTAAATTGTTTAAAAATCTGGCAGTAAACCCAGAGAATTTATAATTTTTATCTTTTTCTGTTCCGTATATCGTAGAGCATCAATGGGTTATCTGTCATTGGTGATTTTTTCTAGAATTATTGAGTTATTTATAATTAAAATATGGGAATATTCCCTATCATTGCAAAATATGGAAAATCGGGTATATTCCCCTATTTTTAAAAAAAACAAGGATCTGTATTTTTAGCGATGGAAAACACCCCATTAAAGTAAATTATAAAGAATACTCAATATGTCGACCGCATTTTCTATGATGGTTACACAAATTGTAAGTGAAAGTAGTGCAGATTCTATTCCCAATCCTGCTCGATCTGGATACTTTTGTAAGCCAAGTAAATTTTTATCAGAATTAATTCGATTTGTGTCCATGATGCAAGTAATGAAAGTAGGAGTAAGTAGTGAAATTGCTTCGATAAAAAATGATCTCGAAATCGCCAATCAATCTCCAGTAATTACCCGATCAGATAACCGATTATATGCGCTGATGGTAAAAGCAATTGATCGAATTCGTAAGGTGTGCGTAGCAGAAGGAACCGCTGCAGAAAATAGTAAAGAAAGAGAATTGGCAGAAACCTACGCATGGTCAGTAGCAGGTTGTAATATGTTCTTGCAATATTCTGAATCTATTGGAGATTGATAATCATATGCCAATCATATTGCTATCTTCATATTTATAAGTTCGTCTAGTTTGATTTTTCAAATCATAGTAATTTGTATTTTTGATCAACATGCTCTAAAAACACTTAGAAATGGATCAAGATGTTGTACTAAGACCTTTAGAAATATCCGATAAATCGGTATTGGCTAAGCTTGCTAATAACAAGAAGATATGGGATAATTTACGAGATTATATACCTTTTCCATATGATGAAAAGGATGCTGAATATTTTATCAATCAAACACTAGAAGAAAATCCGAAACAGAATTTTGGGATCGTCTACCAAGGAGAGCTCTGTGGCGTCATAGGAGCGATTCTACAACAAGATGTATATCGTAAATCAGCAGAGATTGGATACTGGATAGGAGAACCCTTTTGGGGAAATGAAATTGCCACTAGAGCAGTACGTTTAATAACAGCATATGGATTTAATGATTTAAACGTACAAAGGATCTATGCAGCCATTTTTGATTACAATAAAGCTTCTATGAAAGTACTGGAAAAGAATGGATTTCAGAAAGAAGGTATTTTTAAAAATGGCATTTTTAAAAATGGAAAATTATACGATGAACATAGGTTTTTTAAGCTTAAATAAATGTGTTTATTAGTTTCGAGGTAGTTCTTAACCAATGTTTTTTAAATATTTCTAAGTATGATCTATTTAACCATGCTAATTTTTATAAAAGAAGGAAAAGAAAGTGTTTTTCATGAGTTTGAAGATATGGCAATTCCTTTATTGAGTGAATATAATGGGAAACTTATTTATAGAATACGACCTACAAAAGAAACCTTTATATTGTATGAAGAAGAATTACCATACGAGATTCACTTTTTATCATTCCCTTCTGACGAGGATTTTATCAGTTTTGCCAATGACAAACGCAGAAAAGAATTTCTGCATCTCAAAGAGGCTTCTATTAAATCCAGTTTTTTGGTAAAAGGTGAGGAGTTGTAATTATGATTTCACTTGCTTTACAAACTCGATAAAGTAGCTTCTAACGATTTTGCCTTTCGGAACGGAATATAATTTTCATCTGCCTTAGACCAATACTGAAGCGCAGTATCTAAATACTTTTTAGCAGCATTTGGATCTTCCTTTTCAAGAACCAACGCCATTTGATAATAATAAATGGCATCATCATCTTTTTGATCAATCATCTTTTGTAACAATGCTTTAGCCTTGTCTAATTGATTCGTTTTTATATATACATTTACTAAAAATGTCTTTTCAAAAAATAAATTGATAACTCTACCATCATCTTCTTGCAAGATCTTTGTACAAGTTTCGTAATCTTTCGCATGATAAGCAATTATAAGTTTAAAATACATATCATATCCTTTACCGAAAAATTGGTATTGTTTATTACAAAGGGATATCTTTTCAAACTCTAAATAAGGGTCATAGTCTTTAATGATTGCGCCCGATGCGGCCATACATTCATAGTAGTTAACTTTCTCAGGTGAGTATTTTCGGATTTCTTCTAATAGTTCATGAGCTTTGGCAGACTGACCAATAGATTGGTACATATCTACCTTAGCGGTAAAAGTTGAAATTATAACTTGGTTGATTGGAGCTCTTTTTAGACTAAGTTTTTCAATTGTTTCTATTTCATTGAAGGCTTTTTGTATTTGCCCAGACATTCTAAGAAAATGCATTCTTAGAGACATAAATTGTAAGCTATCTGTTAGTGTTGTAGCTTGGTCTATACCTTGGTTTAATCTATCAAACGCTTTTTCTTGCTGTAGGTCTCGGTAGTCTAAATAGGCAAGCCTTCTTTGTATATCGGTACTAAGTGGATCTAAGGTTTCTTGTTCCAGTAGTAATTCTCTAGCCTTATCTAATTCACCTTGTCTTTCATAAATGGTTGTGTACTTTACTTTATCTTGTTCTCTTTCGGGAAATTCAGTGCTTAGTCTGTCCAAGGTAACCTTGGCATCTTCAAATTCCTCATTTTCTAACTGTAAGTTATACATTGTTAAGAGCCCTTTTTCTAAATTTCCATTATCAATAGCTTCTTGTACTAATTCTTTCGCTTTATCAATTCCATATTTGGATTTGTAAAGAGGTAGTAATTGATTGTAAGGACCAAAGTCATAAGGATACATTTTCCTATGAACTTCTTGTAATTTTAAATAAGCATCTGTATTATCGGTAATGCTATATAAAACTCCTTTTGCAGCAAATTGCATTCTCTTTGGTAAAGAAGCTCCATATTTTATAGCATTTTTTATATATATCAAAGCTTCTTCTCTTTTGCCTAAACCATATAATGGATCTCCCACATAATACTGACAATAAGAACAGGTTGGATCTAATTCGATTGCTTTTTTTGCTAACTGTACTACTTTTTGTAAACCTGAAGGATTTTGATAAAATGCAATTCTGGATAATGTATGTTGCTTAAGCGCTTCTTGATTACTTGTTAATAAAGCAGAAGCAGGTAAGTTAACTTCATTTCCTTCAATTGTAAGTGGATTTGGTATATTTTCAAAAATTTGTTCCTTTACCGCATCAATGGTAGCATATGGGTCCTCATTTTTGGCATTGATTGATAGTATACTATTTCCTGTCTTGGTTTCATATAAGTTACCTTTGAGAACGAAGGTATCTCCTTCTTTATCATAGGAAACTCTTATAAAATAGTCGTTTCTGGATTTCTGTGCGATTTTTCTTTGTATACCCACATTAGGAATTTCAAAAGAGTTAAGACCTGCACCGTCATAAAAACTATATAGGGAATAGGGTGAGTAGGAATAAAACTCTGGACGTTGATCTAAATTGAATTCTAGTAGATTGGCAAATGCAACACTCCACCAATCAAGAGTTGTATCTCCTGTTGAATTTTCAAACTGAAAGCAAGCAACTGTCTTTACAGTGTTTAGTTTGGGAATTACAGCTGTGATTTTTTGACCTTTCTCATCCGTAAGTTCAATAACCTCACTCTGGGCAATTGCTTCGCCGTTAAATAGTAATGCTCCGAGTAACACAGCAATGCCTATGTTTCCAATAATCAAAAACTTAGGCCATTTAAGAGATTTAGATCTTAATGAGGGTGTAAGATGACTGCTAAAATAAGCGATAAGGATAATCGCGGGGATTAAGGCAAGCCAAACTAATAAGTACTTATCTACCCAAAATTCACTTAACTCATAACGTTTTGTTATAAATTCTAAAAACTGGAGTAAACCAAAGCCTAATGCGAAGTAAGTTCCTAAATACTGTGGGACTTTACGATCCCATAATTTTTTTGTCCAAGATTTTTTTGTTTCCGTTTCCATATACAAGAACAAAGTTACAAAGATAAGTTGGATAGAAAATAATTGATAAATTCTTTATAAAAATAGTTGGATGAAATATAAAGTTCATAGTTTAGAAATATTAAAAAGTTTTGTACTGATATCTTAATATATCGAGAAAGCAAAAGAGTTTTTATGCAAAAAAAAAAAAGAAATATAATGAAGGCAGAATTTTTAATTCTGCCTTCATTATATAAGGTGTTTAGTACGAATCCTTTATTACTTTGCTAATGTTGATTACTCTGTTATTTGAGTTAAATAGTCTTATAAAGTAAATTCCGTTAGGAAGACTTTTGGGTACATTAAGACTATTAGAAGATCTTATGTTCTCTGTTTTGTGCACTTCTCTACCATATACATCCACAAGTTGTATGCTGAATATTTCAGTATTATTATTAGGTAGTTCGATTGTTAGGTTTGTTGTAAAAGGATTAGGGTATATGGAAACATCGCTAAACTCATCAAACCCTATTCTATTGGATAGACTTTGACTAGCACCAGCACAAATTATTTCGAATTCTCTGATCGACGACCAATTTCCTGTATAGCCAGAGGCACCAGTAATGGTAAGCTTTACATATCGTACAGATTGTGTAGAAAAACTTCTATGAATTAGAGTGCCACCAGATGTGTTATTAGAAGCATCAGTTAACACAGAAAAATCTGAAGTCGCAGAACTGCTAGAGCCTTCTACAATAAACTGATAGGCTCTATTATTATATGGATACACATTAATTTCGCCAACTGGGTATTCATCTCCCAGATCTATTACTACATTTTGAGGAAACCCTTCTGCAGACCATCTGTTTTCTGTATTATCATCTATAATGTTGTTTGCAGGATTAGTAGTCTGTTGATTGCTATAAGAAGATACGTTTCCACCTAAACTCAAGTTGCTTCCAGTGGTACATTTTGAAATATCTATTGCATTGCCAAATACTCTAAATTCTAATATACTAATCCATGGTCCAGAATATTCATATGCTCCAAGAACAGTAACTCTAATATATCGAGCCTCAATAGAAGAGATAATATCAGTTACAGGAGCGGAGACTGTTCCTGGTGAAGTATTGTTTCTTCTGTCAATTATTTCAGTAAAAGAGCCATTAGATTCAGTGGCGATTTCTATAAAGTATTGATATGCTCTATCTTGATAAAACACCAATTCTGTTTTCTGGATGCTAAAAATATCACCAAGATCTAATGTAAAGGATTGTGGAAAACCGTTAACGGACCAACGTGAACTGGTAGATCCATCAACAAGATTAGAGGAAATATTACTTCCATCTGGTGTTCCGGTAGCAGTCACAGGTTTGTTTAAAGCTAAATTGGTTTCAGAGGTCACAGGAACTACTGTTATTACAGTCGTATCCATAAACTGACCGTCTTCTGTCGTTACTGTAATAGTGGCTTCTCCTGTATTTATGGTATTGATAAGTCCATCTGCATTGATAGTGGCAATAGCTGTATTACTACTAACATAAGTTATATTTTGATTAGTGGCGTTAGCAGGAGATATGATCGCTGTTATAAATGTTGTACTTCCAACTTCTATAGGACTGTCAATAGGAACAATACTCACCGAATCTACTGGAATATTAGATGTTGTGCCCGATTGTATAATGGTAATTGTTCTGGTTATAGAACCGCCAGTCACGGTTACAATACCCGTTCTTGAAGATGTTTCCGAATTTGCTGTTACGCTAATGTTGGTAATTCCATTATTAACACCAGAAGTAGGACTTACTGAGATCCAAGAACTGTCATCAGAAACCGTCCAATTTACATTCGAAGTAATTGTAAGTTCTTTACTGCTAGCACTAGCATTAAAATTATCTATAGAAGATGTTATCAATATATCTGTCGTTGTGCTATCACAAGAATTTATTGGATTTCCATTAGCATTAACAAAACAAGCACCAACATTTACAGCAATATCATTATCAGTATATGGCGATTGTGAGATAGAAGATCCAGCGTTAGTCCCCAAAATAGTAAATATTTCTCCATTAGTAGATGCAGATAAGTTTGTTGCCGAAAATCCGCTTATTGATGCTCCTAAAGTTGTATTGCTATATACATTTCCAGAATAAGATAAAGAGGAGCCAATAGCCGAAAAATCACCATTATCATCTTCGGTGATAACATCAGTCGTATTGGGTGATCCATTAGAAAAGAAAATAACATTATTAGAAACAATCCCAGTATTGTCGTTGGTACCTTTGTCACCGTTAAAGAATAATGGAGCATTGGTGTTTACTATGGTATTATTAGAAACGGTAATATCTTCAGATTTTTGATAACCATTAGATACACTTGTGGAGTTGCAATTATCTTGAGAATTTGTAGAGCCTCCCATAAATGTAATTCCGTTATTCCATTTTGCCTGATCAATTACTGTAATGCAATCCTGAATGTAGTTATTGCTTATTTCGTGGTCGCTATCTACGATTCTAATTCCGCCTGTTCCGTCAACATTTTCTCCTAAAAAGTAATTGTCTTTTACCGTCGCTCCAGAACCATGGCGTAGTGTTAAAGATCCTCTACATCGTCTAAAAGTATTGTTTTGATAGGTATTATTATCACTTTTGTTGGTGATTATTTCATTTTCACCATCTGCTTCAACAAAGTAGTTGTTACTAACGATGGTTCTACAATCTACATTCTGAAATTCGCTAGTTCCTACTCGGATGGTTTCACTATCGCCAGAATTTGACAGAGAAGGATCTATTTTTTCGTATTTATAAAAATAATTATGGCTTATGGTATGTCCTACAATATCACAGCGATTATTTGCTGCATTGTATTCCAGTTCTACTAAAACTAAGGCTCCAGCGGTAGACTTGTTTAGAAAAGAGCAATACAATACATTGTTATTGTTTCCATATAAAACTACCCATCGATGTTTTACAACAGCTCCATCTTGTTCGGCTTCTGCAGCATCGCCAGGTTCCACGCCTAAACCATCGATGACACAGTTTTGAATAGTGGAATTCTGGGCGTAAGTTGTTCCATTTCTAAACTGTATGAAATTACTAGCTCCGTAACCTCCTTTCCAATGAAACCCTTCGACAATCAGAAAGTTTCCAGCAATATCCATCTGCAATCCATTATTAAAAATTACTCCACCTGGAGTTTCAGCTCTTAAAATAATCGGATCGGAGGAAGTTCCGTTAGCTTTAAAAACTAATCTTTCATCAGAATTATATGTTCCGTTTTTCCAGGTTACTATATCACCAGGAAGTAAACTTAGATTTTTAAATTCATCGATAGAGTTAATGAAGTATTCCTTCGCAAATAGATGCGAGGAAAATAGAAAAAGAATGATTAATATTTTTTTGAACCTTCTTTTGTCAACAGGTAAAATGGCTACAAGGTGTTTTTTTTGTTTGCTAGATAGATAATAAGAGTTGTGATTTTTCATGTGATATTTGTTAAATAGATAGTTGTTTTATCGTGAAGTGCTTGTTGGTGTTAGTTCATATGGGAGTTTTTAAAAAAAAAAGGGGGGTCTTTGAAAAAAATACTGTTGTTTAAATAAACCAAATTGGTCAACCAATTTAAAAATAAATAGATGATATATCAATTTTTTGTGTTTAAAAATCATGAAATATCAAAAAAAAGGTTAATTAATTGAGTAGTTTATTTTCGTTGTAGGTTTTGGTTATACTATATCTCATTTTTATGGTGCGAATATTAGTGCTAGATTTTTTCTGATTCTTGTAAACTTTATTTTTTAGAAGACTACCGACAATACTTAAAAAATTATATACTAATTTTGGAAAGATGAAAGCCGTAGGAATTGAAATTGATAAAAAAAGAGCTATTTGTGTTATCGTGTCTAAAGATGCTAACGGTATATTACAGAATGTGACAGGTAAGACTAAATACATCGAAATAAAGGATGATCATAACAATCAAGAGATACAAGATTTTCTGCAAAAGGTAGAAACTTTTTTTGATGAGGTAGCACCTAACAGTATTGGTATTATTAGTCGACAAACAAAAGGCAAGTTTGCCGCAGCTTCAGTTTCTTTTAAACTAGAAGCACTTATTCAGTGTTATAAAAAAACAGAAATAACTTTTGTTTCTAAACAGACATTAACGGCATATTATAAGAAAAATGAGCTTCCTGTTTCTTATGATAATGCATATCAGGAAAATGCTACTCGCTTGGCAACCTATCTTCTGAGATAGTAATTTTATGAATAAATAGGAAAAATTCCATTTTAAAAGGAAAAATTCCAAATTTTAGATATTTCTTTTTAGATTTGTAACCCAAAACAAAGGTAATGTCAGAAAAATTATATGCTGTTATTGATGTGGAAACTACTGGTAAAGGCATTCATGGAAATCGCATTACAGAAATTTGTATTGTTGTATTAAAGGGAGATACTGTTATAGATAAGTTTACTTCTTTGGTAAATCCTGAGTGTCCAATTCCTCCATTTATTACTGGGTTAACAGGTATCGATAATGATATGGTACGAGATGCTCCAAGATTCCATGAGATTGCTCAGCGTATCATTGAATTGACTACAGGAGCAATTTTTGTAGCACATAATGTAAATTTTGATTATAACGTAATCAAAGAAGAGTTCAAGAATCTAGGGTACTCTTTTGTGCGAAAAAAATTATGTACCGTTCGATTATCCAGAAAACTCATTCCTGGAATGTTTTCCTACAGTCTTGGTAAATTGTGTTCTGCTCTCAATATTCCTCTCGAAGATCGGCATAGGGCTGAAGGCGATACGGATGCTACTGTTGTTTTATTTCAAAGAATTTTAAGCTTAGATCCAGAGTTTAAGGTTATCAATAAGTTTTTAAATGTTCGTTCTAAAGAGGCAACATTACCACCACACCTAAAAGCAGAAAACATTGATCAGTTGCCAGAAGAGACTGGGATATATTTGTTCAAGGATCAAAAAGGGAAAGTAATTTATGCTGGCAAAGCAAAGAATATAAAACAGAGGGTAGTTAGTCATTTTTATGATAAGAAGAATAAAGAATATGCCTTAGGTCAGGAAACCTATACGATCGATTTTGAGGTAACTGGTGATGAATTGGTGGCATTGCTCCTCGAAGCTGAAAAAATTAGAAAACATTATCCTAAATTTAATAAAGCGCAGAAAAAGCCAGTAGCTCCTTATTGTATTATGTATTATACAAATAGGAAAGGAGTAATTCAATTAGCAATTGATAGATCGCATACTTTTGATCACTCTATAGAAATATTTTATACGAGGGCAGAAGCAATCGAAAAATTGGAGCAATTATGCGAGAAGTTTCAATTATGTCCAAGGTATTGCAGTTTACAAACTACCACAGAACGATGCTCACATTATAAGATTAAAAATTGTAAAGGTATCTGTATCGGAGATGAGTCAGTAGCATTGTATAATATGAGGGCTCAGCAAGCATTATCTTCATTAAAAAGAGATCAGAAGAGTTATTTTATTAAAGGGAAGGGTAGAACGTTTAATGAACAAAGTTTTGTGATGATTCAGGATGGTGTCTATAGAGGTTTTGGGTATCTTCAAAATGATGAGCAAATCTTAAATTCAGAAGATTTTGATACTTATTTGCAATTACAAAAACACACCTATCATACTACAAAAATCATAAAAAGTTATTTGAGAAAACACGGAGATAGAAACATTGTCCCTATCTAGATTTAAACATTGTCTTTTAGTTTTTAGAAATTATAACAAAATAATAGCATTTCACTATCAGCTAATTTAGTATTTTGAGAGACTTATTAACTCATAATTCCCTTGTGTCATAAGCCGTTTTGATTAATTAGACTTTAATTAGATGATTATTCGAACACGCTTTTTGATTATTTTAAAAAAATACACTGATGAAAAATATCTTTTTAGTACTTATTTCCTTTTTAGCAATATCCATACATGGTCAGAAAACAATTGATTTTCAATCAAAAGATGGATTAATGATAACGGCAGATTTATATGAAGCATCAGGTAGTGATTCGTTTATTATTCTTTTTCATCAAGCAGGATGGAGTAGAGGAGAGTATATGGAAATAGCTCCTAAACTTACCAAGATAGGGTATAATTGTCTTGCGGTAGATCAACGATCTGGCATGATCGTAAACGAACGATTAAATCATACAGCACGAGAAGCAAAAAAAGAAGGTAAGAAAACTGAATTTATCGATGCGTATCAAGATGTAGAAGCTGCGATTGCCTTTGTAAAAAAAACATATCAACCTAAAAAGTTGATCATTTGGGGAAGCTCTTATTCTTCGTCTCTAGTCTTAAAATATGCTGGTGATCATCCTAATGATGTCAATGGAGTACTGTCATTTTCTCCAGGAGAATATTTTGATAAGAAAAACTATATCTCTAGTAGTGCTGCTAATATTAAATCTCCTGTATTTATTACTTCGGCAAAAAAAGAGAAAAAGAACTGGTCAGGAATTTATGAAGCTATAGTATCAGATAAAAAGCAGTTCTTTCTTCCAGAAACAGATGGTAATCATGGTTCCAGAGCACTATGGGAACGATTTTCTGATAATGAAAGTTATTGGAAGGCTGTAAAGGGTTTTCTAGAAACGATCTAGTATAAATAAAAATGCCTGGTATTTTTTACCAGGCATTTTTATTTGAAATAAAGAAGTTTAGATTAAACCTCTTCCATATATTCTTCTATAGGCGCACAAGTACAGATAAGATTTCTATCTCCGTATGCATCATCCACACGTCTTACTGTTGGCCAGAATTTGTTATCTGCAACATACGCTAATGGATAAGCAGCTTGTTCTCTTGTGTATGGAAAATCCCAAGAATCTGCTGTTAGCATAGCTAAGGTATGTGGTGCATTTTTCATAACGTTATTAGCATCTTCAGAACTCGCTTCTGCAATCTCCTGACGTATACTAATCATAGCGTCACAAAAACGATCTAATTCCGCCTTACTTTCACTTTCTGTAGGTTCTATCATAATAGTTCCTGCTACCGGAAATGAAACTGTAGGTGCATGGAATCCATAATCCATAAGGCGCTTTGCGATATCCGTAACTTCAATGCCATGTGCTTTAAAAGGGCGACAGTCTACAATCATTTCGTGTGCAGCACGTCCTCTCTCACCAGAATACAATGTGCTGTAATGACCATCTAATCGCTCTTTGATATAGTTTGCATTTAAGATAGCGTATTCAGTAGATTCTCTAAGTCCTTTTGCACCAAGCATGGTAATGTATCCATAGGATATTAAACAAGCTAATGCAGATCCCCAAGGCGCTGCAGAGATCGCTGTGATTGCTTGATCGCCACCAGTGGTAATTATAGGATTGCCTGGTAAAAATGGAACCAACTGTTTTGCTACACAAATAGGTCCTACGCCAGGTCCACCACCACCATGTGGAATGGCAAATGTTTTATGTAAGTTTAAGTGACAAACATCTGCTCCAATTGCTCCAGGATTTGTTAATCCTACTTGGGCATTCATATTAGCACCATCCATATATACTTGTCCACCATTATCATGGATAATCTGTGTGATTTCTTTAATAGCTGATTCATATACTCCGTGAGTAGAAGGATAAGTTACCATTAATGCAGAGAGATTGTCTTTGTATTTTTCTGCTTTTTCTCTTAGATCCTCAACATCGATATTTCCTTCTTCGGTAGCTTTTGTAACTACTACTTTCATACCTGCCATTACTGCTGATGCCGGATTGGTTCCATGAGCAGAAGAAGGAATTAGACAAATATTTCTGTGGTGATCACCTCTCGCTTCATGATAGGCACGAATAACCATTAATCCTGCAAACTCTCCTTGTGCACCAGAATTAGGTTGTAAAGAGGTAGCTGCAAAACCAGTGATTTCTGTTAATTGGTCTTCTAACTTTTTTAATACTTCTTGATATCCTTGTGCTTGCTCTACAGGAACCAATGGATGTATATTACCCCATTGTGGATTACTTAAAGGAAGCATCTCCGAAGCGGCATTCAATTTCATGGTACAAGAACCAAGAGGAATCATAGAATGATTCAAAGATAAATCCTTACGCTCAAGCTTTTTGATATAACGCATTAATTCAGTTTCAGAATGGTAAGTATTGAAAACATCATTTGTTAAAAATGGTGTATTTCTTTTTACCGAATCTGGAATGTTAGTTGTGCTATTATCAGAAGTAACATCGATAGTATCTTTTCCTGAAGCTTCTGCAAAAATCGAAACTATGTTATTTAGGTCAGCTAGTGTTGTTGCTTCATTTAATGAGATAGATACTACATTGGTATCTGGATAGTAAAAATTGATACTTTGAGCTTCTGCTATTTGTTTGATTTTATTCGCATCTGCTTCAATTCTAATAGTATCAAAGAAACTAGTATTTAGTTGTTTGTAACCAAGTTTGGTAATAGTATTCGCGAGGGTTGTAGCGGCACTATGTACTTTGGTAGCGATATATTGTAATCCTTCTTTTCCGTGATATACGGCGTACATACCAGCCATTACTGCTAATAGAACCTGCGCGGTACAAATATTAGAAGTCGCTTTATCACGTTTGATATGCTGCTCACGAGTTTGTAAGGCCATACGTAGTGCTCTATTGCCATTCATATCTTGGGTAACCCCAATAATTCTCCCAGGAATATTTCTTTTGTAAGCTTCTCGAGTAGCAAAATAAGCGGCATGGGGTCCTCCATATCCTAATGGAATTCCAAATCGTTGGGTTGTTCCTACTACTACATCTACATCAAAACTACCAGGAGATTTCAAAGAAACAAGACTTAAAACGTCTGCAGCTACAGCTACTTTTATTTCTGACTGATGTGCTTGCTCTACAAATGAAGCATAATCATATACCTGTCCCGATACTCCAGGATATTGCAAGATTGCGCCGTAGAAATCAGTAGAGAAATCAAATTTAGTATGATCACCAATAACCAGTTCAATTCCTAATGGAATCGCTCTTGTTTTTAACAATGAAATAGTTTGTGGTAAGATTTCCTCAGAAACGAAAAATTTATGAACATTTTCTTTTTTCTGAGTTCTGGATCTAACAGCAAATAACATGGTCATTGCTTCTGCTGCTGCGGTACTTTCATCTAGTAACGAGGCATTTGCCAATTCCATACCAGTAAGGTCACAAACCATGGTCTGGTAGTTTAGCAAAGCTTCTAGTCTTCCTTGCGCAATTTCAGCCTGATAAGGAGTATAAGCAGTATACCATCCAGGGTTTTCTAAAATGTTACGCTGTATCACTGCCGGCAAACATGCTTCATGATATCCTAAACCAATATAAGTTTTAAAAACTTTATTCTTCGCAGCTAATTGCTGTATATGAGCAGAATACTCTTGTTCGCTCATAGCTTCATCAAGTTGCAGTGGAGCTTTTAGTAAAATATCATCAGGAACAGTTTCGTAGATCAGTTGATCCATAGATTCTGCCTTGATCATAGATAACATATCATTAAGATCCTTTTCTGAAGGACCTATATGACGTAGTTTAAACGAGTCGGTTTTCATAGCAAAAAACAGTTGAGATTGAAAGCGCAAAAGTACATATTTAATCCATAAAAATTTCACAATTAATTAACCTTACGCTATCAAGTTTTTAACCAACTTAGACGGTTATTAACAGATTCCCCTAAATTTGGAACGTGAAAACCATTAAAAGTATATTTGATTTTTACCTAAACAGCAGTATCCATGTGGCATTAGCTGTAGCGGCATTGGTTAAAATAACTTTTTTGAAGTTCGAAATTTTAGGAGGAGATACTTATGTGTATTTTGCATTTTTTGGATCAATCGTAGCATACAATTTTGTAAAATACGCTTCAATTTCAAGATTGTATCATCGTAGATTAACAAAATCTATGACCAAAATTAGGGCGTTAACCGTTATAAGCAGTATTGTTTTTGTTTATTTTGGGTTTCAATTATCCATAGATACAATAGTATTTATGTTGCCATTTATATTATTGACGATTTTATATACGGTACCTGTTTTTCCAAATAAAAAGAATTTAAGAAGTGTTGCTGGAATTAAAATCTTTATTATCGCGGTTACATGGACAGGAATTACCGTAATAGTGCCTGTATTATACGCAGAAGGGAACTTAGGTTTTGATATGACTATTGAAGCAATACAACGTTTTCTTTTTATTGTAGTAATTATGTTGCCTTTCGAAATAAGGGATCTACAATATGATGCCAAAGAGTTGGAAACGATTCCTCAAAAAATGGGAATTACGAGGACTAAAGTTTTTGGAAGTATTGTCTTAGTAACTTTTTTATTGCTTACCGCATTTAGAGATGAACTAACTTCTACGGAGATTTTAAGTACCGTATTTATAACCATCATTAGTCTGTTGTTTTTATGGGGTACTGATAAAAAACAATCGGAATACTTTTGCTCCTTTTGGGTCGAAAGTATTCCGATGATATGGTTGTTTATATTGGTTCTGATGCAAAGCCTATTCGGCTAATTTTTTTCTTAATTGTTCTTTCATTTTCTCCTTCATAGAAGTTTCCATTACTTGAACATTAGAATTTTTTATCGTTTTTGTGAGCTTTGTATTCCTTTTAGAATATGCTCTGGTTACCTTGCAATACACTAACCTGATATTTAACTTGATGATCTCTAAAAAAGAGGCTTCACCATATTGATTTTTGTCACAGATAAATTTTGCTTGTTCGCAAGATACAAATAAACTATTACTCGTTTTCATTACAATTTTAATCTTATTTTTTGGGGCATTATTAACTTTTTTTATTCCATTTCAGACATTTTTTTCTTTAACTGCTCTTTCATAGAATCCTTAGCCGATTGATTGATACTAATGACTTTAGGATCTTTAAATAATTTTGTTAGTTTCGTATTCTTAGACGAATATTTTCTGCAAGCCTTACAATAAATTAAATGAATATTTAATTTTATTTTTTCCCAAAGTGAGGCTTCCTTATATTGATTTTTATCGCAAATGTGATTTGCATCTTCACAACTTACAAATATTTTGTTTCCAGTACTCATATTATATTAAAACCAGTTTTTTTCTAAGCATTCTGCCATTGCTGTACGTGCTCGGTGAATGATTACCCAGAGGTTAGACGCGGTGATATCAAATTCATTACAGATAGCTTCTGTATCAAATCCTTGAATTGTTTTCATAGAGAAAATACGAGCTTGTTTTTCTGGTAATTTGCCAATACAATTATGTATAGCTACTCCTAATTCTGTATTCTCTATTTTTCCTTCGGCATTTTGATCAAAAGGATCCGCTACTCGCTCTTCGAGCCAATCACCTTCAGTCTCACCATCATTTGTATAATTAATACGTACTTCAGCTTTTCCTTTATTACTATTAATTTTTCGGTAATGATCAATAATCTTTCTTTTAAGAATCGAAATGAGCCATGTGCGTTCACTAGCTTCACCCTTAAAATTTTTCATTGATTTTAGACCTGCAAAAAAGGTCTCCTGCACTAAATCTTGTGCAATCTCTCTATCATCGACCCTTACTATAGTATAATTAAACAAATAATCACTGTATTTATCAATCCACGTATTAGGGTCTATCGTGTTTGTAGGCATATGTTATCGGCTCTTTTTTCCAAAAATATGATAAAAAGTTGAATCTCAAAGAAGTTTGTACTTCCGAATTACTTCAAAAACAGCTTATCTATAGATATATACCTGTAATTGGGTATTTTTTGAAGGAGATGATGAGGTTAAGTTTGCTTAAAACATTTTTAATCAATCCGTCATTTGCTAGATCCTGATTTATTAACGCTGTTTAATAAAATTAACAGGAGTACCATCATTTGCCGGCCAAATAAAAAAAGTAGAAATAATGAAAAAAATTACTTGGTTACTAATACTTCAATTAGGGTTTTTAGTTAGTGTGCAAGCGCAAGAAGTAGAAAAAAACTTTGTTCCCTATTATATAAAGGATGGGAATGTACAATCATTTGAGCGTAAAGGTGCTAAAATAGAAGCCAAAGCAATAGGTTTTGGATACGGAGGGGTGAATCAATATTTGACCATATTTAATAGTAAATATTCAGATGTTAGATTTCGCCCAAATGAACTTCCGAAATTTATTATAGCACTAGACGAAGGAATTGATCCGCTAGATATTGTTATTATCTCTAAGGCAGATGTTGTAAAAAAACGAAAGAAATACAGACGATTTATACAAAAAGGGAACTCTATAGGCGGAGGAAGTAAAGATATTAGCCAGCATTTGGTGATTCCAGAGTTGAGAAAAATAGAAGGTAATTTATATGAAATGATAATGCCAGCTTTAGCTCCTGGCGAGTATGCTTTTCAGCCAATTTATAAAGGTACTGAAGCAAATAATATTATGGGTACTTCTGGAGATGTACGTATTTATTGTTTTGCGATTGAAGAATAATATAAGGTTAATATTCTTATACAATAGTTAAATTGGGAGTGGTTAACCTGAAAAGTCGTTAATGAAATTTTATTACCGAATTGAGTGATGAATCCTCGTAATGTTTGTTTATATACTCAGCCTGAAATGCCCACGATGGCAGATTCATAATAGTTTTTCAGAACTTTTCAGGTTTACTCTTGATAAGCGCTATTTTTTCAGTTTCGATTTTAATATGATCATTTCTAATTTTTAAAAAAGTGATGAGATGTTTTTTTAGAAGCAATCGATCAAATAGGCGACCTATAAAACCATAAGGAGTTTTGTATTCCAAAACATCGATCATTTCGGTTCCAGAAGACGTTTCTTTAAAAATATGCTGATGCTTAAAACTTTTAAAATGACCTTTGATCATTTCATCAATAAAATAAGTAGGATACCTAAGTGATGTTATTTTACTTTGATGTTGTAGGGAGCAACCAAAGTGTTTTCCTTTCCAAGTTACGGTTTCGTATAGATTGATCAAACCTGATGTTTTTCCTGCAATAGCTTTTTCTCTAGTTTTGTGAGCGGATTTCATATGAAGATCTATATTTCTAGCTGCATCAAAGACAGTTGCTATGGGAGCCTTAATCATTGTATGTAATGTAATAACAGTCATAATTATGAAGTAAGTTCTTTGGTTGCTTCAGTAAGATCTGGATATGTAAATTGAAAACCTGCTTCCTGTAATTTTTTTGGAATTACATTTCTGCTTTTTAAAATGAGTTCAGTTTCAGTTTTGATCATACGAGCTCCAATCTCCAAAAGAAATTTTGGTAAAGGCATTCCAATACTTATATTGGTTACCTTTCTTAATGTTTGCATTAGAGTCTTGTTATCAGATGGATTAGGTGCTACGATATTAATCGGGCCTTCCATCTCAGGATTGTCAATAATAAACTCCAAGCTTCTTGCAAAATCAATTTCATGGATCCAACTAAATTTTTGATTTCCTTTTCCTTGTTTGCCTCCAAATCCAATTTTTACAAGATTAAGAATAGGTTGTAAAGCACCTCCCTTTTTTCCCAGTACTATCGAGGTTCTTAGTGCTACTTTTCTAGTTTTTGGAGTATGATGAGAAAAGAATGCATGCTCCCAATTGGTCGCTACGTTTACAGAAAAGCCAGTTCCTATTTCACCATTGATTTCATCCATTTCCATATCCAAAGAATGTCGGTAGATCGTAGCTGTAGAAGAATTTAACCACACTTTTGGAGGATGTGTACAGTTGGTGATTACTTTTCCTAAGACATTGGTTGATTCCACTCTAGAGGAAAGAATCAGATCTTTGTTTTTTTGATGATATCTACAATCTACTGATTTCCCAGTCATATTGATTAAGACATCTGCACCTTCTAATTCGCTTTGCCAATTACCAATGGTTTTTGCATCCCATTGTACATATCGGATATTATTAATCGTTCTGTTTTCTCCACGAGTTAGTATGATGATGGTATCAACTTTATTTTTGAAATATTCTACCAAAATATCTCCTAAAAACCCTGTGCCTGCTGCTATAACTAGTTTTTTCATTCGTATTCTTTTTTTAAAATAATAAAATAGGTAACCAAGCGAGTCTGTATAGAACCCAAGTTGCTGTAAGATAAGAGGGGAGTTTTAGTTTTTTTACTCTCCTGGCATGTTCAATGATCATTAAACTTACCACTATTAGAAATAGAAGAACTTTGATTTCTAAACTTATCAACGCTATTTGATATAAAAATAATAATGAAATTAGTACTAAAGAGCCTAATAAAGAAACTGTAATCATATGACATAAGTATGTATGAATTTTTCTTTTAATGCATAACATTATAATGCCACCTTGCCATATTAACTGCCCCGTACACATTACTATTTCTTTGGATAATTTATCATTACTAATCAATTCTGGCAATTCTTTGGCATAATAGAACAATGTGATGGTTGATATAATAGTTGCGATCACGATATAGCTCCATTGATATATGATTTTAATTGTCATCCTTAATATACCTTATTTTTCAGCTGTTACGATGTAATATCCAAAACTTTGCATATGCAAACCAGAAAGCAGAGCAAACAAAGAGCCTTTTAGGTTTTTCCAGCTTTGTACTTTTAGATTTTCTTTTCTGATCAGTTTTTTGAATATAAATCCAGTAATCGCAAATGGCACATGGAGTACTGAAGGAGCAACTCTAAAGGATACATCTTCTATAGTTACTTTTTTGAATCCAATACGTTCTAATGACTTTTTTACATTTAGAATACTTCCTAATCCTTCTAAACTCCATCCTTTGCACAGTTGTTTATAACAATAATGGCTTCCCATACATAATTGATCTTTTTCTTTCTTAAGAAAAGCATCTGCAATCACCAGTTTACCACCTGGTTTAATAATTCTATACGCTTCAGAGAGCGCAGTATCACTATGACCAGAATGGCAAAAGCTTTCTATAGCGTAAGCACTGTCAAAACTGTTATCAGCAAAAGAAGTATGATTATAATTTTCCTGTAAAATAAGTCCATTCATTTTATGGAGTCTCTTATTTCCTTCAGTTACCTGAAAAGAAGAAAGTGTTACACCTAGCATATGTAGTCTTGGGTATTTTCTGAGTCCATATTTCATAGTGCCTCCTATGCCACAACCAAGATCCGCCACAAGACCTTTTTGCTTATTAAAATGTAATCGCTTAAAAACTTGATTATTCATCTCATTAAGCATAGTGTCTCTTTTAAAAAGAGTAGTTTTAAAAGGAATATAATACCCAAAATGCATATTGAAATCTTTGCTCCAGAATTCATAATCTTCGGTAGCTTCGTTATAAAGTTCTATAAGTTTTTCTTTGTTTGATTTTTGAAATCTAATTTTATGTAAAAGAGGGATTGTAGTGTTCATAATGAAATGTTTAATCGTTAGACGTTTGGACTTTGTGGTTTGATCACCTGAGTTACTACTGGAATCTTTTGTTTAGATTTTTTTCTTCCTCTAAAGAATAAATACATATTTAAGAATAACATGAGTCCTAAATAAATAGAGAATCCACCTATTTTGAAACTTAATATTTCTATGAGGTTTTGATAGGTGTCATTAAAACGGTAATTATCAATTTTTAGAATTAATAAAGCCCAACCAATATTTAATAAATAGAACCCAACTTCAAAAAGGCGATTGGTTGCAAGAGCGATATCATCTTTACCTTTGAAAATATCAATCATAAAGGTTTTTCCATTTCTAAAAAGTGTTTTAGAAACAAAATAAGTAAGGGTAATTGCAATTGGTAAGTAGATGATATATCCAATAAAAATTTTAGATGTTTCCATAAAGTAGTTTTTATAATTATTTAATGTTCTTAATAAATTTTGTGATCCAGAATAGATTGAAATAATGCAGCACTGCTAGTATGCAAACTATGATTGCTGTATTTTTAGAAAGACTCTCGATCATTTGTGAAATTGAAATGACCGTAGTCCAATCTGATAATGTAATTACGGCGTATCCAATATTAATTAGATAGTATCCTATTAGTAGTACATTGTTTACACGTAAACAAAAATCTTTGTCATCAGGAACTAGATGTGCTACAAAAATGTTTCCGTTTCGATAGCAAATCAATCCTACTTTTATAATGATAAAGACCATAATTAACAAGTATATGCCATATGTAATTAGATTTAAATTCACTTTTAGTTTTTTTTTACTAATTACAGTATGCGGGTCTAAATTCAATTTGCTCTACATACTTCTTTATCTTATAAGTTACATAGACAAAATAAGAAGCGATACTCATCGGGATTACTGAAAAGAAAAACAATCCAAATAGGCTTTCGAAGTTTTGGTTGAAAACGAAAAATGTTATCCAATACAAAGCAAAAAAAGACCAATAACTAACTATTAATTTTTTGGATATGCTATTCAGTTTTTTCCAATGCGCCAGAATGGAACATGCTAGAATAAACTGTATAATCCCAAGAGGAATCTGTGCTAATAATCCTAGATAAACCGTTATGTAAAGCAATAATGTGATAATAAAACTCCATTTGTTAATGTTATGTATCGTTTTCATAATTCTAATAGTTTTAAAGTTTCAATAATTTTTGAAACATATTTTGAAAAAGAAAAGGAATTGCTTCCTCTCTATTGTTTAAAGTATGTTTCTGTTATTTATTTAATCAGTTTCATTAATGTCTTAGTAATCCAATTAGATTCTTGATTTACAATTTTGTTCATCATCGTATCTGCACTATCTGCCAGTTCATAGAGCGATTTGGTTTGCTTAATCAATTCTTCTGTTTTTTTAGAGCCATCATTTTCAATTCCAGATACTTCTCTTAGTACTTTGATCACAGGCTTTATTTCACGTCTGCTTCGCTCTTTAGCTACTTGTCTAGCGAGTTCCTGTACATCTTTTTCGGATACGAAATACTCTTTACGTTCTCCTGGTTTACTTTCTTTAAATACAATACCCCAATCCATTAATTGACGCAAGTTCATGCTCGTATTCCCTCTAGAGATATGTAACTCTTCCATAATGTCCTCCATAGAGAGTGGTTCTGGGGATATCCATAACAAAGCATGAATTTGTGCCATGGCTTTGTTGATGCCCCAAAGAGTTCCTAAAGCTCCCCAAGTAGAAATAAATTTATCTTTTGCTTCATTGTAATTCATAGGACAAATATATAAAATATTTTAAACTTTCAGTAATTTTTGAAATTTTAATTTTTATAGACATATTAAAACCTCTAAAAATTTAAGAGTTAAGAGGTCACTATTAAATAACTATTAGCTCTTATTGATTGATTTTGTTCGATATGTAATTAATAGCATCTTCAATATTGGTTACTTTATTGTTATATACAGAATCTGTTAGAGCTCCTATTACAATATCTAATATTTCTAGTAAATCTCTTTTTAATCCATAATCTAGATAGTAATCTTTAAGATTATAATGTACTTCAATATTTCTCTCCTCATAAGCGGATTTGATTGACTTTACAATCCAATTATTTAGTTTCAGCTTTTGAGAATTCTTTGATTCTTTAAACCTTTTCATTTCATCTTTGAATTCTTCTATGATTGAAATATTAGGAAGCAGATGGCTTGCTTTTGATAATTTATCACCTGTTATTTGTTTTCCAATTTCAATTTCATTCAATCCTATTTTCTCTATATCTTGCGGGGTTAGAGAATAATTAGAATAGAAAGGGTTATTCTCAAAGGAATTCGATAACAGTGCTTGATAACTAACAAAAATATTGACTCTATACTCTAATGCTTTTTTTGCTACTTCAATTAATTCATCATAATTATTGAAAAAGGGCTCAATACAATCTATCCATATAGACTTAAAATCGAAAAAATAAAAATTGATTCTGTAATCAGCTAGAGCGGAATGACTTTTTAATAGTTGTAGTAGAAAATTACTTTTATTGTTTATAGAGTTTAGAAATAATAGTTTATCATCGAACATCTTTTTTCGAGTACTATCTAGTTCAAATACAATTTTATTTTTTTCGTTGGTTTCGCAAGTAGCATGATAACAGTAATCAGAATTGGTTAAAATACTAACAAACGAAGGTCTGATTGAAGGTACGTCCTTAGACCAGTACCCTGATGAAGAATAACTAATTGAATTTTTTAAAATATTAATAGAAAATAGAACTTTGTCAATTGCTTTTTTGTAACTGGCAGGAACTTTGTTTGATAAATCAAAATATAAATCTTCCATTAAATATTCAACTGGTACCATTGCATTACAGGTTGAATCTTCGCAATCATTTTTGTTAAAAATATCTTTTTCAGAATGAAATAGTTCTCTTCTTTCAAAAAAACTTCTATATTCTTCAGAATTGTTATTTGAATGAGGAGTTGTTAAAAATTTATCTTTTTGCGGATTATAAAACTTCACATCAAATATTTCAATGGGATCATTCTTGAATTCTATACCTTCAATTTTAAAAAAATGATAACCTCTTCTTTTATCTTGTTTTAAAAAGAATAATAAATAATTAATTCTTTTCTCTAGATTAAGCTTTTGAAATTCAGATTCTACATAATTATCATAATCTTGTGTGTTTGAGAATTCATTTCTGTTCTTTTCATAAATGAACCTGTTCTTCCCATATGGATTTAGGATTGTGTTTTTTAGTAAAGTTTTTATAAAATAAATGGAGTAACCTTTTATTTGTAAAAGGTCAATTATTGAATTAGAAAGAAATTTTAAGTCTGACTTTGTATCCTGTAAAGTCTTGTTAGAGTATAATAATTTCCATAACTTCTCTATTAAAAGTTCAGATAAGCTATTTGAATTAAAGCCTATTTTCTTTAGCTCTTCAATTTTTATTAATAAAGGTGGTCTATCATCTTTAAATTGCTGAATTGAAGTTTTAAATGATTTAACCTTTGTTGTTAATTCAGAGTTTCCTCTTAAAATTAGGTTTTCTTTTTTAAAATAGTCATGTTCACTATACTTTAAGAGCTTTTTGGCATTTATTCCGTTGTTGTATTTCAGATGTTTCTCAATCTTATTAAGTAATGATATTTGGGATATAAACTTAGGTTCCTCAACTAATATTAATTTTCTATTAGTTGTGAATAGGAAATCCCAAAAATGCCAGAAGTACTCCACTTTTCGAATTACTTCTGGCTTATAATTTTCACCTATGCTTTTGTCTAATGAATAAAATTTCATTTTTAAGAAATCAATCCTGCACGCTTTAATAAAGCTTCGGGTTTTGGTTCTTGTCCTCTAAAACGCTTATATAAGGTCATTGGATTTTCTGTACCTCCTTTAGAGAGTACATGGTCCTTAAACTTAGTTGCTACTTCTTTATCAAAGATTCCTCGTTCTTTAAAATAGTCAAAAGCATCTGCGTCTAATACTTCTGCCCATTTATACGAATAATATCCTGCAGAATATCCTCCTTGGAAGATATGTGAAAAGGCAGTACTCATACAATTTTCTGCTACATCAGGATATAAAGACGTGCCTTCAAAAGCCTTTTTCTCATGTGTTTTTACATCTTTAATTTCACTAGGATCGTTGGCATGCCATGACATGTCTAATAGCCCAAAGCTTAATTGGCGTAACGTAGCTAACCCTTCCATAAAAGTGGATGATTCCTTTATTTTTTGAACCAATTCCATCGGAATGACTTCTCCTGTTTCATAATGTTTAGCGAATAGTTCTAAGGCTTCTTTCTCATAACACCAGTTCTCCAAAACCTGACTTGGTAACTCTACAAAATCCCAATAAACACTGGTTCCTGATAATCCAGGATATATGGTGTTTGCCAGCATTCCGTGTAATGCGTGTCCAAATTCATGAAATAAGGTAGTAACTTCATTAAAGGTTAATAACGATGGCTTACTAGGTGTTGGTTTTGTAAAATTGCAAACTATAGAGATATGTGGTCTTATATTTTTTCCATCTTTTCTCATTTGCGGTTTATAAGATGTCATCCATGCACCATTTCGTTTTCCAGCTCTTGGATGAAAATCTGCGTAAAATACTGCAATAAAATTACCTTCGGTATCTTTTACATGATAGGTTTTTACTTCTTCGTGGTATTTGTCTACTTCATTAGTCTCTTCAAATTGTAATCCAAATAAGTTAGAAGATATCTGGAAAACTCCATCAATTACATTTTCTAATTTAAAATAAGGTTTTAATTTTTCATCATCTAGATCAAAAAGCTTTTGCTTTAGTTTTTCCGAATAATAGGCACCATCCCATTTTTGTAATTGGTCGATACCATCCAATTCTTTTGCAAAATTTTCTAGTTGCTTGAATTCTCTTTCTGCTGCTGGTTTCGCTTTTTCTAATATCTCATTTAAAAAGGAGAATACTTTTTCTGGAGTTTCGGCCATGCGTTCTTCTAAAACGTAGGCAGCATGGGACGAATATCCAAGAATTTCTGCACGTTGATGTCTTAATTTTGCAATTTTTAAAACAATTTTTTGATTGTCTAGCTCGTCATTATGGAAACCCTTAGATGCAAATGCCAGAGACATTTTTTTTCTTAACTCTCTATTATTGGCATATGTCATAAAAGGAATATAACTAGGGTAGTCTAAGGTGATTAACCATCCTTCTTTTTCCTTGGATTCGGCAAGCGCTTTTGCAGCTTCTTTGGCTCCTTCCGGTAAACCGGAAAGATCAGCTTCATCGGTTAATAGCATTTCAAATCTATTTGTCTCCGCTAGTATATTTTCACCGAATTTTAAACTTAATTGAGAAAGTTCTTTGTCAATTTCTCTTAGTTGTTCCTTTTTATCATCAGGAAGATTGGCACCATTTCTAGAGAACGATTTGTATCTTTTTTCTAATAATGTGGTTTGTTCTGCAGAAAGATCAAGGTTACTTTTATTTAAATAAACCGTTTCAATTCTCTTAAAAAGATCCGTGTTTAAAGCAATATCATTTCTAAACTCTGATAATAGAGGAGAAGCTTCTTGTGCTATTTTTTGAATCTCCTCATTAGTTTCGGCACTGTTTAAGTTAAAAAATATGCTTGTAACACGATCTAGGAGTTCACCACTATATTCTAATTTTTCTATAGTGTTTGAAAACGATGGTGTTTCAGAGTTTGTTACTATAGTATCTACTTCTTCTTTTGCGATGGATATAGCATTTTTAATTGCAGGTAAATAGTATTCTGATTTTATTTGGGAAAAAGGAGCTAGGTCAAAAGATTTTAATAAAGGATTTTTCATGTGTTTTTTAATATTGTTTTAGTAATCAAAACGGAACTTACGATACAAATGTATTTTGTTATGTTGTACAAGTAATGTTAAGTGTCGTTTCGTAATCTAATATTCTATTATTTAAAATAAAGCGTGTCTTTATCGAAAAAAGATGTCTTTTATCGATAATTAACAATCTAATTCAATCGATTTTTGCTACAAAGATATGGGATAGAATTAAATTTGTTTAGGTTTATTAGTAATGGTCTGAACAAAGTAATAAACACATTATTGTAATCAGGGGTATGGATGTCAATAATATTCTTTGTAAAGATCAAATATTAAAAGAGTTGCATGAAATGTAGCTCTTTTTTTTGTTAATAAACTATCAAAATCTACTATTTTAATAGAGAATTCTTCAAAATGTCTGGTTTTTCTATAAGAAAAATTCAAAAAAAAGTAAAATTTAAACTTTTTATCGGCAAAATATGTAATTTATCGAAATTGTTAATAAGTTTTGAGAGATAATTATTGCGTAATTAAAGTAAGGGTTTACCTTTGTACTAGGTTTTAAGAGTATGGTCTTACGATGAATTTTTTGTGTAATATATTTAAGTTGGTTAATAAATATTGTTATATTCTATTGTAAGACCTGATATTGGAAGAGCCGCTGAGGAGCGGCTCTTTTTTTTATACTCTGTTTTATGTACTACTTATTAATCTGCTTAGCGCCTTCGATTACTTTTTGCTTTAATCCTTCTTTATAGACTAGTATTTTGTCTAATACACATTTGTCTGATGCGCCGATAATTTGTGCGGCAAGAATTCCCGCATTCATAGCGCCATCAAGGGCTACAGTTGCTACAGGAACTCCTCCAGGCATTTGAAGAATCGATAATACAGAATCCCATCCATCGATAGAATTTCTTGATTTTACAGGAACTCCTATTACAGGAAGAGGAGATAGAGATGCTACCATACCTGGTAGATGTGCAGCTCCTCCAGCACCTGCAATGATAACAGATATTCCACGAGTATGAGCATTTTTACCGTAATCAAATAATTTTTCAGGAGTACGATGAGCAGAAACAATATCTACTTCAACTTCGATATCAAAACCTTTAAGAATTTCAATTGCTTTTTCCATTACGGGCATATCACTTGTACTTCCCATAATGATTCCTACTTTGCTCATATAATTGTTTTTGATTTTAATTAATATTTGATGTTTTTAATCTAAGCATACATATGCTTTCGAATTACAAAAAACCAATTTTTTAGCGTATTTATTCGCTTATCACTCTTATAGTATTTTTTACTTTTTCGGCTATTTTTCTGGCTTCTGAAATATCTTCATTTACAATAGTAACATGTCCCATTTTTCTGAAAGGTCTTGTTTTCTTTTTACCATAGATATGAGGAGTAACTCCATCCATATTCATAATGGTCTCAATATTTTCATAGACTACATTCCCCGAAAATCCTTCAGCACCAACAAGATTTACCATAATTCCTGCTACTTTACTTTCTGTAGCTCCTAGAGGTAAATCTAAAATAGCTCTTATATGTTGCTCAAATTGATTTGTATAACTTGCTTCAATACTGTAGTGTCCACTATTATGTGGTCTAGGGGCTACTTCATTAACTAAGATTTCATCATCTTTAGTTTGAAACATTTCTACAGCCAGTAGCCCTACGTGTTCAAAAGCTTCCGAAACTTGTGTTGCTATTGTTCTAGCTTTTTCCGCAATTTCATTGTCTATTCTAGCTGGGCAAATAACATATTCTACTTGGTTTGCTTCTGGATGAAACTCCATTTCTACTACAGGATACGTTTTAATTTCTCCTTTGGGGTTACGAACAACAATTACCGCTAGTTCATTTTTGAAATCAATCAACTTTTCTGCGATACATTCATTATCAGGTAGTTTGGCAATATCTGCTCCAGTTCTAATAATAGAAACACCTTTACCATCATAGCCACCTTGCGTACTTTTCCAGACAAAAGGAAGTTTTACCTTCCCATTAGTAATGCCTTCTGCCAAGTGCGCTTTATTAGAAAATTGTACAAATGGAGCAGTTGGTATTTCCTGTTTTTTATAAAAAAGCTTTTGCCTGCCTTTGTTTTGTATTTTTTCTAAAGTAGCAGCATTAGGATATACTTTTGTGCCTTCTTTTTCTAATTGGGCTAATGCTTTGGTATTTACTGTTTCAATTTCAAAAGTGAGTACATCTACTTTTTTTCCAAAATTGTAAACAGTATTATAATCCATTAAGTCTCCTTGCTGAAAATGATCACAAGCAATTCTACAAGGGGCATCGGGGTTGGGGTCAAGAACATAAGTGCAAATATCATATTTCCGGGTTTCATACAGCATCATCTTACCTAATTGGCCACCACCCAGAATACCTAGCTTAAATTCTGACGAAAAATAGTTTGTCATTGTTTTGGAGTATCTAAAAATTGCCTTAGGCAACAAAAATAAATTTTTAATAAGTAAAAACCTTAATATTATACAGTAAATGCAGTAGATAACTAATATAAGTGTTGTTTGTAATCACTATCTTTGCGCCTTTAAAAACAAAAAGGCCACCGTGATAATCTAATACTATGACGATTACACTGCACGATTTAAAATTTACACCTTTTATTGCCGAAGATGAAATCTCAGCAGCAATAGATGCATTATCTCTTAATCTTTCTAATGATTTATCGGATAAGAAACCACTTTTTTTAGGGGTGTTAAATGGTGCGTTTATGTTTGTTTCTGAGGTATTGAAACGATTTAATCATGAGTGCGAGATAAGTTTTGTAAAATTAGCCTCTTATGATGGTATTCAGACAACTTCTGAAGTATCTAGACTTATTGGTTTACAGGAAGATGTTTCTGATAGAACTGTTGTTATTCTAGAAGATATAATTGATACAGGTCATACCATAGAGGAATTGATCAGCATATTGAAAAGTAAAGGTTGTACCGATATAAAAATTGCTACCTTATTTTTTAAACCAGAGGCATATACCAAAGAAATTCATATAGACTATATTGGGATTGAGATCCCAAATCGATTTATTGTAGGATACGGATTAGATTATAATGGTCTGGGACGAAATCTTACAGAAGTTTACCAATTAAAACAAGACAACATGACAAATTTAGTGTTATTCGGACCTCCAGGAGCAGGAAAAGGAACACAAGCAGAAGTTTTAAAAGAAAAATACAATCTAGTACATATTTCTACGGGAGATGTATTTAGATACAACATAAAAAATGCTACAGAATTAGGTACATTGGCAAAATCATATATTGATAAAGGTCAGTTGGTTCCTGATGAGGTTACTATCGATATGCTAAATGCTGAAGTGGATAAAAACCCTCAAGCAAAAGGATTTATTTTTGATGGTTTTCCAAGAACAGAAGCGCAGGCTGATTCCTTAGCAGAACTATTAACTTCTAAAGGATCAGAAGTTAGTGCTATGGTCGCATTAGAAGTGGATGATGAAGTATTGGTACAACGCTTATTAGAGCGTGGAAAAACATCCGGACGTCCTGATGATGCCGATGAAGGAGTGATTAGAAATCGTATTAAAGTATATTATAACGAAACTGCGATTCTTAAAAACTACTACCAAAAACAAGATAAATATTATGGAGTAGATGGAGTAGGAGGAATTGAAGAAATCACTGAGCGTCTTAGTTCGGTAATCGATACTTTATAATTAAGAAAGTTTATGATATGGTCAAAAAACTAGTAAGGTTTTTTGACCTGTTCAGAAAGTACCAGAAAACAAATCATTGGATACGCTTCCAATTGATCTAAAAAGATATCACGTAGGATGACAGAAGGGAATTTTGTAGATTATGTAAAGTTGCATGTAACTTCAGGAAATGGAGGTAAAGGATCCGTGCATTTACATAGAGAAAAGTATATCACCAAAGGAGGACCAGATGGAGGAGATGGAGGTCGAGGTGGTCATATCATTATTAGAGCAAATGCTAATATGTGGACTCTGTATCATCTAAAGTTTAAAAGACATTTTAGAGCGGAGCATGGAGGACACGGAAGTAAAAATAGAAGTACAGGAGCCGATGGAGGAGATGTTTTTATAGATGTCCCTTTAGGTACTGTAATAAGAGATACAGAAACACAGAATATTCTTCATGAAATTACGGAAGCAGGACAAGAAATTATCATTGCCGAAGGAGGAATGGGAGGAAGAGGAAACTGGCATTTTAAGAGTTCTATAAATCAAACACCTCGATACGCACAACCAGGTGTGGAGGGACAGCAGCATGATATTACGCTAGAATTAAAAATTTTAGCGGATGTAGGATTGGTAGGTTTTCCGAATGCAGGAAAATCAACATTGTTGTCTGTGATTACATCTGCAAAACCTAAAATTGCAGATTATGAGTTTACCACATTAAAGCCAAATCTTGGTATCGTAGAATACAGAGACTTCCAGACCTTTGTGATGGCTGATATTCCTGGGATTATAGAAGGGGCAGCGGAAGGAAAAGGAATCGGGCATCGTTTCTTAAGGCATATAGAACGTAATTCTACTTTATTGTTTTTAATACCTGCTGATGCAAAGGATATTAAGGAGCAATACGAAATACTATTAGATGAATTACGAAGATACAATCCTGATCTATTAGATAAAGAGCGATTAATAGCTATATCAAAATGTGATATGCTCGATGATGAATTAAAAGCAGAGTTGCGAGCTGAGCTAGATGAACAGTTAGAAATTCCTTATCTGTTTATTTCTTCGGTTGCCCAGCAAGGTTTACAAGAGCTTAAAGATAAGTTATGGCAAATGCTTAACTAATCTATACGTATACTTTTTACATAACATTATTGTTGTTTCTTATTGTAAAATTAGTTTTGTAGCAATATCAAATTTTTCCATTTTAAGAAAATATATTCCTTTGGAATATCCATTTAGGTCAACAGTTTTACCGTTACCATTTTTTACTTCTTTTCCAGTGATATCATATACAATCCAATTTGTGCTTTTAGGTAAGTTGTAATCGCCAGTACTTGGATTTGGGAAAATTTTGTTGGATATATCATTAGACTCTTCGACGGATAAAGTATTGGTGTAAAAATCCCATTCGTTGATTCTTTGTTCCGATACTCTAAATTCATCAAACCATACGTAAAAATCTTTGTCCTTAGGAGCGTAATCGTCATAATCAGAACCTCCTAAGAAGGTGGAAATGAGAATATGATTAATAGTTATGTTTTCTCTGTTTTCTGAAGGGTTTCTGTAGTAATTGAAATAGTCAGAACCAACGAAATCATAATTCACACCATCTACCCAACCTTCAAAAAGGCCATCATTACCATTTGGACTACTTTCCAATACGTAATGTAGTTCGATATTGTGCCATCCTTGTGCTTTCAGATAGTTTTCATATTCAAACGAACAAATGTTATCACCATCTACCACTCGATCTCCCCAAAAGCGTAATTCATTTTCATCTTCATTAGCAGCATCATCAGCAGGTTCTTGTTCTCCAGGAAGCTCCATATAAAACTGAATTCCACCTCCTTTTCGAAACATAATTCTACCTTTCCATCGATTTCTATCTCTTTCTCCATCAGGAGTATTTGGATCTGATCCACCTAAGCTTGGGAGCTTTCCGCCACATAAACTAAAGTCAAAATCATCGCTAAATTTAATCCAGTACGAAAGATATAAATCCGAAGATTCATAATAATTATCTTTAAAGGTATTCATTAATGGAATTCTAGTGTCTATTCCAGAATTCCCTGTTTTTAATAAGCCTTTTGGGTACTTTACTTTTAAAGAAACACCTCCTGGATCGATACTATTTTCATAATCTACGGATGCTCTGTCTTGTGTATCATCTTTTTGACCATTTACTAGCTGACCGTCGTAAAAACCAATTCCGTTAGAAGTGGGGAAGTCATCCTTTAGTTCATTTTCTGTGTATGTATCTCCAACTCGCAAATGATCAAAGCTAATATGGTATTCATCAGTTGCTAATAATTGATCTGGAGCAAGTACTATATTTCTTTCTGAGGTAACCTTTATGGTTTCGTACTTAAGTGCCCCAATTCTTAATTGAGTATTACTATTACCTAAGGGCAAATTAAAATTACCACTTTCATCAGTTTTAGTGTAATTAGACACATTATTAGCATCACAGACTAAAGCATTTTCTACTGGATTTCCTGATTGATCTTTTACAGTTCCTGATAATTGAGCACGTACGCAAGTAACAGATATAATAAATACTAGGAGATATGTCAATCTCTTTTTCATGAGGTTAAGAGTTTGCTAAATAATAGTATAGCTCTATAATATTTACTTTACTATTATTTATGGTTTACGTTGGTTATACTGCAAACCTAACGTAAAAAGCAAATCTTTGTTCTGTTTACTAAAATTTTTTTACGAAAATTTACTTAAAAAATAATTTATTGGTTTTTCTAGAAGTTCTTCCTAGTTGTTATTTACTATTTTTTGGAATCGCTTGGAATTGGAGGAGGGCCTTCTGGTACAATAGCTTCATAAACTTCATCTCCTTTACGTTCTTTATATTCAGCTTTTACCTTTTCTAAAGCTTTTGGATCTTCGTAAAGATCGGTCATAGTCATTGCCATTGCTTTTGATGCATACAACATTCCTTTATGTCCAATACTCATTCCACCACAAGCAACAACAGCCCACGAATGCCATGGGGTATCTTTAGGAGCTGTAGTAACTCCAAGATTGATATTCGGAACATTCCAGCTAACATCTCCAACATCTGTGGAACCACCACCAGGATGTTCTTTCGTTTCTTCCAGCGGATTAATAGCACTATCCATACCTACTTGTTCTTTCTTGGTAACCTCTTGAATTTTTTTACCAAAAGCAATTTCTTCATCTGTATAAGTGATTGGCCCTAAAAGTTCTAAGTTCTGTTGCATCAATTTTCCACCTTCACGATTAACTAAGACTTCATAAATTCCTGAAATTAGAGAGATTTTATAATCTACATTCGCCATAATCGCAGCTCCTTCTGCCATTTTTTTAACACGCTCATATACTGGCATCATTCCGGAACGTTTAGTGTCTCTTACTCGCATCCATAATCTAGAATAATCGGGTACTACATTTACTACTTGACCTCCATCCTGAATATGGTAATGCATTCTCACGGTTGGTTTTACATGTTCGCGGTAATAGTTGATACCTGTCGTATAAAGTTCTAATGCGTCTGAAGCACTTCTACCGTTCCATGGATCGGCAGAAGCATGTGCTGCCTGCCCAAAAAATTCGACTTTAAAATCTACCAATGCCAGAGAACTTTGAACATCAGCTTTTGTAGAAGCTGATGGATGCCAACTAATATTAGCATCAACACCATCCCATAAGCCTTCTCTAACCATCCAGATTTTCCCGAAGTACTTTTCTTCACTCGGAGTTCCAAAAAACTTAACAGTTCCTTTAATTTTTCCAGATTCTATTAATTCTTTTACTGCAATTGCAGCTCCTAAACTTCCTGCACCAAACAGGTTGTGTCCACATCCGTGACCAGCACCTCCTTCCGTTAATGCAGCTTTTGTAGGTTGTGCTTTTTGAGATATTCCTGGTAATGCATCAAACTCTCCAAGTACACTAATTACTGGTTTTCCTGAACCATAAGAAGCTACAAAGGCAGTTGGCATTCCTGCCACACCTCGTTCTACTTTGAAACCTTGTTTTTCTGCATAATCGGCCAGTAACTTTGATGATTGATTTTCCTCGAAAGCAGTTTCTGCTAATGCCCAAATTTGATCGCTGATAGCAATTAATTCTTTTTGATGCTTTTCTACAGAAGCCATAATAGCTTGTTTAGTAGATGATAACTTTTTTTGGCTATATATTGGAGTAAACGCTAATACAGAACAAAATAATAGATTTATGAAGTTGAATGATTTCATATGATAATCTGAATTGAATGAGTTTGCTTGTGATATGAGTTATAAAAATAAGACTTTTTTATGGTTTCAATCCTATATAAAGGATTACCTGTAATAAGCTGGCTTTAAAGATTTAAATGTATTTGTATAAAACGCTTACGGTACAACCACATGTACTTAAAAACGATTACTAACTTACTACTTACGAATACTCATTTGTTAACATTTCTTAACGTTAATTACAATAGATTTAACCCAAGATAAAGTAATAGAATAGATATTAAGTTGTTATCCATACTTAAGAATTAATAATAAATCAATTTTTAAAATGAAGATTAAAACCCCATTTAATTTTTTAGCTCTTATTCTTATCATAACTTTTGTTTCTTGCGATAATTTGGTTGTAAAGAAAAATCCAAATGCAGGAAAAAATGACAAGTTAATTGCACAGGCTGATATACCTGTAGAAGAAAATAAAAATCTTACCATCAATGAGATTTTATCGTTTGATATTGCTTTTACTCAATTAAATGAAATCGTAAAATCTTCAGAATTTTCTGAGAAATTCAAAGGAGAAAAATCATTTACTGTTTTTGCACCTTTAAATGGGGCATTCTCTAAACTTCCAAAGGGAACGTTAGAGGATCTTAAAAAAGAAGAAAACAAAGAAAGCTTAGCAGCTATTTTAAATTGTCATATTATACCAGGTACGATAAACGAACAAGATATTATCAAAGCGATTAATGAAGGAGGCGGAAGTGTGAAATTAAGAACTCTTGGAGGAAACAAATTAATAGCTAGTAGAAAAAGAGGAAAGATATACTTGATCGATAAAAATGGAAATGCTGGAAGATTGATGAAAACAGATATTGAAGCCACAAACGGAATGATTCATACCCTTGAAACAGTTATGCTTCCGAAAAAATAAAAGACCATAATTTAATGTGTTTGTTTAAAACCGGGAAACCTCACAATAGATAGAGTTGTGAGGTTTTTTTTTGTTTTACGATTATTTTACTTTTTTATAAATATCGCTTCCGCAATCGAAGCAAGTTCCTTTTCCTTTTGTCAGTTTAAGTAAATCTCCCTCTAGTAGAAATATATTGTATGTTCCTTTTTTACTAAATGTTATGTATTGATTTAAATAATCTCTTGTTATCGGATGGTATTTTTCTTTAGAGGTTAATTCACCATTTTTGAAAAACTTAACTGTTTTATCCTTTTCGAAAACAATTTGTTCTTTTCTTTTGATTTCTAAAGGGAATAGAGTGTTAGTTCTTGTTTCCCATTTCCATGACCCTACTAATTCGTTTATTTTAATCGTTTTTCTTTTTTCTTTAATTGTTTTGATACGGTCAATCGCATACATGGAAAAGTAAGAATTAGGAAATCTCTTAGCAAAATTTAAATAAGATGTAATTATTGCTGAGTCTTTAGTTTTTAATAAGTTGTTTTTTAACGGTGAAATGTATTTTGCTATTGATTCATTTCTTAATGAATCTAAGGAAATATCTTTCGTTATTATTTTTTCAAAGTGAATACTAGGGAGATTTTTTAAAGAGTCTATTTGTTGTTGTAATTGTTTAACTTGATTTGTAAGTTCTAAATTTTGATTTTCTAAGATCTTTGTTTTATCCGTGCAAGAGATTAATAAAGTTAAAGCAAAAGGAATGATAAGAAATTTCATAACTTAATTTTTTGTACGTATCGTACTTTTCCACAAATAACATTCCTAAATTCAAGTTTGTTTAATTTTTTTTGAAGTTTTACTAACCAAAAGTGATAAGGGTGTTATAAGTTTTGATGTTAAGAGTTTATAAAGTTCTTCGATCTGATCCGATTAATAATTCTAGAACTACCAAAGCCAGAATGATGAGAGCCTCCAGACCAAAATAAAAGAATCCCCATAGAGTCATCTGATCATAATAAAAGATAACCGTCCCTACAGTGATAAAGAAATAGGTTAGATTAGCAAATGCGATTATTTTTACGAAAAATCGGTATTTTAAAGGGTTTAAGAAATAGCAAGCGGTAGAATATAGGAGCAGTACGATTGCTATTACGGCCAAAAAATGAAGTGCTTTTAGCGGAATTCCTATAAACTGTCGTATAGCAGGAAGTACAATGGATAAAAACATTAAAGTTAATAATGCGCCTATTCCATCAACTAAAAATAATAGTTTAGGATTTTTCCTAAAAAATGGAACTAATGATGACAAAATATAGCTCATTAATTGATATGTTTTTTAACTATACAATTTACCAAAAGCAATTAGTTTAGATAGCGTAGAAATCCTCGTAGTAGCAAGTTTTATTTCTGCTTTAACTTTTACCAACACTAAATGAATAGGTAGCTACAATATCACCATTTATTCTAAGATGTGTGTCATAACGTCCTTTATTTTTAAAAGTACAAGTGAAAGATGTGATGTTATTTTTGTTTTGAGTATTGTAGATATGAATTTTTTTTTCTTCTGATCTCGAGTAATAAACCAATTCAATATGATCTTTTTTAATCTTCCGTGAAGATTTGAAACTAAAAATGACTTCGGTATTTTTAGGTATAGCTGTATCTAATTTATTTGGCGAAACGGGCTGTATATCGTTTGCAAAAGCTTCTCCATATACTAACGGGGCACTTACAAATGAAGAGACTTTTATCGTATCATCTAATAGCCATTCTTGATGTATTGGAAAATGATTTTTGGCAAAAAATACTGGATCAGTTAAGAAATAGCCATCATTGTAAGAAGCTACAAAAACACCATATTCATCGAGGTAGCCACTAGACCAAGTAGCATCACATAAATACCATTTGTTATGTAGCCGAACAGCATTCCAAGAATGATTAGGCATTTCTAATTTTTTGATATTAGAGGCAACAGACCTGCCATAACCATCAATAATTTCACAAGAAATGTCGACCAAATTGCAAAGTTCTTTAACCAAATATGCATATCCTGTACACATGGTTTTCTTTTTGTTTACTAATTTCTTGAATACTTTTTTCTTGTATTGATGATTCCATTTCATAAATGAAACGGAATCATTTCGAAACTTCTTTCTTTTTCTGCTTACTTGGGAGAACTGTGCTTGATCTCCTTTTATATTTTGACACACCCATGTGTATATCGCTCGAAATTTCTCTACCTCGGTAGGTAATTCATTAGTAAGTTGATACGCTAATAACGGAAGATTTTCTAATGAAGCTCCTTTGTAAGAAAAAGCAATCTTATCCGCTTTGGTAAAGTCTACAGATTTAAAATCCGAAACTTGGGAAAATACATCGCAAGCAATTAAAAGAAAGAGTGTAGTGCTAAGAAAAAATTTCATGTGGATACTTAAATTAATCTTTTGTAGAACTATATAATTTTTTCACAGCTACTTTTCCCATCAGTACACAACCATCTGGTTTTAGATTTACATTAAGTGCAATATTATTGCCGGACGTGTTATCTTGAATTTTTACTTTTTTTGACGTAAAACCAATATAACTAAATACCAGAACATCTCCTTTTTTTAGCAATACCGGAAATTCAAAATTACCATCAAAATCTGTTGATATACCGATGGCAGTTCCTTCTAATAGGATATTAGCACCTGGTAATGGATTTCCACTTTCGGAAACAATACCCTTAACTATAATCGAATTGTCATTAATAGCACTTTGAAGTTTTGAAGTATTATTAATTGAGTTTCTTGTTTGATTATCTATGTTTTGAGCATGAGTTTTGGCAAAAGAAAATAATGCCATAAAAGCTATAGTGATTGCTCCCAAAACATTAAACTGGCTTTTTCTAGATTCCGTGTAAGTAGTTAATTGGTGTTTCTTAAATCGACCACAAATGTTATTCGAGGTGTGGTTTCTAAAGTAGTTTGCAATTTCTACAGAAGTCATACCGGAGAAATCTATTACTTCTTTAGTACAATGATTACAAAACCCGCCTTTATCTGTTGGAGAAAAGTTCTGGAAATTCTGATGGCATGGCTCTTTGATGTTTACAGTAAATTGATTCATAATCTTATTCTTTTTAGTTTATACATCAAACTTAGACCCTTTGTTTTGTATATAAAATGTAGAATTAGGGAACACAACTATTAGATTGGTAAAAGTTACTTTTTAAAGAGTGAAGAAGAGTTATGTTGGCGGTTAAATGAGTTAATCTCTATTTGTATTGTAAATCTTTGGTTGTATACGTCTTATCATAAAGTAACCAACAATTAAACCAATAAATGAAAAAATGATGTCATTAATATCATAGACATTATTGCCTCCAAGGTTATGAATTTTTAGTTCTTGAGTTATCACATATACTCCAGCTAGTATAGTTGCTAGTACATAAAGTTTGTAGATGGAGATTTTTGTTTTTTCAGGGAGTATACGGAAATTAATATAAAGACCTATTCCTGTTAGTAGGAATGTCCCTATGATTGCTTCAAAGAAATTGGGTAATGAAAGTAACACGATTTTAATCCAGTTATAGGTGCTGCTATTTAAAACAGTTGGTCGAATGAATTTGAGTATAATAAACAGGAAGACTAGTATGGTTTGAATTCTCGCTAGTTTCAATAAATCGGTCATGAAAATAATTTTGTTGATGCTTACTGGTCCATTAAATACATGAAATGTTACTCATCTATACTCTATTGCATAAAATGATTATTAATTCTTTAGAGGGGTATTCATCCAGTAGTTGGATAATATTTCGGGAGAGATAACAGATTTACTTTTAAAGATTGGTTTGGTTTTTATCATAAATAAGCTGTCGCGTATTGGTTTTGTATCCATGGATAATTCTTGTACAAAAAACTCTCTGTACTGATGGAAAGAAACTGATTCTCTTTCGTTGATGAGGTTTCCTTCTAAATCTCTGATGTTTTTAATTTCTATAGCGATTGCTCTATTGCTTTGCTTTTTTTGCTTGCTAATAAGCTTGGTGCCGAAAACTAATTTTCTCTTTTTAGGATATATATTGATGTTTTTTTGTAGTACCCGAATACTGTCTATTTGTAGTTTAGTTCCATAATACCATAGGCTATAATTTCTTTTTCTAAGAGCCTCTCTTGAAAAAGGTCTTTTATTAAGAACAATTTCGAAACGTTTTTGCATTTGATTTACAGATACTTTTTCAGGGAAAAATTTTGGAGGATATGATGTTTCAAATGTATTATCAAACGAAATATAACTTGGATACATTTTTTCAAAACGTTCTTGATATTCTATAATGATTTCATAGAGTAATTTTCCAGATGTTTTTTCCGTTGTATTTTTTTCTTCATCTTCAGGTTTAGATGAGTCAAAAACTGCATATATCATCTTATAGATTTTGAAATCTCCTTTGCTGATATAGATTTTTCCAGAAACCTTTATGTTTTGCTGGGTTTTGGAAATACCAATGGTATATAATGGTATATTATCAATAGAAGTAGAGGGAAGTATTTTAAATCTATGGTTCTTTATAAAGTTTCTATTGAATCTATTCACAAAATCATAAGTATTTATGCGATAGTTTCGGAGTGCATCATGTAATCTTAAGAGTGTATATTCATTTCCGCCTTGTCCATTCAATGTTGCGTTGTTGGATATAATTTTATCTCTATTTACATAATTATAGGGTTTGGCGGCAATAGTATCAATGGGAAAGTCTAAATTATTTTTGTATTCGAATATTTTTATTTTGGTTTCTTGTAAATCATCAGATTCAAAACCTTTATCAAAAACTTCTAAAATGGCTTCATTTAAATTTATATACGATTGATCTTTTATTTGGTAATCTCTATAATAGCCTACATATGAAAAAGGAGAAAATGGATAATTTTCTGGTATCTTTTCTATGGCTAGTCGTACAATTCTATTTGCTCCATATCGTTTTATCTTTTTGGTATTCGTTACAACGACTTCTTCCAATTCTTCAATTTTCTGAACTAATGATATGACATTAACTTGTTCAGATTTGAGTTGAGATAATAGTATGTTTTTAGAAATATATCCTATTGAAGATACAACTAGCGTATCGCTTATGTTTTGAATGTTCGTAGGAATCTTAAATCCACCATCTGCATTTGAAATTAGACCTTGAGATTTATTTTTGATTCTAATGGTTGCAAAAGAAATCGGTTCTTTGGTTTTAGAATCGACTAATTTTCCTTGTATAAATTCACTTTGTTGTCCAAATACTATAATCGATTGAAAAATAAATAAAAAGATATATGGTTTTGGTGTCAGTTTTGAAAACAAAGACATACCGTTTTTGATTGAATTTGATTAGATGAATTGTAAAACGTATTAAAAATAAAGTTTAATTATTTGTTTTACAATTGCATATGTTAAAATAACAATTCTGTAACATAATTGAAGTAATAGTAGTACTATTTAAAATTTTACGTTTTTACTAATTCAAAAACGGTAATTTCTGGTCGTACATTAAATCGTACCTGATATAAATGTCCGATGGCTCTGTTGATGTATAGTTTTCTTCCATCCTTAAGATCGATCTCTCCAGCATCGTATTTTTTATTCTTAACTGGAAGTAGAGGTGGTTTTAGAAAAGGTGGTTTGCATTGCCCTCCATGGGTATGGCCAGATAATATCCATCCTTCATAATTATTCCAAACATCCAAATCACAAACATCCGGATTGTGGCAAAGTGTGATATTAGCTTCGTTTTGGTTTTGTTGTGATAATATTTGTTTTGGGTTAAAATTTAATCCCCAATAATCATCAATTCCTATAATGTTTAGCTCGTTTATTTTTTCCGAGTTATTGCTTAAAATTTGAATTCCAGCTTGTTCGAGTTGGTTGGTAATTTGATCTGCAACATCTTGTTCCGACCATTCATCTCCATAATCATGATTGCCAAGAACTCCGTATGTTCCAATTTTTCCTCGAACTGTGTACTTCAAAACTTCGTCTAATTGTGCAAATTGTTGTTCATTTTCGTAGCTAACATAATCACCTGTATACACCACAAAATCTGGATTAAGTTTTTGAGCTTTGATAAAAGATTCAATGATGTATTGATAATCAAATTCATTTCCGACATGTACGTCACTAATTTGCATTAGTGTTTTTCCGATAAATTGATCTGGAAGATTTTTCACAGGCATTTTTCTATGAACAAATTCTAACCAAAAAGGTTCTATTTGCCAAGTGTAAAAACCAGCTGCTATCGCAATTCCAGTAGTTCCTAATATTCCTTTTTTTACAAACTTTCTTCTATTCATACAATTTTTTGAGAAAAATAGCTTAGGGATACTAATTCAATAAACAACAGTGGATTGATTTATTTTTAGACCAGTTATTTATAGAATTGACCTAAAAATACAATTCTTTTATCTGTTGAATAAATTTTTAGGTTGAATGACATCCACTCGTACTATTTTATCATTCTCAAAAGTGAAAATTTCAACAATGTTTTGGCCAACCTTATCAGATTCATCAAGCCAAACCTTGTCATGTAGAATTACTTTATCATCTATTTCCACTAGGTGTTGTATTTCAGATATTACATTGGGATGGTTTTTAAAATGATTTTCTCTATTTGTTTTCAAATTTTCTCTTCCATGTATCCTTATATCAGATTCAACAAAAATCTTTACATTTTGATCAAATCCAAGTACATATTTTTCAGCGTTTTTTTCGTTAACGGCATCAATTATAGAAACAATCGTTTTACTATTCTTTCCTGAAATTTCATAAGCGGGTTTTGAATTATTATTACAACCGATAAAGCATAGACAGAATAGTACGGATAGTATTTTAATGGTGTTCATAATTCTCTTTATTTTTTGTTCTTTTTATTCCACTCCTCCCAGTTTTTAGATTCTTTTCGCCAAAGTGGTTTTGCTTCTATATCTAAAGAGTGTTCGGGATACAAAACGTACCAAGTTGTTGCAGTATATCGATCAGTGCCACCGCCAACAATAGAATCTTTGAGATAATTGGTCATGAAGTTGGTAGCATAGCCGTTAGTTCCTGAAATTTTTGTCCAATGGTTTTGTGTTCTGAATCGAAGTTTAAGAGAATCGTTATCAATTGCTGGAGCTTGCCCAATAATGGTATTTATTTGTGCAAAAACTTCTTTTCCTTCGAAAATGGTTAAAAAGGTTGCATCCGCAATATGTTCGACCCGATTACCACCCCAACCAATTCTAACGGGATACCCTAATCGTACCGCATCGATTAGTTTTGATTTATCTCCGTAAATGACATTACCACTTTCATCATTTTGAAAAACCTTTAGCCAACCAGCATTAGATTTTTCAGTAGAATTACAAGAACAGCATAGGATATATATTAAGCAAAGAATTTTTACTAAGTGATTTGTTGTTTTCATTTTGAACAATTTTTATTAGCATTTCTTTTAATAAGATGATATATCCTATGGAGGTGTTCATCCGATATAATGGGTAACCAGTCCTTAATGTACGACTAATTTTTACGGTATATTAAATTCTTACTTAACAATTATTTGTAAATGTATAATTAAGTATGTGTATTTAGTGAACTTTTACCCGTAATCCTTTAGAATGGCTGCTAAATTCTGGAGCGTACATACTTTGAATGGTAGTGATACCGTTGGAGAAATCCCCTTTATTATTGACACGCAAATCATATTCAAACACATGTACTCCCTTTGGTAAATAATCAAAGAAGAAATTGGTAGATGCATCTTTGGTACTTTCATAATAACCCAATCCATCCTGCCATTTGTATTTAGAGATAACATTGGTAGGTTCTAATCCAGATGCTCGCATATCTTTCATATGTACAAACTCGAAGTTATTTTTGACATTGAGCTCTACACGCACAGTGATTAGGTTGCCTACCTTAAGTTGTTCGCTACTTGTAATTCTTTTTAAAATCGTTCCTTCGGTAGTATTTTGTTTAAGAAAAAGTTCTTTTTTGATCATAATCTTATCTTCTTTTGGACCGGTAATTTTATCGAGATCTTCAAAATATTGCCAATAATATCCTCCGTACTGCGGCACAGCACTTTTGTTTTGTACCGTTATATGGTCCATTGTATTAGTGATCTCTTCTGCATTCCATTGTATTTTACTATATCCGGTACCTGCTTCAATTGTGTTCATTGGGAGCAATTCAGTTTTATTTAATGTTGTTCCAAATGAAATTTCAGCGTTTTTTTCTACAGATAACCAATCACTACCTTGTAATAGTAGGGCATAAATGGCTTCTGTAGTCGCTTTAGTGGTACTCCAACTTTCTAGTTGTTTCTTTTTTAGTAACCAAGTTTTTAATTCATTAATATTATTAGTGTTACCGGTAATTTCAGAAAAAGCTTCTATTATCAATGCTTGCAATTCTATAGGAGATTGATACCAATACCAACCAGATTTGTTTTCTTTCCAGTACATTCCATTTTCTTTAGATATTACTGCGTTTTCTTCTAATGTTTTAATAATGTTTTTGGCGATTTTGGAGTCACCATATCTATATAGTATTAATGCTAGCATAGTTTTTTCAAATAGACTTTTTTGCATCCATTTGTTTTGCTCTTTGGGAATATGTTTCCTGTAAATACTATCGATTTTTTTGCTTATTGGATATTTTTCATTCCAAAAGCTTCGTGCATAGAAATAGTGAAGATCACTTCTGGAAAAAGCGTATGTGCTGTCGATACGTAGTTGCTGCTTATAATTTTCCAAGTATTTACTGTCTAGATAAGCAATTGCTTTTTTTGCAATGACATTAGAAGTGTAGGCATGTTCTGTATCTATTTGTAGTTTTTTAAGATGTCCCAATCCAGATACAATATGTCTGGTAATATACTGATTTGTATTACCGCCACTAAACCATGGAAATCCTCCAGATGTATCTTGCATGCCTTTTAGTTTGTCCAAAATAGTTTCTTGTTTTGTGGTGATTTTGACAAGATCAAATAATTCTGCTAATCTTGTTTGTTGTTCTTTTTCATTTTTAGAATTTCTGAGCCACGGCGTTTCCTGAATCAATATGCTTTTTAACTCTTGATTCTTTTCTAGATCAGATACTAATTTTCCATTTGCTTTCCAGCTGTCAAATACTTTTTTAATTTTCGGATTGCTGTTCAAGATATGACTAGCGATCTCATTGCTATAATATTTGGCAAAGGTTTGCTCTGCACATTCGTATGGATATTCCATTAGATAGGGCAATGATTTTATGGCAAACCAGGTAGGGTTGGTCGTATATTCTAAGGTGATCTGGTGGTTTTGCCTGGTAACAGAAGGTTGATCTATCATTTTAGGAAATCCAAAAGTCTTTTGTTCTGCGGGACGTACCCACATAGGAATACTTTCTGTCACTAACATTCTATTGGTTAAAACTGGAATCACACTTTCTTCTCCATCACTAAATTTACCAGCTTTTGCTATAATCTTGTAGCGAATAGCTTGTACGGATTTTGGGATGTATAATTTCCAACTTACAGAAGTATTTCCTCTAGCATCTATAGCAAAGTTTTGTACAGTATTGTTATCTAGAAAAAGTGTTTTTAAATCGTTTTGAGAAATTTCATCAATTAGGGTTAGAGATGCCAGTCCTTTCATTTTCTTAATGTCCATATTAGCAATTTTAGCTGATATAGTTACAGTATCGCCTTCTCTTAGAAAACGAGGAATATTAGGAACAATGCTTAGTTGTTTTTGGGTAATTACTTCGCTTTGAATTAATTTCGTATTTAGTTGTTTGTCATAAGCAAATGCCTGAAATTTCCATCGAGTCAATGCTTCCGGAGAAGTAAAACTAAAACTCACGTTTCCTTTTTTATCGGTTTGTAATTGTGGAAAGAAGAAGGCTGTTTCTTTCAAGTTTCTTCTGGGTATCACTTTTTGTAATGCCTCTACACCTTTTTTAGTAGTGATAATGATAACACCATTAGCGGCTTTACTTCCATAGATGGCTTTGGCCGCACCACCTTTTAATACTTGCATATCTATAATGTCCTCGGTGTTTAGCGATTGACGACCTTTTAGAAAGGGTTTTCCATCTAAAATGATTAACACTTTTTCTTTATCTTTTACAGAAGCATATCCTCGTATTTTTATAGAGGAAGAAGATCCAAGGACTCCTATTGCTGATGTAATTTCTACCCCTGCAACTTTACCATTCAATACGCGATCAAATTCACCACTAATCTCTTCTGAAGTTATTGAAGAAACGGTATAGTTCAATGAGGCTGTTCGTCGTCTTATTCCTTGAGCAGTTACCACAACTTCTTCTAATTCAGAAGGATCTTCTCTCATTACTATTGTAGCCTTGTTATTAAGGACTTTAATTTCTGATGTGGCAAAACCCAGATAGGAAAATATAAGAATGTCGTTTTTTTTAACCTTTATAGTAAATAACCCGTCAAAATCTGTTTGTGTTCCTCGAGTGGTTCCTTTAATAGCTATATTTACTCCTGGTAATGGAAGCCCTAAATTATTTACTACAATTCCAGTAATCTTACCACCTTTTATTTTTAATTGTTTGCCTACTTTAGGTTTTGCTAATTCGGAATGATAGCTAATGGTACCTAGATAATTTCTTTGACCTCGTTCTGGATTAGAAAAATGAAATCCAAAGGTGTTGATTGAATTGTATGTAAAATCTACTGGTTTATAGTGTTTTATCTGTAGATTTTTTATCCTTGTAATAGCATTGCGAAAGGAAGTTCGAGTATTTATTTTAGGGGCGTCATTATAATAATCAGGTTCTTCTCCTAATATTTTTATATCACCTTCCCACTCGTGACTAAGGAAGGTGTCCAAAGACATATCATACATAGAAGTCAGTATTTCTGCAGAAGAAGCTTTGTTGTTATTATTTAAAATTTTAAGCTTCCATGTTTCATTAGCACCTGGCTGTAGTTTATTTCTAAAAGTTTCTAGTTCTATTGATAAATGATCATTTCGTTTTTTTAGGGGAAAGTGATATTGAAACTTATCTGTCCAGATACAGTTGTATTTTATGAATGAAACCTGTATATGAACTTCCTGTTTGTTCTGTTTTAGATCGATAGGTATGTCATACTGACCATTGATAATTTCTACGACATCTTTAAAAATCACTTTGTGTTTTTGGTAGACTTCTACATGAACAAATAAAGATTTTGCAGCAGTTCTTAATTCTATGTTTAGGATGTTTTTAGTCTCTACTTGACTGTCATTTATTTTAAAATCAAAAATTTGATTATCTGCAAGGTATTTTTCTTTTGGATTGGTTAGTGTAAATTGTTGTTCTGCAGTAATTTCATGCCCAAACTCATCTTTAGTATGAAATTTAGCAATGTATTTTCCTCCTTTCCAATTTTTTATATTACCTAATGTTATTTTATCGTCTTTCTCAGTATTTATGGTATAGGTTTTTATAATATCCTTATCGTTATGCGTATCGAGGTCTTCGGTTTTATATACATCGTTCGGAAAGAATTTAACAAATGTATCTTTTGGAATTTGTTGAATATCTGGTGAGTTCCAGGGTCTTTTACGTAAAATTCTGTTTGGATGTTTTAGTTTATAAATGGATACTGTTCCTTTATAACCTATAGGATAATTGTTCAGATTTTTGATGCTAACATAAAGTGCGTTATCTGTTTTATCTGATGATAAGTTCTGATTCATAAGGATATTAGCTTCTAAGCTATGGTAGCCTATTCTAATACCTTGCGTTTCATTTCTCGTTTCACCATTGATATCAGTAATCTCAGCAATTATGTTATAATTATATATGAGGTTAGATACTGATTTAGTTGTAGAATTGATTGAAGGAATAAAAGAGATAACAAAATTACCTTGCGAATTTGTCGTTGTACTTCCTGTGATCACAACTTCTTCTCGATCGTCGGGGAATTGATAATTTTTTTCTCTGGTAATAGTGTAATTTACTTTGGTATTTGATATTGCTGCTCCTAAAAAAGCTTTAGCTACTCCTTTAATTTTTACAGAATCATTTAGTGTATAGGTTTCGGTTATTTTATCAAATGTAATTTCAAACCTAGGACGCTTATATTCCTCAACTCTAAATGTATGTTCTTCTACTTCAAAATTATACATATCCTCCCAGAACTTAGAGTCCTCTTCATAATCTTCATCCATTTCTATAGTGAATTCTCCGTTTAGTCTATTTTTAGGTAACGTAAATTCACCATGTACAGAACCGAACTCGTTCGTTTTAAGACGTAGTTCTTTAACTTTGTTATTATTGGCATCATATAATGTGACGATTACAAATTCTCCAGCAACCGGGCTAGATTTTTTCTTTTTTCGTTGTGTTAGAACTCCTTTGAAATATACTTTTTGTCCGGGGCGATAAATACTTCGATCCGTGAATATTTTAGCTTTAGCTTCTAAATCATTTGAATAATCATTATAATAGGAGGAAGACACATATCGGCGATTTATGGATGTTTCTACAAAAAGAGAATCACTACCTTTTGATACAAATGTATTTAATTGGTGCGATTTTTTTTCTAAACGGATGCTTGCGATTCCTTTTTTATTGGTGGTGAGTTTTCTAAAAAAGGGACTTTCTAATCTATTGTCTTTTAATAAGATTGTTGCTTTTTCTATGGGTGATCCACTATTTCGATCTACGACCATATAACTGTTTTTTTGAGCAGTAGAAGATGGTATCAAAGCCAATGGAGTAACTTGGATATAATTAATACCATAGATATCATTTTTGAAATCTGTATCGGGATTTTTTCTAACGATAATAAGATATTTTCCTAATGTTAATTCAGGTAAAATCACCTCGGTTGATTTTTCTATGTGATACTGATCCTTTGGTAAATTATATACCTTTTTTTTAACAGGAATGTGATTTTTGGTAAAATCTGTGATTAAAGAATCAATATCATAGTAGCTATCTTTTATGGATTGATAAGAAAAAGGTACTTTATAAAATGAAATATGGATGCTATCGATATCTTTATATTTAATGAGAGCTCTACTTTTTTTATTTGGCATAAGAAAATTTTCTGTGGTAATTTTTAAACTTGAATTGGTAATTAATTCTTTAAGTTTTTTTGCTTCAATTCCTGGAGGGGTATTCGGTGCTTCTTTTAGAATCTGATCACATATTTCTATAGCTTTCGTATTGTAATCCGGACGAAAATAGATATGCATATTATTTTTATAATACTTTGCTAAATCTAAGAGTATCGGTGTTCTAGATATTCCTGTGTATTGTGATTGTAAATTTTTTAATGCATCGAAATATAATTTGTTTTGAGAATTATTTTTTTGTTTAACAAATTTTAAACGATCTAAAGCTGTATGAATAAGTGATAAAGAATCTTTTCTTAGTAAGTGTGTTTTTTCAATACTTTGATATAATTTCAAAGTGTTTTTTATGAATGAAAATTCATTCTCATTACCAATTTCTTTAGTGCTAAAAACGGTGGGGATACTATAATAATCGGGTAGGATAGGAGCAAGATCCTTTTTTGTATGGGAATAGTTGTTTGAATTATAAAAACCAATAGCTCTATTGGCTAAAAGATCATATAGTGTATTACGGTATTTTTGGTCATTATCTCCAAGTTTTAAAATTTCTGGAAATATGGCGTCATTAATTATTAAAAGTTGCTCTGGTTGTTTTAGAGAGTTTTGATAGTGTGTGTGTATTTGTTTGTTTAATGTGTTGATATCCCAAGTTCTATAATCTAAGGATATAATTGTGTCAGTACTAGTTCGGTTTCTGATTTTATATGCATTGCTGTCTAAATAGTTTTCTAAACTTTTAGCAAGAATAGACTCTAGAATATTTTTAGTAGGGAATTTTGTTTTCTTTATCTCAGAAAGTAACATTTCATATACATTACTTTCCGCATTTTCCTCCAATAGAAGTTTATACTTAGCTTGGTATAAAAATGATTTGATGATTTGCGATTGGTTGTCTTCTCGCTGTGCTAGTTTACGTATTTGATCAATTTCTTTGTACGCAGATCTCGTTTTGCCTTCAATTTCTAGGTTTTCAATTTTTGCCCATACTTTATTGTACTTATATTGAGCACTACTGCTGATTGTAAGAAAGAAAAGTAGGAAGAAGATGTAGTATGGATTTCTCATAGTAGTTAGTTTACTACGAAGTACATAAATCAATACAGCTTATACCATCAAAAATGAGTGAATGAGGTATTTGAATTAGGGAAGTGATATATATTAAACATTCTCTTCTTAATACATATGGAAGAAGAGAATGTTTAATATAGAATACAATATTCTTTATTCCTCATAGATATCGAATTCTGCCGAAATAGCTTTCATTAATTCTCCATCTTCGAAATCACTGTCAGACATTTTAGAGAGCTTTTCTAAGTAGAGGTCGAATTGTCCATTTTTAAAAATGGTTAGCATTTTACCTCCTTCTTTACAACTAGCTGCATGCCATACGTTTGGAGGGACAGTTATGGTATCTCCAGTTTTTGCGATAACGGTCTCATCATCAAAAATTAATTCTACTTCACCTTCGAGAATGTAAAATACTTCTGTCATAATTTTATGATGATGTCTTGCTAGGTAGAAACCAGGTTTTAAGGTGTCTTCCACAAAGCATAACTCACCGTTTGTTCTATCTGAAGAAAGTTTGATAAAACAGTGATCCTGGGAATAGTTATAGTTTTCTCCTTGTCCGTTTCTAATAATTTCTTTGTCTTTCATTTATGAATATTTTTAGTGAAACCAAATTCGTTTTAATGTGTTTTCTTTTTTCTGGATTAAATGGAGTATAAAACCAGCGATATGTAATAGTAATAAAAGGAACATCATTTTAGCAATGATATGATGCGATAGCATAATCGGATGAAATCCATCTGCACTGATTTCGGGTAAATCTTTCCAATTTCCGGATTGTAAAGAAGGTACTATTCCTTCCAAAACGAGTGATAGGAATCCAGATGTACACATCCAAATAATAACAAGATAGAAACCATAATAAACACCTTTTCTTAGTTTTTCTCTGAATGATTTAGTTGGATACAAGTTCTTAGGTTTAGTATCGCTGAATAATGCAATGATTCTAATAATCGTTAATAAAAACACCAAACTTCCCATTGAGAAATGCAATTGATATAGGAAGTATTTTTCTGTACTTACGGATAGTTGTTCCATTTTAATCCCTGTAAAGATGAGTCCAAAAATTAATACTGTAGAAACCCAATGAATCCATACGGTTCGAGTGCTATATGTAGAAAGTGATGTGTCCATCGTCTTTTAATTTTTGGTTATAGACTGCTTATCAAATAAACTTTACCATTATACATGGGTTGTAAGTGATATGTTGGATTTTGACTTATCACATCCAAAAAGTGCTGTGTTTCTTTCATGTCTGCATTATCTACATAAACCAAAGTATCTTTATGGAAATTAGGTGCTAACATTCGGAATAGTGGTAGATAGAGATCTTTCCAACCATCTAAAACCAAAAGATCTATGGGTGTTGTGTGATCTTTTAATGTTTTCATAGCATCTCCAATTTTTACGTTAATAAGGTGATCTACTTCGGCTTTTTTAAAAGTTGTGATAGCTTTTTGAGCTTTGGACTCAATGAGTTCTGTAGTTATAATAGAACCATCAGTTTCCATAGCACCTAATGCTAAGTATAAGGTTGATATTCCGAAAGAGGTACCAAATTCTACAATATTTTTATAATTGTTTTTTATGATAAGTTGTGTTAGATCTTCGCCTTGCTCTTTGGAAATTGAAAGATATAGATCTTTAAAATCCTCGGGTTGTAAAGGTCTGATCACACCTTTTGAAACAGCCTTTATCATTTTGAAAAAATCACCTCTAGAATCGAGAAATAATTCATTTATCACTGAGTTGGTTTTTTCTTTGTTCATATTCATTTCCATAGTATCTTGTTTTAAAGGATAAAGACTGTTTTTAGGGATGTTTGTATACGTTAAGTTTAGTTCTGTTTTAGTTTAGGGTAATTGTAAAGGAAGCTCCTGGTTGAAATTCGAATCCTTCTCCAATTTCAACTACTAAAATATTATTAGCGTCAATTCTTAGGTTCACCGAACTGTTACTAGAAGAAAATCCTTTAACGTTTTGTGCTTCATCAAAAGTTAAATAGTATCTGTCGAATGTATCAGGTTCTAAGGTTCTAAATAAAGGTCCATAATTTGGATCATTAGCCTCAGCTACTAGTTCAAAAGAAATACTGTTTTGATCGATATCAATATCATACAACCCTAGTAAGTACGCTGGAAATTCAGTAGCATCACTTATATTGGCGGTTGCTTCTAAGGATCCTGCTGGTTGCATGAAAAGATCTTCAATAGCGGTTTCGACTCCTGAAGTGATAGTAGCAGATTGAAATGTGTTTGCCACTGTAACGCTCACTCCAGTATTGATAGGAGGTGCATTATTATCATCATCACTATCGCAAGAAATGAAGAATGAGGTTGATACTATTGCTATACATAGAAATAGGGTTTTTTGCTTTAAAATTTTCATAGTAAAGGTTTTAAAAGGTTTACGTTTGTTTTGAAATATTTGAATAGTAAAAGGGAATCCTGATTTAGAATTTCCCGTTTTCGTTTTTCCAATCTGATTTTGGTGGTATGGTAGTAATTACATCCCAATGCTCTACGATAAGACCATTTTCTAGTCTAAACAGATCGTAAAATGCAGTAGGATCTCCTTTACCAAATTTCCCTTCGCTAACAACTAATACGAAATCACCTTCAGCTAAAGTCATATGTACTTTATCGTATTCCATAACCAAACTGTTTTTAGCAAAGTATTCCATAGCTTCTCCAAAACCCTTTAATCCATCTGCCACTGCAGAATTGTGTTGTAAGTATTTTTCTGGATTGATATAGGAGGTTATCTTTTCATTTTGGTGATTGAGCAATACATCATTTATAAAGTTTTTTACGATAGCTTTATTAGCTGCAGTTTTATCACGATCACTAATTTCTGATGTCCCGTCTAATTGTGTTCTTCCACTTGGATTTGGTGGAGTAATAGGAGCTAGGTTGTCCCAATGTTCTACGATTTTACCGTTTTCGAATCTGAAGATGTCAAAACCTACTTTTGGACCAAAAAAGTCATATTCGGTATGTGTGAATATATAGTCACCATCTTCAAAAGCTCTAACCACTTTTGCTTTAAATCCACCTTCTGGAGCATGTTTCATTACTTCGCCAAAACCTGCTAATCCATCTGCTACATCTAGATTATGCTGGATGTATTTCTGCGGATTGATATAAGAAATTGGTGTTTGATCTCCAGTATTAAAACTGTTTAAAAGTGCTATAACCTTTTCTTTGTTACTAATATGTGCTGTTAATGATTCATAACGACCCATGAACATACTGGATTGGTCCATTTTGGACATAAATTCTTTGGCTGTTGGATCTGCCATAAAATCATTGATGGAAGCATCGGACGCTTCTTTAGTAGTCCAATATACTGCTACAGCTTGCTTTCCTTGTTCATTTACGCCAGTAAGTCTTTGTAGAAAACCATCTCTTTTTCCTGTGAAATCTGCTTCTACTTTTTGATTTAAGATATCGAAACTATCTATATCCGTATTTGGTTTTAGATTAAAAGTCATTACTTCTACAAACTCACTTTTATCCGCGTTGAAAGTCTTATCCATACCATAACGCTCCATTTTCATCGTAGATCCATTGATCATTTTTGCGTAATCCGCAACAGATGGATCACTCATGAATTTTTTCATCGAGGCGTCGGCGTCTTTTTGGTTTTCCCAAAAGACAATGACTACATACTCTCCTTTTTCATTAATTCCACTTTGTCTTTTGATAAAACCAGATTGTTTGCTGGTAAAGTTTGCTTCAATTTGTGCATCTCTGGTTTTAAAATCTAATGGATCTACTGTTCCGTTAATTCCAAAAGTAGTTACTTCCATAATGGTTTTTACTTCTTTTGACGTTCCTTTTTTTTCTGAACATTGGCTAAATAAAACAGCCAATAGAACTATCGAGGTAAGGTTGATTGCGTGTTTCATGTTACTGTATTTGATAATAATTAAAAGTTATCATCAAAATTAATTTACAGATACAAGAGTTAGATGGTGAATTTGATCCTAAATAGTGTAAAAATCGGAAAAATGTTAACGATGTGATTTTCTGAAGATTTCTGGTGAGGTTCCGACGTGTTTTTTGAAGTATTTAAAAAAATTAGCAGGATCATCGAAACCAGATGTATATGCAATTTCTTTTATGGGTTCATCAGAACCGATAAGAAGTCTTTTGATCTGGATAATCGCAATCTCATCAATAAAAGTTTTAGCAGGTTTGTTCAATATAGCATTCACGATATTGTTGATGGTTTTTGTAGAACATCCCATCTTATCAGCATAATACATCACTTTTTTATGTTGAAAGCAATGCTCTTCCACTAATTGTTGAAAGGATAAAAACTCTGCTAAGTATTTTTTCTTTCCTAATAGCTGTTCATTTTTGAATTTAGTTCTAGACAGTTTTGTAATTACCATATGCAAGGCACTACGAGTTATACTAATAGAGTACTCATCTTTGATCTTATATTCTAATTGCATTTGATTAATCAAAGTGGAAAAATCGGAAAATGCAATATCATTAGGGTCTAGTTGAATTTTAGGAAAGCTAAGCAGTTCATTAAATAATTGAAACGATTTTATTGCTTCTAATTTGCTAAGATGACTGATAACAAATTCTTCTGTAAAGATTAATAAGAAGCCTTTCACATTAGGGCTTTTAAAAAACTTTTGAATTTGATCTTTTCTTATTAAAAGTATCGTACCTTTTTGATATGGATAGTCTACAAAATCAACTGTATGAAATCCTTCTCCTTCAGTAATGAAAAGAATAATATAGAATTTAACGAGATGGTTTTTACAAATATCATGATCTAGTTTTCTTGTTAATAGTTCTTCGATCTGAACAATTTCAAAATACGATTTTGGATTCGTTTTGTTGTCAAATTTTATATGTTTTATGTCATTCTTCATTTTGAAATTTCAAATAAACATTATAACCATTCAGCATCAACCCCCATTTTTTTAAGGTCTGGAATTATATGTTCCTTTGCATAGCAAAGAGTTACTTTTTTCAGATTTGGAAATTTTGTAACGTCTTCAATATTTTCAATGTCCCAATAATCTTCCCATCCTTCGGCAAATCGTATCAGATTTAGGTAGATATCATTACCGCCATCTTGGTAGATTTCAGTTACTTCTGAGGCTAATCGTTTAGGGATCGGTAAATCCCTGAAATATTGAGTTACCTCTTCAATAGGATCATACCCTTCTTCTTCGAGATCAATTTCTCTTTTGGAATACCATAGTACAAATTCAAATAGGTCAAATTTAGGTTGTATAAATTCTTTGGAATACATCAATTCTTGAACGATCGCTAGTTTGAATCCAAAATCTGTAAAGATAATTTCTTCTTCATCTAGTTTTCTAATAATGTATTTGTCTTTAGGTATTTGTTTTATACTTGTACCTTGATAGCTTTTAATTTCAATGGCTTCAATAGAACCTTGATCGGTACTAAACCAAACACTAATATCATTTAAGACTAAAGCACCAGAAGTATCTCCTTCAAATAGCTGTACTCTTTTATTCTTATGCTCTTTGTAGTAGGAAATAGCATCTTGGTTTTCAAAAAGAAAACTACCTATGAAAAGTTGTTTAGGGCTAAAATCAAAATCTTCTTTTTGTAGTTCCAGATAGATGCTATCTATGTGTTGTTGATCTTTTGAGTATCCTAGAATACCAAGATCATCCCAAGTATAAATAGTATTGTATTTTTTTTTGTGAACCCGATATGGAACTTTTAATATTTCGTGTAAACTTTCAAAAGATATAGGGAAACTAACAGAGATATTGTTAATCAAAAAGCTATTCTCAATCAATTTAATATTAATCATGGTATTGATTTATAAAGGAATTTAAAAGCTTATAGTGGATTGTAATATTTAATTTCCCAGTTTTTATCTTGTAGATCTAAATATTGATAATGTATTTCATCCGTCTTATCAAATTCACCATCTTTATTTTTGTCTTGTACTGTTTTAATATACAACCTGTTTTTAGAAGTAAGTATTTTCCAATTTATTAATTCCTCATAATCTGGAGTCAATTTTATAAAATCAGAACCATCAATCTTGCTAATGTACAAAGAGGTAATATCCTGATGATTTAATTTTTGATCCTTATTGGTATCTTGATCAATTACTTTATAGAGTAGATATTTTGATTTTGTTCTGTCGAAAACTTCTTTTAAAAATCTTACGGATGTTATGATGAGTGTTTTCTCGGTAAGTGGAATCATTTTTTCCGAATCTATATGTTGGAATTTTAAATTCGTAAGTTTTCCCGTTATTTCATAGTTTGAATGTCTTGATAAAACAAAATTTGTATTTTCATAATTTGACCTGAAGGAGATTTTAGATCTCGATCCATATACTTTCAGATACCCTATTGGGTGTATCAAATAATTAGTACTATCTATCTGAACTGGAAGATCGGCAGCTTCAATTAGTGTAGAGTCTTTTTTTAATTCTGTCGTTTCTTTATTTGGATCAGTATCATAAACTACTCTGGGTTTTTTATCATTTCCGCAGCTTGCAAATACTATTATCGAAAATAAAAGTAATATTGTTTTGTTCATTTTTTTAATCTTGAATATTAATCTATTTGAACTCGAACACCTTCTGAATGACTACTAAATTCTGGTGCATACATACTCTGAATAGTGGTAATTCCATTGGAGAAATTCCCTTTATTGTTCACGCGAAGATCATATTCAAATATGTAAACTCCTTTTGGTAAATAGTCAAAGAAGAAATTAGTAGATGCGTCTTTCGTGCTTTCATAATATCCTAGTCCATCTTGATATTTGTATTGTGATAGTACATTTATTGGCTCTAATCCAGAAGCACGCATATCTTTCATGTGCACAAATTCCATTGCTCGATCGGATCGCAACTCAATACGTACTCTTACTAAGTCACCAAGTTGTAGTTTAGTTTTTTCGGTAATCTCTGTAATCTCTTCTCCGCGATCAGTGTTTTTCTTTAAGAATAGTTTTTTCTTAAGTTTTAGTGGAGTTTCTGCTGAGGTGATTTTATCTAGATTTTCGAAGTATTGCCAGTATAAAGCTCCCCAAGCGATTCCTTTTCCTTTTTTGGTGATTTTGGCAGTAGCCATATCCTTTTGGATTTCACTACCGTTCCAAGAGGTTTTAAAATATCCGGTTCCAGCTTCTACTTTTACATCTTCGATCTTACTAGGATCAATCTTTTGATTTCCAAGCACGATTTCTACCATATCTGTTACAGATAACCAATCACTACCTTGTAATAGTAACGCATATACAGCTTCGGTAGTAGCTTTTGTAGTTTTCCATTGATTGGTTTGTTTATTTTTTAATAACCAAATCTTTAGGTTGTCAACGATTTCCGTTTTTTTAGGTTCTTGCTCAATTTCAGAAAAAACTTCGATCATCAATGCTTGTGTTTCGATGGGTGCTTGATACCAGTACCAACTACCTACATTAGATTTCCAGTACATTCCTAATTCTTCATTAGTAATACTTTTTTCATCTAGAGATCTGATGATTTTTGTAGCAGTGATAGAGTCATTATTTCTATGTAAGATCAGCGCTAATAGTCCTTGAGGATATAAACCTCTTTTTAACCAATATTTTTTAGCCTGACCTAGATAATACTCCCAAGCTTCGTTGGTATTGTTATTTCTTTTGATATCAGAAAAGAAGCTACGCATATAGAGATAGTGCATTTGGGTATAACTCAAATGATCTTTATTGATATCAACCTTATGTTTTTTGCAATATCTTTTTAGCTCTTCATATTCATCTACAAACTCTTGATCTAGATAGCGAACTGCTTTTTGTATCATTCCTCTGGTTTTACTGTCGTATTGCGTAACACCAAGTTTTTTAAGATGCCCAAACCCTGAAGCAATATGCTGTGTGATGAATCTGTTTTCTCTTCCACCTTTAAACCAAGGAAAACCACCAGACCCATATTGCATTTGTTGTAGTTTATTAATAGCGCGTTTCAGCTCATTATTCATCTTATTAAGATCAAAAAGTAAAGCTATTCGTTTCTTTTGTTCACTTTCGCTCTGCGCATCTCGTAGCCAAGGTGTCTCTTGGATGATTAATGATTTTAATTCCTGATTCTTTTCTAAGTTGCTTTCTAAAGCATCTGTGTTTTTCCATTGATTAAAGACTTCTTGAATTCTAGGATTAGAATTGGCAATATGACTTGCCAAAGAGTTAGCATAATATCTAGAAAACGTTTGTTCTGCACATTCATAAGGATATTCCATTAAATAGGGTAAGGCTTGCACTGCATACCAAGCTGGATTAGAAGTCATTTCTAACGTAAGCTTATGATTCTTTAAGGTATTAGAAGTGTTATCCTTTAACTTGTCTAACGTAAATGTCTTAGTTTGATCAGATCGAATCCACATTGGCAATGTTTCTGTAACCATCATTCGATTGGATAGTACAGGTAATACATTTTGTTCTCCATCAGAAAATTCACCTGCTTTTGCTATGATTTTGTATTGTACTGTTTGTACATTATCCGGAATTTTTAATTCCCAAGAAATATTGGTGTTTCCCGCAGCTTTTACAGCAAATTCCTGTCTGATATTGTTGTTTTGTAAGTCGGTATCTATTGATTTTCCAGTGAGTGCATCGGTAAGTTGTAACTCTATAATACCACTCAGATCTTTGGTGGAAATATTAGATACTTTAGAACTCAGAATGATTTGATCTCCTTCTCGCAAAAACCTTGGTGGATTGGGTAAGATCATTAATTCTTTTTGTGTAACTGTTTCTAGTAATTGCGTTCCCGCATTTAACGTTTTGGTATGTGCTAATAACTGTACTTTCCATTTTGTTAATGCTTCTGGAGTCGTAAAATTAAAACTTATATTTCCTTCATTATCAGTAGTTAACTGTGGAAAGAAAAATGCTGTTTCTTGAAGGTTTTTACGAATTTTTACTCCTTCTAAAGAAGAGTCATCTTCTGTCTTTTTTCCTTGATTTTTGTTTTCAGCTCTGCTTAATGAATCAGCCTTGTTCTCTTCTTTGGCTGCGCTGCCCATCACAACAGATTCTTCTAATTCAGCTTCATCTGCTACCATTTCCATAGCGGCTGCAGGAGCGGGAGCACTTAAGTTAGACATTCTGCTCCTTTTTTGCGATTTAACCAAGCCATAATTATAAGAGTTTCCAAAATATAACCCAAACCAATTAAGCTGGTCATAGTATTGACTGGTAAAGCTAGTTTTCCAGAGTTTGTGAGGGTAGATATTAAATTTCCCTTTAGTAAAACTCTTATTAGCATTACGCTGAGAATACGAGTAGAATGCTGGTCTATTGATAGGGCTGAAATACCATTGGTGTGGTTTAAATTGATCCAACGATGCATCGTACATACTAGCTAATAGTTCTGCAGATACTTTATCTCCTTTAGGTCCTTTGATAGTAAAACTCCAGGTTTCTTGCTGTCCAGGTTGTAGTTTGTCTCTGAAAGTTTTAGTTTCTATAGATAACTGCGTTGATTCATAAGGTACGGTAATAGGTATAGTACCACTCTGATATGCGTTATAGTTGGCAAAACTGTACGAAATAGCAAATCCTCCAAGATCAGTTTTGCTTACTGGAATTTTAATCGTTTTACTATTGTTAGAAAGTTTAATAATTCTGGTATCAACTTCTTGTTTGTTTTTTTCGATATCTAAGGTTACTACGATATCTTCAGAAGCAGAACTGATTTTTAATAAAACATCATCTCCAATGGCGTATGTATTCTTATCTGTAGTAATTTCGAAGAGTTTATTGTCTGCAATAGATTTTTCGGATTGATCGAATACATTGATATAGGTAATATCTTTTACTTCTTGTCCAAATTTGTCTTTGGTTTTAAGCTCTATGATATATTTACCTGTTTCCCATTTTTTTAAGTTTCTAAGCGCTATTTCTGCGGTTCCTTTGGTCTTGTCTTTTGTTTCTTTCGTATCGTATGATGCTTCTAAAACTTGATTACTTTTTTTCCAGTTTCTAAAATCATCTTCATCCTGGAAGGCATCATGGGGGAATAGTTTTTTAAATTCTTCTTTAGTACTACTTTTATAATCAGGTGCTTTCCACGGGCGCACTCTTAATGGACATTCTGGAGCTTGTAATTTGAATATTGCAATATTTCCACTATTTTCAACAAGTTCTCCGTTTAGATTTCTTGTGGATACGGATAAAAATTGATCTTTTTTAGTTTTATCAATTTCCGAACTAATGTTTAAAGAGGCTATCAAAGCATGGTATCCTACATTTACATAGGTTGTAGTACTTCTGGTTTCTCCATTGATATCAGTGACATCGGCGGTTACTTTATATGTAAAAGTAGGTTGATTTTCTTTAGAAACACTTTTGTCAGGTAATGCTGCAAAAGTTATTTTATATTCACCATTATCATTTGTTTTTGTTTCTCCGTGGGTAATTTCTTGTTCTTCGGATCCGTATGAAGGGAACCAATAACACCAACGAGGATATTGCACCTGTCTATATACGCGATATACCACTTTGGCATCGGTAATATTACTGCCTGCATATGCAGTTGCGGTTCCTGTTAAATGGATACTATCATTTACTTTGTAGGTTTCGGTTACAGGATTAAATTTTGTTTCAAACTTAGGTCTTTTATATTCCTCAACAGATATATACGTGCTGTTATAGCTATCCGTTTGAATTGTGTAATTACCTTTTAATCCTGATGAAGGTAAAATAAACTCTCCTGCAAATGATCCATATTCATTAGTAGTGAAATTAAGAAGTTTTACTTCTTGTCCATTCATGTCTATAAGTTTTGCAAAAGTGGCTCTGTTTGCTACAACTTTATGCTTTTCATTTCCAGCAGAAGACATCATTATTCCTTTAAAATAAACTGTCTGTCCCGGTCGGTAAATACTTCTATCTGTAAATAGAAATGTAGTATATCGCGTAGTATTGTCAGATTCAGAATCACCACCATAATGGTTTAGGTACAAACCATTAAAATAAGCAGTATCTTCTCCTTTGGTAACTGTGGCTAATACATTATAATAATATCCTTCTTGGGTAAAAAAAGCTTCTCCGTTATCATTGGTACTAAGCTTTTTGTTTAATTGGTTTCTTCTTCTATCAGAAGTAAGTTTAATAGAAGCATTCGCAATTGGAGTTCCGTTGGTTCTGTCTATTACCTGAAGTTTTGTAGCCTTGTTCGTTTTGCTTTCTACAAGAGTTAAGTCAGTTACCTGAAGATTACCAAAAGAGAAAGACGTATTAACACTAAGATCTTTAGAGGTAGATCCAACAATCATATAAGATCCTTGAGGCAATACTGGAACGTTAATCTCTATAGTATGATTCTGATAATCCTTTTCGTCTATCAGCTTAGAATTCAATGAAGTTACAGTAGATAACTTGTTTAAAAAAGATATTTTTTCTTTGCTTTGGTAAAGCTTGTTAAAGAATTTTAGTTCACTTCTATTAATTTTTAAAACTCTAAAATAGACCTGATCTAGATTTTTGTAATTGATTAGAAGTTTAGAAGGCTTATTTATCGGTATATAGCTTTCTAATGTTATACTATTAATATTTGGATCCAGAATTTGTTCTTTGAGGTAAGCACAATTATTAGCTCCTCTGGATTCTGGGTGTTTAGAAATAGCATTATCACATATTTCTATTGCTTTTTGTAATGTCCAACGATGTGTTTCATTTTCTTGAGGTATGTATGTAGCTGCCTGTGTCTTATATAAATCGGCAATCTCATAATTGTATAAGGTAACTGCAGGAAATTGTTGGTGTTTTTCTTTTTCTGATAATAATGTGGTTAGCAGTAGTTTTTGTTTGTTGCTATAAATAGCATGTTCATACACGAATTTTAGACGTTCGATATTTACCTCGATCAAAGCATCTGGTTTCTTATCTCTTTTATGAAAATTGATAAGGTTTTGATATATTTTTAAAGCATGAAATTGTAGTGATAAAGAATCTTTTGTTTCTAGTTTTATTAAAGAAAATTGTTGGTGATCTTTTAAATAGTCTGGAGAATCGATTTCAAAAGCATACGCTGGTTTAGTAATACTTGTTTCAGAGGTCTTGTAAAATGCTAATGCATTATGAGATAAAAAATCAAAAAGAGTAGGGCGGTATATTTTAGAATCTCCCGATAGTTCTAAGATATCGTTAAACCGTATTAAATCTGTTTGTTGGGCTAGTAAGCCATTATCCAAGGATTTTTGATAATAGAAATGAATTTCTGCAAACAACGTTTCTAAATCCCAAGTTCTAAAATCTTCTTTATCTACTTTTTCGGCAGTTTTAGTTCTGTTATAAAATTGCCATCTATGTTGCTGAAAATATTGCCAATATAAATTAGCTAAGATGCTTTCTAGTATGTTTTTACTAGGAAATTTGCTGTTTGCAATTTCTTTTTTGAACTCTTTGATAATATTTAATTGTGCGTTTTCTTCTAAAACCAAAAGGTATTTGGCTTTATAAATCAGCGCTTTTGTAATCTGATTTGTATTGTTAGCTTTTTTGGCTTTACTATGTATAGCTTCTACAATTTCTAATGCGGATTTAGGTAGTCCATCTTTATCAAAGCTTTCTACTTTTTTCCAATCATCTTGGTAGTTATTATTGTTTTGAGCCATTGTATAATTTAGGTTTATTATAACGAGTATGAAAACAAGAATGATTCGTTCTTTCATCTGTTTGATTTTTTGTGTTTATTAAAACTCATTGCAAGTCCTATACCATTTCATGATAATGTGAAAACTTACGGATAGTAAATAACTTTATAAAGCTACATAATTGCAACGATAAATTAGGGAAAAGCTTATGTGGTTTAGTGTACTATTTAATTTGTTGAGTTTTGAGATTTTGTAAACTGCTGATTTTTAAAGGTTGATGTCAAATTAAATAATGAATTAATGAAGAAGGATGTTTAGGGTGTGCTAACTTATTTATGCTGTTTAATTATCGATTCATTTTTGCTAATGATATCTTTTGGTAATTGCAAAACATAATTATTGATTTCGGTAATTTCTTATTTTATGAGTATCTTTAAGAAGATTGTAAGGTTGATTTTTCCCCACTTCGTAAAAAAACTTTGATCAAATAGAAAAGACACTAATTTATTTCAATTACTATAAACCAAATTTTCAATTATGAAGGGCATTATTATTTTTTTGTTAGTCGTTATCACTCTGGTAATGGGGTATAATCAATATCATAAATACCAAAGGTTTCACCCTAAGAATGTAGCCTATATGTCTAAGGATACTGTAGATAATTCTTATCACGATCCGCAAGTTGTTATGAATTATTATGAAACTATCGAAATACTGAATGGATATATAATCTCACAATGGTCCACAAACCGCATAGATGTAAGGAATCCGAAAAAAGACAATTCAGCCACACGATATGCTATTAACGAATATCAAAAGAAATTAGGAAAGGTGAAATATTACGAAGCTATCCTTATGCAATCAACAGTGTATAAATCTAAAGGATTATCTAATGATGAAATAAAATTGCTAGAGCAGAATCAATTATCACAAGAAGATATAGCAGAGTACAATAGAAAGGAAGCATTTTATGATTTATTTCAAAAAACAGTTTTGCAAAAAACATTAAAAACGGGAGATCGAGGTCCATGGGTGTATGAAATGCAAAAGCGCTTGGTTGCTAGTGGGTATACGATTGCGGTTGATGGGAATTTTAAAATAGAAACAGAAACAGCGCTAAAAGATTTTGAATATAAACATGAACTATTTCCGGATGGAATATTGGATGTTTTAACTCTTCGGGAACTTTTAAAATTACCAGAAGAAGCCACTAGACCCTTATTGGCTACGCAATAATTTTACAGTAAAATCTGAAATTGATACAATCTACTCGTTATTTTAAAGTTAGTTTCTTTAATAATTAAAAGTAGGTTGTATCTTTACTTTTTAGAATTAAGAATACTATTATGCGCGTACATTTTATTGCGATAGGAGGTAGTGCTATGCACAACCTTGCTATGGCGTTGCATCAAAAAGGATATAAAGTTACAGGAAGTGATGATGTGATTTTTGAACCTTCGAAATCACGATTAGCTAAGCATGGTTTGCTGCCTGAAACTTTTGGTTGGTTTCCTGAAAAAATCACTAAAGAAATTGATGCTATTATTTTAGGAATGCACGCAAAAGAAGATAATCCAGAATTGCTGGAAGCTCAAGAACTAGGTTTGAAGATATATTCTTATCCAGAGTTTTTGTATGAACAGTCTAAGAATAAAACTCGTGTTGTGATTGGTGGTTCTCATGGTAAGACTACTATTACATCTATGATTTTACATGTTCTACACTACCATGATAAGGAAGTAGACTATATGGTAGGAGCACAACTAGAAGGTTTTGATACGATGGTACACCTAACGGAAGAGAATGATTTTATGGTGTTAGAGGGTGATGAGTATCTGTCCTCTCCGATAGATAGAAGACCCAAATTTCATTTATACAAACCAAATATTGCATTACTAAGTGGTATTGCATGGGATCATATTAATGTGTTTCCAACTTTTGATAATTACGTAGAGCAGTTTCAGATTTTTGTGGATAGTATCGTACGCGGTGGAAGTATTAATTATAATGAAGAAGATCCTGAGGTGGTTAAAGTAGTTGAGCATTCTGAAAATCAAATTAGGAAAATACCTTATACTACACCAGATTATCGAGTAGAAAATGGAGAAACCTTATTAAATACACCGGAGGGGGAAATGCCTATCGAGGTGTTTGGAGCCCATAACTTAAGTAATTTAGCGGGAGCAAAGTGGATTTGTCAACATATGGGTATTGATGAAGATGAATTCTATGAGGCGATTGCATCATTTACTGGTGCTTCTAAAAGACTAGAAAAAATAGCAGAGAGTAATGCTGCGGTTGCATATAAAGATTTTGCTCATAGTCCTTCTAAAGTTAGTGCTACTACAAAAGCAGTAAAAGAACAATATCAAGACAGACAACTAATAGCTTGTCTAGAGTTACATACGTATAGCAGTCTAAATGCAGAGTTTTTAAAAGAATACGAGGGAGCGTTGGATGCAGCAGATCAGGCAATAGTTTTTTATTCGCCTCATGCTGTGAAAATAAAACAGCTAGAAGAAGTATCCGAAGAACAAATTGCTACAGCATTTAACAGAAAAGATTTGTTGATTTATACAAATCCTGAAGAGTTTAAGGAATATCTGCAACAAAAGGATTTTGCTAATTCTGCACTATTGCTTATGAGTAGCGGTAATTATGGTGGATTAGATTTCGATGAGGTAAAGGAGTTGATATAATATTTTTTTCAATATAATTTATGAAGCATCACATGTATTTGTGATGCTTTTTTTGTTATTCTAAAATAAAAACTTACAGACTTTCTGTTGATTGTTTTATGGTTATGGTTAGTATATCACTAAGCCCTTTATTTTCTTCGATTGTACCATCATTACTAAAGGTGTCCCCTACAGCTATAATCGAACCATTACTTAGTTCTGCCACATCATAAATGTAATCGAACTGAGACCCTCCGGTACTTATTTGCCAAACAATATCTTGATTAGAGTCTAGTTTGATAATCCAGCCGTCTATTTGCCCTTGATTTTCGGAAACATCTCCATCTTCGCTCCGCGATGATCCCGCAATTAAATAACCTCTATCAGCCGTATTGATAATTTTTTCTGCTGTATCAAAATTACTACCTCCAATAGTTTTTTCAGAAATCAAATCTCCAGATGGCGAAATTTTTACTAACCAAATATCCGTAACACCTTTGTTAGCTGAAACATCAATATCTGAGCTTTTGGTAGCCCCAACAATTAAATAATTCCCATCATTCGCTTTAGTGATACTAAATCCATTATCAATATTACTTCCGCCAAAAGACTTTTGCCATTCTAAAATTCCTGTATTTGAGATTTTAATAACCCAGAAATCATAAAAACCTTTGTTGTTAGTAATGTCTAAATCATCACTGTCGGATTCGCCAACAATAATATAACCTCCATCATCCGTTTGGATTACATCTTTTGGAGTTTCTGAAAAACCACCACCAAAATGTTTACTCCATTCTAATATCCCATCTTCAGTAATCTTAATTGCCCAATAATTGCCTCCTGCATGTCTGTTGTTAGTAGTTTTCGTTGTGTCACCTTCACCATTCGATCCCACAACATCTAGTTCTCCAACCAGTACATATCCACCTTCACTTGATTTAATTAGAGATGTTCCAAAATCCTCACCAGAATAGCCAAAGGATTTTTGCCAAATAATTGATCCGGTAGAAGATAACTTAAGGATCCAGTAGTCTTTATCACCTTCATTATTAGTAGCATCTCCATCGTTACTTGTACTATACCCTAATACAACTAAACTTCCGTCTTGATTTTCTACTAAATCATAACCTCTGTCGTCACCCGTTCCTCCGTAGGTTTTGCTCCATTGCAATTCGTTTAACCCATCGTATTTTAATAGATAGAAGTCAGCATCTTCTCCTTCCTTATCAGTTATGTCTTGGTCATTGCTTAATGTATATCCCAAAACAATATAACCTCCATCTTGAGTAGCTTTAATTGCTTGTGCACTATCATTATTACTTCCTCCGTAAGTTTTGACTTTATCCAATATACCTACATTTATATTGTTATCGGTAACGGAATCTTTATCATCATTAGAACAATTTATAACGATAAATGATATAAGTAAGATCAATGAAATATTTAATGTTCTTGTCATGGCTACAGTTCTTTTCTTTATGAGATCTTTTGATATATGTAGATTTGGAACTCTTATTTATGGTTTTAAAAGTCTTAAGAATTATGTAAACTCAATTTAGTGTTTAGAACTTTAATAAATTAGGTTTAGTATACGTTAGAAGTAATATTTTAATCTAATGGTATTCTTAAGTTCATAGAACTTATATTGAAAAGGAATTGAATGGTAGTTGAAACCTTTAGAGAATAAGGAATCTGAAGAGATGTTTAAAAATTATTTTGGAATAAACCATTAACAAAATCAGCAATACTGATCTGGTTATTTTTGATCAATTCATGTTTTGCATTTTCTATGTCAGCTGGTATTTTATCTTGACTTAATTTAAATTTACCTTCCCAATGTTGTACTTCAATCTCAAAACAATGAATATACGGAACCAAACGGTCCATTCTAGGGTCTTCTTTTGATAGTTTAAAACCGTCATTAGAATTTTCTAAAAAGTCGGTCATTATTACCATTGATTCTTTAATTAATTCTGGATCTTTGATCGTCTTTACTATACCTGCTGCGTGTGTAATGATGTAATTCCAGGTAGGTAATTGCTTGGTGGTATAGATCGTTGGAGAAATATAGGTTTGAGGTCCTTGGAAAATAGCTGTGACTGGATAGTTATTTTGCAATAAAGCTACATGTGGATTGTTGGCATCTATATGGCCTACAAGAGTATCTCCTTTCAGAATTAATGGTGCGTGAGTAATGTATGGTGTTTTGTCTTTAGCAGATACTAAGGTAGCAAAGGGATATGCTTTCGCTACACTTTTAATATTCTCTACATTATAGTCTTGATGATGTTTTGGTGGATACACAGACTATACGTTAAATTGTTGTAAATGATGATCTAAATGCTTGTATTGCATTTTTCCCCATTGATCTTTTGTAAAGGTTCCGAACATAGGATGTGGATCCCATTCAGATATAGTTCTCTTTTCTGAGAATTCATTAATCAATTCTAGTAATATCTTTTTTTCTTCTTCAAAAACTTTGCTATCTACTACTTTTAATTTAGGGTGCGTAGGTAAATTTTTTTTCCAAGGTTTGTCGTTATACAAGGATTTTTTAAAAAATATCTTTGCTAATAAATTTGGTTTTACCGTTGGATGCTCCTTCTTGAGTGCAATTTTTAAAGGAAACTGACAATGAAATAACATTTGAGAAATATCCATTCTGCCCCAATTTGGAGCACTTTCTGTAGATAATTTCTGTATTCTACCTTCTATTTCATTTTTTACGGGTTCATCAAAAAGAGATTTCATCTTTTGGCATATTTAGGGTGTACATATCAAAAATAATAGAATTATTTTAAATATGATCCATAAAAATGCTAAGCTATTGACAAAATAACTTCAAAGATTTATTCGTAAAAATGAATGATTTAATTAACCAACCTTTTCGAAGACAAGCTTAAGAATTCCTTCCAAATCTCCATTTGCAGATATGTCTGAAGGTGTTCCAAGATTTATCATTAAAGGTTGATTTTTAATTTTTCCCATTAAAAAATATTGGAAAGTAGTACCAGATTTAAATTTAAAACCTTTCAATTCAGATCCAAACGAAGTAAATGTCACAGCAGTTTTAGAAGAGTTATCTGCTCCAAAAGCATCAATAGTAGCATCGAATACTGCAGTTAGCATATCATCACTGTAATAATCCCATTTAATAGAGGTTCCATTGCACGCTTGTAATTCAAATTCTGATTGTGCTTGACATCCTCGTGGCACTTGTATGTGGTTTCCTACTAAATTTAGGAAGCTTATACGTTTTCTATCTTGTCCATAAAAACTAATAGTAGCTAATAGTAATGCGAAGGTAATAATGTTCTTCATAAATAGGTTAATTTGAAGTTGTTAAATTCTCTTTTTTTAGATTATGGGTGTTCAAATATAGTAAAAGTTTCATTTTCAAACAAATATATATAAAGAGAATCTTTAAATATCGACAGGGTAGACAATTTTTATTTTTGTAAATTATAGAATAATATCTTGTATTTGAGAAGGATAGTTTATAGATAAGTATTGGAAATTTTAGGGAATAATGCTTCTAAAAAAAAATATATGATTGAAGATAATGCTTCATTTTCGATTAGAAAATGGAATGAAAATGATCGTCCAAGAGAAAAATTATTGGTTAAAGGGAAGAATTCTTTAAGTGATTCAGAGTTAATAGCAATTTTGATTGGCTCAGGGAATAAAGAAGAAAGTGCTGTAGCATTAAGCAAAAGGATTTTGGCAAGTGTGGACAATCAGATTAATGCACTAGGTAAGCTCTCGGTAAAACAGCTTATGAATTTTAAGGGAATTGGAGAAGCTAAAGCAATATCGATTGTTGCGGGTTTAGAATTAGGGAGGAGAAGAAAAGAAGAGAGTGTTTCAATTATACCTAAAATAAACTCTAGTATAGATGTGTTTCATATAATGAATCCGATTATCGGGGATTTAGAACATGAAGAATTTTGGGTTTTGTTTCTTAATAATGCCAATAAGGTTTTGCAAAAGAAGCAAATAAGTATAGGAGGTAAGACAGGGACTTTGGTAGATCCAAGAATTGTATTTAGATCGGCGCTAGAATTTAATGCGACCGCAATTATATTAACACATAATCACCCTAGTGGGGCTTTAGTGCCTAGCGAATCGGATAAAGTCTTAACGCAAAAACTGAAACAAGCAGGACTGAGTTTAGATATTAAACTATTGGATCACTTAATAATTACAGAAAAGGATTATTTTAGCTTCGCAGATCAAGCTATACTATAATAATATGCTATTAATCCATGTTTATAAGATAACACCTAGAGTATTATATACTTTTAAGCATATCTGTAAGAGAATTTTGGGTTTAGAAGTTGATTTTACTTCCAAAATAGAATCTTTTATTGCTCACGATGGTCCCAAGTTATCTTATGGTAAACAACCCTTGGGAAAGGAACTTTATTTTCAAAGTGTAGATTTACTTTTTGAGCATGGTTTTAACGAAGTAGAAATACAGGTAATATCTTGGGAAGATACTCAGTGTTTTTTTTCGGTTAAACACCAAAGTACTGCTTTGCCATTTGATATATTCGCAGCAACTTTTTATTTGTTGACACGATATGAAGAGTATTTGCCTCATGTAAAAGATGAACTCGGAAGATTTGCTGCAACAGAAAGTATTGCATATCAAAATGGGTTTTTACAAGAACCTGTTGTTGATATTTGGGCACTGAAATTTAAAAAAATTCTAAAGGAAAAATACCCAGATATTGGATTTAAAGAAAAGGAGTTCAAGATGCAACCTATTATTTATGTGAGTCAGACTTTTGCTTATTGGCAAAAAGGGATTTTAAGATCTGTAGGTGGTGGTATTAGAGACCTATGGCAGCTAAAAGTTAATGAGGTTACCGATAGGATAAAAGTAATATTGGGTATTAAAAAAGATCCGTATAATACGTTTGATTTTGTAATTGATTTGCAAAAGAATATACAGAGAAAATGTCTTATGTTTTTTGGTTTAGGGGATTATACGAATTTTGAAAAAAATATCAATCATAGTAATCCAGAACATAAGAAAGTTATTAAGCATGTATCGGATTATTTGGATGTCGGTTTGAAAGTTTCATATGATGCTATTGCCGACTTAGAAATATTAAAGCAAGAAAAATCAAGAATAGAGAATATTGTGAATAGACAATTGCGGTCTTCATTATGTTCTTTTTATAAAATTAAACTTCCTGAAGCCTATCGAAACTTTATTGAGTTAGAAATTCAAGAAGACTATTCAATGGGGTATCCAGGGCATGCTGGTTTTAGAGCTGGAACTTGTACACCCTTTTTGTTTTATGACTTAGATTATGAAGTGCAAACCCCTTTGGTAATCTATTCTTTTTGCATCACTCCTAAAAGTTTTGAGGATACTGATAACGAGTATGCGGTTAAACAAGAAATTATAGATTATTTAGAAAAGGTGGAAAAAGTAAATGGCTTATTTATTCCTGTCTTTAGTAATGGTTTATTTGGAGATCTTAATGAGCAACCATTTTGGAAATCAATTTTTAAATTTATTTGGACTAGGGATGAAACTAACAAAAATTGATCACATATTTTTTGATCTTGATCATACTCTTTGGGATTTTGATAAAAACTCGACCTTAGCATTTCAAAAGATGTTTGATAAATTCAATATTGGAATAGATATTTATCAGTTTTTGAGTGTTTATCAACCTATTAACTTACAATACTGGAAATTATATAGAGAAGAAAAAGTTACTAAACAAGAGTTGCGTAGAGGACGTTTAATAAAAGCTTTTAGTGCTTTTAATATATCTTTTCCAATACAAGTGATAGATCAGTTGTCTGAAGACTATATAAGTTTTCTTCCTTTAAATAATTATTTGATAGAAGGAGCTGTGGAGTTGTTGACTTATTTACACCCAAACTATCATTTGCATATTATAACGAACGGCTTTAGAGAGGTGCAAAACACCAAGCTATCTAATTCTAACATAGCACAATATTTCAAAACTGTAACGAACAGTGAGGATGTAGGTGTTAAAAAACCAAACCCAATTATATTTGAGCATGCGATAGCTATTTCTGGCGCGAATATTGGTAATAGTTTGATGATTGGAGATAACTATGAAGCAGATATTTTGGGAGCAGAATCTTTGGGGATCAGGTCTATATGTTTCAACTATCATCGGGAACAAATACCTCAGAATATATTGCAAGTTTCTTCATTAAATGAAATAAAAAATTACATTTAGTAATAAATATTTGTATATTTTCGTTACATACTAAACAACTCCCCCAGATGAAAACAAAAAAAACTTATGCATTGCTGCTGTTTTTCAGCGCAATATTGTCAACCGTTTCCTGTGTTGAAGAGCTAGATTTTGAACAACTAGAAGATGTTGTTTTAACCCCAGTCTTTGAGGCGGATTTTATTTATTCAGAATTTGATATTGAGGAATATATTCCCGACGGACTTCCTCCCGATACGGAATTTACAATACCTCCTGAAGTTGTTAGGGATACTGCAAATTACGATTTGGTAGGGACTGATTTTGCAGTTGATAATCTAGATAGAGTCGAATTAACAATCGAAGTTCGAAACACTATTGAACGAGAGTTTACACTCCAATTTCAGTTTTTAACCCAAAATGGACAACCAATCAATGATCAGTTTTATTCCATATTAGTACGTCCAGGATTAGGGCCTGGAACAGAACCGGTCGTTTCTCCACAACCAGGAGACCCAAACAATCCTATTGAACTAAGTCAACAAGATCTGAATCAATTATCTTCTGCACAAAAAATTGCAACAGAAATTATTGTACCTACATTAAACACGGACTTAAGAGGTGTTTTACATATCAGATCAAAAGCCAGTTATTATGTAAATTATGAATTATGAGAATCTTATTATGCCTTTTCTTAGGTTTATTGGGATGCTCAGTATATTCTCAAAATAAAGAAACCTTATACGATTTTACCGATCTGCCACAATCGCTTATGCTTAATCCAGGAGCAGAAGTGAATTTTAAGTATCATGTCGGAGTTCCTTTTTTATCACAAATTCACCTAAATGTGGGCTTTAGAGGAGCCTCGATCTATGATGTTTTTGCGGACGACGGGAGAGATATTAATGACAAAATAGAGAACACGATTAATACACTAACGAGTAAGGATTACTTTACCTTAACCCAGCAATTAGAACTGTTAAGTTTTGGTTGGCGTAGCAAAAAAAACAAAGACTTGTATTACTCGGGAGGATTGTATCAAGAACTTGATCTGATTGTATATTTCCCTAAAGACTTTGCTGTATTAGCGTATCAGGGAAATCAAGATTTTATAAATATTCCCTTTAGATTTTCAAATGTGAGTGCTACTGGAGAATTATTGACAGTTTATCATTTTGGTTATAATAAAAAGGTAAACAAGAAACTAACTTTTGGTGCTAGGGCAAAGTTATATTCGAGCATATTTAATTTCAGAAGTACAAAAAATCGTGGAACATTTACTACAATCGAGACTCCACAAGGTAATAACATCTATCAACATGTAATTAGCAATGCTGATGTAAGCCTCCAAACTGCCGGTTATGCTTCACTTCGAGATATTGAATCAGAGGATAATGCAGATGGTGCAAGCCAAGTTGTAAATAAGTTTCTTGGTAGAGCACTTCTTGGAGGAAACTTGGGAGTAGGTGTAGATCTAGGGTTTACTTATCGCTTAGAGGATCAATGGACACTTACAGGTAGTATGACCGATTTGGGAATGATCTTCTATACCAAAGATGTAGAGACCTATAGAGCTAGGGGTAATTTTGTTTTTGAGGGATTAGAGACCCCCATTACAGATGATAATGGGCAAGATATATTGAATGAATTAGAAGAAGCGATACCTATTGATACGCTAAATACGAGTTATGCCGCATTAAGACCATTAAAACTAAATAGTTCTATTAAGTATTCGTTTAATAGATATGATGATGGAACTTGTAATTGTGCGATAGAAGGTGAGGGGCCTTTATATCAAGATGCATTTGGATTACAAGTATTTTCGCAGTTTAGGCCTAAGAGACCTCAATATGCAGCATCATTATTTTATTACAAACGATTATCCAGTTTTCTAAGAACAAAATTGACGTATACTGTTGATGATTATTCTTATAAAAATATTGGTTTTTTAATGTCTACTCATTTTAATAAAATTAATTTTTATATTTCGGCAAATAATCTTTTAGAATATTCTAATCTGGCGGATGCAAGGGGTGCATCTATACAATTAGGATTTAATGTAATAATGTAATGAATATAACACGTGTTTTCTTTTTTGGGTTTGCTTTATTCTTAATGAATAATTTATGTGCTCAAAACTCGGTGAATGATTATAAATATGTAATTGTACCAGAAGGTTATGTCTTTTTGGGAAAAAATGATGATTATCAATTAAATTCTTTAACCAAGTTTTTGTTTGAAAAATATGGATTTACCGCTTTTATTCGAGGTGAAGATTTACCTGAGGATTTAAAAACAAATGGTTGCAAAGGCTTAAGAGCAGATGTAAGGAGAAATTCTGGGTTATTGAAGACTAAGCTTATCGTAGATTTAATAGATTGTAACGGTATTGTAGTTTTTAGTACTAAGGAAGGTACTAGTAGAGAAAAAGAATATAAAAAGGCTTACCATGAGGCTTTGAGAAAGGCCTTTAAAGATATTCAAGCTTTAAATTATAAGTATAGTGGTAAAAAAGATAATACCATAGCTGTAAGTGTACCGCAATCCAATACAACAACAGAAGTAAAAAGTTCTATGGCTACTAAGTCTGCATTAGAAGATATGGATACGCCAATAAAAGAGCAGAGTAATAAAGGAGAGGTCAATCAAAAAAATGATGTATCTACTGATAAAACTATTTCCTTAATGTATAATGATGAAATATATCTTTTAAATAAGAGAGAATTTGGTTTTGAGTTATCACAGAAAAAAGGCGAGTCTATAGTTTCTTTAGGTAAAATTTTAAAATCAAGCAGAAAAAACGATTATATTGTAAATGCCGGAGACTTAAGTGGTAGCGGTTATTTTGATGCTTTTGGTAATTTTATTTTAGATAGAATTAATCCTGCTACCGATAAATTGATTACAGATACTTTTGCCCGCCAATAGAAAGGTTAGTAATTGTATTTATCTTTCCAGCGTGATTTAAGAAATGATCTAAAACTGTTTTCTCGTTGATTGTTGCCAGGTTCGTAGAGTTTTGTGTTTTCCAGTGACTCTGGAAGGAATTCTTGGTTTACAAAATTATTGGCATGATCATGAGCATATTTATAATCTTCGCCATATCCCAATTCTTTCATTAACTTAGTGGGAGCATTTCTTATGTGTAGCGGAACAGGCAAATCTCCGGTTTGTCTGACTAATTGCTGTGCTTTATTAATCGCCATATAAGAAGCGTTACTTTTGGGAGAAGTTGCTAGATAAACAGCACATTGACTTAGGATGATTCTGGCTTCTGGGTATCCGACTGTTGTAACTGCCTGAAAAGTATTATTAGCCATGATCAGTGCTGTTGGATTTGCATTTCCAATATCTTCTGAGGCTAGAATGATCATTCTACGAGCTAAAAATTTAAGATCTTCTCCTCCTTCAATCATTCTAGCTAACCAATACACAGATGCATTTGGGTCACTACCTCTTACTGATTTAATAAATGCGGAAATAATATCATAGTGTTGTTCTCCAGTTTTATCATATCTAACAGTGTTTTGCTGGACTAACTTAAGAACTAAATCATTTGTGATAACAATCTTATCATTTTCCTGACTACTAACAATAAGTTCGAAAATGTTTAATAGTTTTCTTGCATCGCCACCACTTAAACGTAATAAAGCATCCGTTTCTTTGAGTACAATGTCTTTTGATGATATAATCTCATCTTGGGCCATTGCTCTAGCCAGGAGTGCTTCTAATTCTTTTTTTTCAAAAGGTTTTAAAACATATACTTGACACCTAGAGAGTAAAGCTGGTATTACTTCAAAACTAGGGTTTTCTGTTGTAGCTCCTATTAGTGTTACCCATCCCTTTTCAACTGCTCCGAGTAAGGAATCTTGTTGTGATTTACTAAAACGATGAATTTCATCAATAAAGAGAATGGGGTTTTTTGAAGTGAATAAGCCACCACTTTGTTTCGCTTTATCAATTACCTCTCTCACTTCCTTTACACCACTATTAATCGCGCTAAGTGTATAAAATGGACGATCAGATTCGCTAGCAATAATATTAGCTAGTGTTGTTTTTCCGACTCCTGGAGGTCCCCAAAATATTAGAGAAGGAATGATGCCTTTCTTTATCTGTTTGGTTAACGAACCATCATCGCCAATCAAATGTTCTTGACTTAAATATTCTTCTAAAGACCGAGGACGTATTCTTTCAGCTAGAGGTTTATTCATAATTACAAATGTAATAAATGGTCTTTGTTTTCATCATGATCTATATAAAAATTAAGTTACTGACAATTTAGCGGTATATGGTCTTTGGAAGATTTTTTGATATATTTTACAAAGCTATGAGAAAAAGAGATCAATTTGTTTTTAGTACAGGAGTAGTTGGATATCCCTTGTTGTTTGTATTGCTAATATGGATAGTTTTCTGGTTTGAAGTAAGATTCGGTTTTGATTTTAATAACTTTGGGATTTATCCACGAACGTTAGTAGGGCTGAGAGGAGTTTTGTTATCTCCGTTTATTCACGGAGATTTGTCACATTTATGGCATAATACATTGCCATTACTTATTTTATCTGCATCACTTTTCTTTTTTTATCCTAGAAACTCTTGGAAAGTTATTCTCATAGGAGGTCTTTTGACAGGTCTTTTAACATGGATGTTAGGTCGTACAGCAAATCATATAGGTGCCAGCGGATTAATTTATATGCTCTTTGGGTTTTTATTCTTAAAAGGTATAATAGCTAAGCATTATAGATTAATTGCATTATCATTTGTTGTTGTTTTTATATATGGTAGTATGATATGGTATACATTTCCTATCGATCCAAAGATTTCATGGGAAGGACATTTGTCAGGGCTAATAGTTGGCTTTGTTTTGGCTTTTGGTATAAAAAAAGGAATAGCAATACCCCAAAAATATAATTGGGAAAAAGAAGATTTTGATCCCGAAGAGGATGATTTTCTAAGACATTTTGACGAGGATGGTAATTTTATAGAATGTTTACCAGAGCCTGATTTTCAAGAAAACATTGAAATTATTTATAATTATAAGCCTTCTGATTCTAATAATTCTGAAGAAGAATAACAGTTTTTATATAATCATAATCGCTGTCTAATAGCTTCATATAAAAATACTCCACAGGCCACAGAAACATTTAGTGATGCTATTTCTCCGTACATTGGAAGTTTAGCCATATGGTCAGCAATTTTCAAAACGGAATTTGATATACCTTTTCCTTCGCTTCCCATTACAATAGCAGTTGGTGTTTTAAGATCTATGTCATAAATTGGAACCGCTGCTTTCTCACTTGCAGCAACGATCTGTATACCTGAACCCTGTAGGTAAAACATAGCGTCTTTAATATGATCTACTTTGCAGATTGGAATTTTAAAAATCGCACCAGTTGATGTTTTTACAGTATCTGCGCTTACTGGAGCACCTCCTTTTTTTTGAATAATTATTCCATGAACGCCAGTGCATTCTGCAGTTCTGATAATAGCTCCAAAATTTCGAACATCAGAAAGCTGATCAAGGATTAAAAATAGCGGAGTTTCACCAGATTCAATTATTTGCATTGTAAGGTTTTCTAGATCATGAAACTCAATAGGGGAGATGTATGCCACTACTCCTTGGTGATTTTTACGAGTAAGTTTATTTAACTTTTCTACAGGGACTTGGGAAAAAGAAAGTTTTTCTTTCTTTAGTAAGTTCATCAATTCTCTAGATAGTTCACCCTGTAAACCTTTTTGAATAAAAATTTTATCAATAGTTTTTCCTGAGTTAATTGCCTCTATTATTGTCCTAATTCCAAAAATTAATGATTCATTTTTCATGTTCGGTAAATGTAATATAAAAAAACATCCCAATGATATAACATTGGGATGTTTAATTTCTACTATAGGAATTTTATATTTTTCTATAAATTTCCAATGTTTATATAACTTGTTACACCAGTTACTGCATCAGTTGATTTTTCAAAAGTTGCAATTGGAGTACGAGTACTAGCAGCTGATCCAGCAGGTATAACTCCACTAACAACAGTTAATCTTCCATCAGGTAAGGTAAATAATACATTAAAGTTTATGTCTTCCGTTGGAGATGCACTAAAGATCGTGTAATATACATCATAAATTCCGTCAGCTCTCCCTGTTGTTTGGAATAAATCTGATTCGAAACGACTTCCAGTTCCAGAACTTTCAAAGATACTAGTAAAAGCTCTGTCTATCACTTCTAGATCTAAATCATTTACAGCAGGATTATCCCAATCGAATAAAATATTCAATCCACCTGCAGCAGGCAATGTGTCAGGGTATAAGCCCAAACTTAAAACATTTGATGAAATAGTGTAAGTTGTATCAGGAACTAATTCGTCTAAAAGGATACCTATAAGTTCTATACTAACAGCATCAGCAATACCATCAATAGTTGATCCATCTATAACACTGTCATCAGGAGACAATGTAATAGAACCAGTACCAGTTGTAGCACCTGCATCAATTTCAGCTGTTCCAGTAGTAAAGTTTCCGTTATCCAGAGTAGCTCTAGCAGTTACGGTAACTGCTGAATTAAATGATTGTGGTAAAGTAACGGTAAAATCAACTACATTACCTTCACCAGTAATGGTGATGTCAGAAGCAATTGTAGCATCTAAATTAATAACTTCTTTAGTTAAAGGGTCTCCAATCCCAGCTGTTATAGGATCATCATCTTCACATGCAGTGAATAAAAGACCAAAGACTGCAATTGCTAGTATATATTTTAAATTGTATAATTTCATAATTCTAGGATTTTATAATTTTTGTGCTTCAAAAGCTCTGGCACCAAAAGTAAATCGAGCACCATCAGAAATTCTTTCAATAGAAGTATCTACTGTAGTTGTAATTACTCCTACGCAAGAGAAAAAGAAACCACTTTCTGTTTCAATACTAGTAGGATTAAATCCATTATTTCCAGTGTCTGCAGTATCAAACGCAGGCTGATCTTCAATAATTATCTCACCACTAGTTGGATTTACTTGCATTACAATGTTGAATGGCTCTCCAGTATCAGGGTCAAAAGAATTGTATGGGTTTTGCATTATTACAGTATTTGGATCTTCACCAGCTACTATCTCAAATGTATTACCTCCGTTACAAAAAGTTAATCCACAATCTAAAAGTTCATAAGTTCCTAAAGCTTCTTCTAAAACAAATGGACAAGATACAAATGTTTGTAAGCTATAGGCTTGTCTCTGTCCAATTTCCACCAATAAATCTGGCTGAAGATTTTCTTGAAGTACAATAGTCCCATCAGTACTTGTTGTTTTTCCTGTAAAATCAAAACGATCACCAGGTAAAATATCTGTAATGTCTAAACCAAGAGCAGTTGCAATTTCTGGTGCTCCAATTTGGAAGTCAGCAGGAAATGTATCAGTCATGAAAATTGAAACAAATTCAGATGCTGTACCTCCACTAACTCTTCTTACCATAAACTCATGGCTAGCTACCAGATCAGATGTGGCTCTTAAAGTACCTCCATAAGTTGATGTTTCTATAGCGGTAACATCGATTACAGGGTTTTCTATATCAACAAGAACGAATGCACCGTTCTGCTGCTCTGCCAGAGGAAATTTCTCATTGTCCTCACAATTTGTCATAGTAAATGCTACTAGACAAACTATTAATATTTTATATATATTTTTCATTGCTATCAATTTTTAGTTTATAAATCCTGCAGGATTAGTATCCCAGAATATTTGTTCTGTACGCTCCTTTTGAACAGCATTACTGTTGTTGTTAATATAGTTTGCTGGGTATAGAGCACTACGATAATAATCACCTGGATTAGGATCTAAAGTTGGCTGATAATTACTTGGGAAACCAGTTCTACGGTATCCATTGTATATTTCTAGACCATTACCAAAAGCAGCGATCTGATATTCTTTCATTAGGATATCAAGTCTTTCGCTAGGACCAGCAGCATCATATGCGTCTAGTACTACTGTTACATAGGCACTGATGTCAACTGCTGTAGGAGCAAATGTGCTTCCTACTGTAGAAGGATCAAAATTCACTACTTTATTGATAGAAGTACGAATACCACTTTCCAAAAATGCTCTAGCATCTCCACTTGTACCTAACTCTAATTGAGCTTCTGCTTTAATGAAATCTACATAAGATGAAAGAAGAATAGGTGTGATTCCCGCTCCTAAAGCTCCATCTTCACCTTCGTTTTGTACGCTACCTGCATCATCAACGTCAAATGCACCACCTACAGGGTAAACACCATAAACAGTTCTTTTCTCATTATCAGGTGGAATACCAGCATTATCTCCGTGATCTCTACCCCAATATCCTCTTCCAGGATCAGCAGTACAGAATGGCATACCAATATTGTTATCATAAATAGATGTCTCAGTTCCATAGTGACCAGGAGCGGATTGTACAAGACATCCTAACGTAAAGATATCTTCGTCATTAGCATTGTCATCTTGTCTGTAGAAATAGTATCTTAATCTTGGATCATCCCCAGCACCTTTCTCTTCGATCATAGACCACATAAGGTAATTAGACATATATCCTACAGCACCAACTTCATAATATCTATTATATCCAGGGTGTCTAGAATTTGGATTAATTCTATTAGTACCATAGTTAAATTGCCAATCTTCTGCTGGAGTATCGATTAAATCGTTCTCCGCTAAAAGAGCATTAATCGCAGACACAACATCAACTCCAAGAGCTGTACTGTTTTTTCTTGCGTTGTTATAAATTCTTAACTTCAATGTTTTAGCAGCAGTAATCCACTTTGCTTGTGAGTCTTCATCAGTATCACCTTCATTTCCTGCAGCATAATATAAATCGTCGCTAGGGAAAGTAGTAGGAGCTGTTGCTAAAATAGCAATAGCCTCATCTAATTCTGCTAATGCAGCCTGATAGATAGAAACTTGATCATCTACACCTGGATTTTGATTTCCGTTTCCTTGCAATGCTTCAGTAAAAGGAACGTCACCAAATAAATCAACAAGAGTAACTAAAACATATGCTTTCATTACTTTAGAAGCTCCTAATTGATAAGTTAAACCTTGTTCCTCAGCAACTGGTTCTAAAGCTTGAATGTCATTTAATACACCAGCATACGCAGAGGTCCAAATTCCATTAAAGCTAATAGGAGCAAAAGCATTTGCGTATTGATTTCCACCTCCCATTTGGAAAGATCTCGTAACCTGAGATGTAAATGAAGCATCACCTGCTACATTTTGAACAAAATTATTAAAACCAAGCTGGATGCCGTTAAATAATTGATCTGGATCTAATTGGTCTTCACCCACTTGAGTAGGGTCTGCTAAAAGATCTAATTCTGCAGTCTCACAAGACATTAGTCCCGCAAAAACAAGAATAGATACTATAATTAATTTTAAATTTATTTTTTTCATTTCCTTTTAATTTTTTAGAATGTAAGATTTAAACTAAAACCAAATCTTTTTGCTGTTGGACCTGTTAAGTAATCGAATCCTTGTCCATTACCAACACCTAAACTTGTTACTTCAGGGTCAAAGTTTAAACCGTCAGGGAAATTGATTGCTTTGTACCACATGTTTTGTCCAATAATTCTAACTGATAAACTTCCGAACGGAGTTTTTTCCAAATATTTTTTAGGGAAGTCATAACTTAGAGAGATCTCACGTAATCTGATTGTACTTGCATCATAAATAGCTTGCTCGTCAATAAAGAATCCAGAATTCACAAAACCATAATCAGTAGCTGCAATCTGCGTAGTGTTTGGAGCACCGTCAGCAGTCACACCAGGTAATATAAAAGTTTGTGTTCTGTCAAAATCAGTATCAGTTGTTAAACCTCTTGATAATAATGCTGATGCAGTTGTAGAAAAGATGTCTCCTCCATGAGTATATTCTACTTGAGCAGCAAGAGAGAAATTCTTGTACGAAAATTCATTGATTATTGTAGTTCTCCAATCAGCATTAGGATCACCAATTATTTTTAGATCATTATCAACAAGATAGTTTCCGTCAGACCCAACAATAAAGTTTCCATTTGCATCTCTTGAGATAGATGTTCCAACGATAACACCATAAGCTTCACCAGTGATAGCTGCATTTCCTTGATTACCAAAACCAGCAAATATTTCAATACTTCCAGGTTCTCCACCGTTATCTTCTACAATGTTTTCATTGATTGTATACTGACCTGAGATATCCCATCTAAATCCATTTTCATCTTTTGGTCTGATTGGGTTTAAGTTGAATCCTACTTCAATACCTTCATTCGATACTTCACCAATGTTATCCGCTGTTACTGTAAATCCAGTAGATGGGTCTAACTGTCTTGCTTGTAAGATAAGATCTTCAGAAATTCTTCTATATACAGAAACATCAAATCCAATTCTGTTATCAAAAAGCTTAGCTTCTAAACCAGCTTCAAGCTCTGTTTGTAATTCTGGTTTAAGATCTGGATTTCCTAATTGATTAGATATATTCAGAGTGTTAGTTGTTCCACCAGTAGGGCTGTCAAAAACATTTGTACCACTTCCTAAACCTACTACAGTAGAATAAGCTGCAGGGAAACCTGCTGAAGATCCATATCCTAAACGTACTTTAAGATAGTTAATAGCGTTAGTTTCTTTTAATGCTCCTATAGCTGATGTTGGAACGAAAGATAAACTAGCTGATGGATAGAAAATAGATCTGTTTCCGCTTGGTAAAGAAGAGAACCAGTCATTTCTTCCTTGAAGGTTAAGATATAAATAATCTTCGTAACCAAAATTGATACTTGCATAAGCTCCAACGATATTAAATTCATTGAAACCTGTAAATCCTATTTGTTCCTCAAAATTCTGGTGAGTAAATAGTCCGTAAATATTTTGTTGACTACTATTAACACCATTTACTTCAATTCGTTCTTGTCTTGGGTTAAGACCGATTGTACTGTTGATGTTAAAACTATCACCGATGTTTTTGTCTATATTTAAACTTAAAGTATGATCCCATACAGTACTTTCAATATTTACATCATTAAGACTTCCTCCAACAACTTGTTGTCCACCTTTATTAGCTCTTCTCTGATTTAACTGATTGTATCCATCGATAGTAACACGGTAAGACAAGTTCATCCAATCATTTATTTCGTAATTTGTAGTAACATTTCCGAAAAATCTTCTAATTCTTTCTTCATCTTCGATATTGTTAAGCGTCCATAGTGGATTCTGGATGTCATTACCAGCTCTATAGAAAACAGAAGAATTATCTAAAGGATTTTCGAAAGGTAATCCGAATAAATCAACACTACGAGGTGTATAAAGAACGTTTGCGAATAAGGAAGCTCCTGCTGGATTACTTCCAAAACCTACAGCTGTTGGTGGTACAAGACGGTCGGTTCTAACATAGTTCATAGATGTGTTGATAGAGAATTTGTTAGATAACTTTAAAGATCCACCAACACTAAAGTTAATTCTTTTGTATTCGTTTGTTTCAACAAAACCTTGATCATCAGTATGACCAAATGAAATATTAATATTTCCATTCTCACCAGATGAAGTAGCAGAAACAGTGTTTGTAATTACAGATCCCGTCTTAAAGAATCTTTCTACACTTTCATAAGGGCGATATTCATATCTAGCACCTTGAAATTCAGGAAATGCAGTAGCAAGAGCGTCTCTGTCATATGGGTGAGGCACTGTACCATCAGCAGCAATTCCTTGTTGACCTCTGGCGTTGAAATTAGGACCCCAGTTACTAAAAGCTTGAGAATAGTTCTGATAAAAACCATTCCCATAAGAGTTCTGGTAATCAGGTAAATTAGCAATTTCGTTAGCGAAGAACGATGTGTTTACTGATATTTCAAACTTCTTATTAGCGTCAGAGCTAGAACCAGTTTTAGTAGTTATCAAAACCACACCGTTTCTACCTGCTTGTCCATATAAAGTAGTTGCACTTAATCCTTTAAGTACTGAAATTTCTTTAATGTTATTAGGGTCGATATCTAAAAAACGACTCGATGCCGCTGCTCCACCCTGTACGAAGTTACTTGTATTGTTTGTATCTGAATTAAAAGGAATACCATCAACAACAAAAAGAGGTTGGTTACTTCCATTAATAGATGAATAACCTCTAATTATAATGTTAGTACCAGATCCTGAAAGACCTGAAGTTTGCTGTATGTTAACCCCAGGAGCTTTACCTGTAAGAGCTCTTACCACATCAGTTTGTGGTTTCGAAGAAATATCTTCAGAAGCAATAGTAGCTACGGCATAACCAAGAGCTTTCTTTTCTCTCTTAATCCCTTGTGCTGTTACAACTACTTCTTCTAAGGTAGCAGCATCTTCTTCTAATTTAACGTTAATTACACTATTGTCACCAACAATAGCTTCTTTTGTTGTAAATCCTAGATAACTGAAAGCAAGTACAGATCCTCTACTAGCCTGAATGGTATAATTACCATCAAAATCAGATTGAGTACCCTTACTAGTACCTTTTACAACGATGTTTACCCCTGGAAGCGGCAACCCACTATTGTCGGTCACATTACCTGAGATCGTTTTTTCTTGTGCAAACGTTAGTTGCACTACAAACGCCAGCAATAGCGTTAGAATTCCTCTAAACTTTGTTCTCATTTTATAATTTATTTGAATTAGCCAATGCCAAAAATCATAATAATATCTTAATTAAACAACTTTTATTTAGTTAAAAATTAAATTATTGTTCAGGTCAAGTTAATATAATGTGAAATCCTACTATAACGTTGTAGTTCTGTGATTGGGCATTTTTGAAGTTCGTTTTTTGTTTCATAAATAGCTTGTAAAAATAATGATTTTTGGATGTGGTTTTTGGCCTAAATCTTTTGTTTTGAGTTTGTTATAGTTTGTGTTTGTTCTTTAGGTTTTTCCGGTAGGACTGGGTTTAAGAGTTTTGAATGATTTGTGGTTGAAATGTTAAAATGTTGGATTTTTATAAATTAATTATTTCTAGATGATTTTAGAATAATGAGTGTGTGATTTCTTTGTTTTGGTATTTAAGAGGCTTTTTTCTTGAAGGTTTGTCTTTTAGAATTTAGCATTTAGGCTAAGATGTACTTTGGTGTTTGAAAACTCGAAGTTAGTGTCACTATTTTTTCCGTTGGCGAAAATTATTCTGAATAAACCAGTTTTTGTATTTAAGCCTAATCCAAAACCAAAGCTGGTTAAATTGTCTGAAATGTTGTTTGTTTCATCTTCAAAGTAGGAGTAGTCGGTTATTGTATGTATGTATATATTGTTTGATAGAATGTATCTGTATTCCGTAGAAAAAACGTTGAATAATGAAGCGTTAATACTGTTTTCTTCAAAGCCTCGAATAGAATTGATTCCACCAAACCTATAAAGCTCGTTAAATAAAAGGTCGTCAGAAAAAATTGTAGCCGAACTGTTTTTTATAAAAATATTATTTCTAGTGTTTAGCTTGAAGATGTATTCGATGTTAATAGTTCCTTTTATTTGGTTAGTTTTTAAATCTTCAGTTTTGCGTGTTCCATATTCTACTTCTATGTTGTAGTTGTTTTTTATAGGAAATAGAGTGTTGTTTTGTCTTTTTGTGTGGTTGAAGCTTATTCCAAAAAAGTTAGAGGAATAGTTTTCTATGTTTAAACTGGGCTGTGGTTCATCGAGAAGATTGTCTGAAGAAACTGATTTGTATCCTAGCGATATGTTGTTTTTGTCATCTATTAAATAATTAAGTTTTAACCTTTGTTCGGTAATCAGAAAGCTAGAGTCTTTTTTGAAAATATCAAGACCAGCTTCAATACCAATAGGAGATTTGAATAGATAGGGTAGGAATAAATTGGCTTGGAATCTTTGTTGTTCATTTCCGTCACTCTTATATATTAGGTTTAACCTTTCTCCAAAATTAAGGTTGTTTATCAGATTCAAATTTAAATATCCATTTAATTCAAGGTTGTTGGATTCGGAGTCGTTCGAAAACCCAAGGAATCCATCAAAGCTATTAGCCGATTTCTTTTCTAGATATAGATAGATTTTGGTGGAATCTTTTTCAAATAATATTTCAGGAGGTTTTATGTTCTTGCTGAAGCCGAGATTGTCGATTGCTTGTGATTTCTTTAAAACATCATTTTTGTTAAAGACATCTCCCTTTTTTATTTTGCTGTTATATTTCAAAAATGAATTTGGAAATTTGGTGTATCCCTTTATAATTATATCGTCGATTTTTCTTTCAACTCCTATTTTGCTCACTAGGGTAGCAAAAACTTTTTGTTTCTTTTTTTTTATTTCGGTTAAGTAAAGGTTGGTAAATGTGTTTCCTTGGTTTACAAGATAGTTGGTCAAAAATTGTAGTGTTTTTTCAGTTTTGTTGATGGGGATAATAAATTCTGTGGTAGTAGTATTTTTGGAGATCTCTTCTATTATTTTTAAGGGTAATGTTTCATTGTCATATTTTATAATAAGTTCGGTGTATTTTTGGTTAAGTTTAAAACTACTTAGAAATGTGGTGTCTGAGGTTTTTGTGATGCCTCCCCATTCTGCGTCAAGGTAACCTGTTTTTAATAGTTTTTTGTGTAAGTTGTTAGTTTCAGTTTGTAAATCAATATAGTTGTCGAATGTTTTGTTGTAAGAAATGCTATCAATCTTTGCTGTTTCGATAGAATCTTGCCCTTTTATCTGAAGGGTAATTGATGAATTTTGTCCATTACAAAAAGAATGTATACATATATTAAGGACGAAGATGTAAAAATATAAGGTTTTCAAACTGCAATTTAATACTGCTAAAATAACGGAAAATACAGGTATTTCTTACGGTTTAATCCTATCATTTTAAATGTATTTGAAAATTAATGCATTAGGATTTGAATTGCTAAAAAATATTTCTACCTTTGCAGCCCTCTATAAAGAGGTAATTTAAAATTATTTTAATAATAGTGTAAAGCAAATTATGCCAACAATTTCACAATTAGTAAGAAAAGGTAGAGCCAAAATAACTAAGAAGAGTAAATCGGCTGCTTTGGATTCGTGCCCGCAACGTCGCGGTGTTTGTACGCGTGTTTATACTACTACACCAAAAAAACCAAATTCAGCAATGAGAAAAGTTGCTCGTGTTAGGTTAACTAATGGTAAGGAAGTAAACGCATACATCGGAGGTGAGGGTCACAATCTACAGGAGCACTCGATAGTATTAGTTAGAGGTGGAAGGGTAAAAGATTTACCAGGAGTTAGATATCACATTGTTCGTGGAGCTTTAGACACCGCTGGTGTTGAAGGTAGAACGCAACGTAGATCTAAATATGGTGCAAAACGCCCTAAAAAGTAATTAAAAAACTTTAAGAAGAAGACATGAGAAAAAGAAAGGCTAAAAAAAGACCTATTTTACCTGATCCACGTTTTAATGATCAATTAGTGACTCGTTTCGTTAATATGATGATGTGGGATGGTAAGAAATCGGTTGCTTTCAAAATTTTCTATGATGCGATTGATATCGTAGAAGAGAAAAAACAAAACGAAGAAAAAACAGCTTTGGAAATGTGGAAAGATGCGTTATCAAACGTAATGCCACATGTAGAAGTAAGAAGTCGTCGTGTTGGAGGAGCTACTTTCCAAATTCCTAATCCAATCAGACCAGACAGAAAGATATCAACTGCGATGAAATGGTTGATTCAGTTTGCTCGTAAGAGAAATGAAAAGTCTATGGCACAGAAACTTGCTGCAGAGATTATTGCTGCAGAAAAAGAAGAAGGTGCTGCGGTTAAGAAAAGAGTAGATACCCATAAGATGGCTGAAGCAAATAAAGCATTCTCACACTTTAGATTTTAATCACGAACAGAAATGGCTAGAGATTTAAAATATACAAGAAATATTGGTATTGCTGCACATATTGATGCAGGAAAAACTACAACTACAGAGCGTATCTTATATTACACAGGTGTAAGTCATAAGATCGGTGAGGTGCACGACGGTGCTGCTACTATGGACTGGATGGAGCAAGAGCAGGAAAGAGGTATTACAATTACTTCTGCTGCGACCACTTGTGAGTGGAAGTTTCCGACAGAAAATGGTCAGGCTGTTGCAGATACAAAAGGATATCATTTTAATATCATCGATACTCCGGGACACGTTGATTTTACGGTAGAAGTTAACCGTTCTTTACGTGTTCTTGATGGGTTAGTTTTCTTATTTAGTGCTGTTGATGGTGTTGAGCCTCAATCAGAAACTAACTGGAGACTAGCAGATAATTATAAAGTACCGCGTATCGGATTTGTAAATAAAATGGATCGTCAAGGGTCTAATTTTATGGCAGTGTGTCAACAAGTGAAAGATATGCTAGGTTCTAATGCAGTTCCTATTGTAATGAATATTGGTGATGAAGCTGATTTCAAAGGAATTGTGGATTTAGTAAAGAATCGTGCTATTGTATGGCATGATGAAACACAAGGGTCTACTTTTGATGTGATCGATATTCCAGAAGAATTAAAAGAAGAAGCGGCAGAGTTAAGAGGAAAACTTATAGAAGAAGTTGCTGCTTATGATGAAGAGCTTCTTGAAAAATTCATGGAAGATGAGGATTCAATTACAGAAGAAGAAGTTCATGCTGCTTTAAGAGCTGCAGTAATGGATATGTCTATCATTCCGATGATTTGTGGTTCTGCTTTTAAGAATAAAGGAGTTCAGTTTTTATTAGATGCAGTATGTCGTTACTTGCCTTCTCCAACGGATAAAGAAGGTATTGTAGGGATTAATCCAAATACTGATCAAGAAGAGTTACGTAAGCCAGATGTTAAGGAACCGTTTGCTGCGTTAGCATTTAAGATTGCTACAGATCCTTTCGTAGGGCGTTTAGCATTCTTCCGCGCATATTCAGGGCGTTTAGATGCTGGTTCTTATATCTTGAACAATCGTTCAGGTAAGAAAGAGCGTATTTCTCGTATCTATCAGATGCATTCTAATAAGCAAAATGCAATAGAATATATTGAAGCTGGAGATATTGGAGCTGCAGTAGGTTTTAAAGATATCAAAACAGGTGATACGATGTCGGATGAGAAGAATCCTATCGTTTTAGAATCAATGGATTTCCCTGATCCTGTAATTGGTATTGCTGTTGAGCCAAAAACTAAAGCTGATGTGGATAAGTTAGGTTTGTCTTTAGCTAAGTTAGCAGAAGAAGATCCAACATTTACAGTAAGAACGGATGAGGCTTCAGGACAGACAATTATTTCTGGAATGGGAGAGCTTCATTTAGATATTATCGTTGACCGTTTGAAGAGAGAGTTCAAAGTAGAAGTTAATCAAGGTCAGCCACAAGTAGAGTACAAAGAAGCTATTACACAACGTGCAGAGCACAGAGAGGTTTATAAGAAGCAGTCTGGTGGACGTGGTAAGTTTGCGGATATTGTATTTACATTAGAACCTGCAGAAGAAGGAAAAGTAGGATTAGAGTTTGTTTCCGAGATTAAAGGAGGTAACGTTCCTAAGGAATTTGTTCCTTCTGTAGAGAAAGGATTTAAAATGGCAATGCAAAATGGACCGCTTGCGGGTTATGAAGTAGATGCTATGAAAGTTACTCTTACAGACGGTTCTTATCACGATGTGGATTCTGATCAGTTATCATTCGAATTGGCTGCTAAGCTTGGTTTTAAAGCAGCGGCAAAAGCAGCTAAAGCTGTGGTGATGGAACCTATCATGAAACTAGAGGTTATTACTCCAGAAGAAAACATGGGTGATATCGTAGGTGATTTGAATAGACGTAGAGGTCAGGTAAGTGATATGGGTGATAGAGCAGGTGCTAAAACGGTTAAGGCTACAGTACCACTTTCTGAAATGTTTGGATATGTAACAACATTAAGAACTTTATCATCTGGTAGAGCGACATCTACAATGGAATTTTCTCACTATGCTGAGACTCCTTCGAATATATCAGAAGAAGTGATTGCAGCAGCAAAAGGAGTTAACGCTTAATTTTACAGAAATGAGTCAAAAAATTAGAATAAAATTAAAATCTTACGATCATAATTTAGTAGATAAGTCTGCTGAAAAGATTGTTAAGACTGTTAAGAGTACTGGAGCTGTGGTGACTGGACCAATTCCATTACCAACACATAAAAAGATCTTTACTGTTTTAAGATCTCCACACGTAAATAAGAAGTCGAGAGAGCAATTTCAGTTAAGTTCTTATAAAAGACTTTTAGATATTTATAGTTCTTCTTCAAAAACGATCGATGCGTTAATGAAGTTAGAATTACCTAGTGGAGTTGAAGTGGAAATCAAAGTTTGATAAAACTTCCAGTAAGAAAGTCTTACATGAAATGTCCCAAGCTGCGTGCGAGGGAAAAACGGCAAAAATACATTCAGGGTTGAAGTATTTTGACCCTGTTTTTTTGCAAAATTTTAAATAAGTATACTAATTAATAATTAATAAATATGTCTGGGTTAATAGGAAAAAAGATCGGTATGACCAGCATCTTCGACGAGAATGGAAAAAACATTCCATGTACAGTGATCGAAGCTGGACCATGCGTGGTTACCCAAGTCAGAACTGAAGAAGTGGATGGTTATGAGGCTATTCAATTAGGTTTCGATGACAAAGCAGACAAAAATGCTACGAAAGCGGCTTTAGGTCACTTTAAAAAAGCAGGAACTGTTGCTAAGCGCGAAGTTGTGGAATTCCAAGGTTTTGATGAGGAGTACAAATTAGGTGATACAATCACTGTAGAGCACTTCGTAGAAGGAGAGTTCGTGGATGTAACAGGAACTTCAAAAGGAAAAGGTTTCCAAGGAGTTGTAAAGAGACACGGTTTTGGTGGTGTTGGACAAGCAACACATGGTCAGCATAACCGTTTAAGAGCTCCTGGTTCAATCGGAGCTGCATCGTATCCTGCAAGAGTGTTTAAAGGAATGCGTATGGCAGGAAGAATGGGTGGAGATAAAGTAAAGGTTCAAAACTTGAAAGTGTTAAAAGTAGTAGCTGAAAAGAATCTACTAGTTGTGAAAGGTTGTGTGCCTGGACATAAAAACGCTTACGTAACTATTCAGAAGTAATGAAGGTAGCAGTAATTGATATTAACGGAAAAGAAACAGGTAGAAAGGTAGATCTTTCTGATGCTGTTTTTGGTATAGAGCCTAATGATCACGCTGTTTATTTAGATGTTAAGCAGTACTTGGCGAATCAACGTCAAGGAACGCATAAAGCTAAAGAACGTGCTGAGATCGCAGGTAGTACAAGAAAAATTAAGAAACAAAAGGGAACCGGTACGGCTAGAGCAGGTAGTATTAAGTCTCCAATTTTCAAAGGTGGAGGTAGAATATTCGGACCTAGACCACGTAATTATTCTTTTAAATTAAATAAGAATTTAAAAAGATTAGCACGTAAATCTGCGCTAAGTATAAAGGCAAATGATAAGGCGATTACAGTGGTAGAGGACTTCACTTTTGATACAATTAAAACAAAGAATTTTACTGCAGTTTTAAAGTCGTTAGGGCTGGAGGATAAAAAATCTTTATTTGTGTTGGGAGAGTCAAATAAAAATGTATATTTGTCGTCACGTAATTTAAAAAGCTCTGAAGTTATAACTTATTCAGAATTAAGTACTTACAAAATACTTAATGCTAAGAATGTTGTTCTTTTAGAGGGTTCTTTGAAAGGAATTGAAACGAATTTAAGTAAATAGAAGCCATGAGTATCTTAATAAAACCTATTATTACGGAAAAGGCTACTGCAGATAGTGAGGTTTATAATCGCTATGGATTTGTGGTAGATAGAAATGCGAATAAGGTAGAGATCAAAAAAGCAGTAGAAGCTGCTTATGGAGTATCTGTTACTAAAGTTCGAACTATTAATGTCCGTCCAGATCGTAAAACTCGTTATACAAAAACGGGAATGATCACTGGTAAAACAAAAGCTATTAAAAAAGCTATTGTACAGGTGGCGGAAGGTGATGTAATTGATTTATATAGTAATCTTTAAGACTAAAAAATGTCAGTAAGAAAATTGAAACCAATTACCCCAGGTCAGCGTTTTAGAGTAGTTAATGGGTTTGATGCCATTACTACTGATAAGCCGGAGAAAAGTTTATTAGCTCCGAAAAAAAGATCAGGCGGTAGAAACAATCAAGGAAAAATGACCATGCGCTACAAAGGTGGAGGTCATAAGAAAAGGTATCGTATTATCGATTTTAAAAGAGGCAAGCAAGGAATTCCTGCTACTGTTGCTACTATCGAATATGATCCGAACAGAACTGCTTTTATAGCGCTTTTAAACTACCAAGATGGTGAGAAGCGTTATATTATCGCTCAGAATGGGCTGCAAGTGGGTCAGAACGTAGTTTCTGGTAACAATGTTGCTCCAGAAATTGGGAACGCAATGCCACTTAGCGATATCCCTCTAGGTACTATTATTTCTTGTATAGAATTGAGACCAGGTCAAGGTGCTGTAATGGCACGTAGTGCTGGTTCTTTTGCTCAGCTTATGGCGAGAGATGGTAAGTTTGCTACAGTAAAATTACCTTCTGGCGAAGTGAGAATGGTGTTAGTAAATTGTATGGCTACTGTCGGAGCAATTTCTAACAGTGATCACCAATTAGTTGTTGGTGGTAAAGCGGGTAGAGGAAGATGGTTAGGTCGTCGTCCTAGAACTAGACCTGTAGCAATGAACCCTGTTGATCATCCAATGGGTGGTGGTGAAGGACGCTCTTCTGGAGGTCACCCACGTTCTAGAAAAGGTCTTCCTGCTAAAGGATTTAGAACCCGTTCTAAGACAAAAGCGAGTAATAAGTATATTGTAGAACGTAGAAAGAAATAATAAGATATGGCACGTTCATTAAAAAAAGGACCTTACATTCACTACAAGTTAGAGAAGAAAGTTGCAGCGAATGTTGAGGCTAATAAGAAAACTGTTATCAAGACTTGGTCAAGAGCTTCTATGATTTCTCCTGATTTTGTTGGTCAGACGATCGCAGTTCACAATGGTCGCCAGTTTGTTCCTGTGTACATTACAGAAAATATGGTAGGTCATAAATTAGGAGAGTTTTCGCCAACACGTTCTTTCAGAGGGCACGCTGGTGCTAAAAATAAAGGTAAAAAATAATTTAAGCTATGGGAGTTCGTAAAAGAGAAATGGCAGAAAGAATTAAGGAAGAGAAAAAGCAGATTGCTTTTGCTAAACTTAATAACTGTCCTACGTCACCTCGCAAAATGCGTTTAGTAGCAGATTTAGTTCGTGGTGAAAAGGTAGAAAGAGCGCTTCATATTCTTAGATTTAGTCAAAAAGAAGCTGCACGTCGTTTAGAAAAGTTATTGCTTTCTGCAATAGCAAACTGGCAAGCAAAAAATGAAGACGCAAACATTGAAGATGCTGATCTTTTCGTAAAAGAGATTCGTGTAGATGGTGGAAGTATGTTAAAAAGATTACGTCCAGCACCGCAGGGTCGTGCACACAGAATAAGAAAACGCTCTAATCACGTTACAATCGTGGTTGCGGCAAAAAATAATACACAAAGCTAATATAAATAGTATGGGACAGAAGACAAATCCAATCGGAAATCGCCTTGGTATCATTAGAGGATGGGAATCCAACTGGTACGGAGGTAATGACTACGGTGATAAATTAGCCGAAGACGATAAGATTAGAAAGTACGTACACGCACGTTTATCTAAAGCTAGTGTATCTAGAGTAATTATCGAGCGTACGCTTAAACTTGTAACCGTTACTATCACTACTGCTAGACCTGGTATTATTATCGGAAAAGGTGGTCAAGAGGTAGACAAGTTAAAAGAAGAGCTTAAGAAGATTACAGATAAGGAAGTTCAGATTAATATTTTTGAAATCAAGAGACCAGAACTTGATGCGTTTTTAGTAGGATCTAGTGTTGCTAGACAGATAGAGAGTCGTATCTCTTATCGTAGAGCAATAAAGATGGCTATTGCGGCTGCAATGAGAATGAATGCTGAAGGTATCAAAATTCAAATTTCAGGAAGATTAAATGGTGCTGAAATGGCACGTTCAGAGTCTTATAAAGACGGAAGAATTCCTTTATCAACATTTAGAGCTGACATAGATTATGCTTTGGTAGAAGCGCACACTACTTATGGTAGATTGGGTGTAAAAGTATGGATTATGAAAGGCGAAGTATATGGTAAGAGAGAGCTTTCTCCTTTAGTAGGTCTTTCTAAGAAACAAGGAAAAGGAGGCGACAGAGGAGCCGGACGAGGTGGAAATAATAAATCACGTCGTAGAAAGTAATTTTTTAAAGTAAATTAACAATGTTACAGCCTAAAAGAACAAAATTCCGTAAGCAGCAAAAAGGACGTATGAAAGGTCTTTCTCAAAGAGGTCATACGCTTTCTAATGGAACTTTCGGAATCAAAGCATTAGATTCAAGTTTTGTAACCGCTAGACAAATAGAAGCAGCTCGTATTTCTGCTACTCGTTATATGAAAAGAGAAGGTTCTCTGTGGATTAAAATTTTCCCAGACAAGCCTATTACAAAGAAACCTCTTGAAGTACGTATGGGTAAAGGAAAAGGTGCTGTAGAATATTGGGCAGCAGTTGTAAAACCAGGAAGAATCTTGTTTGAGATAAGTGGTGTTCCTCATGATGTGGCTAAAGAAGCATTACGCTTAGCCGCTCAGAAATTACCAGTTAAAACTAAGTTTATCGTAGCTAGAGATTATCAAGCTTAATAATTGAAGATTATGAAACAATCACAAGTAAAAGAATCGTCGACAGCTGAATTACAAGAGGAACTTGGAAAATATCGAAAAGAATATTCAGATTTAAAAATGGCTCACGCTATGTCTCCATTAGAAAATCCTTTACAAATCCGTAAGGTTAGAAGATCTATTGCGAGAATGGAAACAGAGCTTACTAAAAGAGAATTAAACGGTTAATTCTGCTGAAAGATGGAAAAAAGAAACTTAAGAAAAGAACGTATAGGTGTAGTTACTAGTAACAAAATGCAGAAATCAATTGTGGTTTCTGAGGTTAAAAAAGTGAAACACCCGATGTACGGAAAGTTCGTGTTAAAAACAAAGAAATATGTTGCACACGACGAGAAAAATGACTGCAATATTGGTGATACTGTAAAGATCATGGAAACAAGACCTATGAGTAGAACCAAATGCTGGAGATTAGTAGAAGTAATTGAAAGAGCTAAGTAATTATGGTACAACAAGAGTCTAGATTAAAAGTAGCAGACAACACAGGTGGCAAAGAAGTTTTAGTTATCCGTGTTTTAGGTGGTACAAAAAGAAGATACGCCTCTGTAGGAGACAAGATCGTTGTCAGTGTTAAAGAAGCAACTCCAAATGGAAATATCAAAAAAGGAGCGGTTTCAACTGCAGTTGTAGTTCGTACCAAAAAAGAAGTGCGCAGACCAGATGGTTCTTATATTCGTTTCGATGATAATGCATGTGTTCTTTTGAACCCTGCTGGAGAAATGAGAGGAACACGTGTGTTTGGTCCTGTAGCGAGAGAACTTCGTGACAAGCAGTTTATGAAGATTGTATCACTAGCGCCAGAAGTGCTTTAATAGTATTGCAGACATGACAAAACTAAAAATTAAATCAGGAGATACAGTAAAGGTTATTGCTGGAGACAATAAGGGTCAGCAAGGAACTGTACAAAAGGTATTGAAAGATAAGAACAAGGCAATTGTTGAAGGTGTAAACCTTGTTTCAAAACACAAAAAGCCTAGTGCTGCTAATCCACAAGGTGGTATAGTAAAGCAAGAAGCACCAATTCATATTTCCAATTTATCATTGTTAACATCTAATGGTGAGACTACAAGAGTTGGATATAGAATGGAAGGAGATAAGAAAGTGAGATTTTCTAAAAAATCTAATGAAGTAATATAGTTATGGCTTATATCCCAAGACTTAAACAAGAGTATAAAGACAGAATCGTGTCAGCTCTTACAGAAGAATTTAGTTACGGTAATGTAATGGAAGTACCAAAACTTAAAAAAATAGTTTTAAGCAGAGGTATTGGTGCAGCTGTAGCAGATAAAAAGTTAATCGATTACGCTGTAGATGAATTAACAACAATTACAGGGCAAAAAGCTGTAGCTACAATTTCTAAGAAGGATGTTGCTTCTTTCAAATTACGTAAAGGAATGCCAATAGGTGCTAAAGTTACGTTAAGAGGAGAAAGAATGTATGAGTTTTTAGATCGTTTGATTACTTCAGCTTTACCACGTGTAAGAGATTTTAATGGTATTAAAGCAACTGGTTTTGATGGTAGAGGTAATTACTCTTTAGGTATTACTGAGCAGATCATTTTCCCGGAGATTGATATTGATAAGGTGAATAAAATTTCAGGAATGAATATCACTTTCGAAACTTCTGCGAATACTGATAAAGAAGCAAAATCATTGTTAACTGAACTAGGTTTACCTTTTAAAAAGAATTAATTATGGCTAAAGAATCAATGAAAGCCCGTGAGGTGAAGAGAGCTAAAACGGTTGCTAAATATGCTGAAAAGCGCAAGGCTTTAAAAGAAGCTGGAGATTATGAAGCATTACAAAAATTACCGAAAAACGCTTCGCCAATCCGTATGCACAATCGTTGTAAGTTAACAGGAAGACCAAAAGGATATATGCGTCAGTTTGGAATTTCTCGTGTTACTTTCAGAGAAATGGCAAATAAAGGATTAATTCCAGGTGTAACTAAAGCTAGTTGGTAATAACAAAAAATTAATTGGTCTAAGGTTCGGTTAAGAAATAATTGAAAACCAAGATCATAAATATTAAATAATGAATACAGATCCTATTGCAGATTATTTAACTAGAATTCGTAATGCAAATAGCGCTCAACATAGAGTAGTTGAGATTCCTGCATCGAAAGTTAAAAAAGAGATTACTAAGATATTATTCGATCAAGGATATATCTTAAGTTACAAATTTGAGGATAATACAACACAAGGTAGTATTAAGATTGCTCTTAAATACGATAAGTTAACAAAAGAGCCTGTGATTAAAGAATTACAAAGAATCAGTAAGCCTGGTTTACGTAAATACGCAGGATCTAAAGAAATACCGAGAATTCTTAATGGATTAGGTATTGCTATTGTTTCTACTTCTCACGGTGTAATGACTGGTAAGCAAGCTAAGCGAGAGAATGTAGGTGGAGAAGTACTTTGTTACGTATACTAACAGTAAAAAAAGACAAAAGAAATGTCAAGAATAGGAAAAAATCCAGTAACTATTCCGTCTGGTGTCACTGTAGAAGTGACAGGTAATGTTGTTACTGTTAAAGGAAAATTAGGAGAGCTTTCACAAGAGATTGATAGTATTGATGTGAAAGTAGAAGAAGGTCAGGTTGTTCTAGAAAGACCTAGTGATGCTAAAGATCATAGGGCGAAGCACGGATTATACAGAGCTTTAATCAACAATATGGTACAGGGTGTTTCAGAAGGTTTTACGAAAGAGCTAGAATTGGTAGGGGTAGGATATAGAGCTTCTAATCAAGGACAGAAATTAGATTTAGCTTTAGGTTTTTCTCATAACATCGTGATAGATGTTGCACCAGAGGTAAAAATCGAAACAATATCTGAAAAAGGTAAAAACCCGATCGTAAAATTAACTTCTCATGACAAACAATTGGTAGGTCAGGTAGCCGCTAAGATTAGAGGATTCCGTAAGCCAGAACCGTATAAAGGAAAAGGAGTTAAGTTCGTAGGAGAGCAATTAAGAAGAAAAGCAGGTAAATCTGCATAATAACGAAGTTATGGCATTCTCAAAAGATTTAAGAAGATTAAAAATCAGAAAGCGAATCCGCGGAACAGTAAGCGGAACAGAACAACGTCCTAGATTATCTGTTTTTAGAAGTAATAAAGAGATCTATGCACAGATCATAGATGATGTAACTGGTAAGACTATTAGTGCTGCTTCTTCAAGAGATAAGGATATAGCGGCTGCATCAGGAAGCAAAGCAGAAAAAGCTGGCTTAGTTGGTAAAGCTCTAGCAGAAAAAGCTAAGAAAGCAGGTGTAGAAACCGTATCTTTTGATAGAGGTGGATATTTATACCATGGAAGAGTTAAATCATTAGCTGAAGGAGCTAGAGAAGGAGGACTTAAATTCTAAGAAATTATGTATCAAAAATATAAAAACGCAGAATTAGTAAAGCCAAGTGGACTTGAATTAAAAGATCGTTTAGTTGGTGTACAACGTGTTACTAAAGTAACAAAAGGAGGTAGAGCATTTGGATTCTCTGCTATCGTTGTTGTAGGAGACGAAAACGGTGTTGTAGGTCATGGTTTAGGTAAGTCTAAAGAAGTTGCTGAAGCTATTGCTAAAGCAGTAGAAGATGCTAAGAAGAATCTAGTACGTATACCATTAAATAAAGGAACTTTACCTCACGAACAAAAAGGGAAGTACGGTGGAGCAAGAGTATTATTAATGCCTGCTGCAACAGGTACAGGAGTTATTGCCGGTGGAGCGATCCGTGCGGTATTAGAATCTGTTGGTGTGCATGATGTACTTTCTAAAAATCAAGGATCATCTAATCCTCATAATGTGGTGAAAGCAACTTTCGATGCTTTGTTACAAATGAGAAGTGCAGAACAAGTTGCTAAGCAACGAGGTGTTTCACTTGAAAAAGTATTTAAAGGATAATAAATTAGGAACGATGGCAAAGATTAAAATTACTAAAGTAAAAAGCGCGATAAACCGTACTCAGAGACAGAAAAGAACTCTAGAGGCTTTAGGTCTTAAAAAGATCGGTCAGGTTGTTGAGCACGATGACACTCCTAATATCCTAGGGATGGTAAATAAAGTTAAACATTTAGTTTCAGTAGAAACAAAATAATATAAGCACATGGATTTAAGTAACTTAAAACCTGCTGCAGGTTCAGTAAAAAATAACAGCAAGCGATTAGGTCGTGGTCAAGGTTCTGGAAAAGGTGGAACAGCTGCTCGTGGTCACAAGGGAGCTAAGTCTCGTTCTGGTTACTCTAGAAAGATTGGTTTCGAAGGAGGGCAGATGCCTCTTCAAAGACGTGTGCCTAAGTTTGGTTTTACTAATATTAATAGAAAAGAATATCAGGGAATCAATTTAGATACACTTCAGAAACTAGTTGACGCTGGTAAGATAACTGATACTGTAGATCTAGACGTGATATTGGAAACACGTTTAGCGGGAAAAAATGATTTGGTTAAGATACTGGGAAGAGGTGAGCTGAAAGCAAAACTAAAGGTTTCAGCACATAAATTTACAGCCACTGCAAAAGCTGCAATTGAAGCAGCAGGTGGTGAAGCGGTAACCTTATAAAAGATATTTCATGAAATTTATTGATACAATAAAAAACGTTTGGAAAATCGAAGAGCTAAAAAATAGAATCCTAGTAACATTAGGATTGCTTTTAGTATATCGATTTGGAGCACAGGTTGTGCTTCCTGGAGTAGATGCTGCGGAGCTAGCTAATCTAGGAACGCAAACTCAAGATGGTTTACTAGGTTTACTTAATGCCTTTACAGGAGGAGCATTTGCAAATGCTTCTGTATTTGCCTTAGGTATTATGCCTTATATCTCTGCGTCGATTGTGGTTCAGTTGATGGGGATAGCTATTCCTTATCTCCAAAAATTACAAAAAGAAGGTGAAAGTGGTAGAAAGAAAATTAACCAGATAACTAGATGGTTGACTATTGCAATTACTTTGGTACAAGGTCCAGGTTATATTTATAACTTATTTGCAACACTTCCGCCAACAGCTTTTAGTACAGAAATAAGTCAAACTGTTTTTGTTGTATCATCTGTTATTATCTTAACTACTGGATGTATTTTCGCAATGTGGTTGGGAGAAAAAATCACTGATAAAGGTATTGGTAATGGTATTTCTTTATTAATCATGGTTGGTATCATAGCAACTTTACCACAATCTTTTGTTCAGAACTTTATTTCAAGAACTTCTGGAGAAGGTGGTGATATCATTATGGTATTGATTGAATTAGTGATTTGGTTTGTTATTATCCTGGCTTCGGTGCTATTAGTTATGGCCGTTCGCCAAATTCCAGTGCAGTATGCTAGAAGAACTGCTAGTGGAGGATATGAGAAGAATGTTTTCGGATCTAGACAGTATATTCCATTGAAGTTAAATGCTTCTGGTGTAATGCCTATTATATTTGCTCAGGCAATTATGTTTATTCCTGCTGCAGTTGCTGGACTTTCTGAGTCTGAGACTTCACAAGGAATTGCGGCTGCGTTCAGTGATATTTTTGGGTTTTGGTATAATGTAGTATTTGGTTTGTTAATTATAATTTTTACATATTTCTATACTGCTATTACCGTACCAACGAACAAGATGGCTGATGATTTAAAAAGAAGCGGTGGTTTCATTCCAGGTATCAGACCAGGTAGTGAAACAGCAGAGTATTTAGATAAAATAATGTCTCAGATAACATTACCAGGATCTATATTTCTAGCTTTGATTGCTGTTTTCCCTGCTATTGCAGTTAAGTTATTAGGTGTTCAACAAGGATGGGCACTGTTTTTCGGAGGAACCTCCTTACTAATTATGGTGGGAGTAGCAATCGATACAATGCAACAGGTTAATTCATATTTGTTAAACAGACATTATGATGGATTAATGAAAACTGGTAAAAATAGAAAAGCGGTAGCATAATGGCAAAACAACCAGCAATAGAACAAGATGGAAGTATTATAGAAGCATTGTCTAATGCAATGTTTCGTGTGGAATTAGAAAATGGTCACGTGGTGACAGCTCATATCTCTGGTAAAATGCGTATGCATTATATTAAATTACTACCAGGTGATAAAGTGAAATTGGAAATGAGTCCTTATGATTTATCAAAGGCTCGTATAACATACAGATACTAATAATTTTAAGAATATTAGTTAATTAAGATTTTTTGTGTACTTTTGCAGGCTGAAAATCTTGTTAACGAGACCTTCTGAAATGCTAATACGTATTTTCAGGATTTAAACACAAAGAGATGAAAGTTAGAGCATCAATAAAAAAGAGAAGTGCCGAGTGCAAGATTGTGCGTAGAAAAGGCCGACTTTACGTAATTAATAAAAAGAATCCTAGATTTAAACAAAGACAAGGGTAATTATGGCAAGAATTGCAGGGGTAGATATACCTAAACAAAAGCGAGGAGTTATAGCATTAACCTATATCTTCGGAATCGGTAGAAGTAGAGCTAAAGAGATATTAGCTACTGCCAAAGTAGACGAGAGTATTAAAGTTTCTGACTGGGATGATGATCAAATTGGTCGTATTCGTGAAGCTGTAGGAGCCTATACCATTGAAGGAGAATTACGTTCTGAAGTACAACTGAATATTAAGCGTCTTATGGATATTGGATGCTATAGGGGTATACGTCACAGAGCTGGGTTACCACTTAGAGGACAACGTACAAAGAACAATTCTAGAACACGTAAAGGAAGAAGAAAAACAGTTGCTAATAAGAAAAAAGCAACTAAATAATAAGTAGTATGGCAAAGTCAACTTCGAAAAAACGTAAAGTAATCGTTGAATCTATAGGAGAAGCTCATGTAACGGCATCTTTTAACAACATTATTATTTCGTTAACTAATAAAAAAGGAGACGTTATTTCTTGGTCTTCAGCTGGTAAAATGGGATTCAGAGGTTCTAAAAAGAACACACCATATGCTGCACAGTTAGCTGCAGAAGATGCTGCTAAAGTGGCTATAGAAGCTGGATTAAAGAAAGTAAAAGTTTACGTTAAAGGTCCTGGAAACGGTAGAGAGTCAGCAATACGTTCTATTCATAATTCTGGAATAGAGGTTTCGGAAATTATCGATGTAACTCCAATGCCTCATAATGGTTGTCGTCCTCCTAAAAGACGTAGAGTATAAGTAAAAGTGTCCCGAGTTCATTCGGGATCTCTTTTATTAATATATTATAAATCAAAGTAAGTCTAAGAAGAGGAAAAACAATTATCGAAGGAAAGAGACCTTAATTCATAATTACCTCTCAAAATTTAAGTAAAAATCAAATGGCAAGATATACTGGTCCAAAAACTAAAATCGCTCGTAAATTTGGTGAAGCGATCTTCGGAGACGATAAGTCGTTCGAAAAAAGAAATTATCCTCCTGGTCAACATGGAAATAACAGACGTAGAGGAAAGAAAAGTGAATATGCTATCCAATTAATGGAAAAGCAAAAAGCTAAGTATACATATGGAATATTAGAACGTCAGTTCAGAAACATGTTCGAAAAAGCAACAAGGTCACAAGGAATTACTGGTGAGGTTTTACTTCAATTATGTGAATCTCGTCTAGATAATGTTGCTTTTAGAATGGGATTGGCAAATTCTCGTAGAGGAGCTAGACAATTAGTTTCTCATAGACACATTACTGTTAATGGAGAGTTAGTAAATATTCCTTCTTACCGTTTAAAGCCTGGCGATGTAGTAGGGGTAAGAGAAAAATCAAAATCTTTAGAAGTTATTCAAAATTCATTAGCTAACAATAGCAAAGTGTATGAGTGGATTACTTTTAATAATGACACAAAAGAAGGTACTTTTGTATCTGTGCCGGCAAGAATTCAAATTCCGGAAAATATCAACGAACAATTCATCGTCGAATTATATTCGAAGTAATAAATAACTCTTAGAAGAAACAATAATATGGCAATATTAAATTTTCAGAAGCCCGATAAAGTTATCATGATCGACTCTAGCGAGTTTGATGGTAAGTTTGAATTTAGACCATTAGAACCTGGATACGGACTGACAGTTGGTAACGCTTTGCGAAGAGTTTTGCTATCTTCTTTAGAGGGATTCGCTATAACTTCATTGAGAATAGAAGGAGTAGATCATGAGTTTTCTACAATTTCTGGAGTTGTAGAGGATGTAACTGAGATTATTCTAAACCTAAAACAAGTTCGTTTTAAACGTCAGATTGAAGATATAGATAATGAGTCAGTAACAATTTCTATTTCTGGTCAAGAGCAATTAACAGCTGGAGATTTTCAGAAATTTATTTCAGGTTTTCAAGTTCTTAATCCGGACTTAGTAATCTGTAATATGGATAAGAAAGTTGCTCTTAATCTTGAGATTACTATAGAAAAAGGAAGAGGATATGTGCCAGCTGAAGAAAACAAAAAGGCAAATGCTCCTATTGGAACAATCTTTACTGATTCAATCTATACGCCAATCAAAAATGTAAAGTATAGTATTGAGAATTATCGTGTGGAACAAAAAACAGATTACGAAAAGTTAGTTTTCGAAATTGTTACAGATGGTTCTATACACCCTAAAGATGCTTTAACTGAAGCTGCTAAAATCTTGATTCACCACTTTATGTTATTCTCAGATGAGCGTATCACGTTAGAAGCTGACGAAATTGCTCAGACTGAAACATATGATGAGGAATCATTACATATGAGACAGTTATTAAAAACTAAATTAATCGATATGGATCTTTCTGTGAGAGCATTAAATTGCTTGAAAGCAGCAGAAGTTGATACATTAGGAGATTTAGTTTCTTACAACAAAAATGATTTAATGAAGTTCCGTAATTTCGGAAAGAAATCTTTAACAGAGCTTGAAGAGCTTGTAAATGTTAAAGGTCTTAATTTCGGTATGGATCTTTCTAAATACAAATTAGATAAAGACTAACACATCATATTTTGCTCTCTGCACGAGGTAGATTGAGCAAGATGATGCTAAATTTTTAATGTCATGAGACACGGAAAAAAAGTAAACCACTTAGGTAGAAAAACTGCACATCGCAAGGCAATGCTTGCAAACATGGCTTGTTCTCTTATCGAGCATAAAAGAATAAACACTACAGTTGCAAAAGCTAAAGCTTTAAAACAGTTTGTTGAGCCATTAGTAACTAAATCTAAAGAAGATACTACGCACAACCGTAGAATCGTATTCAGTAAATTACGTAATAAGTATGCAGTTGCTGAATTGTTTAGAGATGTAGCAGCAAAAGTTGGAGACAGACCTGGAGGATACACTAGAATTATCAAGTTAGGGAATCGTCTTGGAGATAACGCTGATATGGCAATGATAGAATTAGTGGATTACAACGAATTGTATAACGCTGGTAAACCTGCTAAAAAGAAATCTACTCGTAGAGGTAGAAGCAAAAAAGCAAGTGCTCCTGCAGCGCCTGCACCAGAAGCTACTAATTCAGAAGAAGAATAAATGATTAGTATTAATCACACATAATAGAAAAGGATAAACGTTCTGTCGTTTATCCTTTTTTTTTGAATTTTTGTAAAAACTTAAATCCTAAGAAAAGGGAATCGTAATATTAAATAATTATAAAGGATGAAATATCAATCTCGAAAAAAGGCAATCGTTTTATTAGCAGATGGTACTATTTTTTATGGAAAAGCAGTTGGAAGAGAAGGAACTGCATTTGGAGAAGTATGTTTTAATACTGGTATGACAGGATACCAAGAGATTTTTACAGATCCTTCCTATTTTGGTCAATTAATGGTAGCTACCAACGCGCATATTGGTAACTACGGGACACAAAAAGAAGAGGTTGAGTCTGACTCTATTAAAATTGCAGGATTAATCGTAAAGAATTTTAGTTACGAATTTTCTCGTGATCGTGCAGATAGTTCCTTACAAGATTTTTTAGAGGAGAATAATCTTTTAGCTATATCTGATGTGGATACAAGAGCACTAGTAAGTTATATCAGAGATAACGGAGCCATGAATGCACTGATTTCTACAGAAATTGATGATATCGAGGGGTTGAAAAAAAGATTAGCTGAAGTTCCTGATATGAATGGATTGGAACTCGCATCACAAGTATCAACAAAAGAGCCTTATTATTTTGGTAATCCTGATGCTACTTATAAGATCTCTGCTTTGGATATAGGAGTTAAGAAAAATATTCTACGTAATCTTTCTGAAAGAGATGCGTATATAAAAGTATTCCCTTATAATGCTACTTTTGAAGAAATGAGTGAATGGGGACCAGATGGTTATTTCTTATCTAATGGTCCTGGAGATCCTGAACCTTTATCCCAAGCCATTGCTACGGCAAAGGAAATAATCAGTAAAGACTTGCCGTTATTCGGAATATGTCTAGGACACCAAGTTATTGCATTAGCTAACGGAATTGGTACCTATAAAATGCATAATGGGCATAGAGGAATTAATCATCCGGTAAAAAACTTAATTACAGGAAAAGGAGAAATTACTTCACAAAATCATGGTTTTGCAATCAATAGAGAAGAAACAGAGGCAAATCCAGAAATTGAAATTACTCATGTTCATCTTAATGATGATACTGTGGCAGGTATAAGAATGAAAAATAAAAATTGTTTTTCTGTACAATATCACCCAGAAGCAAGTCCAGGTCCTAATGATTCCGTTTATCTATTTGATCAGTTTATAAATAATATTAAAAACGCAAAAGTAGAGGCTTAAAAAAACATAATTTTTGCAAAACCAAAGGATAATATGTAATAAGTTGATCTATAACGTTATAGTTGATAACTTGTTGTGTTTACTGGTGTTTAAGCAATAAATTAAGAGGTTTTCTGAGGTATTTAAACTAACTCGTTTTGTATATTGCGAAGAATTAAAATTATCCAACAAAAACAAATCAAGAAATGAGTGTAATTATCAATATTCACGCCAGACAAATTTTAGATTCACGTGGTAACCCAACTGTAGAAGTTGACGTGATAACCGAAAATGGTGTATTAGGAAGAGCGGCTGTTCCATCTGGTGCATCTACAGGAGAACATGAAGCGGTAGAGCTAAGAGATGGTGGTAGTGACTATATGGGTAAAGGAGTAAAAAAAGCTGTTGAAAATGTAAATACCATAATCGCAGAAGAATTACTTGGTTTTTCAGTGTTTGATCAGAATTTATTAGATCAGACTATGATCAAATTAGATGGAACTCCTAACAAATCCAAATTAGGAGCGAATGCGATCCTTGGTGTTTCTTTGGCTGCTGCAAAAGCTGCTGCTAATGAGTTAAATATGCCATTATATAGATATGTAGGAGGGGTGAGTGCTAATACATTACCAGTTCCTATGATGAATATCATTAATGGAGGATCTCATAGTGATGCACCAATTGCTTTTCAAGAGTTTATGGTAATGCCAGTAAAAGCTGAAAACTTTACACATGCTATGCAAATGGGAACCGAGATTTTTCATAACCTGAAAAAAGTTCTTCATGATAGAGGATTAAGCACAGCTGTGGGAGATGAAGGTGGTTTTGCTCCTACATTAGATGGTACCGAAGACGCTTTAGATTCTATAGCACTTGCGGTAGAAAAAGCTGGGTATAAGTTTGGAGATGAAGTAATGGTAGCATTAGATTGTGCAGCGGCAGAATTTTATGTAGATGGGAAGTATGATTATACCAAGTTTGAAGGGAAGTCTGGAGTAATTCGAACTAGCGAAGAACAAGCTGATTATTTAGCTTCTTTAACTGAAAAATATCCAATTATCTCTATTGAGGATGGTATGGACGAGAATGACTGGGATGGATGGAAATATTTAACAGAAAAAGTTGGTGATAAGGTTCAGTTAGTGGGAGATGATTTGTTTGTAACAAATGTAGAACGTCTGTCTAGAGGAATCGAGAATGGTATAGCGAATTCAATTTTGATAAAAGTGAATCAAATAGGAACGCTTACTGAAACTATTGCAGCAGTAAATATGGCACATAATGCTGGATATACTTCTGTGATGTCACATAGATCAGGAGAAACTGAGGATAATACCATTGCTGATTTAGCAGTTGCTTTAAATACGGGACAGATAAAAACAGGTTCAGCATCTAGAAGTGATAGAATGGCTAAATACAATCAATTACTTCGAATAGAAGAAGAATTGGGTATGGTAGCGTATTATCCAAAAGAAAAAGCATTTAAAGTCAAAAAATAAATGTACTAAACAGCTCACCATTAAGGTGAGCTTTTTTTTTATATGTAAATCAATAAAAAATTAGGTAATATCCTTTAAGTAATCTTTTTCATATTCGTAAAAGTTATACTTATTTTCCTTAGTCCTAATAATTACGTATTGGACTTTTTATGGTAATGGAGTGTGTTATGATTAATGAATTATATGATTATTGAAAGTTATATGAAAAATAACTTCAAAAATGATATTTCCTGTGCAAAATTGATAGTGCGATTAATAATATATTAACACTATATTTTGTAATTTAGCAACCCTTATTATAACAGCAAAATTCTAAATAATAACAATGTCAAAAAAAGCTATTTTAGAAATCGACGGTAACAAATATGAGTTCCCTATAATCGAAGGAACTGAAAAAGAATTAGGAATAGATATCAAAACTCTCAGAGGTGCTACAGGAGGTATCACTACAATAGATCCAGGATATAAAAACACAGGAAGTTGTGAGAGTGCAATAACTTTTCTAGATGGAGAAAAAGGAATTTTAAGATACCGAGGATATTCTATAGAAGAATTAGCAGAAAAAGCTGATTTTTTAGAAGTAGCTTATTTGTTGATTTTTGGTGATTTACCAACTGCAGAGCAATTAGATAAATTCGATAAAGACATTAAAGAAGAGTCTCACATAGATGAAGACATGAAAAGAATCTTAGATGGATTCCCTAAAAGTGCTCATCCAATGGGCGTGCTTTCTTCTTTAACAAGTGCATTAATTGCTTTTAATCCTGGATCAGTAGATGTAGATTCAGAAGAAGCAATGTATGGTGCAATTGTAAAAATAATGGCTAAGTTTCCTGTCCTAGCTTCATGGACGATGAGAAAGCGAAAAAGTCTTCCTTTAGATTATGGAGATAGTTCTTTAGGGTATGTAGAGAATTTGAGCAAAATGATGTTTTCTAGACCAAATAAGACATATGAAGCTAATAAAATTGTAAATGATGCACTAGATAAGCTATTAATTTTGCATGCAGATCATGAACAAAACTGTTCGACATCTACGGTGAGAATTGTAGGTTCTTCTCACGCAGGTTTATTTGCTTCCTTGTCAGCGGGTATTTCTGCTTTATGGGGTCCATTACATGGAGGAGCTAATCAAGCGGTTATAGAAATGCTAGAAGCAATTAGAGAAGATGGAGGAGATACTGCAAAGTATATCGCTAAAGCGAAAGATAAAGAAGATCCATTCCGTTTAATGGGATTTGGACATAGGGTATATAAAAACTTTGATCCTAGAGCAAAAATTATAAAGGTTGCTGCGGAAGAAGTATTAGGAGATCTAGGGATAGAAGATCCTGTTTTAGATATCGCTAAAGGGCTTGCAAAAGTAGCCTTAGAAGATGAATACTTCGTTAAAAGAAAGCTTTATCCGAATGTAGATTTCTATTCTGGGATTATCTATAGAGCTTTAGGTATACCTACAGAAATGTTTACAGTTATGTTTGCTTTAGGTAGACTTCCAGGTTGGATTGCACAGTGGAGAGAAATGCGTCTTCGTAAAGAACCAATTGGAAGACCAAGACAAATATATACAGGAGAAACTTACAGAGCGTTTAAATCGGTTTCTGAGAGATAAAGAATACTATATGTATTAAAAAGGGTATTGAAAAAATCAATACCCTTTTTTTTATGGATTTATTAAAATATAGCTTATGAGTAGATAGAATTTTAGAATTTCTTAAAAAGTTGATATTTTTTTGAATAAAATTAGTTTCTACATAATCCCTCTTCCTATATTTGTTTAACATGTAGAGTTGATCTATACTATGAGTTTTACCTTAAATTTATTCCATTGAAATTAAACGTAAAAAACGAAACTTCGAGGCTTAGAGCTGTTGTTTTAGGAACCGCTGTAAGTAATGGTGCTGTTCCCAAAGTCGAGGAAGCATATGACCCAAAATCTATAGAGCATATAAAAGCGGGTACTTATCCCAAAGAAGAAGATATGGTGGCAGAAATGACAGCCGTAGCTAACGTTTTTGAAAAGTATGATGTAAAGGTTTTCAGACCTCAGATAATAGAAAATTATAACCAAATTTTTGCACGTGATATTGCTTTAGTAATTGAGGATAAATTTGTAAAATCCAATATCCTTCCAGATAGAGAAAAAGAGATTCAGGCTATCCAATACGTTATTGATGAAATTGCACCAGATAAAGTTTATAAAGCTCCATCAGATGATATTCATTTTGAAGGAGGTGATATTATGCTTCATAATGATCATATTTTTATTGGAACGTATAAAGGAGAAGATTACAGTGATTGTATTGTTGCAAGGACAAATATGAAAGGAGTTTCTTATATCCAATCACTTTTCCCTAATAAAATAGTTAAAGAATTTGATCTCAATAAGTCTATGGACGATCCAAGGGATAATGCATTACACTTAGATTGCTGTTTTCAACCCGTTGGTAAAAATAAAGCTATTATACATAAAGAAGGCTTTAGAAACTTAAATGACTATCAATATTTAGTGGATCTTTTTGGAAATGAAAATCTATTTCATATCGATAAAAATGAAATGTACCACATGAACTCTAATATATTTTCCATTTCTGAAGATGTTGTAATTTCTGAAAAAGGCTTTACAAGATTGAACTCTTGGTTACGAAGTTTAAACATAACGGTAGAAGAAGTTCCTTATTCCGAAATAGCGAAACAAGAAGGATTACTTAGATGTTCTACGATGCCATTAATCAGGGATTAAATGGCAGAGAATTATATAACAACTTTTGTAAAAAGATGAAACAAGTTACAAATACCATAGTAATGATTCGTCCTGTTAGATTTAGGATGAATGAACAAACAGCCGTTAATAATTATTATCAGAAGAACTCAGACAATAAAATAGACGTTAACAAGAATGCTCAAGAAGAATTCGATGCTTTTGTTGGAAAACTGAGATCAGTTGGTGTAAATGTTATCGTTATCGAAGATAAATTGGAAAATGATACTCCAGATTCTATTTTTCCAAATAATTGGGTGTCTTTTCATGAAAATGGAGATATTGGTTTATATCCAATGTTTGCTGTGAATAGACGTAGAGAAAGGCGCTCAGAAATATTAGATGCTGTAGAGAATGAAGGTTTCGAAATTAAAAATGTTGTTGATTATACCTCTGCAGAAGAGGATGATGTTTTTCTTGAAGGTACAGGAAGTATTGTTTTAGATAGAGAAAACAGGAAAGCATATTGTGCTTTATCTCCGCGAGCAGATGAAGATTTATTCATAGAGTTTTGTGAAGACTTTGAGTATACTCCCGTAATTTTTACAGCGTATCAAACGGTAGAAGGAGAAAGATTGGCTATTTATCATACGAATGTAATGATGGGTATTGGTGAGACTTTTGCAGTAGTTTGCCTAGATTGTATAGATGACAAAAAGGAACGTAAAAACTTAGTAAACCATCTGAAAAACGACGGAAAAGAAATTGTAAAAATCATTGAAGAACAAGTAAATCAGTTTGCCGGAAATATGCTTCAAGTTGTTGGAGCAAAAGAGCAAAGATATTTAGTGATGTCTTCTTCGGCATTCCACAGTCTAACTCAAAATCAAATAACAACCATAGAAAAGCATTGTGAAATCCTTCATAGTAATTTGGAAACTATCGAAAAATTAGGTGGAGGAAGTGCTCGTTGTATGATGGCTGAAGTATTTCTTCCAGAAAAATAATGAAATTTATCTCCAGTTATTTGTCTATTCATATAGGCTAGAAAAAACATAAAAAAATATAGAAAAAGGTGATGTAATATCTTTTAGTTATTTTTGAGTATTGTAAAAATGATTAAATGCTCTCGAAAAAAACAAAATATGGCTTAAAAGCTTTGACCTATATCGCCAGAAAAAAATGTGAGCATCCGGTTTTGATATCCGAAATAGCCAAAAGTGAAAATATTTCGCAAAAGTTTTTAGAAAGTATATTACTAACTTTGCGTAAAAATGGAATTCTAGGATCTAAAAAAGGGAAAGGTGGTGGATATTATTTAATTAAGCCGCCTAAAGAAATTTCAATGGCCGCCGTCATTAGAGTGTTAGAAGGTCCTATTGCGATGCTACCATGTGTGAGCTTAAATTTCTACGAAAAATGTGATGATTGTCCAGATGAAGATGCATGCACGGTTCATAAACTGATGATAGAGGTAAGAGATAATACTTTAAAAGTTTTAGAAAACAAGAATTTAAATGATTTTATAGAATAAAAAAAGAGTGGTTTATTGATTTTCAGTAACCCTAATAAAATTATAAGGTCCTTGAATCTTACCCCAAACCTGCTTTCCTTCCTTGTCATATCCTCGATCCCAAGAAGATATTTTTTTGCTACTTATCACGATATTACTGGTAGTATATAGGATTTTTTTACTAAAACTACTAGAACAGGAATTCTTAGAAGTTTTTCCTTGATAAATGGTGGATGTCTTTTTTTTGAAATAAACGTCGCAACCTTCTCTAACAGTTAGACTATCAGTTGTTAATTGATCAAAAAGCGATGGATTTTTCCAACCGTTAATATATTTTTTTTGATTTGGAATTATATAGCTAGTACTACTTAAGGTAATACTGTCTACTCGTTTGATGTTGATAATTCTCTGATTGTAAATAGCAGTACTTTTTTCTTCACTAAATAGTTCTTGATAGAACCAATAGCCAGATTGATGTTTCCATATAGGAGTATTGATAAGACAAACTGCTGCATATCCAGATTCTTCCTTAGCCTGTTTTTTCGAAGAAAATTTACCTGTTAAAATCCGCACAAAACCTTCTAGTTCTGGATCGGTTACAACGTTGGTATTACAGTTGTATAAGAGGATTAGTGTGATAAGAAAAAGGAGTAATTTCCGCATTTGCCTTTTTTTCAAAAATACTAATATTTATAAGAAAAAACGCATTTTATCGATTTAAATTGCATTTTATCTATGTTGTCTTGCATTTTGAGAGCAGATGTTTCGTATCATTCCGCCGAAAATGAAGTAATGAAAAGGAACCATAGTGTACCAATACAATCGTCCCCATATACCTCTTGGTCTAAAGGTAGCAGTTTGATGAAGTATGTTGTTTTGATCGATATCAAATTCTAACCAAGCTTCTCCTGGCACTTTCATTTCTGCGAATAGTAGTAAACGTTTTTCGGTTTTGTCTGCAACAAGTACTCTCCAAAAATCTAAGGCATCTCCCGAATTAATTTTATCTGGATTTGTTCTTCCTCTTCGTAATCCGACTCCTCCAAAAAACTTATCAATATGACCTCTTATTTTCCACATCCAATCTCCATAGTACCAACCCGTCTCCCCACCAATTGCCCATATTCTTTCTATAACAAGTTCTGGATCTTTTATTTTTATCTTTTTTTTGTCTTTTAAACACCCTTTTCTGGGTACCGTAACATATTTTTGGATGTCTTGATTAAATCGACCACTTATCATGGAATCTTTCCAACTCGATACAACCTGATTCTGCTCTATTTTTATAAATGCAAGTTCTAGAGCTTTGGTATACGTCATAGGTTCTATACCTAATATTTTTTGTAATCGCTTATCATTAGCAACCACCGGAATACTCATACTATCTACTAGGTTTAGTGCGAGTTTATAGGATGTGGAAGTCACAAAATATAGCCAATACGAAGAAAGCTTAGGAGTCATCACCGGTAAGGTGAAAATAAATAGTTTAATACCTCTAACCTTAGCGTATAATTGAAGCATTTGTTTGTATGTAATAACATTTGGGCCGCTAATGTCAAAGGATTGGTTATAGCATTCAGAATTTCCAAGTACGCCAGTCATAAAACTTAATACGTCTCTTATAGCTATAGGATGTGTTTTGGTGTTTACCCATTTTGGAGTAATCATGATAGGAAGTTTTTCACAGAGATCTCGAATGATTTCAAAGGAAGAACTTCCAGAACCAACAATGATTCCAGAACGTAAAACTGTTAAATTAAAATCGCCTTTATATAATGTTTCTTCCACATTTTTTCTAGACCATAAATGCTTAGATAGGTTTTTTTCATTAACTATTCCACTTAAATATATTACCTGTTTAATATGGGTGTTTTTAACTAAAACGTTAAAATTTTGAGCAGAGATTTCTTCTTTCTTATCAAAATCTGAGGTAGAAGAACTCATAGAATGGATAAGATAATAAGCTACATCGATCTTGTGTGGTAGTTTGCTTGGATCTGGACGCTCTAGAAAATCTATTTCAACAATAGAGATTTTATCGGCCATTTCATTATCAACAGAAAATCTATCTCGATCTCTTACACAACAGATTACGTTATGACCAGCATCTAAAAGTAAGGGCAATAACCTCATGCCAATATACCCATTGGCTCCAGTAAGTAATATTTGCATTTTTTTTGATTTGGAATTGCTTAGCGCATTACTAAAAATGTGTTTTTTCTTTTACTACAAGATACGAATTGATATCGATAGAACTGGTAGAACCTGATATTTCTTTTATCTTTGCAGCCTGATTTTGAGATCAAATACAATGAATAAAATGACATTACAGCAAATCATTTCAGAACAGGTAAAAGCCGCCATAAAGAAACTGTACAACGCAGATTTAGAATCTGTAGAATTGCAAGGAACTAGGAAAGAGTTTGAAGGAGATATAACCGTAGTAGTTTTTCCTATGCTTCGTGTGGTAAAAGGTAATCCAGTTCAAATAGGGGAGGCCATAGGTGCATATCTTGTCGAAAACGTTGAAGATATTACTTCTTTTAATGTGGTAAAAGGATTTTTAAATCTGGTAATTGCAGACTCATATTACCTAAAATTCTTTAAGGATGTTAAGGATAAAGAAAACTATGGTTTCGTAAATCCAAAAGAAGGAGATAAAGCTGTAATGGTAGAGTATTCTTCTCCTAATACCAATAAACCTTTACATTTAGGGCATGTCAGAAATAACTTATTGGGATATGCAGTAGCCGAAATTATAAAAGCTAGCGGTAAAAGGGTGTACAAAACACAAATTATCAATGACCGTGGGATTCATATTTGCAAAAGTATGGTTGCATGGCAAAAATTTGGTAATGAAGAAACTCCACAATCTACCGGTTTAAAAGGTGATAAATTAGTAGGTAATTATTATGTGAAATTTGACAAAGAATATAAAAATCAGATTGCTACACTAGTAGATGAAGGAAAATCAGAAGAAGAAGCTAAAAAAGAAGCACCAATATTAATTGAAGCCCAAGAAATGCTACGTAAGTGGGAAGCTGGAGATACAGAAGTTGTAGATCTTTGGAAGACCATGAATAATTGGGTATATGATGGCTTCGAACAAACGTATAAAGCCTTAGGCGTTGATTTTGATAGTTATTATTATGAAAGTAACACCTATTTACTAGGTAAAGATAATATTGAAGAAGGTCTAGCAAAAGGAGTGTTCTTTAAAAAAGACGATGGTTCTGTTTGGTGTGATCTTACCGATGAAGGTCTCGATGAAAAACTAGTATTACGAAGTGATGGTACGGCAGTGTATATGACTCAGGATATAGGTACAGCAATTCAGCGAGTAAAGGATAATCCAGATATTGGAGGGATGATCTACACGGTAGGAAATGAGCAAGATTATCATTTCAAAGTTCTCTTTTTGATTCTTAAGAAATTAGGATATGACTGGTCTGATAATTTGCATCATTTAAGTTACGGAATGGTAGATTTACCAAGCGGTAAGATGAAAAGTAGAGAAGGTACTGTGGTAGATGCAGATGATCTAATAGTAGAAATGACCGAAACAGCAGGTGAAATTTCTAAGGAATTAGGGAAATTAGATGGGTATAGCGAAGAAGAAAAAAATAATGTTTACAATACTATCGGTTTAGGAGCATTAAAATATTTTATCTTAAAAGTAGACCCTAAAAAAAGAATTCTTTTTGATCCAGCAGAGTCGGTAGATTTTCAAGGGAATACAGGGCCTTTTATACAATATACCTATGCTAGGATTCAGGCCATTCTTCGCAAAGCAGATTTTAATTGGAAAGAGGAAGTTAGTAATATAGCTCTAACAAGCAGAGAGAAAGAACTTCTTAAATTATTAGAGGTGTATCCCGAAATTATTCAGAATGCAGCTAAGGATCTTAGTCCTGCGGTGATCGCAAATTATACTTACGATTTGGTAAAGGCGTACAACTCCTTCTTTCAAAATGTGTCTATTTTTGGAGCGGATTCCGATGCAGAAAAGATATTCAGAGTACAACTTTCTGGAGCAGTAGGAGAGACCATTAAATCTGCGTTTGGATTGTTAGGGATAAGTGTTCCAGAACGCATGTAAATAGGAATTTATGATGTATGGTGCTTAGGTAATCTGATACAAAATGTACTTCCTTGCCCAAGCTTACTTTCTACTTCTAGAGTTCCATGATTAAGTAATATTAATTCATTACATATTTTTAATCCTAACCCTGTTCCCGATTCATTATTGGTTCCTTTAGTGGTTAAGGTAATATCAGAAAACAGTTTGGTTATGTTTTCTTTTGGTATTCCAACACCAGTATCTTTGAAATAAATACTTACTGAGTCCTTTTGCTCTTTTTTATTTATAGTTAGAGAATCACCTGCTTTGCAAAATTTAACTGCATTTGCAATAATATTTTGAGCTACAATCGTGCACATATCTTTATCTGCAAATACTTTGGTGAAATCAGTAATATTATTAATAAGTTTTACTCCTTTTTGAGAAGCACGAGAAGTAAAGAATACAATTTTATCATTGATGATTTCGGTAAAGTCAAAGTCCTTTGGAGTAGCTTTGAGCTCTTTCATTTGTGATTTTGACCAATTTAAAAGGTTGTTTAATAATATTGAAGTCTGATGCGTACTATTAGCCAAGATGGGAATGATTTCTTTAAATTCAGTTTCCGAGATAACATCATCTTTTAATAAGTTAAGGGTTTTATCTAAACCGTGAATTTCATTTTTTAAATCATGTGATACTATAGAGAATAATTTATTTTTTACCTGGTTCGATTGGTTTAGTTTCTTTATATATTTTGCTCTTTGTATGCGTGCTTTGATGATTCCTATGATGAAAATAAAAGCAACTATAAACGCTGCAATGGCAAGGTATGTGTAGATTTTTTGTTTAAATAGTTCTTCCTTAGCTTCTTGTTTTTCTCTTTTTTGTTTATCTAAGGATGCTTGTTGTTTCTTCTCATTTTCCAATCTACTTTTTACAATGTCAATTTGTTGTGTGGTTTCTTTTAGTGTGTGTTTTTGATATAGATCTTTATACTGTTTTTGCCATTTGTAAGCATTTAAAAAGTCGCCTCTTGCAGAATCTAGAACAGCATATAGGTCATAAGAGTTAAGAAGTAGTGGTGTAGAATTCATTTTTTCTGATTCTTCTTTTGCAGAAGAAATATAATTTTCTGCTTCTTCAAACTTCTGTGTATTAATAGCAATTTCACCTAAGGATAATTTTGTTCTAATCAGTCTTTCTTTATAGGCAACTTTACCTCCAATGAAAAGAGCAGATTCATAATATTTTTTAGCTTTTTGATAATCTTTTTTGATAAATGATATTCTTCCTAATGCACTATAACTTTCGGCTATTCCGTAGCTGTAGTTTTCCTTTTTATTCATTTCTAAGGATTTATTAGAAAAATATAAAGCACTATCTAATTTGTTTTCTTTTATATAAATAATTGCTATGTTATGAAGAGTAGAACCTACAGTATTAGAACCTGTTTTCTTTTTTAACTCCAAAGATTGTCTGTAATATTTTTTAGCAGGCTCAAAGTTTTTCAAATGCGCATATACGTTGCCGATATTGTTTATGGTGGTGGCTAATTTTAAACTATCTTTTAGTTCCTCATAATACGAATGCGCTTCCAAAAGATGGATTAAGCTTTTTTCTGCATTTCCAAGCCTCTGTTCGATAACAGCTTTGTTGTTTTGAGTAATGGCTAGTCCTCTTGTGTAATTTATCCTTCCATAATATAAAAAGGCTTGATCGTAACAACGCAAAGCTTCAAAAAGTTGATCGGTTTGGTTATAGATATTGGCTTTTTCATTGTAAAGTTTTCCGACACCTTTATCATACTTTATTTGTTGAGAGATGTGTATAATGCTGTCGGAATATCTTAGACCTTCTTCAAATTTTTCCTTTAGGCTTAAATCATAGATTAAGTCAGCAGCCAGGTCAATATTTGAAGAATCAGCGATAGAATTTGTTACATTCACAATACTATCCAACTTTTGGTGTTGGCCGTAGGTATGTAAATACAGAAATAGCGCTACAAACGCTAGATAGTAAGTAGTAGGTTTCATAATAAAATTTAAGGCACTTAAAAATTACAATATTTTTGGGGACTTTATATTTTTTTTAACAAAAAATTTTATTCCTAAGTCATTTTTCTTATTTTTATGGAGACTGACGTTTTACCCCAAAAGATTAGAAGAACACTTCTGTTTATTTCATGAATTACCTAATATCAAGAGCTACCGATACTGATTTACCATTAATGCAACGACTGTTTTATCAAACAGTAACGATGTATGGTTCGAAAATTTTCACTAAAGCCGAAGTGAAAATATATTCCCGTCTTGCATTGGATAAAAACCATTGGATTCAAAAATTTAAAGATGATTTTATTTATAATGCCAAGCTTAATGGAGAGATAATAGGGTCATTTACTCTTAACAAAAATGGAGATATAGAATACATTTTCGTTCATCAAAACTATCAAGGAAGAGGGATTGCTAAAAAGCTATATCAAAAATTAGAAGAAGTGGCAAAAGATGCTGGAGTAGAAATGCTTACGACACCAATAAACCTCAATACAAAAGCTTTTTTCGAGAAAAACAACTTTAGAATTATTAAGAACATTGAAAAAGTAGCTGGAGGTGATGATATAGTAAGTTACAGTGGAATAAAACATCTTTAAAAACTAAGGCGAAAAAAAGCGTTTGGAGTTACTCCAAGTCCAAATTCCTGTATTTCTTCAATCTGATTCGCATCGTTTAACGAATAGTATTGATTAAATGTATTTTCTTGGTCCAAAACATTCCATAAGGAAACACCTGTTAATCCACTTACATAGTTGTTGATTTTAAACCTGTACGTGGCAGACAAATCAACTCTTATATAGTTATTAAGTCTTGAGCTATTTGGAGCTTCATACGTTATAGTGTCTTGCATATCATTGTTTGCAAAATCTGGTAGAGTGTTTGGTTTTCCACTATGCCAATTGATACCTGCGGATATTTTTAGATTATTTCTATTGTAGGCAGCGGCAAAGTTAATATTGTGTCTTATATCTATATTATTAGCAAAATTAGATGGGATCAAATTATTAAAAGAATAAGTGTTGTCTGCATAGGAATAACTAAGCCAGGTGCTAAAATTTTTAAATCGTTTATTGATTAGAAAATCTATTCCCAAAACTTCATAAGCGCCATGGTCATCAGAAAATTCGAATTGATTTTGAAAACCTTGACTTCGGGTAATGATACCAGATACTTCTTTACGATATATATCTGTAGATATCAGCCAATTGTCATGGTTATAACTAAGTCCTACTGAAATTTGGTTACTTTTTAAAACAGGAATGTTATTATCATTGGATAGCACCCATCTCCTGTTTTCAATACCTAAAAAGTCATTTTGGAGATCAATGATTTGAGAGGTAGATTGACTTTTAATTTCTCCTAAGATCTCTAATGTAAAATGATTAGAAAATCTCTTATAAAAATTTATTCTTGGTTCTAAGATGTACTTATCAAATTTTTCTAGATAATTAAGGCGAGCTCCTAAATTACCGTATAAAGATCCATCTTTTGAACGGTATGCAATTTCTGAAAATATACTATGAGTTCGTATTACTTCTTTAGTCAGATTCCTAAATGTAGGATTATTAAGATCTTGTAAATAGGTAATACCAGTTTCATTAAATTGATATCCATTTTTTAAATTGAGATTGGTACTCACCTTTAATTCAGTATTCAATTTTAAACCATTTTCTAGTACATCATTTTCCTGAAGTAAGCGTTGATTATTTTGTATATCTGAGTTGATGGTTTCTAATTGATAATTGGTTCCGTAGAGCAGCAATTCTGTTTTGAATGTATCACTCCAGTTTCTTTGATATAAAAGACCACTAACCAAATTATTCTGTTTAGCACTACTTTCTCGAGAAATATCCATTTGGTTATCAAAAGAATTTTCTTGGAAAACTAGATTGTTTCTCATGACTAGTCCATTAATTTTGATCAGGTCCTTATCAGATAGTTGATACAACCACCTAAGACTTATGTCATAAAAAGAGAATCTTTGCCCAGAATTACCATTACTAATCACTTCTGAATTTTGAAAAGCTTTGTCAAAATATTGATCATAAGTAGGAGTTTCTAAAATATCATTGATAGAGTGTCGAATAGCAAATTGAACCGAAGATTTTTTGCCAATTGGAGTATCAATGTAGGTGTCCGCACTAATTAGGTTTAATCCAATACTAGCATCTAATTCTTTATTTATTTTATCTGAGGTATTCATGGCAATAACACTAGATACTCCATCTCCATATCTGGCGCTAGAGCCATTTTTAAAAACTTGTACATTCTTTGTTAAAAATGGATTAAAAGCAGATATTAAACCAAAAAAATGGCTGGATTGATACATTTTAATTCCGTCCCAAAGGATTAGGTTTTGATCATTTGTTCCTCCCCTTACATTAATGTCTGAAACAGTTTCATTTACACTTAAAACACCAGGAAGAGCTTGGATAGTTTGTAGTAAATCAGGTTCTACAAGACCCGGAAGAATTCCAAAATCATTATAATCAATTTGTATAGAACCGTCTAATTGTTTGTCAATACCCTTGATCAAATAATCATTGATGACAATTTCATTTAGATATTCAAATTTAGGTGTAAGAGTGATCTTTTTACAAGGTTGATTAATAAAATTAAAAGCCGAAATTGTGACAGGTGCATATCCTAAAAAACTGATAGTTATTTTTTCATTTGGAAAATCTACTAAAAGCGAAAATTTTCCTTTGGAGTTACTAATAACAGAATTTTTTGAACTTAGGATAGATGCGTCAGCTATGACTTGTTGTTCAGTATTGTAGATGATCCCACAGATATTTTGAGGAATAAATTGTACAGTAACAGTTTTGTTGGATAGTTTAGTATACTCAAAAGGAGTATTTTTTTTTAAATAAAGTAATATTTCTTCGAAAGAGAGATTTTGATCAGGTTTCTTAATAAATATATTTTCTAGCTCCTTATTTACATAGGAGAAATCAAACCCATACAGTTGCTGTATATCGGTTAAAATATAAGTAAGCGGATATTTATCTTTTTTAGTTTGAGAATAACCAGAAAAAAGAATAAAAAATATCAGAACAATAGAAACGAGGATTTTGGGTCGAATCACTCTTTGTATAAAGTTACAGTTTTATTATTAATCACATATTTCAAACGCATTGGAATCGTAATAGATTTTAATGCTGTTTGAATATCTGAATGTACAAAATTACCTGTAAATATTATACTTGGATCTATATTTTTTGTTTTTATAACAACTCCATATTGCCATTCTAGCTCTTTTAAAACTTTTGAATAAGAAACTCTATAGAAATAACTTTTATTATTAAACCATTGTGGTTCAAAATCTGCTATTTTTAATTTATTCACAACTTTTGAGTCATAAACAATAGCATCATGTTCTCTCAGATATTTTGTTTCGTTATTAATGGTTACACTTACAACACCTTCATAACAAATTACCTCTAGAAACTGCTCCCGTTGTTTAATATTAAATCTTGTACCAATAACACTAATAGTCCCTAGCGAAGTATTAACATCAAACTTTTGACCTTCAGAAACATCAAAATAAGCTTCGCCTTGGAGATGTAATTGTCGTTTGTTTTTCCAGTTTTTTTCATCGTAGGTAATAGACGATGTTGCATTTAGTTTTACTAAAGATTTATCAGGAAGCTGAATATCTTTTTTCTGACTAGCGATAGTTTCTACAGTCGTATTTCTGTCGGCAGTAAAAAATGAAAAATATAAACCTAGTCCAACAACAAAAATCGCTGCAATTCTCAAAAATAGTTTTAAATTTTTCTTAGTAGAATTGGAAGTGTTCGACTTTTTTGTAGAAAGACCTTCTTTTAATTTCGACAAGTTATCCGAAACCACATATTCAGGAGCACTAAAGCTCTTTGCAGTTTCGGCAATTTTTACGTAAGAATCATAGGCGTCCAATTTTTTGAACGCCTCTAATTCTTCTTTAGTGAGTTGCTCGTTGTCCAACCACTTTTTTATAAGATCTTCCTTTTTCATAACAAGATTCTTAATACTATAACAATTGATAGAACTAAATTCCTACCTTAATCTATTATTTTTTTTAAATTCCTTCTATTTCTGTTCTTAATTTTTCTAGAGCAGTATAAATTCTCTTTTCTACAGCTTTTCTAGATATTCCTAAAAGTTCTGCAATTTCTTTATGTCTTTTTCCCTCAACTCTATTTAATAAAAAAGCTACACGTTGCGCTTCAGTAAGTTTAGAGAGCGCATTTTGATATTTTAAAAGGTATTCTTTTTCTTCTAAAATGAATTCAGGGCTTTCATTTGTCCTGTCTTTTTTTTCAGATAATTGATATTTTAATTTTACTTTATCGTGTTTTATCTGATTTAAAGTTAGGTTGTTGGCCACAGTGAACAAAAAGCTTTTAGCTTTGTCCATAGAAACATTTCCACAATTATCCCAGAGTTTCATAAATGCTTCTTGTACTTGATCTTTTGGGTTAACTTGCGAACCATATTTATAATAGATAAAATCATGGAGGTTTTTAGAGTATTTTGTAAAAAGTTCAGAGAATAACCTTTCCTCACAAATATCCTGAAACAAAGATTTAGGCATTTTTATTTTTTTTCAAATGTAAAAAAAATATGAAGTTGGTGGGAATTTGATCTTTGAAATTGTTATAGTAGTGAATATAAAAAAGAATAGAGTATGGGGATTTTAAGAAAAAATTTTTTAGCAGTTATAGCGAGTTTTGTGCTATTATCCATATCAACTTCTTGTCAAGAAGAAGAGCTGGAAGTGGTAGACCCCAATATTGATAATACGATACCTCAGAACTCTCAATTAGCTGGGCTCATGAGAAATATAGTCACGCATGATGGTTCTTATGATGATGTTGTAGATGGGGGTAATTGTTTTAGTGTTAATCTACCATATTCAATAACCCAGAATGGTCAGCCATTAATAATTGATTCGATTGAGGATTATAGTTCATTGAGTGATTCAGATGATATACAAATTCAATTTCCAATTAAAATAACAAGGGCGGATCATGTTGTAGAAACAATTGAAAATCAAAACAACTTGGATAAATTAGCAAATACTTGTCAAATACGAGATGAAGATATAGAGTGTGTCGATTTTGTATATCCTTTTATATTTGCAACCTTTGATTCAAATAATAATATTATTGCCACAACAGAAATGTTTCACGATGCCCAAGTATTTGGGTTTATGGAAGGTTTAAACGAAAATACAGTGGTATCTATAAATTATCCTATTCAATTACTTCTCAGTAATGGTGAATTTCTCCAGATTGCTCATAATACCGATTTGCTGTCAGGTATTGAGGCCTTTCAACAATCATGTGAAGAAAATGATGGGTAATTTTGTTTATTTTTTTAACTAAAAGATTAAACAAAAAGTTAAAAAAGTATTAAAATCAATTTTTGAAGTAGCAATTTTCCAGAACCAGTTGTTTCATCATCGAACAAATAATTAAAAATAAAAACCAATAACATGAAAAATTATTTCAAGAAGGCTTTTTTCGTATTGTGCTTAATTTCTATCGTTTCCTGTAGCGATGATGATGACACAATTTTTATACCACCTTCGAATACTATCGCAGATTTAGTTGCAGCTAATGCAGATTATAGCTCTTTATTAGCAGCGCTTGAAAGAACAGATTTAGATGTTACACTTAATAGTACTTCAGGAACTTTTACCGTTTTTGCTCCTGATAATGATGCTTTTGATGATTTTCTAGATGGGACGCCTTTAAATGATGTTCCTGTAGAAACATTAAGACAGATTTTATTAAATCATGTACTATCAACGTCCGTAACTTCGACACAACTTTCTACGGGATATGTAAATAATTTGGCAATAGAGTCAAGTTCTGAAGCTAATCTAAGTATGTATATTAATACTTCGGGAGGGGTAACAGTAAATGGCGTATCCACAGTTGTGAATGCTGATGTGATGGCTTCCAATGGAGTTATTCACTTTGTAGATGAGGTTATTCCATTACCAACAGTAGCTACTTTTGCTTCAGTAGACCCTACTTTTTCAACTTTATTAACAGCAATTACGGATTTAACTCCAGATACAGATTACGCAGCTACATTAAGCGGAACTGCCTCTTCACCTTTTACGATTTTTGCACCTACCAATGCTGCTTTTGACGATTTATTAGAAAGATTTGGATTAACAGACTTTTCTTCGCTAACAGCTGCTCAATTAGAAATTGTAATTAATTATCATGTTCTTGCAGAAGCTAATGTACGAGCAGCAGATCTTCCTGGAATTCCTGATGGGATTACACCTGCAACATTACAGGGAGAAACTATTTTATTAAACTTAGATGGAGGAACTTTTTTAAGAGACAAAACAGGAGTGGATTCCGAAGTGATAGCTACAAATGTTCAAGCGTCTAACGGAGTTATACACGCAATAGATAAAGTCTTACTTCCGGCAGCGGCTCTTGATGCATTGGGTAGAAGTTTTACAGCAGTCACCTATAACAACGGTGAGGAGGGTGATTTTTCATCTTTGTATGCGGCTTTAAGACAAACAGGACTTAATGACGCTTTGGATAATGCTATGATGCGCACAGTTTTTGCGCCTACGAACGATTCGTTTACAGCTTTCTTGGATGGTACACCTCTTGCAGATGTTCCTAATGAGGTTTTAACTCAAATATTACTGAATCACGTAGTTTCAGGAAAATTATTATCGACGGACTTATCTACATCATATGCAAATACTCTTGCAACTTATGGCGATACAGATGATAATTTAAGTATATACATAAACACTAGTAGTGGTGTAGTATTAAATGGAGGTATTGATAACGGTGGAGCAAGTGTAACAACTGCTAACGTAGAAACAAGAAATGGTGTAATTCACGTAGTAGATAATGTGATTGGTTTACCGAATATCGTAACTTTTGCAGCGGCAGATCCAAGATTCTCTACTTTAGTTTCTGCCTTAACCACATTAACACCTTCTACTGATTATGTAGCAATACTAAGTACCGATAATGGAACAGATCCTGCTCCTTTTACAGTGTTCGCTCCTATTAATGACGCATTCAATGGTATTTTATTACCACCAAATGAAGAAGATTTAGCTGCAATTTTGAACCATCATGTAGTTGGTGGGGCTAATGTTAGGTCTTCAGACTTGATGGATGGTGCTGTAACAACATTAAATGGGGATGTAACAATTGATGCATCTGCGCCAAGCGTAACTGGAGGTAGTAATTCTAGCGCTAGTAACATAATAGTAGTTGATGTACAAGCGGCTAATGGTATAATTCATGCAATTGATCAAGTGTTATTACCACAAAACTAGTCGGATACTCAATAGAGAATTCTTAATTACCCCAAGATAAATATTACCCTTATGAAGGGCATTTAGAGATTGATCTTTTACTTAATTCATAACTAAATGCCCTTTTTTATACACTCATTTTAATATTAACTAATTTAAATTAAAACCTATGAAAACGTTAATCAAAAGATTATCGGTACCCTTGTTGTGCCTTTTTGTAATCAATGTTTTTATCTCATGTAAAACAGATAACGAAGAACTAAACGAATCAGATCCAGGTCTAATTGAATTTGAAGAGTCAAAAATTATTGGTTTCGATGAAATAGAAGAAATGACTCAAAATATTATCGATGGCGAATTGTTAGAGCCTGAGAATGAAGAAGAAGCTTTTGGTCTTTCTAAAAATTCTGTATTCGATATAAGTAGAGAAAGACGCGTATATGATTTCTCTGCAACAATCGAAAGTGGAGCTGGTGCAGGAACTAGTATTGAAGGAGAACTTCGCCTAAACTTCACTTTGTACCATGCCAGTTTTACCATTGTTCGAGGGAATTTAGTATTACCAGACGGAACTAGAGCAAGAACAAGAGGAGCGATCATAAGTGATGGTATTGTTTATCTAATTATAAATCCACCGGGAAGGGATTTGATTTTTGGAATTGGTAGAGTCGATGAAGAAGGAAATTTGGAAGGTGGATTTAGAATCTTTGGAAATGGAATAGGAAGAGGAGAATGGACTGCAGAATTGATCAAAATAATTTTTCCCGATAAAACAATAGTAGAATTAATAGTTGAAGATGGTAGATTTACTTCTTTGGTAGGAGCATTACAAGCTACAGATTTAGTAACACCTTTATCAGGAGAAGGACCATTTACTGTTTTTGCTCCCACTGATGAAGCGTTTGCTGCGTTGGATGAAGTTCCCGAATTAGAAGTTTTAAGACAGGTGCTGTTATATCATGTAGCGAGTGGTAGGTTAAATACACCACAGTTATTAGCACAAGAAATAATTGAAACATTACAAGGAGAAAACGTAAAAGTTAGTCTTGATGAAAATAATGAAATAGTAATTAATGATACTGTTAAACTACTTTCTGCTAATATTGGAGGGTCTAATGGTGTGATTCAGGTTATAGATGCAGTATTAATACCACCATCGTTTCAGCCGTTACCAAGTATCGTGGAGATTGCCGTGAGCACTCCAGAGTTGTCAACTTTAGTAGGAGCGCTGCAAGCAGCAGATCTTGTTGATACTTTAAATGGAGAAGGACCTTTTACTGTATTTGCTCCAACCAATGATGCATTTGCAGCTTTAGAATCCATCCCTAGTGGAGAAGCTCTTACAGAAGTTCTTTTATATCATGTTGCTGCTGGTAAGTTTACTGCAGAAGATTTAATCACTGGTCAGACAGTAACAACGATTCAGGGAGATGAAGTGACTATTGAAATGATTGATGGAGAGGTATTTCTAAATGGATCTATCAAAGTTATAATTGCTGATGTTGAGGCTTCCAATGGTATTGTTCATGTTATCGACGGAGTTTTGCTGCCTCCTGCAGATCTACAATCAATTGTAGAGATTGCTGTGAGCACTCCAGAGTTGTCAACTTTAGTAGGAGCACTGCAAGCAGCAGATCTTGTTGATACTTTAAATGGAGATGGACCTTTTACAGTATTTGCTCCAACTAATGATGCATTTGCTGCTTTAGAAGCGATTCCCGGTGGCGAAGCTTTAACAGAAGTTCTGTTATATCATGTTGCAGCAGGAAAGTTTACTGCCGAAGATTTATTAGCTGGTCAAACCGTAACTACCGTGCAGGGAGAAGAAGTAACCATAGAAATGATTGACGGAGAGGTGTTCCTAAATGAGTCCATTAAAGTGTTATTGGCAGATATAGAAGCTTCAAATGGAATTGTACACGTAATTAGTGAAGTTTTAATTCCATCATCATTACATTAAAAGAAACAGACACTTGAGTTAGCCAAAAATAATTGTCTGAAGAGCTATTAGAGAGAAAATTTAACGTCTTTCTAATAGCTTTTTCTTTTTTTAAAATTAATTCTAGGATGATGTAGAATTCTATATTAACCATTCTTCATAAATACACTTCAAATCACTAAATTTGCACCATTCTGCTAAAAAAGTAGATGTTGAAAAATTAGAATAAAGTATATGTTTGATAATTTAAGTGATAAGTTAGATAAAGCGTTACATATTTTAAAAGGTCACGGTCAGATTACTGAAGTAAATGTTGCTGAGACACTTAAAGAAGTACGTAGAGCATTAGTAGATGCTGATGTTAATTATAAAATTGCTAAAGATTTTACTGCAACTGTAAAGGAAAAAGCTTTAGGTCAAAACGTGCTTAAATCGCTTAAGCCTGGTCAATTAATGGTTAAACTTGTAAAAGATGAGTTAACTGAATTGATGGGGGGTGATGTAGCTGGAGTCAATCTCTCTGGAAATCCTTCTGTGATTTTAATGTCAGGTTTACAAGGTTCTGGTAAAACAACATTTTCTGGAAAACTAGCAAATTATTTAAAGAATAAAAAAACTAAGAAACCACTTTTAGTAGCTTGTGATGTATATAGACCAGCGGCGATAGACCAATTGCATATTGTTGGAGAACAAATTAATGTAGAGGTTTTTAGTGATAGAGGTAATTCGGACCCCGTTGCTATCGCAAAAGCAGGTGTTGCTCATGCTAAGGCTAATGGATTTAATGTAGTTATAATTGATACTGCAGGTCGTTTGGCGGTAGATGAGGTGATGATGACAGAGATTGCAAATATTCATAAAGCAGTCACTCCGAATGAAACACTGTTTGTTGTAGATTCGATGACAGGTCAGGACGCTGTGAATACTGCTAAAGCATTTAATGATCTATTGAATTTTGATGGTGTAATCCTTACAAAACTTGATGGTGATACCAGAGGTGGAGCAGCTATTTCTATAAAATCTGTCGTAAACAAACCAATAAAATTTATTGGTACCGGTGAGAAAATGGAAGCTATTGATGTTTTCTATCCTTCGAGAATGGCAGATCGTATATTGGGAATGGGAGATGTAGTTTCTTTAGTGGAAAGGGCACAGGAGCAATTTGATGAAGAGGAAGCAAGAAAACTACAAAAGAAAATTGCTAAAAATCAATTCGGCTTTGATGACTTTCTAAAACAAATCCAGCAGGTAAAGAAAATGGGGAATATGAAAGATTTGGTAGGGATGATTCCTGGGGCTGGTAAAATGATGAAAAATGTAGATATAGATGATGATGCTTTTAAACATATCGAAGCGATTATTCATTCCATGACACCTGAGGAGCGTACAAAGCCTCAGATCATTAACGCGAGTAGAAAAAAGCGTATTGGAAAAGGTTCTGGTACGTCGGTTCAACAGGTAAATCAACTACTTAAGCAGTTTGATCAAATGAGTAAAATGATGAAGATGATGCAAGGTGGAGGCGGAAAGCGTATGATGCAGATGATGGGTAAGATGAGATAACTTTTATAAATCAATTAATAATTTTAAATATAGAGTAGGGGCTTTTACTATGGAAGTTTTAGACGGAAAAAAAATAAGTAACGATATAAAAAATGAAATCGCTGCGGAAGTTCAAAAAATGAAAGATCGTGGTGAAAAAGTTCCTCATTTAGCGGCTGTTTTAGTTGGTAATGATGGGGCAAGTTTAACTTATGTAGGTAGTAAGGTTAGAGCTTGTGAAAGAATTGGTTTTGAATCTACTTTAGTTAAAATGCCAAGTACAACAAGTGAAGTAGAGTTGCTTGCAAAAATTAAAGAATTAAATGAGAACTCAGATATTGATGGGTTTATAGTTCAATTACCTTTACCGCCTCAAATAGATACGCAAAAAGTTCTTTTAGCAGTAGATCCAGATAAAGATGTGGATGGTTTTCATCCAATGAATTTTGGAAAAATGGCTTTAGATATGTCAACTTTTATACCAGCTACACCGTTTGGTATATTGGAGCTGTTAGAACGATATAATGTGGATACTAAAGGGAAGCATACAGTTGTAATTGGAAGAAGCCATATAGTAGGTAGGCCTATGAGTATCCTTATGGGAAGAAAAGGTTGGCCAGGTAACTCCACAGTTACACTTACTCATAGTCATACTAAAAACATTACTCAGATCATTTCTCAAGCTGATATTGTGATTTCTGCTTTAGGTGTTCCTAACTTTTTAAAAGCAGAAATGGTTAAAGATGATGCTGTTATTATTGATGTAGGTATTACCAGAGTTGCAGATGATTCTAGAGAAAAAGGATATAAAATTGTAGGTGATGTGGATTATGAAAACGTAAGTAAGAAAGCTTCATATATTACTCCTGTGCCTGGAGGTGTGGGACCTATGACAATTGCGATGTTGCTTAAAAATACATTGTTAGCAAGAGAAAGACATAGAAAGTAAATATTTCATTTCATTTTTCTTCTTTAACTACTGAAAAAAGTACAAGAAATAGAAAATTAAAAAAAACTCTGGTATAATTATACCAGAGTTTTTTTAGTACTAATGTTTAGGTTATAAATTTGATTTTATAAAAGCTAAAATTATTGGTTGATTTAGTTAAACTGAATCAAATGTAAAAAATAAGAGAGATGTCATTTTTGACATCTCTCTTATTTTTTACATTTATTATTGGTGATAATAAATTATAATTATGTGATTATAATATTATAAAATCTGTATGGAGTTCAAATTAGTATTTACCAAATTCCTCTACTCCTATATTGTCAAGATCCTCCACTTGGTTGTTATACCCATTCTTTTGATATCCTAAATCTAAAGATAAAGTATATGAAGGAACGTTTATACCTTCGTCAGTTTTGATAGTTTTGAAATCTAAGATATCCTGATGCTTTTCATACAATTGGTTTTTAGTAAATTGCCCTTTTCCTCTTCCTTTAGGAGCATTTGGATCTTCTCTCCAATCTTTACCATAAGCAACAACACAGTAATATTCACCTTCTGGAATGTTTCTAATAAATTGTGTTTGATTGCTATTTACATATACTATTCTTATAACCTCGTCATCCTTGGCAGTCTTACCCATTTTAACAAGCTTAACCACAACGTCTGTGTTTTCTCCTATTTGTAACTTAAGGTAATTGTCTAACTTATAATCGTATTCACCTTTAAAGTTAAATGATTTAGGTGTAGCTCCAGACTTATAAGTTTTTCTTTCCCAGCTAGAAAATTTGTTCTCTCTGACAGCTTTGGAAGAAGCAGCTACAGCTCTTGTGTTAGAGCCAGCATTGCTGCCATTAGATGCTGTTTTTGATTCTATAGGATTGTATGCTGTTTCCGAACTATTAAGTGTTCTTTTATTTGCTTCCTCTAATGCCTTTTGTGTTTCTGCTAATTCAGCAAGTCTTCTTCTCTCAGCAGCACTTTTGTTCTGATTTGCAGCAGCGGCAGCAGCGGCAGCGGCAGCGGCGTCAGCTTCTGCTTGTCTTTGTAATCTTTCTGCTTCCGCAATTGCTTTCCTAGCAGCTTCTGCAGCGGCAATTTTTGCGGCTTCTGCTTTACGGATTGCTTCTTCTGCTGCAAGTTTAGCAGCTCTTTTCTTAGCTTCTGCAGCTTTAGCAGCTCTTTCTGCTTCAGCAATACTATTATCTTCTGCTAATAATTTAGTAAGTACAAAACCATTACCGTTTTTGTGCTGTACAGTACTCCAGTCACCATATCCAGAACTAATAACATATACTTGTGTTCCTTGTGGTATTTCTGCGATAATATCGAAGTTCGCTCCAGGTCCAGTTCTTAATTCTAGCTTTGCAGTAGACATTAAATAGCGGTCTAATGACTTTATCTGAGCGAAAGTCGAAGAAGTCATCACCAATAACAAAATAAATGTAAAAATTGATTTCATAATCTTTCTGTGTTTACATAATTAAAATTCAAAAATAAAGCAGATTAGGGTCTAATAATCTTTTTGTTGCTTTTATTTCGGGTTTACTCTATAATATTAAAAATTTATTCAAATTCATGTTCAAAAATGCGTTCTCAAAAAAGATGCCAAACTTATTTTGGTGACATTTAGAAATTGTTAACGATTTGTAATTACGTTAAAATTATTTCAATTTTTAAAGAACAATTTAGTTTTTATAATTCTGATTTTCAGTTGTTTACACATCTTTTTCTGTAGTGTAAGTTTAAACTTGGTAATTAATTGCCTGAAATGAAAACTATTAAACTATAAACAAAAGTAAGTTATTAATCTGAAAAACGCAACTAGTTTTCACTTTATTTACATAAAATTATACTTTTTTTTTATTCGATTTGTGTTTTTCAACGAGTTTTTTGTGTATTACATCTGATTTATGTTGATTTTATTGGGCTTAAAGTCGGTTCGTGTTTTTTAGTAGTTCGTGATAATATTTATTGGCTTTTTTTAAAGATACTAGTGAAGTTGAAAATTTAAATTTTCACAATACTTTAACATAATTAATTATGCTTGCATAGTTTTTTTTGAAATTTGAGCAGATTGAATTTCACTTTTATCCGATTTATTATTTTGATAATTAAATAGTTATATGTTTTCTACTGCTCTTTCTTATTAAATCGAAAATTGTCTTTGAATTCTTGAAAAATGGTGTTTCATTTCATCTATTATGGTTTTACCACGAGGATATTTTGAAGTTTATTTGGTGTATTTTTTGCCCATATTTATTCACGGTCAGAAATTGCTGACGGTTTTTTTATGTACGATTTTAGTGAGAATTTGATTTTTATTCCAGAGAATTTGTTGTTATGCAATGAGAATATGCTTAGTGAGTATTCTTTATTAATTCAGGGAATTTTTTCTGAAAACGTTTTAATCTAGGTACTGAAATATTTTGAATATATCTGTTGTAAGGATTTCTTTTTTCATAATCCTGATGGTATTCTTCGGCTTTCCAGAATTTTTGAAAAGGTATGATTTCTGCGGCAATTTTTCTATTGATACTTTTGCTTAAAAAATCTTTCTTTTTTATAATAATATCCTTCTGAGTATCATTTTGATAAAATATAATGGATCTGTATTGAGAACCTCTGTCTGGACCTTGACCATTTATTTGAGTTACATTTTGAGATCCAAAATAGACATCTACTAGGGTTGCAAAAGAAACTATTTTAGGATTATATAATACTTCTACAGCTTCTGCATGACCAGTGCGACCTGTATTGCTTGATTCGTATGTAGGGTTTTCTGTGTGTCCACCGGAATATCCAGAAATAACTTCTTCTACACCAGTTACGCTTTCATAGATTGCTTCAACACACCAAAAACATCCACTGGCAAAATAGGCTCGTTCCAAACCATTAATTGGTTCTACTTGAACAGGTGTTATATTTTGTGTTTCTACGTTTGCTATGTTGTTTTTGGTTTGACTGGTTCCTTGGCAGCCAAACAGTAAAATTGAAATAGTAATAGTGCTATATAATAATGTCTTCATAATAATAGTTTTGCCATTAGTAGTCTTAGTTTTAAAAGAAACCTTTCAGAATATGTATGTAGCAAAATTAATTAGATTCCGAGTAATGAGGTCTTAAAGAAGTTTTAAATAAAAGAAGGCTATCATATTGATAGCCTTCTTTTACCAAGTTTTGTTCGGTTTTTTAACCGTTCATGGATATTAAAAACTCATCATTATTTCTCGTTTGCTTAAAGCGTTCATTAATGAATTCCATAGCTTCTACAGGATTCATGTCTGCTAGATATTTTCTCATTACCCACATTCTTTGAATTGTACTTTCGTCTAATAAAATATCATCTCGACGCGTACTTGAAGAGGTAAGGTCAATTGCAGGGAATATTCTTCTATTAGAAATTTTACGATCTAATTGTAATTCCATATTACCGGTACCTTTGAATTCTTCAAAAATAACTTCATCCATTTTAGATCCGGTTTCGGTTAAAGCTGTTGCAATGATTGTTAATGATCCTCCATTCTCTATATTTCTGGCAGCTCCAAAGAATCGTTTTGGTTTGTGTAAAGCATTAGCATCTACACCACCACTTAGGATTTTACCAGAAGCTGGCTGTACTGTATTGTATGCTCTTGCTAGACGCGTAATAGAGTCTAATAGTATTACAACATCATGGCCGCATTCTACTAATCTTTTAGCTTTTTCTAGAACGATATTGGCGATTTTAACATGTTCATGAGCTTCTTTGTCAAAAGTGGAGGCAATTACTTCTCCTCTTACATTTCGTTGCATGTCTGTAACTTCTTCCGGGCGCTCATCAATTAGTAGTATCATTTGATACACTTCAGGGTGATTTGCTGCGATTGCATTTGCAACATCCTTTAATAACATGGTTTTACCAGTTTTAGGTTGCGATACAATCATACCGCGTTGTCCTTTTCCGATTGGTGAGAATAAATCCATGATTCTTGTAGAGATAGTACTTTGCTTCTCTGCGATTTTGAATTTCTCTTGAGGGAAAAGAGGGGTAAGGTGTTCAAAAGATACTCTATCTCTTACTACCTGCGGATCAAGTCCGTTGATTTTGTTTACTTTTATTAGAGGAAAATATTTTTCTCCTTCCTTTGGAGGTCTTACTTGTCCTAATACGGTATCACCTGTTTTTAATCCAAAAAGTCTTATTTGAGATTGAGATACATAAATATCATCAGGAGAAGAAAGGTAGTTGTAATCACTAGATCTTAAAAAACCATAACCATCTTGCATGATGTCCAGAACTCCTTCACTCTGAATAATTGCATCAAATTCATAATCAGGTTCTTTGTAGCGATTTCTGTTATCTCTATTTCCATTATCCCTGTTTCCGTTATTTTCTTTTTTATTATTGTTGTTATTATTACGGTTTTTGTTTTGGGATTTATCGTTATTCCTATTTCTATTGTCTTTTCTTTCTTCTTTTCGCTCTTCCTTTTTGTCTTCTTGTTTTTTATCCTCCTGCTTTTTCTGAGGTTTTTTGTTTACAACAGGTTGTTTGTTACTTTGATTTGTATCTCTTGCTTCTTTTTTAGGAGTAGTGTTTTTTTCCTGAGCGCCTGTTGCTTCTTTTGTAGCAGTTGTATCTGGTGCTTGAGTTTTTTTTGTGCGAGGTCTTTTTTGACGAGTAGCTGGCTTAGGTTTAGCTTTTTCCGTTTTAGCCGAAGTATCTTCTGTAATGACCTCTTTTACCTTATTAGGGTTAGCTGCTTGGTAATCTAATATTTGATATACCAAGTCTAATTTTTTCATGCTGCGAAACTTAGGTACATTTAAACTTTTCGCAATTTCCTGTAGCTCAGGAAGCTTTTTCGCTTTTAATTCAGAAATCTCTAACATTTAAGTTTGTTATATAATTTAAGGTTCTGGTATTAAATTTTCTAAAGAAGAATTCTAGGAAAATTTTATTATGAAGGTAAGTAACCTAATTAAGAATGGGTTACATCAATTGTGATGCAAGTATACGACTTTATTTTTGATTTTTTACACATATTTATAAAAAGAAACTCTTATTTTTGCTTTTCCAAAAGAAGAAGGGGTAATGATACAACGAATTCAATCCATATATTTACTATTAGTAGCGTTAATAGCTAGTGTAGTTTCTACATTGGTACCTTACGGATTTGATCAAGATAAAAATCAATTATTAGCAAAAGATAATCTTTTGGTGTTAGGAATGTTTGCTGGATCTGCGGTTTTAGCAGTGGTGAGTATTTTTTTGTTTAAAAATAGACAGCTTCAATTTGTTTTGGGGCGAATCAATATCTTATTAAACTTTATTTTACTAGGAGTATTTGTTTATTGGTCGCTAACATTATCTGGAGAAACATTGGTTTCAGAGAAAGGTATTGGGATGTTACTTCCTATTATTTCTATCGTTTTATTAGTGGTAGCCAATAAGGCTATTAAAAAGGATGAAAATCTCGTAAAATCAGTAGACCGATTACGATAAACCTAAAATCTTAGTAGTATTAGTGCGTTAGAACCCGGAGTATGCCAACTTCGGGTTCTTATTTTTTACCAAGTTCGATTACTTCTAGATTTTCTATTTTATCCTGATCGATAGTAAAACGCAACATTGTTCTTACTTTATGGAAACCGTGTTTTCCTGCAGCTCCAGGATTCATATGTAATACTCCATTTGTTTTATCAGGAATTACCTTTAATATATGAGAGTGGCCACATATAAATAAGTCAGGAGGATTGTTTTGTATTTCTTTTCTGGTATTGCTGTTATATTTTGGTGGATAGCCGCCAATATGGGTTATCCATACAGATACTTTTTCGCAATGAAATCGTTGATGTAAAGGAAAGCTTACTCTTGCTTTATCATTATCTATATTTCCATATACCGCTCTAAGCGGTTTTATATTTTCAATTGCATCCGTCACACTCAAGTCTCCTATGTCTCCTGCATGCCAAACTTCGTCTGCTTGTTCTACATAGTGCAAGATCCGGTCATCTATATAACTATGAGTGTCACTTAGTAAAAGTATTTTTTTCAAATTGATGTATTGGTTTGGTTTATTATCCTATAAATAATCACAAATATGATCATAGAATTAATCTCTTTATATGAAGTATATTTGCGATCATATTAAGAACAAAAATAGAATAAAGCTTTGAGATATTTTTTAGAACTTTCTTATAAAGGAACTTCTTATCATGGTTGGCAAAGACAACCTAATGCAATTTCTATACAAGAGGTGTTAGAAAGTTCTTTGTCCTTATTATTAAAAGCAAAAATAGAGATTGTTGGAGCAGGAAGAACGGATGCAGGTGTTCATGCAAAACAGATTATGGCGCATTTTGATTATGAAAATGATATTGATGTAGACCAATTATGTTATAAGCTTAATTCTCTTCTTCCCAAAGATATTGCAATTCAAAAGATATATTTGGTGCAAGAAGAGGTGCATGCTAGGTTCGATGCTATGAGTAGGTCATATGAGTACATTATTACTTTAGAAAAAGATCCTTTCAGTATAAATCATGCTTACTATCTCAAAAAAGATTTAGATGTAGATTTAATGAATAAAGCTGCTAAATTACTGTTAAACTATACGAACTTTAAATGTTTTAGTAAGTCCAAAACCGATGTAAAAACGTATAATTGTACTATTACAAATGCTGTTTGGGAAAGAAATGGCAGTTTGTTGATTTTCAAGATTACGGCTAATCGTTTTCTCCGAAATATGGTTAGAGCTGTCGTAGGAACTCTTGTAGAAATAGGAGAGCATAAACTAAATCTTGAAGATTTAAAAGAAATTATAAAAAGTGAAAATCGTAGTGAAGCTGGATATTCTGTACCAGCTCATGGATTATATTTAACAAAAGTAGCATATCCCAACACTATATACTTAACACAATAATGGCTGGAAAAAGCGTAAAAGCATTTGATTTTAAATTATTCAGAAGATTGATAGGGTATACAAACCCTTATCGATTTACCTTTTATTTCGTAGCGCTATCTGCAATATTGTTGTCAGGATTTGCTATACTAAGACCACTTTTGCTACAAAAAGCGATTGATAAAAGTTTTATTCCTAAAGATGGTAATTTAATCTTGTTTTATATTAGTTTGATGCTTGGAGTATTGCTGTTAGAAGTAGTGTTTCAATTTCTGTTTATTTATTTCGCTAACTGGTTAGGGCAAGAAGTTATTAGAGATATAAGGGTAAAACTTTTTGATCATATGTTGAGTTTTAAAAAACAATATTATGATCAATCTGCTGTGGGAAGATTAGTTACTCGTGCGGTTAGTGATATAGAAACCATTGCAAGTATTTTTAGCCAAGGACTTTTCATGATTATTAGTGATCTGCTTAAAATGTTTGTGATTCTTTGTTTCATGATTTATTACAGTTGGCAACTTACATTAATTGTTCTTGCTGTATTACCTTTTATTGTTTTTGCTACCAGAGTTTTCCAAAGAAAAATGAAAACAGCGTTTGAGGAAGTAAGAACGCAAGTTTCTAATCTTAATTCTTTTGTACAAGAGCGAATAACAGGAATGAAGATTGTTCAGCTTTTTACCAGAGAAGAAATAGAGTATAATAGTTTTAAAGAGATTAATGAAAAGCATAAAAAAGGTTGGATAAAAACCGTGTGGTATAATTCTATCTTTTTTCCAATTGCCGAAATGTCGAGTTCTATTACTACTGGATTGATCGTATGGTATGGAGGTTTAAAAGCTGCACAAGGAGATGTGATTACCTTGGGTGTGGTGATTGCTTTTATAGAGCTCTCACAGATGCTTTTTAGACCTCTGAGACAAATTGCAGATAAGTTTAATACACTGCAAATGGGTATGGTAGCGGCAAATAGAGTATTTGCAATTCTAGATACCGAATCTAAGATCAATGATTTTGGACAAATAGAGCTTGAAACAATAAAAGGAGCAATTGATTTTGAAGATGTAAGGTTTAGTTATTTAGAGAATGAAGAGGTTTTAAAAGGAATCTCGTTTTCAGTAAAACCAGGAGAAACCGTAGCGATTGTAGGAGCTACTGGTGCTGGGAAGTCTACTATTATCAATCTACTAAATCGGTTTTATGAAATAGATAATGGAGTTATTTCCATTGATAACACAAACATTCATGATATTGATTTAAAATCTTTAAGAAATCATATTGCAGTAGTATTACAAGACGTGTTTTTATTTGCAGATACTATTTTAAATAATATTACACTAAACAACCCTACTATTTCAGAAGAAAGGGTCGTAAAAGCTGCTAAAGAGATAGGGATCCACGATTTTATAAAAAGTCTTCCGAATGGATATCATTATAATGTAAAAGAAAGAGGTGTAATGCTTTCTTCTGGGCAAAGACAATTAATTTCTTTTCTTAGAGCGTATGTAACCAATCCTGGAATTTTAGTATTGGATGAAGCTACTTCTTCTATAGATTCACATAGTGAACAGCTTATCCAAGATGCAACAGATAAAATTACCCAGGGAAGAACCTCGATAGTAATTGCTCATCGACTAGCTACCATCAAAAATGCAGACAAAATTATTGTAATGGATAGCGGTAAAATTGTAGAACAAGGAAATCATAACGAACTTTTGGAAGTAGAGAATGGATATTATAGAAATCTCTACGACGTACAGTTTAGTGAAATGAGAGAGGTTTAATTAATTAACCCATTTGCTTCCAGAATTTTAGATGCTAATGCGCTAATTATTCCAATTCCCATTACAAGTAAACCTATTAATAGAAACCCAACAAAACCTTTAATTAGAACTCTCCAATAGCTTAGGTTATATAGGTTTTTGAATAAGAAGGTTGCATAAACAAGTTGTATTAATAAAAATATGGAACTAGTCTCTTCTACATAGTCCCCAAAACAAAAAGTAATAATGTAGGGTATAAAAGTAAGTATAGTAATATGAGCTATGAGGTATGCATTGATTACGTTGTGTTCTAGAAAATTATACCTCCTGTATTTTCTGAAGATAAAGCGAGACATGAGCGAAAACATAGGTATTAGGATGAAATATCCCAGCGTTGGAAATTTTTCTACTGTTTCTATTAAAAATTCTACCACTTCAGAATTTTTATCACTTTTATCTATTTCTGGAGTGATGTCAAATGCTTTCTCTTTAATAAAGGTTAAAAGAGTAGATAGAGTAAGAGATAATAACAGATATGATGGTAAGTTTAAATGCTTTTTTCTAACTCCATTGATATAGTCATTAATAACAATGTGAGGTTTTATTGTTAAGTCCTTAATGGTTTTTATAAGTGTGTTATCGATATTTAGATATACTTCTGTTATTTCAGAAATTAAATTTTTGTAGGTAATTCTTTTTGTAATCTTTTTAGCACCACAGTGAGAGCAAAAATTTACTTTTTCAACATTGTGCCCACAGTTCTTGCAATTAGAAATTGTAACAGTTTTATCCATTTATTTCTTAGGTGATTTTTAAATATTTAATGTTTTTAAATAGAAGAGGTTCCGTCGATTGGCATTACCCCTGTTTGTATCATGATGAAAGCAACAACTATGGAGAAAATAACAAATAGTATGCTCATGATTACAAAAAATAACAGTGTTTTTAAGATAATCTTTTTCCAACTTAAATCATATAGTTTCTTTAAAACATATGCGATATAGAATATAGAAGTAGGGAACTGTATCCATAACACCAGATAAAGATTCTCAACAGTTAAAAGTATAGGTAAGGTTATGAAACTTATCACCATAGTAATATGAGAATAGGCGTATAGATGAATAACCAGGTGTTCTGTAAGATTATACTTTTTGTAATTTAAAAAAACAAGCCTCGATATTAAGGCTAATATCGGAATTGTTAGGAATGAGGTAATAGATTGGTATTCAAAAGAAATATCAGAGGCTATTTTACTTACTTCCATTTGTTCTTCAGAAACCATTGTTTTTGCAAAGATATCCTCCATATATTTTTTTAGAATGAAAGTGTATAAACTGGCGATGGTAAGAGAAATTGCGAAATAACTAAAAACATTTATATACCTTTTTCTAAGTCCATTAATAAAACCATCAATTACATCCTTTGGTTTTGTGAAAAGATGAACGAATGTTCTAATAAAAGAATTGTCTAAATTTAAAAAGCGGTCACTAAATTCCTGAGTTAGATTTTTAAAAGTAATTCTCTTTGTAATTTTTTTGGCACCGCATTCTGGACAAAAGGCAAAGTTGTTGATTTCGAAGCCACAGTTCTTACAATAATTAAGATTACTAAGTTTGCTGTCCATCTATTGTAGATCTTTCTTTATTTTTTCAATCAATTCTTCTGGTGTTTTAAAGATGACAAATTCACCATTTTTTATATAAGATATCTGACCCGTTTCTTCACTTACAATAATAGCTAACCCATCTGTTTTTTCGGTAATTCCTATGGCAGCTCGGTGTCTTAATCCAAATCGTAAAGGGATGTCTCTATCATTTGATACCGGTAATATTACTCGAGTTGCAACAATTCTATTGTCTTCTATAATCATAGCTCCATCGTGTAATGGGCTATTTTTATAAAAAATACTTTCTATAATTGGTGTTTTTACTAATATATCGAGTTCATCACCTGTGTTTTTAACAAAGTCTAAAGCAGTATTTCTTTTAATTACGATCAATGCACCGGTAAAGGTGTCTCCCATTTTCTGACAGGCTCTTACAATAGCCCCCACATCCGTTACACTATCTTCTGGCGTGTCTCTTATGAATTTTAACTGTCGCAAAAATTTTCTTCTTCTACCAAAGTTTGTAGATCCAATCATAAGTAGAAATTTTCGAATCTCTTGCTGAAAAACAACAATCAACGCGAACATTCCTACGCCAATAAACTCGCCTAAAACACTACTAAGCATCTCCATTGCCAGAAACTGAGTTAGTTTCCAAACAAGATAGATCATTACGATTCCTATAAAAATATTAATAGCGGCAGTACCTTTAACCAATTTATACATATAGTAGAGTAGCAGTGCTACCAACACGATATCCAGGATATCTAATATTCTAACATTGATTAAATCCAAAGGCGGTCTTTTTGTAAAAATAGAAAAATTAGCGAAACTCTGTTTCAGATCTTTTATTCAAAATGATTAATCCGTAAAATTATTGTATTTGTTTACTAGATTTACACATTCCATAGCTTCTTTTACATCATGAACTCTTAAGATAGAAGCTCCTTTTAACAAAGCAATGGTATTTAGAGAAGTAGTCCCATTTAAGGATTCGGAAGGAGTACTGTTCAGAGTTTTATATATCATCGATTTTCGAGAGACACCTGCTAGAATAGGAAGCCCTTGTAGCTGTAGTAGTTCTAATTTATTCAGCAGTTCAAAATTCTGATCAATATCTTTAGCAAAACCAAAGCCAGGATCTATAATAATATCGTTGATACCCGCTAGTCTTGCTTCTGCTACTTTCTGAGAAAAATAAAACTGAACTTCTTTCACCAAATCCGAATATTGATTTAATGATTTCATAGTTTGTGGGGTGCCCTTCATATGCATCAAAATATATGGTACTTTTAATTGACCAACAGTGCGAATCATATCCGTATCAAGATTACCTGCTGAGATATCATTTATAATTGCCGCTCCGGCATCAATACATTTTGTGGCGATACTACTTCTAAAAGTGTCAATGGATAAAATGGCATTTGGAAATTTAGAAAGAATTAAAGTTACAATAGGTAAGATTCTTTTCTCTTCTTCATCAACAGAAATATGATCTGCTCCTGGTCTGGAAGAATAAGCGCCAAGATCAATAAATGTAGCTCCTTCATGCAGCATTTTTTCTACCTGCAATAAAATTTGTGATTCATCTTTATATTTTCCTCCATCATAAAAAGAATCTGGAGTTAGGTTTAAAATTCCCATTACTTTCGGGGAACTGAGATCAATTAAAGACCCTTTGCAATTGATAGTCATTAGATTTTAAAAAGTGTTGATTAGGCAATCGATTATAAGATGGTAAAGATAATTCCTTTGTTCATTAATAATATTTATTTGTTTCTCAGATATAGTTTTTGCGGATATATAATCGCCATGTAACAAGAAATTACGAATACTAGTTATTTTATCCTTTCCAAAAGAGTTGTTATGATTTTCTATCTTCTCTCTAATTTCTTTAACTTTTTTTCTTGAGTAGTCAGGAGGATAACCATTTGGAAATGTTAGCATGATTTTGAAACTGTTGTGGAGGCTTTTATTTTGATTGTTTTGTCCCCAGAAACCTTCAATGAAATTCCATAATAAACCAACTTGAAAATATATATTATTGATTTTCATTATTTCTAAGACTTTCTCTAAAAAGACGTGGTTTTTAGAATCAATTTGTTTTAACAAATAGAAAGTACTAACAATTTTCTCTAAGCTTTTTTGAGATAAATTATGATTTGTGTCAAAGTTGTCAATTCTCCATGGCTCTATAAGTCCAGCTCCTGCGCCGCCATCAATGATATAATTGATTGCATTTCCTATTTGTGTAGGAGGGTAAAGAACTAATCTAATTGCTAATTCGATATCTCTTCCAATGTGTATTTCATTAGGAACTGGATCAAGAGTGATTAAATAATGAGCTTCTCGATTTATAGTTGTGATATTTGTGTTTTTGTCTAAACCATTTCGCATGACAAAATTTTGAAAAATGTCAATCCATTTAGGTGAAAGTTTTTGAATTTCCGAGCCGTTAATTATTAATAACCTAATTATGGAATCATCTAGCTTAATCTCAGTAATTAGTTCTGTTTTGGTGAAATTTCTGTTTATAATTGGAAATATCAGAACTCTATCGCCACTTTTTAAGTTTGAACGATACATATTATATGATTTTGTACGATCAATTTTTTTAATTGCCATATTAAAGCGAAATTTACGCAAAATTCAACAGTTATATGCAAGATACGTCTACCCAATATGACGCAATAATCACCAAATGTCGTGATTTGTTTACTAAGAAAATGAAAGATTATGGAAGTGCCTGGAGAATCTTAAGATTACCATCTCTTACAGATCAAATTTTTATAAAAGCGCAACGAATTCGTGGATTACAGGAAAATGAAGAAAGAAAAGTAGATGAAGGAGAAGTTTCAGAGTTTATTGGGATCATTAACTACAGCTTAATGGCTTTGATTCAATTAGAAAAGGGAGTGGTAGATCAGCCAGATTTATCTGTAGGTTTGGCGACAGAATTATACGATAAGCATATCAATATTACTAAAACATTGATGATGAATAAGAATCATGATTATGGCGAGGCTTGGCGTGATATGAGAGTAAGTTCACTTACCGATCTAATCTTACAAAAACTATTAAGAGTAAAACAAATCGAAGACAATAAAGGTAAAACTATAGTGAGCGAAGGGATTGATGCAAATTATCAGGATATGATTAATTATGCCGTATTTGCTATGATTCATTTGGGTGAAGCAAATTAATTTTTGATTTTATAAAATACTGTTAAACTAAAAATAACAAGGTATAAACCCTTTATCTTGTTCGCGATAACTTATAATCTCCATATTAATGATGAAAATACTAGTTGGTTTTTCCAGAATATTTGTAGCAGCACTTTTCTTATTTTCAGGATTTATTAAGCTAAATGACCCACTTGGGTTCTCTTATAAATTGCAAGAATATTTCAGTGAAGGCGTTTTAAATATGGAGTTTTTGATTCCGATTGCGTTATTACTAGCAGTGTTTCTATGTATTTTTGAAATTATTGTCGGAATCACCTTATTACTCGGATATTTACCAAAGTTTACGGTTTGGTCGTTATTAGGCATGATCGTTTTCTTTACATTTCTTACGTTCTATTCAGCATATTTCAATAAGGTAACAGATTGTGGATGTTTTGGAGATGCACTTCCATTAACTCCTTGGGAATCTTTTACGAAAGACGTGATTCTCTTAGTATTCATTCTTATTTTGTTTTTTGGAAGGAAATATATTACGCCTATTCTTCCAGAGAATTCACATAAGTGGATCGTATTTGTATCCTTTACAGCTTGTTTGGCATTTGCGTATCATGTACTAATGCATTTACCAACTTTTGATTTTAGAGCATATAAAATTGGAACTAATATAGAAGAAGGAATGTCAGTGCCCGAAGGAGCTCCTGAGGCAGAATTTGAATATTCATGGAAGTTCGATGTAAATGGAAAAGAAGAAATCATCAAAACTAGTGGAGAATATCCTCAGGTAGATGGTAAATATATTGGGGTAGAAACTAAAATGATTGAGGAAGGATACATTCCACCAATTCATGATTTTGCGATAGAAAAGGATGGAAATGATTACACAGCCGAGTTTTTAGAAAAGGAAAATGTGATTCTTATCGTAATGTACAATCTTTCTAAGAGTGAAGGAGAAGGAATGAGTGTTATCAAGGGATTAACAGATAAAGCAATGGCTCAAGGTTATGATGTGATAGGGCTTACCGCCTCATCTCCTGAAGCAGTGGCACAGAAAAAAGAAACCTATAATCTTAATTTCGATTTTTATAGTACCGATGAGACAGCGTTAAAAACAATTCTAAGATCCAATCCTGGAATTGTAAAGTTGAACAAAGGAACTATTACCGAAAAACTAAATTGGAATGATGCCGATCAGCTGATTTTGGATAAAGTAACACCTTCCAAACCTAGAATAAACAAAGAGCTAAAGTCTAAATTAGATAGTATTGCTAAACTAGATCAGAAGTTTAGGAAATTAATGCAAGCTAAAACAGTTGAAGAACGTGATAGTATTGCGAAGTTGGTAGGAGCTACAGAGGAAGAAGCTTTGAGTGATTATTGGTTCCAACAAAATAAAATTGATTCTTCAAATACGGTGTATATAGAGGGAGTATTTAAACAATATGGGTATCCCGGTAAATCTCTTGTAGGCGAACCTACAAATAAAGCCGCTTGGTATGTAATTCAACATTCTGATAAAATAGATAAATACCTTCCTTTAATTAAAGAAGCTGGTGAAAAAGAAGAAATTCCTTTTAGACTTGTAGCAATGATGGAAGACCGATATTTGATGGGTAAAGGAGAAGAGCAAGTATATGGTACACAAGGAATGACATTTAATTCTGATACCAATAAACCAATTGATATTATCTGGCCCATAAAAGATGCGGAAAGTGTGAATGAAAGAAGAGTAAAAGCAGGATATAATACTACAATTGAAGAGTACGCAAAGCTCTTGTATGGCGATACTTTTGAATATAAAGTTTATACCTTAGAAGAAGTAGAGCAGTTAAAGCAAAAGTCGAACTAATATGATTTCGTACTTCTATAAATTAGGGTATGCATTACTTACTTTATTAGGAGTGATAACAGTAATCTTTCTTTTATTTACAATTCTTCCTGGTGATCCTGCTCAGATGATGATGGGGCAAAACGAAAATCAGGAACAGTTAGATATTATCAATAAGAAATATGGCTTTGATTTGCCATTGACAACACAATACCGATACTATCTAAATGATCTGTCTCCTATTTCTTTTCATAGTGCTCAAAAGGATGACTTTTCCTATTTCGATACAAAAAAGTATGTTGGAACATCTTTATTAAACATCGGTAATGTACACATGGTTCTGAAATACCCCTATTTAAGAGAGTCTTTTCAGAAAAACGGAAAAAAGGTAAGTCAAGTCATTAAAGAAACCTTACCTAATACAGTGGTTTTAGCTGTTTCTGCAATTTTTATAGCTATTTTATTGGGGATTACCATGGGTATTATTAGTGCGTTGACCAAAGATCAATGGCCAGATCGATTATTGCAATTGGTTAGTACAATCGGTATGAGTGTTCCTTCTTTTTTTAGTGCTATTATTTTTGCTTGGTTGTTTGGTTATGTGTTACATGAATATACCAATTTAAATATGACAGGTAGTTTGTATGAGGTAGATGATTTTGGAGAAGGAACGTATATTCAATGGAAAAACTTACTATTACCAGCAATCGTACTGGGAGTTCGTCCATTGGCAGTAGTAACTCAATTAATGAGGAATTCTTTATTAGAAGTAATGAGTCAGGATTATATAAGAACTGCTAAAGCAAAAGGTTTATCCCTATTTCAGATTATCCGAAAGCATGCATTGAAGAATGCGTTAAATCCTGTAGTGACAGCCATCTCTGGATGGTTTGCATCCATGTTAGCAGGAGCTGTTTTTGTAGAATATATTTTTGGATGGAATGGATTAGGGAAAGAAATTGTAGATGCCCTAAATACTTCGGATCTTCCAATAATTATGGGTTCGGTTATTGTAATTTCTTCTGTATTCATTCTAATCAATATATTTGTAGACGTTATCTATAAATGGTTAGATCCCAGAATTAGAGCATAACGATAGTGTTAAAAATGTAACCAAATAAAAACCACACAAATAAATTAAAATTAATGAGAGCAAAAATTGTAGCAGGAAACTGGAAAATGAATAAAAACCTTGCCGATACTGGAGTTTTACTTTCTGAGTTAAAAGAAAAACTAAACACATCAACAGAAGCCCAAGTAATAGTGGCACCAACTTTTACGAATCTTTATTATGCTTTTGAAGAATTAAAAGGATCCAATATTGGAGTGGCAGCACAAAATATGCATCAGGCAGAAAGTGGAGCCTTTACTGGAGAGATTTCTGTAGATATGCTAAGTAGTATTGGAGTAAAGACTGTTATTTTAGGTCATAGCGAAAGAAGAGCGTATTTTGGAGAAACGGATGAATTGTTAGCCGAAAAAGTTACGACTGCTTTAAAACATGGTATGACAATTATATTTTGTTTTGGAGAAGAATTGGAAGAACGTAAAAGTGATAATCATTTTAATGTTGTCGAAAGCCAGTTAAAGAATGCGTTATTTAAGTTAGATAGTGAAGCTTGGAAACAAATAGTATTAGCATACGAACCTGTTTGGGCAATCGGAACAGGTGAAACCGCAAGCCCAGAGCAAGCACAAGAAATGCATGCGTTTATACGCAAAACAATTGCAGAAGCATATACAACAGAGATTGCAGAAGAAGTTTCTATATTATACGGTGGTAGTGTGAAACCCAATAATGCCAAAGAAATTTTTGCTAAACCAGATGTTGATGGTGGTTTAATAGGAGGAGCTTCATTAGATGCAGAAAGTTTCTCTGCGATCGCAACTTCTTTTTAAACACTAAATATTATTATAAAACAGGAAGGTATTCGCTAAAACGAATGCCTTTTTTGTTGCACAAAAGATTAACTTTGCGCTTTAATTTTTAGTATATGACAGTACCAGTATATATAGGGTATTACTTTACCATACAGCCATTACAACCTGCTACCGAGATTTTGATCGCAGAGTTAGGTTATGCAGGTTTTGAAAGTTTTGTGGAAACAGAAAATGGAGTGGAAGCATTTATTCAAAAACCAGAGTGGAATGAACATATTTTAGATAACATCCATATTCTAAATTCGGATGAATTCGAGATTACTTATACAACCAAAGAAATAGAACAGGTAAACTGGAATAAAGAATGGGAAAAGAATTTTAATCCCATTGTAGTGGATGATATTTGTGGTGTTAGAGCTCCGTTTCATGAAAAGTCGGATGTGATATATGATATCGTCATAGAACCTAAAATGTCATTTGGAACAGGGCATCACGAGACTACACATATGATGATCCAACATTTACTGAAAGCTGATTTAGAAAATCAAAAAGTGTTGGATATGGGTTGTGGTACAGGTGTTTTGGCAATTTTAGCAGAGATGCGTGGTGCACAACCTATCGATGCAATTGATATAGACAATTGGTGTTATTTGAATACTGTAGAAAATGTAGAACGAAATCATTGTAGACATATTACAGCATACGAAGGAGATGTTTCCTTGTTAGATGATAAAAGATATGATGTAGTTATAGCAAATATTAATAGAAACATATTATTAAAAGATATATCTAGTTATGCAAAAACACTAAAATCCAAAGGACAACTTTTTTTAAGCGGTTTTTATAGCGAAGATTTAGAGCTAATTACTAAAGAATGCAATGCAAATAATTTAGAGTTTGTAAATAGTTTGGATAGAAACAATTGGATAGCAGCTTGTTACAAGTTAAAATAATCTAATATACGATTCGTTTTTCTGTATGAAATAGTATATTTGTATAAAAATAAGGAGATGAGCACACAAGAAAAGGTTTTAGAAGAAGTTTTAGAAAAAACCACAGAACAAAATAATAATGAAATTGTTCTCTATAATGATGATGTAAATACTTTTGATCATGTTATAGAAACTCTGATTTATACGTGTGAGCATACACCAGTTCAGGCAGAACAATGCGCAATGTTGGTACATTATAAAGGAAAATGTACGGTAAAAACTGGTGCTTATGAAGAATTAGTGCCTAGATGTTCAAAGCTTCTCCAAGCTGGTTTAAGTGCAGAAATTGTTTAAGAAAACATATTTGTAAGAATATTCGCTCAATAAATTTTGTTATTGAGCGATTTTTTTTACTCAAAAATTAAAATTGAGGTAAAAACTTAATTATAGTAAGGTTTTTATGTGTTTTTGTAATTGTGTCATTCGTCGAAAAAAACATTTTTAATTGATAAAAATTTAATTATTTTGTTGTTTTTTAAGGGATAATTCAATGAATTAACTTTTTTAAAAGAAAAAATGTGATATCTTTGAATCGGAAAAATTGTACGCCCCAAAACTTTCTTATTGATTTTTAAGCTAGCGCAATTCGTTGGTTTTGCTTGTACTTCCCAAAATAATATATACAAACTCAACACATTTTTACAATGAAAAGAATTAAATTCTTGGCACTTTGTGCTATCGCTGCAGGTCTTATCACTTCATGTCAAAAACAAGACCTTTCTAATGAAATCGAAACTGAAAACAAAGAAGTATCAAAAGAAGTTAAATTACATCTAGAAGCTATTGGAGTAAATGCTGCGGATGCGATCATGCAGACAAGGACACTTTTAGATGGTTCTCAGGTAACAGGAGTTAGATCAGGAGACTATTTTTCTACGATAGAGGATCTGATGAAAACACCAACTTTAGCTACTGGAGAAGGAAATACAAAACAATATAGAACAAATAACTTAGTTACAGGTTCTAATAGAACTATCGATATTATAGGTTATACCGGTGGTGGAGGTTTCGGACTTACCAGTAAAGAAAGGACTGGTCTGCAATGGGCGGTAAATAATTTTAATAGGTTAAATATCTCTATAAGCTTTAGACTTACCTTCGGAACAGATTATCAGTCAAAAGATATGGTAGTGTATCATGATCCTAATGAAGAAGCTGCTGGCGAGCAAGGTGGAGTGGCTGGATTTCCAGATGCACAAGGAAGGCCAAACTTTGGAGTTGCGATTTATGGTTTATCGGGATATTCCAATAATGTAAATGAGCATGTGATTACACACGAAATAGGACATTCTATAGGTTTCCGTCATACAGATTGGTTTAGTCGTCAGAGTTGTGGGCAGTCTGGAGAGAGTGCTGGATCTGATGGAGCTATTCATATACCAGGAACGCCAACAGGTTATGACTCAACTTCTATTATGTTAGCCTGTTTTAGTACAAGCGCTACTGGGGAGTTTAATAGTAATGATATCACTGCATTGAATTATTTATATTAAGATCTTATTTCTATTTTATATTCTGATAATCAGAACATAAAAGTTATAAAAACCCAACTTTGGTTGGGTTTTTTGTATTTGTACTATTAAATAATCCCAATGTAACAGGAAGTAAATGACATATAATCTTTAGGCATTTTGAGAAAAAAGTAAAGAAAAGATGGTGTTAATAAAATTTTAACACTAATTAGTTAAAAATTTATAAGTTGTAAGAAAAAACCTTCTGTTTTAAACAAAGTGTTTTTTTATTTACATTTCTTTAACATTAGCGAAAATATAATAGTTAGCTAACTTGTACTGTTAACTTTTTGTAAAATTTTGATTACACTTTATCGATTTTATTGTGTGTGTTGAGGATGAGGTATTATTGTATTTTATGCAACTTTGTTGCGTTTAATCTATTGTTTTTGTAAATTCACCGAGAATCGTTCAAAGTATTAACTGATATATCCAAAAAATTATCATATCTTCAACCCGCTTTAAATTTAAAAAGATTCAAAGCTTATTAAATTAATAGCAGTAAAATAGGTTTATTGATAAAGTTTATTTTACAAAAAAAGTAACTACACAAACTCAACTTTTTTAAAATGAAAAAAATCAAAGTATTAGCGCTTTGCGCTATCGTGGCTGGTGTAATCACCTCTTGCCAAAAAGACGAAATTACTAATGACGCTCAACCAGAAGCTTTAGAATTAAGTAAAGATCTTCAAGATAAAATGTTGGCTGCTGGTGTTAATCCATCAAATGCTTTTATTAAGGATATGGTAAATCCACTAACGGGAGATTCTGATCAAATGGTGGTATCTGGAGATATCACAATGTTTCTGAATACTCTTGAGTCTGATGGATATGCATTGGGAGATACCGAGGATGGGAACAAACAATATAGAACTAATAACCTTGTATCTTCCGGTAACAGAACTATCGATATTTTAGGTTTCACAGGTTCTTGTTGTGCATTATCAAGTAGAATGCAAACAGGTCTTCAGTGGGCTGTAAATAATTACAACAGAATCAATACTACATTAAATTTCAGATTAACATTTGGAACGAATTTCCAAGCTGCTGATATGGTAGTATATGATAACGGACAAGGTGGACAAGGTGGTTCTGCAGGATTCCCAGAAGGAGGAAGACCATTCAAGTTTATCCAAATTTTAAGCGGTATGGCTAATGCAAGTAATAACGTAAATGAGCACGTTATCGGACATGAGATAGGACATGCTTTAGGTTTCAGACACACAGACTACGCTCGTAGAAGATGTGGTGGAGCTAACGAAGGAACTGCTGGAGTTGGAGCAATTAATATTCCTGGAACACCTTCTGCTAATCAGTGGGGGCAGAGTGGTTTAGACTCTGGTTCTTTAATGATTTCTTGTTTCGACGGAAGCGAGGATGGAGAATTTTCTAACTTCGATATCGTTGCCTTAGAATTCTTATATTAAGAAGAAATTAAACCCTATTAAATATAGGTAAATAAAAAGCTTTGAATCCATATTGGAGAAACCATCTCGATACTGTTGAGGTGGTTTTTTTATTTCCTATTTATAAGTTTCTTAGATTATCAAGTAGATAGTATACAACTCAATATATGTTTGATATTAGAGTTTTTTATTTCTTAAACTATTAAGAATGGATAGCAATACCTCTTATAGTTGTTTCTTTTAATGATTTTAAGTCAAGATATTGGTTGTGAAAGAAGCTTCTAGAAATCGATTCTAAAGGATAAATTTGGTGTTATCCCGGCGGATATTGTATTGACTTCTTGTAACAAAAAATCATTGTTGTCATCAAATCTAATATTGTAAGTTCGATTTAGGGTGTTTTCTTTATCGTATAAGTTGAATAAAGAGAAACCAATCTTACTTCTCCAAGTATCATTTTTGGATAACTTGAATTTATATGAAGCAGAGAAATCCAATCTATGATATGTATTCAGTCGTTCGCTATTCGTCTCTTCATAATCAATGAATAGAAATCCATTATCTTCTGTAATTCCTGATGCAGGTGTGTACGGTCTTCCATTTCTAATAGTCCATCCAAGAGAGAATTCAAAATTATTCCATTGATAACTATGAATCCAAGAAAGATAATGTCGAACATCAAAATTTCCAGGAAAATAGTCACCATTGTTTACATTTTCGAACTTGAAATCCTGATTGGTATAGGAATAACCAATCCAAGTTCGATAATCACGTATTCTCTTTTTAACTAAAAGGTCAACTCCAAATGCTTTGCTTTCTCCTGTTTCTAGTTCTAATACTCCATTAAAACCATTAGCAAATGATGTTAAACCTTCAGTAGATTTAAAATATCCTTCAATATCAATGTACCAATCATTTTTGTTAATAGTGAAACCTCCAGATATTTGATCACTACTTAACATGGATACAAATTCTGAATCTGCTAATAGCCAAATTTGATTATCAAGGTTGAAGTCGTTAGGTAAATAATTTGACACTTGACTTATTACTTGATTTCGTCTTTCTGCCGCTACTTTCGTGATAATATTCTCTGATAGATTAAACTCTAAGTTAAGTCTGGGTTCCCAATATGTTTTATCCAAAACTGAAAAATAATTGCCTCTTATTCCTGCACTTAATTTAAATTTCTCATTTAGATTTAATTTATATTCTCCAAAAACAGCGTGTGTAATATTACCATCACTTTCGTCAAAAGTAAAATTATCTGCAGAGTAGTCCGCATTGTAGGTAACAGCATTAGTGGAAAAATCATAACCAAAAAGAAAATTATTCTTTGCGTTTATGATCCAATTAGTATGGATCGAAGCTCCTGCATCTCTTATGGTATTTGTTTCTTCAATGTTATTTTCGAAAAACAAAAAGCCATCTCTTGTAGCTCTAACTTCTCGCAATCCCTTATAATTAAAGTCATAATTTGAGAAATAGATATTAGCAGAATGGGAAAAGTTTTTATTCCAGAATTTTTCCCATTTTATATTTGCACCTTGATTTACAAATTCTAAATTATCTTTTTGGTTTTCATCAAATGGTTCGTTAAAACCTTGTATGTTTTTTATATTTAGTGTGTAATCTAGATTGTTATTGGTGAAAATAGTACTAATGGTTAGTTTGTTATTTTGTTCGCTGTTTTCGGATAAGTCTAAAATTGCTTTAATCGTAAGATCTGTGAAATAGAATACATTTTCATTTTCTACAGTTTCCTGATCAAAATTTTGATTGTCAACAAAGAAACGTATACTTTGAAATGCTCTATCTGAATAGCTTCTAAACGTTGGGGTCTCAATAAGATCCGTGAACGCTCTACGGGCGGATATAACAACACCAAAGCCATCGTCTATAGGGGCTTCAAAATATGCGTCTATATTTGTCATATTGATGCCAATACCAAAACCTAAATCCTTTGGAATTTCGTTTTTTGATTCTATGTCTACTACCCCAGAAATTCTATTTCCATATTTAGCTTCCGTGCTACTTCTGAAAAGTTTGATATTTTCGGTTATATAAGGATTAAAAATAGAAAGTAAATCAAAAAAATGACCAGAACTATACATTTTAATACCATCCCAAAGAACAAGGTTGTGATCTGGAGTACCTCCTCTTATATGAAGGCCTGAGGCAGTTTCTGTGGGACTCTGAACTCCAGGTAAAAACTGTAATGTTTGTAAAATATCGGGTTCAACTAATCTAGGTAGAATGCCTAGTTTACTAGGATTGATGTTTATCGCGCTATTTGCACCTTGTCTAGATATTCCAGAAGTTACGTATTCAGTGATTACTACTTCTCCTAATTGAAAATCATCTTCTGTCAAAAAGATTCTCAAACAATCTTTGTTTTCCAATTCTTTTGCTGGAAAACGTTTGTTTTTATAGCCTAAAAAACGAATTTCAATGGTGTCGTTTGGTTTTATTAAATGAAATTGAAAGTATCCCTTGTGGTTGGTAGAAATAGTCTTAGATTGACTTTTATTAATGATTGAGACTTCCTCAATAGCTTTTCGTCTTTTTGTATCTAATACATATCCGCAAATAGTTATGAATCCCTCTTTGTTTTTCTTTCGTATAGCGTAATACCTATCATTAATTTTTTCAAAAAAAATTGATGTTTGGTTCTCTAGGTTTTCTAATAGTTTCTCTAATGAATTTCTATTTGATAGGGTAATAAGTTCATTTTTAACGATTTCAGGATTGAAAGAAAACTTGATATTATAAAACTGTTCAATATCTTTCAGAACTGTTTCTAAAGGAATATTATCATAGTCAGGTAGCTCAGTTTTTTGTGAAAAAGAGGGTAGGTGTATGAGGACTAAGAGAGAAAAAAAAATCGATTTCATTTATTCTTTAACGAGAACTATGTTGTTTTCGTTGTTAAAAGTATATGAAATTTCCATAGGAACAAAGATTGTTTTTAAAGCTATCTCAATATTTTTGTGACTATAACTTCCAGTAAAGCGTTGATTTAAATTAATTTTTTTTGTATCAAACGAAATATTGAATTGATTTTCTAAGGATTGGATTACCTGTTTTAATGGAGTATTGGTAAATGTAGTTTCTCCAGATAACCAGCTTGGAAGCGAGGTTTCTGTTTCCCAATTTTCCACAACAGTATTTGTAATTCTAAATGCTTTGCCTTTGACGAGGATTGCTGAATCAGAATCTTTAGCTCCTATAGCTTTTACTTTACCTTCATGACAAATAACTTCAAAAAAATCTTTTTGTGTATTAACATTAAATTGGGTTCCTAAAACCTGAACACTTCCAGATTCTGATATCACTGTAAACTTAGATCCTTTTTTTACTTTAAAAAAAGCTTCTCCTAGTAAAACTACCTTTCTATTTTCTTTCCACTCAGACTCTTTATAGGATAATTTTGATTTAGAATTTAGTATTACTTCTGATCCGTCTAGAAGTTGAACAGTCATCTGTTCTCCGTAATTTGTTTTATAAACAGTAGAGCGATTGAAGAAAAAGAAAAGACCAAGAAGAACCAATAAGGTCGCAGCGATACCGTAAGTCCACTTCGGAAGGAAAGAAATTACTTTACTAGTATCCGTGGTATTAAGCATCTCTTCCTTTATCTTTTTTAAATTTCTGTCTTTGTCATAAACAGGAGACTTCAACATACCAACCCTATCAATAATAACTTTGTATTTTTGATATTCTTCAGAATTTTCAAATTCCATTTTTTCTTTAGGGTCGAGGTCATTATTGAGCCATCTTGCTAAGAATGTTTCGTCTGAATATGGATTTTGCATTTGTTTTTTTGTTCTTCGTTTATGCTTTCTAAATAATTAACAGTCTTAAGCTGTATAACCCTACATATATTTATAAAATATCTCCTAACTTTTCTCGTAAGCTTACCAGAGCATAATGTATTCTTTTTTCTATTGCCTTTACGGAAACCCCAGTTATTTCTGCAATTTCTTTGTATGATTTTTTGTCAATTCTTGATAATAAAAAAGTTTCTCTCTGTTTTTCAGGAAGATTATCAATGGCTTTTTTTAATTTGGCCATAAATTCCTTTTCTTCAATTATAAACTGCGGATCTTGATCATTTAATTCAGTGTGCGGTTTTTGTTCATATTTTAGAACCACTTTCTTGTGCGCAATATGATTTAATAAATTATTATTCGCTACTGTAAACAAATAAGATTTTGCTTTGTAAAAAACAACTTTTTTACAATTCTTCCACAATTTTACAAAAGCATCTTGAATGATATCTTCTGCCAAATTGAGATCACCGCACTTATAATAAATAATATTGCGCAGAGACTCGGAACAATCATCGAAGATTAGTTCAAAATTCTTTTCCTCACAAACCGATTTCTTTTCCATAAGAATTCTCGAAGATATTTATTTTATCTTCATATTAAAAAAAAGTAAAACTTATTTTGTTTATTTACACAGTTAAACAGTTATAATATTAATTTAAATATCACGTGTTTTTTGTAGTTAAACTAAAAAATAATAATAATGTTATATGGTTGTTGATTTAATCTTACCCAATCATATAAAATCTAGTACTTTCTTCAAATTATTCGAGTATAAAATTAATGTTTAAAAAAATTAGGGTTTCTCCTAGTTTGGCTGTTTACTATAAAAATAACTCAACAAAGTTTATAAAATGAAAAAAATTATTTTTCTAGTCATTGCTTGTTCTTTTTCTTATTTAAGTAATGCACAATTTAATTCCAATGCCCCTTGGATGAAAGAGCTTGAAGCTCAAAAAAAATCTAAACGAACTAATGAACCTCTAAAATTTCAGGAAATTGTCGATGCTTTTAATGAGTATTGGAAAGACAAAGATTATACAAAAAAAGGATCTGGATACAAACCATTTAAAAGATGGGAAGACTTTTGGAAGGACTGTTTGAATGATGATGGAACGTTAATGTCTGCAAAACAAATATGGGATGCGGGATTACAAAAAAATGCTTCATACAATAGAAAAGTAGATCAGAGCAATTGGATTGCTTTAGGTCCAGATGATTTTATTGATCGATCTTTTTCTAGTTCTAATATAGGTCGAGTTAATACGATTATAGTAGATCCGATAGATTCAAATACCTATTACGCAGGTACACCTGCAGGAGGGATATGGAAGTCATTAGATGCTGGAGCGAGTTGGGTTCCATTATCAGATGAACTTCCTCAGATAGGAGTTTCAGCAATTGCTATAGACCCTGTAGATAATAATATCATTTATATAGGAACTGGTGATGACGATGCTAATGATACCGTAAGTGTAGGTTTGTTGAAATCAACCGATGGCGGTCAAACATGGGAGACAACAGGTTTGAATTTTGATATTTCAAGAGCTGAAAATATCAATGAGATTTATTTAGATCCAACAGATAGAACTAAAGTATTTGTTTCTACCAGTGATGGTTTTTATAAATCAACAGATAGCGGAGCTAATTTTATTCGTACGTTGGGTGCGAACTTAAATGATGCTAAATTAAAGCCTGGTGATTCTAATGTTATATATGCGGTTTCTGATTCTAGGGTTTATAAGTCTACTAATAATGGAGATTCTTTTTCTATTATAACTAATGGTTTGCCTAGTTCATCCACAAGATTAGCGATAGATGTTACTCCCGCTAATTCTGATTATGTGTATATACTTAGTGCAGGAGATAATTCTTCTTTTCAGGGGGTTTATAGATCTACTGATAGTGGAGATTCTTATACAAAATCATCGTCTTTATCAACTAACGTTTTTGGGGCAGGACAAGCATGGTATGATATGGCAATTGCCGTTTCGGATACAAATGCAGATGAGATATATACCGGAGAATTGGATATTTGGAAATCTACTGATGGTGGTGTGAGTTTTACTCAGGTAAATCAGTGGTTTTCTAGAACACCATCATATACACATGCTGACATACATTTTTTAAGATTCTTTGAAGGTGATTTGTATTGCGGAAGTGATGGAGGTATTTTTAAATCAACCAATGGAGGAACAACTTTTTCTGATTTAACCGAAAAAATGCAAATTGGACAGTTTTATAAAATAGCGGTTTCTAAATCAAATGGTAAGTCTAAAAAAATGGCTGGAGGTTTACAAGATAATGGAAGTTTTGGATTAACCGGCTCTGGAGAATGGAATGTGTATGGAGGAGGAGATGGTATGGATGCAGCAATAGACCCTAATGACGATGATAAGTATTATGGTTTTATGCAACGAGGACAAAATCTTTGGATTTCTAATAATGGTGGTTTAAGCCAAGTTGCTCGTGTAAGTGAACCAGATCCTAAAACAAGTCCTAATGATACTCAAGAGTTTTTTGGTAATTGGATTACCCCTCTTAAAGTAAATAAAGAAGGTGAGGTCTACGCTGGTTATAATGCAGTTTTTAGATTAGATCAAGATAAATTTGTTCAGGTATCACCTAAGTTAAGTTCATCAACAGGTATCGCTAAGTTTGAAATTGATCCTTCTAATTCGGATATTATGTATGCTGCAATTAGTAATACTTTGCGAAAAAGTACTGATAGAGGAGTTACTTTTAATGTTGTTGAAAGTTTTACTAGGTCAATTACTTCTATTATTGTCCATAGTGCCGATAGTAATATCGTATATGCAACCACTTCAGGTACTTCTGGTAAAGTGTATCAATCCGTAAATGGAGGTCTTGATTTTACTGATATAACAGGAGATTTACCAAATGTGCCAAAGCTTGTGATAAAGCATCAAGGAGGACACTCTGCTAATCCATTGTTTATTGGTACTACCACAGGTGTGTATAGAACAGATGACACCACACCTGGAGTATGGGAAGTTTTTGATAAAAATTTACCAAATGTTCCTGTTAGGGATCTAGAGATTAATATAAATGATGCTAATATTACAGCAGCGACTTATGGTCGAGGAGTTTGGCAATCAGAAATACCGGTAGAGTTGGTTGATAATGATGTTCGTTTACTTGCAATCAACACTTCTAGTATAGAAATAAATTGTGGTGATATTGCTCCATCTATAGAAGTTCAAAATAATGGTTTAAATGTAATTTCTTCTCTTGATATAGAATATATTGTAGACGGTAACTCTAATACTACATCTTGGACTGGGAATATTAATTCTAATGAAACACAAATGATTGAGTTACCTCAATTGAATGTGGATCTTGGAGTGCATACTCTTAATATAATAACTTCTACCGCAGGAGATGCTAACGCAGGAAATAATTCTTTATCCAGTGTTTTTATAACAAATAAAGAAGCAAGTATAGAGGTTAATGATTTTGAGAATTCAGGAGACGATGTTTTGATTGTTGGAGGTTCTTGGGAACGTGGAGTACCTACAGGGACAAATCTTAATACAGCTGCATCAGGACAAAATGTATATGGAACCAACTTGGATGGGGACTATGCGAATTCAAGTACTAGTTACCTAGTCTCTAATTGTTATGATCTTTCTTCTGTGGAAAATCCTGTGCTTAAGTTTAATATGGCGTTTGATATAGAATTAGATTGGGATTTTATTAATGTAGAATATTCTCTTGATGGAGGTTTGAGTTGGACCATATTAGGATCCGCAAATGACCCTAATTGGTATAATAGTGATACACTACCAAATGCTAGCAATTGTAATAATTGTCCTGGTGCACAATGGACAGGGACTGATGCTACAATGAAAGAATATAGTTATGATCTTGCAGCTTTTATAAATGAGCCAAGCTTTTTGTTTAGATTTAATTTTGTTACAGATCAAGCAGTAACTCAGGAAGGTGTTATTATTGATGATTTGGTAATCGAAGGTAATTTCTTAAGTGTAGAAGATGTTGTGAACAGACCAGCGTTAAGTCTATTCCCAAATCCGTCTACTGGTGTTTTCAATATACAGTGGAGAAATGCTGCTAATATTTCTTATACAGTTACGGATTTAACAGGAAAAGTAATCGCGTCTCAAAAAGAATTAACTTCTTCGGATAATTCAGCTCAAATCGATTTATCTAACTATGCTAGAGGAATGTATTTTCTTAACGTTAATCTAGACGGTGTAGAAGAGACTCAAAAGCTCATTAAGAACTAGAAATTCTTTCTGTTAGATATCTTTGTATGCTATCTAACTAAAAGAGAGAATGGTTTAATATAAAAGAAAGCTGTCAGCAATTTATTGCAGACAGCTTTCTTAGTTTTAATAATCAATACTACTAAACGAAAATTGATCTAACGATCAGTTTTCGTTTAGTAAACAAACATACCCCAAATAGAGTATAGCATACACTTTTCGTAGTGTACCAAAAAGTAAACTGATAAAAAGCCCCAGAAGGGACACCACTCGGTTTTATAATGATGAGTATGTATAATACTATCCTTAGTAATCCATAACCAATTAGTAAAATGCTCCAATACTTAACTAGTTTTGGAGAGTAATTTTTTCTTTTCAAGTAAACGTATAAGAAGGGAGATGTTAGGATTGCTATTATCAAAAAAGGATAGAATATACCTACGAATGAATATTCAATACTTCTTATGATACTGGGAATAAAACTCACAATTAATAAGGTTTCATATAGTTTGTTAGTTAATATTTGTCGGTTAGTTATCATTGTGCTAGTTTTTTAAAAATTTTGAAAATGAAGTTTGTAGTTGATAGTAGGTACTCAAAATTGATGGTCTCATAAGTATCTTTTGGAGTATGAATAAAAGGTGTTGTATCTCTTTTAACATATTCTTCAGAAATTCCAACAGTATTAAAACCCTCATCTATAAATGATTTATGATCAGAAGAGCTTACTGAGGTACTATAAATAGGGATGTGGTATTTCTTAGCATATCGTTCATATAGCTTTTTAAGCTTCTTAGAGGGGAGTTCTATTTCAATTCCATAGTTTTGATCCTTGTCCCATCCCATCATATCTATAGTGTGTACAGAATGTATCTTTCTATTCGTTTTTTTTAGCATTTTTGCGTAAGCTTTACTGCCGACTTCTCCATCCTCCTCTTGGTCGAATAAAACGATAATAAAGTTGATGTTTCTTTTTTTTAGTTTTGCGAGTTTATACGCAATGGCTATGCTCAAAGCTATTCCAGTAGCATTATCAATAGCGCCAGGACAATTACGTTCAGAATCATAGTGTCCTCCAAATAGTAGGTATTCATTGCTATCTGTAGTAGCGGGTAATACTGCAGCAACGTTAATTCCTTGTACGGGTGGTAAACATAAATCAAGTAACGGATTTCCGTTTGAGGTGCGGTAATAATGATTTTCAAGTTGCCAGTCTATCGAAGATAAATAATCAGATAGATAATTTGCAGTGATGTCACGCTCTTTGGGAGATGCTCGTTGGTTTAAATAGGTTTTGTCTTTAATAGGAGTCTTTCCTGTTAATTTTTGTAAGATCTCCATTTGCATTGAGGTGATGTCTTTCTCTGGTACTAGTTGATTTTGAGAATTAGATAAAAAAGGAGTTAATAGTAGACCAACGACACTGAGTTTTTTTAATAAATAATTCATTTACATTTGTTTAAGTGTTTCTCAAATCTATATGGAATCATTCTTTTGAACTAAGTTTTATGATCAATATAGATTTGTATACTGCACACTATATAAATTTATGGGTGCAGGCATATCTATGTTTTTTTATAGCGTGTTGGTCATTGTTTTAATAGTGTTTATCCATTAAATTAGTTGAGATCATCAAAAAAAAATACATTTGGATTATGTCTAAGAATTGTAGAGAATATTTTCATGTCATACTTGTTGGAACTGTTATTCTCATTTCTGTCATTGGAATGGTTCGATTCAAAAGACTAGAAGAACTTTCGGGATTACCAATTCATGATCATTATTTTTATGTGTTTCAACTTATCTTTTTGCTTACTGTTGGATACATTGTAATACGTTGGTTTTTTAATTTGTGGAAACAATATCAAATACTTAAGAATGATAAGAACGAGGCTGAATTAATGCTATTGAAGAGTAAAGTAGACCCTCATTTTTTCTTTAATACTTTAAATAATCTTTATGGTCTGGCTATAGAGAAATCTGATAAAACTCCTGAGGTAATCTTAAAATTGTCGGAAATAATGCGTTATACTATTTACGAAGGAGCAGAAGCTGTTGTTTCTATACAAAAGGAAGTAACGTATTTAGAACAGTATATTGAGATTCACTTATTGAGATATAAAAAAGACGTAACTATTTCTTTTAAAAAAGAAATAAGTGATGATCAACTAAAGATAGCTCCATTGTTATTTATAATGTTATTAGAAAATGCTATTAAGCATGGTGTGGAGAGTATGATTACAAATGCATACATTAAAATAAATTTAAAAGTAAAAAGTAATGTAGTGTCTTTTCAAATAGAAAATAATTTTAAGTCAAATATTCAAAATAAAAATGAAGACGGTATAGGTTTAAAAAACTTAAAGAAAAGACTTCAATTGTTATATCATAATAAACATCAATTAATACTTCATAGTAATAATGATGTTTTTAATGCAATGTTAGAGATAAAGCTATGATTAGGTATATGATTTTGGATGATGAGCCTATTGCGCATCGGATTATTGAAGGTTTTGCAAATAAACTCCCAATGTTGCATAATGTTGGCAGTGCATATAACGCATTCGAAGCACTTTCTCTTTTAGAAGAAAACAAAACAGATCTTTTGTTTTTGGACATTAATATGCCAGAGCTAAGCGGCTTCGAGTTCTTAAAAACACTTTCTCGTCCTCCGAAAATTATTGTTACCTCTGCTTACAAAGAATTTGCACTAGAAGGATACGAGTTGGATGTGGTAGATTATTTATTAAAACCTTTTGCATTTGAACGGTTTATAAAAGCCGTTAATAAAGTAATTCTTTTGGAAAAGAATGAAATACCGGTAGAAAGCTCGGAAAGGAATCAATATATATTTATCAAATCAGGTAAGAAACAAATTAAAATATCTTTATATGATATTCTTTTTATCGAAGCTGCTGGAAACTACTGTAAAGTATTTCTGGAAAATCAAATAATTCTTACCTTATATAAAATATCAACCTTCGAAAAAGAGTTACCCGACAATTTTTTAAGAGTACATCATTCATTTATCGTATCAAAAGAAAAGATCCAAATTATAGAGGGCAATCAAATTAAAATCACAGATCATAACATTCCTATTGGGCAAACTTATAGAAGTACTGTGAATAAAATGTTATCGAGATAGAAGAAAGCATTCTGGAGATTAAAAAATATAAAGAGGCTGTGTTTAGCAGCCTCTAATAAGTTTAGAAATTATTATTAATTTAAGGTAGCAATAGGAGCAGTATATCCACCTTTACTTACAGATCCATCAGTAGCGGTACTGTTACCTCTTAATAACAATATTCCTGCTACGTGTGGTGAAGCCATTGAAGTACCTGAGATTCTATTAAACTGACCATTTAACCAAGTAGACCAAACAGCTGTTCCTGGAGCCCAACGATCAACACTTCTTCCGAAGTTTGAACCAGAGGCAGGAGCATCTGTATTTGTCATATTACCTACAACCCAAGTATTAGGGGTTTGTAATAATTTTGGAGAATAAAACTGAGTATCATCATTGCTATTACCCGCAGATGTGGCTCCATAGGTTGTACGCTCTAAGTTTCTAAATGCATCATCTATTGCCTGAGAGGTAAATCGACTATTGAAACCTACACTAAAATTCCAGGTTTCGCCAGCATTTGCGTTATCGGCAACATAATCTACTCCTTGAATCAAACCATCGACAGTACCATTTCCATTAGCATCCAGAACTCGAACAGAAACTACAGTTGCGCCGTATGCTACACCAATAACTCCCGAGCCATTATTTCTGGCAGCAACAGTTCCAGCTACATGTGTTCCATGTCCGTCTTCATCTACCCAAGACCCACCAACAAAACTTATGCTTTGATTCGTATCGATAGTTAAATCGCTATGAGGAGCTATACCACTATCTATTATCCAGCATGTTTTTCCGACACCATTTCCTCTACCTACTCGATTTATACCCCATGGTAAAAACTCTCCATTACTCAGCTGTGAGTCATTAGTTACAGCTTTGTTTTGTACCGTTGGAGGAAGATTACTCACCGGTTTACCTGATTTAAAATCTGTTTTTAGTATATAATTAGGTTCTACGTAGGCAACTGCGGGATCTTCTCTCAGTAATTTCACCTCTTCTTCGGATAAGTTTTTAGCAGTAAAACCTTGGATTGCTTTTGAGTAAGTATTTTTGATATTCTTAGCCGAAATCCCTTGTCTGGATACTATTCTGTTGGATTTGTTTTCTATTTCCACAGTTTTGCCAGAAATTGATTGATCGGGATGATATATGATAATATATTCTCCAGGTATAGCTTGATCAGCTCCTATATCATTTACGATGTCAATTTCTGATGCTGTATCGTTAAAGGTTTCTTCATTTTTTTCACAACTGTAAAATAGAAATGAAAAAATGGTAATTGTGCTTAAAATTCTAAATCTAATTTTCATGATTTTGAGTTTTGTGTTAAGGTTTAATTTAAGAGTATGATGAGCAATTAGTTTTTGTGCCCATCTGTATTATAAACGTTCCAAAAATGAAAATCCCTAATGAAAAACTGACTTATTGTATAAGCGGAATATTCCGCTGTATAAAAAGTTGAAAACACTAAATAAACAACAGAAATAAATTCAATAATTTTGATAAAAGAGGAGTTGTTTTTTCAGTGTTTTTGTGAATAAATGGAATTTTTACCATGAAAATAAAGGATGTGTTGATAAAATTTTAGCGGGTAGGGGTAGGTTAAATTTCAAAAAAAGATCGTATTTCTTTACTGTTGCATTTACTTTTGTTTGTTTTAGGTTTATTTTTGTGTATTAATATAATCTGTTTCCCACTCTCTATTTGGCTTGTCACCACAAAACACCCTGAATCCTTATTATCCAAGTGTTGTAAAACTATTTTTTGTTTGTATAGTTTTACTGAAGTTAATTTTCGTTGAAAAAATGATTCAAGAATTAATGCAAGATCGAATAATTGTAAATAGAATTGATTTAAAAGAGTCAATTTATGTTTATAGTAAAATTTCTCCAGAAGTTAAACGGGGTGGGCCTCCATTATATATTAATAAAAAAACAGGAGAATATAAGTTCTTATTTGTAGCAGATTTAAATAATGGGCATGACGATTTAAGAGAATATTTTTTCAATATTACATAACTGCCGAAGCTCAATAAAATGATGAATGATCACAACAAAAATAGTTTAGGACCAAAAGCGGTTGGATTTTTTATAATAGCGTCATTGACATATTATTTGCTAAAAACCATATTTCTCTAAGGTTCTATAAAGAAAAATCAAAAAAAAATGGGTAACGTTTTACTTTAATACGATACTTATAATAAAAGTTAGTCACTATTAGACACCTTAACTAATCTCATTTATGAAAATTAAAATATATTATATATTATTCTTTTATCTACCATTTACTTTATGTTTAAATGCTCAATCCTTTTATCTCACAAAAGAAAATGAAAAAATTTTCTCTGATGAAGTCTATGAAGGTCCTTTCTCTAGTCAATCTAAATTAAAATTTAAAGAAGAAGGTGGTTATATAAGTTTTGAGAATATCCAAGGAAAATATGATGATAAGCAAGATGTTTTTTTCTTCTTGAAAAAATATAAATCAAAATCTATTTTAAATAAGAAAAACGTCATTAGATACTTATTGATGGCTCAAATTACTTAAGGAGAAATTAAAATATATGAATCATTAGTTCCTGCTGGTGATCAGTCAAAAACAGTATGGCTCATTGAAAAAGGAACTAATTCTGATCAAATTCATGAAGATGGACTTATATATAAAAAAAGAAAGTTATTTGATAAACTAACAGAATTTTCAATAAACGAACCTTATCTTAAAGAAAAAATTAATAGTCCTAAATTTTCCAAATCATTAAAAAACATACGCGCAGTGGTGCAAAGCTTTAACATTGAAAAACATCTAAAAGCTAATAAGAGTGAAAGTAAGTCGGATAGTAAAATAGTTTTTTTTAGAGATGGTAGTAAGCAAAATAAAATGCCTGCCAAATTTTTGGTAAATGGAAAAGCTTTTGTTTTGGATAAAAAAGAAAAAATAGAAATAATGTTACCATCTGATTCAGAAAGTTTAGTTGAAATCACTAATGCCGACGAAAAAGTACAGAAACTAATCAACCCGAATATTAACTATCCTTTATATTATGAAATTAGTCTGAACAAAAAGAATGTTGGGGATATAGTGCGTAGAAATCCAAATAGCTCATTTATAAAAACTCGACTTAAAACTATCAAACTAATAAGATATTAATTTTAGCTAAATATCCTAAAAACACAATCAAGAGTTTTCTGTAGAATAGTTATAATAGAAAATTCAACTAAGTGAACTTTGATAACAAGATTGTTAATTGGTAATTATAAGAAAATTTGAAAGCATTCTTAATCATATTTATTTTAATAGTAGTTCTAATTGTATATTTTATTCGGTATCTAAATAAGAACCGTTGTCCCAATTGCAAGGCAAGCTTTTTCTACTATAATACTATAGAGCAAAAAGATTTAGGCTATGATCCAAATTATAATTACGTAAGAGTCAGTCAACAAACTTACAAATGCTTAAAATGTAAACATACCTGGAAAGAAATAACTAAACATGATGAAAGGAATGCATTCTAGCGTAAATAGTAGGAGCAATGATTAGAGTTATTTACTGTGTCATCTCCAACTTTCACGACCATATGAATATACGATGTCATCTACTTAAAACCATTCTTCGACAAAAAGAGTATTAAGTTAATTTACTATTTGGTTTGTAAAATACAGAATTATAAATCTGTGTATTTAAATAAAATTGTATTTAATATTTGTATCATGTTTGGTTTTGAGTATTCGTTGTTTATATCATTTCTGTTTATGAAATTACAGAAATACCAATTTTTCTAGTAAACCGACTTTTTAATTAAAAATTTGATCCATACTCATGATCTGTTCATCTTTAATACTTTCTGCTATGTGCACATAGATCATTCAGAATGTCCTAATAGTTTTTGTAGTACTTCCACACGTCCACCTTACATGAGATAGATAGTCGCAAAAGTGTGCTTAGATGAATGAAAATAGATTCTCTTTGAATATTATTAATATTGGCAGATTACCTTTGGTGTTCCTTTAAGTTCCGTAGTCTAAATGAAAAGCCACAAATCATAGATTTGCATTTTTTTGTTTGTATTTTGATTCTTGAATAAGTTTAAATTTTATACAAACAAAAAAAGCTCACCATTCGGTGAGCTTTCATTCTTAAGTGACCTCGGCAGGATTCAAACCTGCAACCTCTTGAGCCGTAATCAAGTGCACTATTCAGTTATGCTACGAGGCCTTTTTTGCGGGTGCAAATATATGTGAAAATTATAAATTAAAAAACTATTTTAAAATTTCTTTTTTAAAATTTTCAGTGATTTTATAAGCTTCTTGTAAATCATGATCCTGCACCAAAAGCTCACTCGAATTTTGAAAAGTTCCAAAACCTGCTAATCTTGCAGATTCATCATGATTTTTAGTTATGGTAGCAATGCCTGCCTCATTTAGTAAAAAAGCTAACCTGTTTGTAAGAATAGATGTTCCGGTATATAATTTCACATATGTTCCCATAATGTTATATTTTTAAATGTTTTAATTAGTGGGATACAATATGCATCCCACTCTTAGATTTTACTCTTTAGATGTTTTTTGTGACATCATTTTTTTTGCTAAGTCCGCGCCAATTAATGATTGTAATAGGTTAGCGTCCTTATCTGATTTTCCTCCATCCTGAATATAAATTTCAGGTAGTTTTAGGTCTTTTAATTGCTTGGCAACATTCACAGAAGTTTTGTACTCCCATTCAGCTCGTTCCTGTGGGGTAAGCCCGGCATTTACTAGCTTTGCATTCTCGTAAGACTGTGCGTCTGCCATTGTTTTCTGAGTTTTCGCTTTAAATTGTGCTACTTCATAGTTTTTTCGCTCTTCAATAAGATTGAATTCAGCTACTTTAGCCTTTGTTTCTGCTTCGATGGTTTTCTGAATTTGCTCTTTTTCTAAACGAGCTCTTTCTGCAGCTTTTTCAGCTTCTCCACGAGCAATCTCTTTTTGCGCTCTATAAAATTCGCGTTCTGCCTGCTGTTTTTCTAATTGTGTTTGTGCTACTTCTTCTTTCTGTAACTGAAGACGTTTGTCAAATTCAGGCTCCCAGTCGATTTCGGTTACAACTGCTTGTACAACCGTTAAACCATATCCTCTTAATGAGTTGCCTTTTTCACGAACAGGCTCTCCGTTATGATACTTTATGCGAAATCTTTTTTGTTTCGATTCTTTATTAGGGATCGTTCTTACGGTAGTGCTATCTCCGATAGTTTCTCTGGTTTCTGTAGCAATAAACTCTTCCAAAACATACATTCCATTTTCTAACTGATCTTTAAAATACCGATCAAAATCAGATGCTTGTCCAGATATATAATCTTGTGCATCCATTAGTTTACAGGTATTCTTAATAGACTGATCTATGTTAGGGATAATTCTGGATCTGATTAAGTTTTTCTCCGTTTTGTTACGATCTGCCACAGATAAAAATTGATCTTCGTCTGCGGTGTTGATACTAATCACCACCGATGTAGCGATTCTCGCTTTTACCGCATCGCTAAATGCCCAATATTTTGCTTTGTCTACGTTGGCGTATTTGCTTTGCTCACCCAACTCGTTTTTCTTGTTAGGGATGACGTATTTAATAGGTAATTCAAACTGAATAGGGATCAATCTTCCCCACATCTTAGTGTTGATTCCCTGATTAACTACTGCTTTTTGACTTCCCCAAGGATATTGCACTGCATACGCAGTTCCTGGTTCTGCATAGAAAAACATCCCAGAGATAACACTCATACATAATCCAATAAGGATCATAGCAATGTTTCTTTGTCTAGTGAATTTGTGTAATAATTTTGATTCTTTAAAAAATGGTTTGATGATGAAAATAGTAACTCCAATAATAACCATTATGATTCCTAAATATGTAAGCATAGTAATGACTTTTTAAACTGTTAGTTATTTATAATTAATCAAAAAGAAAGACTATAGTTTACATGATTTCTAGGTTTTTAAATTGAAAATAATTGTTATCGTATTGTTGTACATTTTTAAAATATAGTATTAGAAGTTTATAAAAAAATATTTTGGAAGAAATCTATGAAAGTGAATATTTTTTGTAATCTAAAAAAAGGTTTATGTTTTAATATGTAATTGTATTCTCTTTAATATTGTTTTAAAGTATAACTTAAAGTAGGTATTTTGATAAATAATTGTAAGAATTGAAGGCTCTTTTTTGAGATGGTTTTATAATCCAAGAGGCTTTTGATAATTTTTGAGGCTCTTTTTTCGATTTTCATTATTTTGCAACTATGAACATAAAAGAACTGATAAGAGATATTCCTGACTTTCCTAAACCAGGAATTATATTTAAAGATATTACTCCTTTACTAGCTAATTCTGAAGCGTTGGTCTATGTAGCAGATCAACTTGCTGAATTGATTCCTACTAATGCTAAAGTAGATAAAGTAATTGGTATCGAAGCTAGAGGTTTTATTTTAGGCGGAATGATTGCGCAACGATTAGGTGCTGGATTTGTGCCGGTTCGTAAAAAAGGGAAATTACCGTCAGATACTTATAGTAAGAGTTATGGGTTAGAATATGGAGAAGATGTTTTAGAAATCCATCAGGATGCTATCAAAAAAGGAGAACGTATATTAATTCATGATGATGTGTTGGCAACTGGTGGAACGGCAAAAGCTGTTTGTGAATTGGTAGAACAACTAGGAGGCGAAATCGTACAGTGTAATTTTATTATGGAATTAAGCTTTCTAAATGGAAAAGATAAACTTGATTATCCTATAGCTTCGGTATTACAATATTAGCAGAAGGGACAAATAACAAGAGTCTTTACCGTGTTAAAGACTCTTGTTATTTTTGTGTTGTTCATTAAAAAATTATTTTTTGGTAATCGCAATGATGGCGCCATCTTTTGCTTTATCTCCATATAGGCTAACGGCAATATTAGATTTTAGGAAATCTACTTCTTCCAACTTATCGGCTTTGGCTAATTCATCCAACGTTTTGAAGTCTGCTTCTTCTCCATCTATAATGATTAATTTCTCGATATCTGGATCATCTACAAAACTGTACTTCTTAGATTTTCCAAAATTCGCAGGGAACTGCTGATTGTTAAAAAATATATTCCCATCTTCATCTTCGTTAAAATCAAAAGAATTCATGATTTGATCTTTTAATTTTCCAATGTTAAAATGTCTCCCATTGAAGAATATTGAATCCCCTTCCTGGTCAAAATCAAAATTGAATCTGAAATTTTGGTTTTTTAAAATACTGTCCAAATCAATAGTTTGATGATTAAAACCAATTTGATTTCTCCAGGAGTTAATATCAAACATTCCTGAATTTGTTATGTACAAATTACCATTTTTATATCCAAGTTCTACATCAGATATGGGTTCTGATGAGGAAGAGGAATATTTACTTTTCGCATTTCCCTTTTTTAAAACGATGCTTAAACTAGTAATTTCATCTTGCTCATTAAACTGTATCTTTTCGATAATTAACTCAATACCACTTTCAGAAAAAAAGTCCTTTAGGTCTTCTAGCTCCTTTTCAGTGGTGTCTTTATTAATTGTTGCAATAATCTCATTAGGTTGCAAAGTATATTGAGCGGAGTCTGTAGGTAGTTTGGATGTAAATGCTGTTAAGGAAAGTATACCTAGTATACCCATTCCTAAAAAGATCCATTTTTTCATACTAAATATTATTTTTCGGGTTTCGATTTTTAATTGAAATGAATTCGATTATAAATACGAAAACGGAATAAAGATGTTGCAAAAAAGATCTTTTATTGTCGTGTAAATTTCTGAAAGTAAGATTTATAAAGCTCTTTTTGTGACATATAATCTCCACCCAAAAATAAGTAGCTGAAGTTTAGAGGCTTTACTTAGATCTAAACTTTTTTTTGTAAAGCTAGGGAGTAATATTTTGTTAACTCTAGCTAAAAAAATAAAGAATGGTTTTGTCATATCAATAAATCATAAGGTATGAAGAAAATCTTTCAGATATAAAAGTAAGCAATTTTGAAGGATTAGATAATTTAAAAAAAACTCACTTGATTTCAAGTGAGTTTTTGATATATATTGCAATATGGATGTGTTACTTGGTTATGATTTCTACTACACCATTTTCAGCTTCAACACCGAATTTTTTTAGTGCTTTTTCGCCTTTATAAACGTTGACAGACTTAATTTTATTTTTATTCAAGCTGCCTAATAGACTTTGGTTTGCTTTTTTTCCGTTAATAAATATTATCGGTTTTTTGCCATCGTCAGTAGAGCCAAATCGAATATCATCATTATCTATATGAATATCCAGACCAGTTTCTTTCTTATAGTTCTTTTTGGCATATTTCTTTGTGGTAATCTGAATAACTCCATCTTCCGCTTTTTTTCCGTATTTCTCAATGCTTTTTTTGCCTTTAAGTACTTCTACAGTAGCGATATCATCAGATTTTAGTTTTTTGACATCTTTTTGACTAGCTTTTTTACCATCTATGTAATAAAGAGGTTTCTTTTTAGAATTACCATCAAACTTAAAGGTGGTTTCATGACTGTCAGAATGGAAATGAATACCATCTTCATCATCATTACTTTTAATTATGAAACTATTTTCACCTTTCTTTTTGGATAGTTTGTGTTTAGATTCTTCATTGATAATGAAATAGCTTTGTCCTTCATCATCTGATTGTATTTCTATACTTTGAATATCAACATGTTTGCTTTTGCCGTCTTTGCTGATCCAAATATTCTTGTTTCCAGACTGACCAATATTGATCTTTTCTTCCTTACTGTCATAGGACAATACCAAAGGATTGATAGGTTTGTCATCGGAAACAGAAAAATTAGCATTGCTTTTACTAGAGGTTACTTCTATGCTAATGCTCGTGATTTCGTTACCACTATTTCTTTCGATATCGCTAAAACTTACTTTTACATCGTACTCGTTTTTTAAAATACGCTTTACTCTCTCTAGTTCTTCTTTTGTAGACGTTTTATTAATAACAAACTCGATAGTGTTTTTCTTTTTGATTTTTGAAACCTGCGATTCGACGATCTTGTTGTTCTGTGAATTAATTTTTGGTTTTTTAGTTTTCTGCACAGTATTTACCTGTTGTTTTGTAAGAGAATTTTTGGCAGGATACTTTTTTTCTGATGGAGTTGGAACCTCTTCCTTTTTTGGAAATTCAAGTTCTTTTTCTTCTTTAGTGATATCAGATGCCGAAGAAATATTGACATCAGAACTAATAACTTCTTCAGGAGTATCGGCCTGATCGATATATCGTATTTCGGTTTTGGTATTAAAACTCCATAAAAATAGACTTAGTAATGGAAGGATGATAGTGGTTTTCCATAAGTTCCTGTGATTCGATTCTTTTTTGTTTAACATAACGATTCGTTTTTTGATTAATGATTGATAAAAATTATTTGTGATTGATGAATAATTAGTAGCTGATACTTTGACTAATGTTAATTGATAGTCCTTTATAGAAGAAAGGTCTCTGGTAGCTTCTTGATCTGCAATAAACTCCAGGTTTTGTTGTAAACTTTTTTTGTATAACCATGAAAGAGGGTTCATCCATTGAAATATTACAAATAAATTGATGAGTAAGATATCAATGCTATGGTATTGTGCGGCATGGATTTTTTCATGTTTCAAGATCATTTCTAATTCTTTAGAATCATGTAGTAAGGGGTTGAAAATAATGTATTTGAAAAAGGAAAACGGTGCGATATCTTCTTTGGTTTTTACAAAAGAAAACCCCTCATCTTGACAATTACGGCTTTTATTTAAAATTTTGCGCAATGAAAAAAGTTGAATTGCAAAACGAACTAATAGTATTGATGTAGTTACCAGATAGATAACTAAAAGAACGGACCACCAATCAAGAATTGAAGATGTTGCTGCAACTTGTGCAGGAGTATCGTTGCTGTATTCAATAAAATGAAAATTGGGTTGCTCTATAAATTTTATTTGGGTAAACTCTAAGAAAGGTAATAAGATTGCTCCAAGTACTCCTGCTATCAAAAAATGTCTATTTGCAGAAAAGAAAGTGTCTTTTCTTAGTAAAAAGAAATAGACAGCGTAGAACAATGAAAGTATAATACTCGATTTAAGTAAGTAAAATAGAAACGCTTCCATAGCTTTATTTTTTTTGTTCAATTACATTTAAAATCTCTCTTAGTTCTTCTGCAGTGATTTTTTCTTCTTTGGCAAAAAAGGAAACCATGTTTTTGTAAGAGTTGTTGAAGTACTGAGTCATTGCTTTACCTACAAAGTTGTTTCTGTAAGCTTCTTTAGTTATTACTGGATAGTATTGATGTGTTTTTCCAAAAGCTTTGTGATCGATATATCCTTTTTCTTCAAGATTTCGAATAATCGTAGAAACTGTATTATAATGTACTGTGTTGTTTAATTCAGCTTGTACTTCTTTTGCAAATGCTTTTTCTAGCTTCCATAAAGCTTGCATAATTTCTTCCTCTTTATTGGTGAGTTTTTCCATAGTCTCATTTATTTGAGTTCAAATATATAACTACAAATCTAGTTTCACAACTATTTTTATAGTTATTTAACTATTTTTATAGTTTTCAATTGATTTCAAGGTGTTTGATTTGTTAAAAAAACGCTGTAACATTTACTAGATATGATATACTTATTCTATATTCGCAATCAAATTAATAGCATATGATTCAGAGTATACTTTTTGTGGTAATTGGTTTTGTTTTACTCGTGGTAGGAGGAGAGTATCTAGTGCGTTCTTCAGTAGCATTATCGTTTCGATTAAAGTTGTCGAAGATGGTTATTGGACTTACTGTGGTATCGTTTGCTACTTCTGCACCGGAGTTATTGGTGAGTTTGCAAGCTGCCTTGGGCGGATCTGCAGATCTTTCTCTTAGTAATGTAATAGGATCTAATATTGCTAATATTGGTTTGGTTCTAGGGATAACTGCATTAATTGGTCCTTTGGCAATTGATAAGGATTTTTATAAGTTTAACTGGCCAGTTATGGTGTTATTGTCTTTAGTGTTATACTTCTTTCTCGACAATGATGGTGTACTTACTAGAATAGAAGGTGGTGTATTGTTGGGTTCTTTGTTGGTATATATGTTTTTGTTGATAAAAAGAGCGAGAAAGCAGGCCGATAGCTCCGTTGAAGATGTGGATGATTCTTTAGAAAGTGTTTCTAATTTTAAAATGATACTTTGGTTGTTGATAGGTGGTGTTGCTTTGTATTTTGGTTCCGAATTGTTAGTAGAAGGAGCAAAGGATATTGCTACTAGAATGGGAGTGAGTGAGGCGGTTATTGGACTTACTATGGTAGCTGTTGGAACTAGTGTGCCAGAATTGGCAGCATCTGTGATTGCCGCATTAAAACAGGAAAAAGCAATCTCATTAGGAAATCTTATTGGGTCCAATATTTTTAATATTGCTTCGGTATTAGGTGTGACTTCTTTAATTCAACCTATTTCTGTTACGGATACTCGGTTGATGAATATTGATATTTTTTGGATGTTAGGTTTCGCTATGATATTATTACCGCTTGCTTTTATTCCCAAGAAAATGGTTCTGGGTAGGCCTAAAGGATTCTTGATTTTTGCGGGCTACTGTGTTTTTATAGCCTTAGTTTTTATAGGTTAGTTTTAGAAATAAACATCATATTAGTGAAGTTTACTTTAAAAAAGAGGTTTCCTATAGATTGTTTTAGCTGTTATTACAAATTAAATCATGAACGTATTATTTTATCTTGCTTGTATATAAGTTTTCTTTTGTGTTAACTTTTCAAAAGGTAAAGGTAAAGAGTAGGCTTTGTTATAGTTAATAGGAAAGAAACTCGTACTTTCTTTGTTTTGGATTGTGTATTTAATATATAAAAAAACAGCCTTCAATTACGAAGGCTGTTTTTGCGTTTAACAACTTTAGTTAGTTACTATCTTTATGTTATGCTGTAACTGGTATTTCAGCAGTTTTTACAGTCTTAACAATTCTTGCTGCAATTTTGTATGGATCTCCATTAGAAGCTGGACGACGATCTTCTAACCAACCTTTCCATCCTTTTTCTACAGTAATGATAGGAATTCTAATAGATGCTCCTCTATCGGATACTCCATAAGAGAATTCATGTATCGACTGTGTTTCGTGTTCTCCAGTAAGTCTTTGGTCATTAAACTCTCCATAAACTGCTATATGCTCTGCAGTAACAGGTCTGAATGCTTCACAAATTGCTTCGTAAACCTCTTTAGAACCACAAGTTCTTAAAATCTCGTTAGAGAAGTTTGCGTGCATACCAGAACCGTTCCAGTCACCTTTGATTGGTTTTGGGTGGTACTCAATGTAGTATCCATACTTTTCCGTTAATCGGTCTAGTAAATATCTAGCTACCCAGATTTCATCTCCTGCTTTCTTAGCTCCTTTAGAGAATAATTGAAATTCCCACTGTCCACTTGCAACCTCCTGGTTAATACCTTCGAAGTTAAGGCCTGCATCGATACATAAATCAGCATGCTCTTCTACGAAATCTCTTCCGTGAGTATTTTTTCCTCCTACAGAACAATAGTACATTCCCTGAGGACCTGGATATCCACCTACAGGAAACCCTAGAGGTAACTGAGTAGTTTTATCCATAATAAAGTATTCTTGTTCGAAACCAAACCAGAAATCGTTATCATCATCATCAATAGTCGCTCTTGCATTTGATTCGTGAGGTGTTCCGTCAGCATTTAAAACCTCAGTCATTACTAAATATCCATTTCTTCTTGTTGGATCTGGATAAATAGCAACAGGCTTTAATAAACAATCAGAAGATCCTCCTTCTGCTTGCTTTGTAGAACTACCATCAAATGACCAAGTTGGGCAATCTTCTAACTTCCCACTAAAATCTTCTTCAATTTTTGTTTTACTTCTTAGATTAGCAGTTGGTTTATAACCATCTAACCAAATGTATTCTAATTTAGCTTTACTCATAATTAACACTTTATAAATTGAACTCTTAAAGGTTTCAAAATTAGTTTTATTTTGTGATAACCGAAAAAAAATAGGGGGTCAAATGTATTTTTTTTATTAATTTTTATCAACACCCTACTTTTTTATAGGGTATTTTAGTTTTATTTTAATTTTTATGGAGCATTTTTTTGATTTTAGCAATGAAAACTTCCTTTATATTTGCAAATAAATTTTCTTGATTATGGCAACACTTAGATTCGAAGCATTAAAAGAAACCTTAAATCGTAAATCGGTAATAGTTACAGAAACCGAAAGAAGATCTGTACTGTTTGGTGAAAACGTTTTTAATCAGGCAACTATGCTTCAGTATCTAACCAAAGATGCATACAACAGTGTCATGGATGCTATTAATAATGGTGCTAAAATTGATAGGCAAATAGCAGATCAAATTGCATCAGCTATGAAAGAGTGGTCTTTATCTAAAGGTGTTACACATTACACACATTGGTTTCAGCCGCTTACTGGTGCCACCGCAGAAAAACATGATGCATTTTTTGAAACCATAGGAGATGGTCATGGAATTGAAAAATTTGGAGGAGGTCAATTAGTGCAACAAGAACCTGATGCGTCTTCATTTCCACATGGTGGTATTCGAAATACATTCGAAGCTAGAGGATATACTGCTTGGGATCCATCATCTCCAGCGTTTATATATGGTACAACACTTTGTATTCCTACAGTTTTTGTGGCTTACACTGGAGAAGCTTTGGATTATAAAACACCATTGTTAAGAGCTTTGCACGCTGTAGATCAGGCTGCAACTGGGATTGCTAAATATTTTGATAAAAACGTAAAAAAAGTGAATGCCTCTCTAGGATGGGAGCAAGAGTATTTTTTAATTGATAAAGCTTTGGTAGAATCAAGACCAGATCTTGTAATGACAGGAAGAACCTTGTTAGGACATTCTTCTGCAAAAGGACAACAATTAGATGATCATTATTTTGGCAGTATTCCAACGAGAGCACTGAATTTTATGAAGGACCTTGAGGTGGAATGTATGCTTCTTGGAATTCCAGTAAAAACAAGACATAACGAAGTAGCTCCAAATCAATTTGAATTGGCTCCGATTTATGAAGAAACAAATCTTGCTGTGGATCATAATTCATTGTTGATGGATATCATGGAAAAAGTAGCTGCTAGACATCATCTAAAAGTATTATTACATGAAAAACCATTTGCAGGAGTAAATGGATCTGGAAAACATAACAATTGGTCTTTGGGCACGGATACTGGAGTCAATTTGTTAAGTCCTGGAAAAACACCGATGAGTAATTTACAGTTTTTAACTTTTTTTATCAATACAATCAAGGCAATCAATGAGTATGAAGAACTAATGAGGGCTGGTATTGCTTCTGCAAGTAATGATCATAGATTGGGGGCTAACGAAGCTCCACCTGCAATCATGTCCGTGTTTATTGGTGAACAGCTTACTTCCGTACTTAAGGATTTAGAAGGAGTAACCGATGGGAAATTGTCTCCAAAAGAGAAAACAGACTTAAAATTAAACGTAGTTGGTAAAATTCCGGAAATTTTACTTGATAATACCGATCGCAATAGAACATCACCTTTCGCTTTCACAGGAAACAAATTTGAGTTTAGAGCAGTAGGGTCTAAAGCTAATTGTGCGAATCCTATGACAATTCTAAATACCATTGTAGCGAAACAATTGGTGGATTTTAAAAAGGAAGTAGATCTTTTAATTGATAAAAAAAGCCTTAAAAAAGACGAAGCAATTTTTAATGTATTAAGAGAGTATATCAAAACATCTAAGGATATTCTTTTTGAAGGAAATGGTTACGGAAAAGATTGGGAGAAAGAAGCTAAAAAAAGAGGGCTAAGTAATAATAAAACTACACCACAAGCACTAAAGGTAAAGATTTCTAAAAAAACACTTGATCTTTTCGAAAAGATGAGTGTGATGAATAAAATAGAAGCCGAGGCTAGATATGAAATCGAAATAGAAGAGTATGTAATGCATATACAAATCGAAGGCAGAGTGTTAGGCGATATTGCTCGAAATCATATCATTCCAACAGCGATTAAGTATCAAAACATGCTTATCAATAATGTTTCTGGATTAAAAAACCTATATGGTAATGATTTCAAGAAATATGGAAAAGAACAAATGGATATTATCGAAAAGATTTCTGAGCATATAGGTGTTATTAATATGAAGGTGAATGAAATGATTGACGAAAGGCGTAAAGCAAATGCTTTAGGAAATCTCGAGAAAAAGGCAATTGGTTATTGTGAAAAAGTAAAGCCTTTGTTTGATCAAATTCGATATAACTGTGATGAATTAGAGCTGTTAGTAGATGATGAGTTATGGCCTTTAACTAAGTACAGAGAGCTTTTATTCATTAGATAGGTAAGAATTTACTGACCAAGAAGCTTTTTTGTTTTATTTTTAACAAAAAATTAATATCTGTTAAAACCTTGAAAAAATCGCATAAAACTCTGTATATTATGGGTTTTCCGTAATGCATTTTGTCGAATTCTTACTAATATTATAAAAATCCCCTTAATGTTTTCATAAATTTGTTTCATTCCTAGAAAATATAAGGACTCTCCCTTTTTAGGAATATCTCCCCAGATTTTTCATTGAAAACCAGTTTTTAGATAGTTTAAGAGATTATCTAAGGATTAATCATGCGCCCCAAAATAATAAGTTGAATTATTAATCAAATTTAATATATTTTACGTATGAAAAAAGTAATTTTTAGTCTAGCAGCTTTATTAAGCGCGTCAGTGATGGTGGCACAGTCAAACACCAGTAGTGTTGATCAATCAGGTGATGCCAATGCAGCAAATATTACGCAAGTTGGTTTAGCAAACACTAACACCACTACTCAATTGGGATCAGGTAACAGCGCAGAAGCCATTCAGGGTAGTGAAGCATTTGCTTCTAGAAACGGAGTTGTTACTCAAATGCAAACAGGTGATAAGAATACTGCATTTGCTCAGCACGAAGAAGATAGAAATGAAGTGTATCAGGTTCAGATTGGAAACGGTAACTCTGCTTCTGCTACTCAAAACCTTTTAAATTTCGGAGGAGATAACCTTTCTGAACAACTTCAAGAAGGAAATGGTAACACTGCTACTATTTCTCAAGAAGGAGCAGGATTTTTTGGTGATGGATCTTTAAATTATGCTGGTCAAGGACAATTTGGAGACGCAAACACTGCTACAACTTCTCAAGGTGGAGAAGAGAACTTCAGTTTAATCATTCAGTCTGGTTCTTTCAATACAGCTTCTATGGCGCAAGTAGGAGATGTAAACTTAGCAGATCAAAGACAAACAGGAGAAGCTAACTCAGCTGCTGGAGAGCAGTGGGGAACAAGCAATACTTTAATTCAGTCTCAAACTGGAGGAGGTAATATCGCAACTTCTCTTCAAGGAAGTAGCTTCTTTGACTCTAGAGGAGGTATCGTAGATCAATTACAAGAAGGTGATGAGAACGAAGCATTTGCTCAGCACGAAGAAGATAACAACTTTATCATCCAAACTCAGATTGGTGATGGGAACTCTGTTTCTGCTTCTCAAAACTTAGCTTTCTTTGGTGGAGAAAATACAGCAAGCCAATTCCAATTAGGAAACGGAAACGTTGCTACAGCTACTCAAGAAGGAGATTTCGGTCTTTTCGGAGAAAGTAACTTAGTTTTACAAGGACAAATTGGTGATGAGAACACAGCTATCTCTTCTCAAAACGGAGCTAGTAATGTTAGTGATATTTTCCAGTTAGGAGATTCTAACTTTGCACAAGATACTCAGTTTGGACAAAGCAATACTACTTTTGTAACTCAAACAGGAGAGTCTCATAGTAGCATTATTCTTCAAAGTGGAACTGGAAACGCAGCTGTTGTAACTCAGTCTGGTTCTGGAGAACTATAAGAAATATTTTAATATATTTGAAAGGGTTATGCTAACTAAGGTTAGCATAACTCTTTTACTACTTTTAAAACCCTTTACTGATGAAAAAATATTTCGCATATTGTTTAGTGATAGTATCCTTACTTTTAAATGGGAATATCTACGCTCAGAATAACGATGATCAGGATGAGTCATTGGTAGAGAGCCAAGAACGATTCATTACATTAAACCAATTACAAAATAACTCAGTTGTGCAAGCTCAAAGAGAAAGCTTTATGAATAATAACTCTGTTTTTATTCAGCAAGTGGGTACAAACAATCAGGTTTTTTCAACCATAACAGCGCAAACTTCTGATATTCGACTGAATCAGAATGGAGAACAAAACTTGATTGATATTAATGAAACTTCTAAGGATATCGAAAAGTTTATTACTCAAAATGGTAATAACAATCGTGTTATTGATTTTTCTTTTAATCCAGAAGTTTCTACCAATTTAGAAATTCTTCAAGATGGAGATAATCTTTCATTTGAAAAGTTTGGTAGTAACGAATTATCAAATAATCTAAAATTTAAAATGACTGGAAATGCTCGTACGATTATCGTAAGAAGTTTTTAAGGTACTAAAAAGCGGTTTGTTTTATGCGTTTTAAACTGGCTGTAATATTTCTATTTGTATTCCAATTTGTTAGTAGTCAGTTTACTAATACTGATGTTGTTGCTAAACTAAAGACTGAAAGAATTGACGATATTATTTCCGTAAATGCGGAAGCAACCAACGCTACCGAAGTATACAAAAGTTTAAAATATACATTTTCAATTTTTAGAACTGATACCACAAAAACTGTTTCCAAAAGTAATCAAGAAGAAAGATTTACATTAGAAGCTAATGAACAAAAAAGTCTTACTACTACTACAATAGGTGTAGACGAGAAAGACAAGATTGTGATGCTTTTGTTAATCTATGAAGAAGATAAGATTGTAGGCAAAGCTCGAATTGCCTTTAATGAAAAAGATCAAAAAAAAGAAAAAGAAGAAGAATACGTTGAGGATGATGGTATTGTTTTAAAAGGGATTGTTATCGAAGAAACCAAAACCAAACCTGGAAAGGATTTTTATGATTTCTTCTATACGTCCTATACCTTAAATAGAATCAACGGTTCTAAGATAGTCGGAGTTTACGAAAAACTTAGTTTTGGTAGAAGTACCATCATTCAAGTAAAAATAGAAGATAAAGTCATTCATGAATTTTTAGGTAAACCAGATATCGAATATTTGGAGCAAATGTCAAAGATTTCGATTCGAAGAGTTTATAAATATTTCAAAGATTTAAAGAAACAGAAAAGAGATATTTTTCAGTATTAATAATTACTTATAAAAATGAAGTCAATAATAGTCACTATAATACTTGTCTTTTGCTCGTATCAATACAGCATAGGGCAAGACTTGGTTTATAGACCTAAAAATCCAGCTTTTGGAGGTGATACTTTTAATTATCAATGGTTGTTGAGTTCTGCGGAAGCTCAAAATACATTTACAGATGAAAGTGATTCTGATGGTGATAATAGATCGGAATTGGAGAGGTTTACCGAAAGTTTAAACAATCAGTTACTTAGTCAGATATCCAGAACTTTATTTAATGAGCAGTTCGGGCAAGAAGGTCTTACCGAAGGTACTTTTAGTTTTGGAACACTGTTTATAGAGATTTTTCCATCTGGAGAAGGTTTGGTAATTAATATTTTAGACACAAGTACTGGAGATCAATCCCAAGTAATAATTCCTAATTAAATTTTAATGTATCACAAGTTTTATCAAGTAATTCTAGTAATTACTTGTGTCATATTGTTATCCGGATGTGGAACATATTTTAACCAACCCATCACGGTAGAACAAGCAAGAATAGGGGAAGACACAAAATTCACTCAAACACTCAGAGATTTACCGGTACCAAAAGAACCTGTGGTTGTAGGGGTCTATAAGTTCAGGGATCAAACAGGACAGTATAAACCTACGGAAGCTGGGAGTACTTTTAGTACTGCAGTTACTCAAGGTGCAACTACCATATTGGTAAAGGCATTGGAAGATTCTAAATGGTTTGTGCCTATCGAACGAGAGAATCTAAGTAACTTACTGAATGAACGTAATATTATTCGTTCTACCAGAAAAGAATACCGAAAAAATAAAAACACGAATGAGCCACAATTGCCTCCACTTTTATATGCAGGTATTATTTTAGAAGGAGGGATTGTTTCTTATGATTCTAATATTATTACTGGCGGATTAGGAGCAAGATACTTTGGGGTTGGTGGATCTACTCAATACAGACAAGATAGAATTACTATTTATTTAAGAGCTGTTTCTACATCTAATGGAAAAATCTTAAAAACTGTATATGTTTCTAAAACAATTTTGTCACAGGCGTTGGATGCTAGTTTCTTTAGATATGTGAAGTTTAGTAGATTGTTAGAAGCGGAAACAGGATTTACTAAAAACGAACCAGGTCAGATAGCAGTTTCTGAAGCTATAGAGAAAGCTGTAGAATCTTTGGTTATTGAAGGTATCGAAGATAGATTATGGAGTCCAGCAGCCGATCAACAAGAGGTAAATGAGCTTTTGGTAGACTACAATGCAGAAAAAAATGAAGCACAAAATACAGGGCTTTATGAACGTTATTTTAAGGAAAGACGTGGAAAAAAATCACTTTTTGTAAACGGAGGATTGGCATTAATAAGTGGTGATTACAACAATGCGGATTTATCGTATTCTGCCCGAGTAGGAGGTAAATGGTATTTTAATCCATATATCAATGCTAATGCCAGCTTAAGTAAATTTCAATTGAGAAATGAAGAAGCGTTCTCCGAAGGGTTTAATGCGATCGATATCAATGCTGAATTAACACTCTTACCTTTTGAAAAGCTTACACCTTTCTTCTTCGGAGGTTTTGGAAATGTAAATTCGGATGATTTTGATCGAACATTTTTCAAATTTCAATATGGAGGTGGAATAGAATATTTAGTTACTGATCAAATAGGAGTAGCGTTTAATGCTACTCATAATCTTGTTTTAGGAGATAAATTAGATAATGTATCACAAGGTAAAAGAGATGATCAGTATTTTAATTTCTCTTTGGGACTCAATTGGTATTTTAAAAGTCCCTTAAAAATGGATAAAGAGTTACGTAAACAAAAACGTAGAGAAGAAAAAGAACTTAGGAAGTTAAAAAAAAGAAACAGACAAGTAATTGAAAATGGTGAGGTTCCTAAAGGATAATGCCTAAAACTCTTATGAAAATGAAAAGATATTTTATAAAATTAATATTAGTTTTTACTGCGGTATTAGTGAATTCCTGTAGTGAAGATACTATCGATTTAGAAGGTTTAGGATCAGTGCGTGGACGAGTAGTGGCTGTGGGTACCAACGAACCATTAGAAAATGTGAAAATTTCAACAAATCCATCTTCTAGTACAGTTTTTACAGATGAAAATGGAGAATATTTAATAGAGAATATTCCTTCTGGTGATTATTCGTTAGCAGCGCAGCGGGATGGACTTTTGGCTCAATTTGAGGCAATATCTATCATTGCGGATCGAGAATTGGAAATCGTTTTTGAAATGGATATAGAAACCGCCGGGAATAGACCGCCTGATGCAGCTGTTCTAGATACTCCAGCAGACAACGCTGTAGATCAACCGGTAGAAGTTACACTGGTTTGGACTGGTGCAGATCCAGATGAAGATTCACTTACATATACAGTAACTTTGAGAAATGACGAAAATACAGATGTCGAGATATTCGAAAATATTACGGATACAACTTATGTGCTTACCGATCTTCAGTATAACGTAAAATACTTTTGGCAAGTAAGTAGTAGTGATGGAATTAATGATCCTGTAAATAGTAATACTTTTGCTTTTGAAACAGCAAGTCCTCCTAATAATCGAATTATTTATACTAGATCCGTAGGAGATAATAGTGTTATTTATTCTGCAAATGAGCAAGGTGATACAGAAATTCAATTAACTTCTGAAGCTAACAACAGTTTTAGACCTAGACGCCATGTTGCTACTGGAAAAATAGCATTCTTGCAGTCAGTAGGCTCAGATACACATTTATTTGTTATGAATGAGGACGGAACTCAAGTTTCTCAGGTAACTTCTCAGGTATCAGTTGCTGGATTTGATTTAGGCGAGATTGATTTTTCATGGTCCGATAATGGTGCAAGGTTATTATTTCCTAATCAAGATAAATTATATAGTATTGATGTTGATGGTAGTGGGTTAACCCTTTTATACCAGACATCTGATGGAGATCTAATTACAGAAGTAGATAAAAATGATAATAATGGAGTGATTGCTTTAAAAACTAATAATTTAGATGGCTATGAGGTGGAGATATTTACAATTAATGCAGCTGGAATGGTTCTTGAAACTATTTTAACTGGAGTCTCTGGAGCCGCTGGTAGTATTAATCTTTCCGTTGATGGTACAAAATTATTGTATAATCAAGATATTTCAGGTTTTGAGAGTAGTGATTACAGACAACTAGATTCTCATTTGTTTATCTATGATTTTGGCGATAGTTCGCGTTTAGATATTTCTATTCAGAAACCATCGGGGACTAATGATTTAGACGCACGATTTTCTCCAAACGAAGCTGCGGTGATTTTTGTGAATACATCTAATGATGGGATATCACAAAGAAATATTCAAACCATGACAATTCTGGAAATTGCTAATAGAGCAGATCTTATACTTAACGCTTCTATGGCAGATTGGGAATAATCTTAATATCTTACAGAAAATACGAGAATTGCGATTTACTTCTAATAAATCGCAATTCTTAGTGCCAAAATCGAAATTAATTCGATTATCTTTGCCCTTTACTAGTGGTATAATATAATAATAATGAGTCAAGAAGTAAGTAAACGCTACGCTCAGCGAGGTGTTTCGGCATCTAAAGAAGATGTTCATAGTGCAATAAAGAATATCGATAAAGGTCTTTTTCCACAAGCATTTTGTAAAATCGTTCCTGATTATCTTACAGCGGATGAAGACTATTGTTTAATTATGCATGCGGATGGAGCTGGTACAAAATCTTCTCTTGCTTATATGTATTGGAAAGAAACGGGAGATGTTTCTGTTTGGAAGGGGATAGCACAAGATGCATTAATAATGAATATAGACGATTTATTATGTGTAGGTGCTACAGATAATATCATGTTGTCTTCTACCATTGGTAGAAATAAAAACTTAATTCCTGGAGAAGTAATTTCTGCAATTATTAATGGAACAGAAGAGTTGTTAGAGGAACTTAAAAGCTTTGGAGTTACAATTCATTCTACAGGTGGAGAAACTGCTGATGTGGGTGATTTGGTGAGAACAATTATCGTAGACTCCACAGTAACCGCAAGGATGAAACGTAAAGATGTTATTGATAATGCGAATATTAAGGCTGGTGATGTGATTGTAGGCCTTGCATCTTTTGGTCAGGCTACTTATGAAAAGGAATATAATGGTGGAATGGGTAGTAATGGTCTTACTTCAGCAAGACACGATGTGTTTCATAAGGTGTTAGCAGAGAAATATCCAGAAAGCTTTGATGCTGCAGTTCCTTCTGAGCTTGTGTATTCAGGAAAAACGAAGCTTACGGATGCAGTAGAAAATGCTCCCATAGACGCAGGTAAACTTGTATTGTCTCCTACTAGAACTTATGCACCAATTATAAAAAAGATATTATCTAAATTTGATAGTGATACGATTCATGGAATGGTACATTGCAGTGGAGGAGCGCAAACTAAGATTTTACATTTTGTAGAAAACCTTCATATTATCAAAGATAATTTATTTGATGTTCCTCCTTTGTTTCAGTTAATACAAGAAAATTCTGGAACTGATTGGAAAGAGATGTATCAAGTGTTCAATATGGGGCATCGAATGGAATTGTATGTTTCTCCTGAAATTGCAGATGAAATTATTACTATTTCTAAAAGTTTTGATGTCGATGCTAAGATTGTAGGTCGAGTAGAAGAAGCTACATCCAAAAAACTTACTATACAGAGTGAGTTTGGTGAGTTTATGTATAGCTAAATAAGCCCTTTTGTTTTCTGAGCATATTTTTCCCTTAGCAATTGTAGTTTTGGGTGTATGTAACGTTTGCAAAATGGTTTTTCAGGATTATTAGTATAATAGTTAAGAAGTTCTTCTCTTGATGCTTGAAATGATTGAAATTTTAAGATTTGGGTAATCAACTTATTATCAAAATCGGGATTTAGTTTTGAGATAATAGCAGCTAAGATTTCTTTTTCAAGATCATTAAAATAATAAATTGCACTTCTGTATTTTTTTCTGAAACTATGATTAGAAGTACTTTTATGAGTATGTAAATGGATTTCTATTAAATCATGTAGCTTGATTATTTGTGGATCATAGGTTACGACAACTGCTTCAGAAAAATAATTATTTTTATCAGTGCTGGCAATATAGCCTTGTTCTACTGTTATGATTCCACGTAAGGACTGAAAAACAGCTTCTGTGCACCAATGACATCCACCTCCAAAACCAATTTTTACATAACTCATAATTGTAAAAATCGTAATTAAATCCTTTATTCGTACTTTTTAATTAGTTAAATAGTTGTGGGAAATCCAATAATTAAAATAAAGAAAGATGCTGCGGATATTGTATTTGAGGTATGCGCATTTATAGGATTGGGAGTTTTGTTATTACTTCCGATTATCTATAATGCTGATCTACCGGATCAAATTCCAACACATTTTAATGCAAAAGGTGAGCCTGATAATTATAGTTCTAAGACTACAATTTGGGTGTTGCCAGTAATCGGTTTGTTAATGGTAGTAGGTCTTTATATTCTTAATAGGTTCCCTCAGAAGTTTAATTACCCTTCGAAAATATTAGAAGATTCAGCTCCCAGGTATTATAAAATAACCACTAGATTAATCAGAATAATTAATTTAATCATAGCTTGGTCTTTTGCTTATATTTTATATGGTTCTATACAGGTTGCGATTGGTGTTTATGATGGTTTAGGGAATTGGTTTTAGCCAGTATTTATTGGTGCTTTACTTGGTGTGATGATATATTTTATTTTGAAATCTAGGAAAATTACTAATTGATTTTCAGGAGCTCGAAACATTTGTTCAAGCTCCCGAGAATGTAAACTTTGATCTACAAGGTATTATCCCAGTTCTTTGTTAAATTGAATTGTTTCTGATTCGTTGTCCTCTTCTTTTGTTTCTATGAGTTCAATTGCGTTATCATCATTGAATTTGCCTTCTTTTTTCTGATAGAAGATTGGTACGGGAATCATTGCGACCATAATAATAAATAATACTAAGACAGTTCGTCTTATTACTTTTTTAAATCTTTTCATTTTTAAAATAGTATAAACCACTAGCAGGTACGATAGTGGGATTAATGATATTTGAAATAAAGGATTAGGTGTTTTGGAAGACCTATATTTTAAACAAAAAGACTTTCTTCTTCAGAAGAATAAGTAGGGATGTGGAATAATAAATGATACTTAATTTCCGATGAAATTATCGTATCAAGTTTTTTATACATGATCGAAGCAATAGTTTCATGGTGCTTCGAAATTGAACTTAGTGTGGAGGTAGTAATGAAATAGGGAGACTCATTAAACGCATTCCCAAAAGAAATTACTTTAACTAAGCTTTGCTGATCAGAAACAACAAGTTCAACATTTTCTTGAAAAGAAATAGGTGATGTATAATTAGAATATCCTCCAATGCCCCAAAAGAGCAGAAGAGTCATAAACCAACTAAAAATCAGCTTTTTGTTGTATGTATTATTGTTTCGAGTCATATAAGTTGTAAAAATACAATTTTTTGAGTTACAAGATTGTTGTTTAGATTCAGAAAATGCGTATGACCTTTGCTCAAAAAAATGTACTTTTGTAAATTCCACGGACAGGACAGATAGAATTATGATTGATAAATTAAATATCGTTAAGCAGCGATTTGATGAGGTGAATGATTTGATCATTCAGCCAGATATTATTGCAGATCAAAAAAGATATATAAAGCTTAATAAAGAATATAAAGATCTCAAGGCATTAATGGATGAAAGAGATCGGTATATTGAGTTAACGGACAATAAGAAGGAAGCTGAAGAAATTATTTCAGATGGCAGTGATCCAGAAATGGTAGAAATGGCTAAAATGCAGTTAGATGAGGCTAAAGAGGAGCTACCTGCTTTAGAAGAGAAAATTCGTTTTATGCTTGTTCCTAAAGATCCAGAAGATGCTAAAAATTGTGTGGTCGAAATTCGAGCGGGTACAGGTGGTGATGAGGCGAGTATTTTTGCGGGAGACTTGTTTAGAATGTATACGAAATATTGCGAAGGAAAAGGATGGAGTACTAGTGTAGTGGATCTTAGCGAAGGAACAAGTGGTGGATACAAGGAGATTATTTTTGAAGTAAACGGAGAAGATGCATATGGAACCATGAAATTTGAAGCAGGAGTGCATCGTGTACAAAGAGTTCCACAAACAGAAACGCAGGGTCGAGTGCATACCAGCGCAGCTACTGTAATGGTATTGCCAGAAGCCGAAGAGTTTGATGTAGAATTAGATATGACAGAAGTGAGGATCGAACGAACAACTTCTACAGGGCCAGGAGGACAGTCAGTGAATACCACATATTCTGCGATTAAGTTACATCATGAGCCTACAGGAATGATCGTAAGTTGTCAGGATCAGAAATCATCTCACAAGAATTTAGAAAAAGCACTAAAAGTACTTAGATCAAGATTGTATGAGTTAGAACTTGCTAAAAAGCAAGCTGCAGATTCTGAAAAGCGTAAAAGTATGGTGTCTTCTGGAGACCGTTCTGCTAAAATTAGGACCTATAACTATCCGCAAGGTCGTGTGACAGATCATCGTATTGGATTAACCTTGTATGATTTGGGTAATATTATAAATGGAGATATTCAGAAAATTATAGATGAACTCCAGCTAGTAGAAAATACAGAGAAATTAAAAGAATCCAACGAAGTTTTTTAATCTTGGTTTGACTATAAAGGCTAGAGAAAAGGATTTCTTTAAGAGAACAAAAAAGAGGAAAGTTTTAAAACGTTCCTCTTTTTTATATAATGTACTTGGTTAGTTATTTTAACGTGTATGACTTTGGTGCTTCTTCTACTTTTTTTGCTCTGATTACAAAATAAAGACCAACTAAAATAAAAGGTATACTTAGCCATTGTCCTGTAGATAGAGCATCTCCTAGGGCATCTTCAAAACCACCTTGACTCTTTTTAACACTCTCTACGATAAATCGAACAATAAATATCAACATCATATACATACCAAAAAGGAATCCTCTATTATTTCTTTTATCGGTTTTCCAATAAATAAACCAAAGAATAAAGGATACAAATATATATCCAAAAGCTTCGTATAATTGAGCAGGATGTCTATAAGGAATGGCCTCTAAAAGGTTTGCGAATTTAGGATTATTTACCACTGCAGAATAGGCCTCATTTACATTCTTAATTCCAGTTTCTCTTATCACTTCTGCTTTACTTAGACCATCACGAATAAATTTTACACCAAATGGCGAATCTCCAGAAGGTTCTCCTATAATTTCTGAATTAAAGAAGTTTCCTAAACGCACAAAAATACCTCCAAATGCTGCAGGAATAGTTACTCTATCCATTATCCATAATGGGTGTTTTTTTAAGACGTTTTTAGAGTAATAATACATAGCAATGATAAAGGCGATGGCAGCACCATGACTTGCGAGTCCTCTAAAACCAATGAATTCAAACGCAGGATTAAACTTAAAGGGTAAAATGATTTCAAGAAGATTGTTTCTGTAGTAGTCCCAATCATAGAAAAAAACATGACCAAGCCTAGCTCCTAATAGTGTTCCTATAACTGCATAAATGAATACAGAATCTAGTTTTTCCATAGAAATCTTTTCACGGATGTATATTTTTTTCATCAAATACCATCCTAAAGAAAAAGCCACTACAAACATTAGACTGTAGAAACGAACAACAAAAAAACCAAGATCCAATCCTTCAATCGGATTCCAAACTATTTTAGAGAATATCATATAGAAATCTATTTTTCTAGGGTAAATATAGGTATTTAATTAAAGTCAAGATTATAATTGAAATAATATTGAGTTAAACTATGATATCATTGAGTTAACTTTTCTCTTCACAGCAGGAATCAGGAACAGGGTCATATCCACTTCCTCCCCAAGGATGGCAACTAAAGATACGTTTTATAGCAAGCTTCCCACCTTTGATTAATCCGTGTTTTTGAAGCGCTTCCAAGCTGTAATGAGAGCATGTTGGTTGGTAACGACAAGTAGCAGGTGTTAATGGAGAGATGAAATTTTGATAAAACTTAATCAATCCAATAAATGGAGCTGTCAAAATTTTTCGCAACGTTACCCTAGAGCTCAAAATATATTAATTAAGTGTAAAACTGGTACCTTCTCGACCATCTTTTAACTGGATCCCCATTGCTAGCAATTCATCTCTGATTTTATCACTAGTAGCAAAATCTTTATTTGCTCTAGCCTCAGCTCTTAAGTTGATTAACAATTCTACTGTACTAGAAAGCTTGTCACTAATGCCTGAAGATGCTTCATTAATATTTACTAGTCCCAAGACATCGAAAACAAATTCATTTATTTTTGTGCTAAGATTTTCATGGTCCTCCTTAGAGATAGTAGCGTTTTCTTCTTTTACAGAATTGATGAATTTTACCGCCTCAAATAGTTTAGCTATTAAAATAGGGCTGTTAAAATCATCATTCATTGCGTCGTAACATTCTTTTATCCAATTTTGAACGTCAAAACCAGTGGTGTTATCACTAATCTTTGTGTTTTCTAAGGTTTTAATGGATTCCATTAATTTGTAGAAACCCTTTTCGGAAGCTTCTAAAGCATCATTAGAAAAATCTAAAATACTTCGGTAGTGAGCTTGTAACATAAAAAAGCGCGCTACTGTTGGAGCAAAAGCTTTATTCAATTTATCACTCTCACCATTAAATATTTCTGCTGGAGATAGAATGTTTCCAGTGGATTTTGACATTTTTTTACCATCCAAAGTCAACATGTTAGCATGCATCCAGTAATTTACTGGTGTTACTCCACAAGCTGCTTCTCCTTGAGCAATTTCGCATTCGTGATGCGGGAATTTAAGATCCATTCCTCCACCATGAATATCGAATTTTTCGCCTAAGTATTTTGTGCTCATTACGGTACATTCTAAGTGCCATCCAGGGAAACCGTCTCCCCAAGGTGATGGCCATCTCATGATATGCTTAGGTTCTGCTTTTTTCCATAATGCAAAATCCTGTGGATTTTTCTTATCACTCTGAGCGGTTAATTCTCGAGTATTAGCAATCATATCTTCTAGATTACGACCACTTAATTTTCCGTATTGATTAGTTTCGTTAAATTTCTTTACATTAAAATATACAGATCCATTCACTACATAAGCAAATCCGTTATCAATGATGGTTTTGATAATCTCAATTTGTTCTACAATATGACCTGTAGCAGTTGGTTCTATACTTGGCGGAATGTTGTTGAACTTTGCTAAAATATTATGAAAATCTAAAGTGTAACGTTGCACAATTTCCATGGGTTCTAGCTGTTCTAAACGTGCTTTTTTAGCAACTTTATCTTCACCTTCATCAGCATCATTTTCTAAATGACCAGCATCTGTGATATTACGCACATAACGTACTTTATATCCCAAGTGTTTTAGATATCTGTAGACTAAATCAAAAGAAATAAATGTGCGACAATTTCCTAAATGTACATTACTATAAACAGTAGGCCCACAAACATACATGCCTATGTTGCCTTCTGTAATTGGAATAAATACCTCTTTCTGACTAGAAAGAGAATTATAAATTTTAAGTTCCTGAGTTTTGTACAACGGAGTTGCTGCCATAATTTTGATTGTGCTTATTGTAATTAATTAATAAAGGTGGATTAAAATCTAGTTTCTAATTTAATGTAGTCTAAAAATTCTCTACGAACAGATTCTTCTTTAAACTTACCTCCGAATTCGCTGGTAACCGTACTACTTTCGATATCTCTAATTCCTCTGGAGTTTACGCATAAGTGTTTTGCATCTATTACGCAAGCGACATCTTTAGTGTTTAGTACTACTTGAAGATCCTGTACTATTTGCATTGTCAAACGTTCTTGAACCTGTGGTCTTTTTGCATAATAATCCACGATACGATTCATTTTTGATAGGCCAACAACAGTACCGTTAGAGATATAAGCTACATGTGCTCTTCCTATAATAGGTAACAAATGATGTTCGCAAGTAGAATAAACTGTAATGTTTTTTTCAACAAGCATTTCACCATATTTGTAGTTATTGTCAAAAGTAGAGGCTTCTGGTTTTCGCTGTGGGTGTAAACCAGAGAAAATTTCATTTACGAACATTTTTGCAACGCGTTGTGGAGTTCCACTTAGACTATCATCATTAAGATCTAATCCTAAGGTTTCCATAATGTGTTTTACATCTTCTCTAATCAAAGCGATTTTTTCTTTATCACTTAATTTAAAAGCATCTTCTCTTAGAGGTGTAGTTGCGCTAGTAGCTACATGATTATCACCTAGCGCTTCAATAGCTTCAAGGGCCTTGTCTATCTTCACAAGTTCAAATTTTTGTTATTACTTCAAGAATTATAATCGTACACTTGTGTTTGCAAATGTTTATTATCTAAAAATTGAAAGAGGATAACTTATACTTACAATTTTAAGGTATTCTTTTTTTAATTTCCTACATTTTATAATCAAGTTGAATTCTAAAAAATGTAATTCAAATAAAATCAATTATAAAACAGGCTGCAAAGATACAATTTTGTCTTTTTACTTAGTAAAAGCTATGTTAACAATTATAAATATTCTCGTCGTTTTCTACACACTTTCTTAAAAATTAGTAAATTTAATTCCTACACAAGAAAATGTACTAACCTACGTTATATAAAATATGTCAAAATTACTACCTCAAATCTTATTTTATTTTACGCTATTTGGCCTTTGTGGTCAATATACAAATGCTCAGGATTTTGATACTGCCTGTCAGAATTCTCAACCCTTTTGTTCTGATGAATCATTAGAACTTACTTTTCCTAATACAACTGGTGATATCAGTGGGCTAGGAGAAGTTGGGTGTTTAAATACTACTCCAAACCCTTCTTGGTATTTTATTCTCATAGATGAACCTGGAGAATTAGTCTTTGATATTCGTCAATGGGTAGATGCTGATGGAGATAGTCGTTTAGATCGAGATGAACGACAGCTTGATGTTGATTTTATCGCTTGGGGTCCATTTCAGACATCTTTTATTATCGACTGTGAAGATCAGCTTTCTCGTGGGTGTGACCTTAATGGGGATGGAGAGAATATACGACCCGCAGAGTGCGTGAATAATGCAGATGAGCCGGATTTTTATATTAATGATGAGGATAATACAAATATTGTAGATTGTAGTTATGCAAGAACCTCAGATGATAATTTTATTGAAACTTTTACAATTCCTGACGCCCAAACAGGGGAGTTTTATATTGTACTAATCACTAATTTCGCGGATGAATCAGGAGTAATTCAATTAGAGCAGACCAATCTTGGTGAAGATGGAGCAGGAACTACAGATTGTAGTGTGTTAGAGCCTGGGATACCGCAAGATAGAATTGCTACATGTGGAGAATTTCCATTAACAATAGAAGGTAGGTTTCCAGCAAGTACGGGGCCTCCTGCAGTTCCAGCGGCGGTAACATTTCAATGGGCCAGAGCGGATTTAGGAGATACTAATTTTGTGGATATACCTGGAGCGACACTTCCTTTTTATGATAACGTTACTTCAAATGGGATTTATCAATTGAGAGGTTTTGATTCAAATGGTATCGAAGTTCCGGATTCACCGGATCAGGTATCTGTATTGGATGTTTCTCAAATTGCTTTTCAGGTAGATTATACAATAACAGAAGAATCTTTTTCAGGGTTTTATACACTCACTGCAGAAGTATCTACTGATCCCATAGTAGAGGCAGAAGGTTTTACAAACTTTGAATATAGATTGGATTGGGATGTAGATATGGATGGTACTTTTGTTGAGTATAGAGCCTATCAGTCTTCACCGGTTTTTGAACAAGTTCCTCCCGGAGATTATCGAATCGTTGCTAGATATGCAAATTGTCCGGATAATGAAAGAACTTCTGTAGATATTATGATTTTAGGATATCCTAAATATTTTACACCAAATGGAGACAGTGTAAATGACACTTGGAATTTGATTAATCCAGAGGATCAACCTACTCCTGCATTAGTATATATTTTTGATAGACATGGTAAATTATTAAAACAACTTAATCCAACCGGACCTGGTTGGGATGGAACCTATAATGGAAATTTAATGCCTTCTTCTCAATATTGGTTTAGGGTAGAGTTCAATGAGCAATCAGATAGAGATCCTAATAGAGCAAGAAAAACATTTGCGGGTAGTTTTTCTCTAATTCGATAATGAATTTGATATGAAATAATAAAAAAGGAGTTGAATAAAATCAACTCCTTTTTTATTGCGACTCTATATTTGTTTTTATAGATTTAAACTTAGTGTAAAAGTAAGGTTGTCTCTATAGCTGTCAACTGATGCAAAATTTGTAAACGAAGAATTCGGATAAAATTGCTGATTTCTTTCCTGTTCTGAATAATCATAGGCAACATCGAATTTAACTTTTCCAAAATTATATCCAATACCAAGAGATAAACCAGTTCTTTCACCAAGAATTAATTCATCTTTATATGGGCTTTCTTCATAACTGTATCCACCTCTGAAGCTCCAGTTGCCATTTCGTAATTCACCACCGATTCTTAGAGTAGATGCTCCTTGTAAGGTGTTTTCAATTTCTCTATTTAAATCTGAAAAATCATCAAAGCCATCTGAATCAAATTCAGTGGATCCATAGTCTTTGTAGGAGTAATCTAAACTGATCAGACCTCGTTTTCCAAACAAAATAGCAACACTTCCAGTTGCTCTTGCTGGGGTTCGTAATTGATATTCTGGAAAAATGTTAATTACATTAGGGTCTATTAATGCTCTTCCGTCTGCATTGCTAAAAGTTTCTACTCTTTGTGTAGTTTCTTCTTCTATGTAATACCAAGTAGGAGATTCAAAAGACGCGCCTAATCTTAAACGATTAGATACCTTTAAGATTCCTCCAACTTGTGCAGAAAATCCAGCTCCTAATGTAGATAGTCTATTTGTAAATATAACTTCATTTATAGAACTTCCGGCATTGTTATTACCTTCGAAAAACTCAGTAACTCTATCATAGTTGATGAAATGAGAATTTAAGTTAACACCAATGTAGAATCTTTCATGTATTTGTGCTCCAGCATTTATAGTAAATTTACCATTAAGACCTGTGCTTTCGTAATAATATTCTTGATCGAAAAAACCGGGTGATATATTCGAGAAATAAGCGGTGTTATTTGGGTCGCTTGAGTCGTTTGGTTCAATTATAAACGAGTTGTAGCCTAGAAATGCCTGTTGAGCGCCAAAACCTTCGGTTTCTCCTAAAAAACCATATACTCCATCAATAGTTTCTCCAGGAGCTACCGCAATTAGATTAAGAGGAATGCCTTGTGCTTGATCCGTAAAAAAGCGATCAATTGAATTATTACTTCTTCCAAAAGCAAATAATTCTTCTGCAAAATCTGTAGTTTGGTCATATGCTAATCCTAATGATATTCTATTAATTTTAGAGGATTCATTTCTGTTGTTGTAAACAAAAACAGCTCCTAATTGATTGAAATTAAGGTTGGACGACGACGACTGGCTAAAACCATCAAAATAACTAGCGTCATTTTGGACGTTAGAAGATGAAATAGTTATGGATCCGGACGAATTCAAAAAAACAGCAGAGCCGGCAGGATTTATTTGAAGAGCAGAAAGGTCGCCACCTAAGGCTCCAAATGCTCCACTCATCCCTCTAAAACGAGCTGTTCCTAAGATTTCTTGTTGCGAATACCTAGCTGCGTCGGTGATATCCTGTGCATTTATAAAAGAGAAGGATAGTATGCTTATAAATAAAAATATCTTTTTCATATATTTAATTAAATAGATAAGAGAATCTCTAGATTATTTAAAAATAGGAGATCTAGCGATTAAGATATCTATAGAAATCATATAGATATCTTAATCGAATAACCTGTGTTAATTTATAATGTATTTATGCGTTAAGAATAAGGTTGTGTCAATGGATTTGTTAGAATTATCTTCTTCCTCCACGACTTCTTCCTCCTCGGCTTCCACCTCTTGATCCACTACTTCTAGAACCACCACTACTACGGTAAGAACCAGAACTACGACTACTTCTAGATGAACCTGAGTAGCTTCTGGAGCTCCTAGAACTTCCGCTATAAGATCTTGATCGCGAACTACTTCTGTTAGGGCTTACAGATCTGGATCTTGAATAATTTCCATTATTGGAGGATCTAGTTCTTCCAGAGTATGTTGATGTTCTAGAACGTCTGTTGTTATCGGCAGATATTCTTCTCCTATTATTGTAGGAGCTTCTGTTATTATAAGTTCTGCTTCTGGATCTGTTATTAAACGATCTAGATCTTGAATTATAAGCGCTTCGACTTCTAAAATTACTAGCGTAAGCATTTCTAAAACCACGATTTCTAAATCCTCTATTATACGCTATTCTGTTACGTCCGTAAAAACCATATCCGTAGTTGTAATATGGAGGGCACCAGAATCCGCCGCCATACCAGTATGGGTTACCCCATCCGAATCCAGCATTCCAACCCCATCCAGCATTCCAACCCCATCCGGCATTCCATCCCCATCCAAATCCAGGACCCCAACCGGCGTTCCAACCCCAGTTATTCCATCCCCATCCAAATCCAGGACCCCAAGCATTCCAGCCCCAGTTGTTCCATCCTGTATTAACAATGTTAATAGATACTTCGTCATAATTACTGCCCCATGCAGGTTGACCACCTTCATAGTTTAAAGCAACATTCGTAGAATCAGCAGGATTATAATTATCACTAGAGTAGGAATCTACATCGGTAAAAATCGCATCTTGTTCAATCGCATTGTCAATCTGAGCAGATTTTTCTGAAAAATAATTAGAATAATAATTTGAATTAGATTGTGGTGTAGTTTCAGTTGGTCGAGGTTCATAGTTTCTTTGGCTTCTTGCTTCACCATAAATACCATCTTCATACGATACATATTCATACGAGCCACAAGATGTCAACATAAGAATAGAGACCGCTAGGAAAGTCCCCAGAGCTCCATTTTTTTGAAAATAATTTTTAAGTCGCATATCTCCTTATTTTATTGTTGAACAATACAAATTTAGTTAGTTTTGCGCTAACTATTTTTTATTTAACAAAGTCACAACATTTGTGCCAAATAGCAAGTTATGAGCAAAAATCTAACGAAACGCAGTGAAGATTATTCTAAATGGTATAACGAATTAGTCGTAAAGGCTGATTTAGCTGAGAATTCGGCGGTAAGAGGATGTATGGTAATTAAACCTTATGGATATGCTATTTGGGAGAAAATGCAGGCTGAATTGGATAAGAAATTCAAAGAAACGGGTCATCAAAATGCATATTTTCCACTTTTTGTACCTAAAAGTCTCTTTGAAGCTGAAGAAAAAAATGCGGAAGGATTTGCAAAAGAGTGCGCTGTTGTAACCCATTATAGATTGAAAACAGATCCCGATGATGCTTCAAAATTAATAGTGGATCCAAACGCAAAATTAGAAGAAGAACTTATAGTACGTCCTACTTCTGAAGCTATAATTTGGAATACCTACAAAGGTTGGATACAATCTTATCGCGATTTGCCAATATTGGTGAATCAGTGGGCTAATGTTGTGAGATGGGAGATGAGAACACGTTTGTTTTTAAGAACTGCAGAGTTTTTGTGGCAAGAAGGACATACGGCTCATGAAACAAGACAAGAAGCAATTGCGGAAACAGAACAAATGAATAATGTATATGCTGATTTTGTTGAAAACTTTATGGCAATTCCGGTTGTAAAAGGAAGGAAGACAGAGAGCGAACGTTTTGCAGGGGCTGAAGATACTTATTGTATCGAAGCCTTAATGCAAGATGGTAAAGCATTACAGGCAGGAACCTCTCACTTCTTGGGGCAAAACTTTGCGAAAGCTTTTGATGTGAAATTTACTTCTAAAGAAGGAAAGCAAGATTATGTTTGGGCAACTTCCTGGGGAGTTTCCACAAGATTAATGGGAGCGTTGATTATGACACATAGTGATGATAATGGATTGGTTCTACCTCCTAATTTAGCACCGATTCAAGTAGTTATTGTGCCTATATATAAAGGAGAGGAGCAGTTAAACCAGATTTCGGAGGTAGCGGATCAGTTAGTTGAAGATTTAAGGGCTAAAGGTATTTCAGTAAAATTTGATAATCGAGATACACATAGACCAGGAGCAAAGTTTGCACAGTATGAGTTACAAGGAGTTCCTTTACGTATTGCGATAGGACCTAAGGATTTAGAAAAAGGAACTGTGGAGCTTGCTCGTAGAGACACATTGTCGAAACAGTTTATACAGAAGGATGATGTTGTTAACACTATCGAAACTTTATTGGTAGAAATTCAGGAAAGTTTACATCTAAAAGCAACTCAGTATAGAGATAGTCATATTACTGAAGTAAATTCTTTTGAAGAGTTTAAAGAAGTTTTAGAGAATAAGGGAGGGTTTATATCTGCTCATTGGGATGGTGCAGCAGAAACCGAACAAAAGATCAAAGAGCTAACAAAAGCTACTATACGTTGTATTCCGTTTGATGCGAAAGAAGAAAATGGTGTTTGTGTGTATAGCGGAAACCCTTCTAAAGTAAGGGTGTTATTCGCAAAAGCATATTAATTTTAGAAAAAAATAAAATAACACTTGCGCCATTAAAAAATAGTTGTATTTTTGCATCCGCAATTAGGCAAACAACTATGGCCCGTTCGTCTATCGGCTAGGACGCCAGGTTTTCATCCTGGTAAGAGGGGTTCGATTCCCCTACGGGCTACGAATAAAAAAATAATTGCAAGTTTAGAGTGAAAGCTATAAATTTGCAATCCTTGAAAAAGGAAAATGGCCCGTTCGTCTATCGGCTAGGACGCCAGGTTTTCATCCTGGTAAGAGGGGTTCGATTCCCCTACGGGCTACGAATTTTTAGAAGAAAGAATTTTAATAGAGAAAAGATGGCAAATCATAAGTCAGCATTAAAAAGAATTAGAAATAGTGAGACTAAGCGTCTTAGAAATAAGTATCAGCATAAAACTACACGTAATGCTATAAAGAAATTACGTGAAGCTGATAAGAAAGAGGCTGAAGCGTTATTTCCTTCTGTAGTTTCTATGATTGATAGATTGGCTAAGCGTAATATCATTCATGATAACAAGGCGGCTAATTTGAAATCAAAATTAGCGAAGCACGTAGCAGCTCTTTAATATAAAGAGAATTCTTAAAAAGAAATTGTAGCCTCTTCATTTTTTGAAGAGGCTTTTCGTTTTATATGATCAAAAACGTAACCAGATTTTAAGAACTATCGTCTTAATTAGAAAAGATAAGAAATGAATTCTAAGTTTTTATATTTTCTGGAGTTAGCTTCTCGATGGTACGTTTTTATGTTGCTTACTACATATGGATTAGGGAAGTTAATAGGTGGTCAATTCCACAGAAAAGGTAATTTGCCAGATGAGATAGCGAATATTCCATTATCAGAAGTTGGTGGTTTTGATTTAGCATGGTCTTTTATGGGGTATTCATATGCTTATATCTTATTTATAGGTGTTTCCCAACTGATCGGAGCGAGTTTATTGTTGTTTGAAAGAACTAAATTGTATGGTGTTTTTGTTTTGATTCCTATTTTGTTAAATATTATAGTATTCGATGCGATCTTTTTTGATACCTATGGTGCAATGGCAAGCGCAGTACTGTACTTTCTTTTACTTGTTTTGGTGTTGGTGTTGAATAAGGAAAGATTGATTAAAATTATTGGTTTAATTGGTTTGCGTCAATCTTTGGTGGTAAAACAACATTGGTTAGAAACAGTTGGTTTTGTTGTTTTATTAGTGCTGTTGTTTTTTGGGGTTGATCAATTTTTTGTAAATGTCTTAGGGCATTAGTTGTTCTTATTCTTCTCTTCAATCCATCTAGACATGAATTCGGTACTTCGCATTGTGTGATATTGTAACATCGAGCCAATAAAATTTGAAGCACGATGATTGTCTAGGTTTTTTTGAATGCTTTCAATACTTTTTATGAAAGGTGTGCTTAGGTTGTCTTTGTTAAATCGTGTATTTATGATTTCAATTCCATTTTGTTGTGCTTGATACCAAATGTTTTTGTTGTTGTATAGTGTTACAGCTGCTTTAGCAAACTCCTCAGGATTGTCTTTAATAAAACCATTCCAGTCTGTATCGTGGTTAAGCATTCCTTCGGATCCTATTTGTGTGGTAATACTTGGTGTACCACAAAGCATAGCTTCTGCAAGTTTGCCTTTGATTCCTGCTCCAAAACGTAATGGTGCTAGACATACTTTTGCTTTTTTCATAACTTCTTTAGAGTCTTTTGTCCATCCTTTTATAAGGAAGCCTTGCTTTTCGTTATGTAGTTGTGTTGCTTTTGGAGGTGGATAAGCACCGTAGATATGCAATTCGGCAGTTGGTAACTCCTTTTTTATTAGGGGCCAAATGGTTTCTTTTAAATATAAAACACTGTCCCAGTTGGGTTCGTGACGAAAATTCCCAATGGTGATAAAATGATTTCTATCTTCGTAAGAAGGCCAGTTTTTTTTAGATTCAATATGTATTGGATCCAATAAGAAGGGTAAATAGTATACTATATTTTGTGGAATTTCAAATTCTGTTTTTAAGATATCTATTTCGGTATCTGAAATAATAAGCGATTGATCACATCTATATATACTTGCAATTTCTCTTTTCGTAATATCGCTTTTCTTTACATCGAAGAAGTTAAACTCTTTTTTGTTCTTAAATAGTTCTTGTCTGGATTTTCTTAGGCTATGTAAATCTTCTGTATTTAATATTTTAAGTGCTTCTGGAAGTTGTTTGGATACTCTCCATCCAAATTGTTCTTCGGTCATAAATCTATCGAATAAAACAATATTTGGTTGTAAGGGGAGTAAGAAATCATCAAAGCTATTATTGTTGATGAGAATTGTAGCTTTTTTTACCCCAAGACTTTCTATATCGTGCATATGCTCACATTCTGAAGCTGTACTAGCAAAGGTGATGTTCCATTTATGAGATAAGAATAGTTGTATTAGTTGGAGCATTCTCACGCCAGCTGCTGATGAATTAGGCTCGGGCCATACACTTCCAATAATTAGTATCTTATTCATTGTCTTCTTGTAATTATAATTGTAGAGTTTGCGTTTTGATTAAAAAAAGAAAAGCCTCAGGAATTCTGAGGCTTTTTGTATTTGTTGAAAAATGGACTTAAGATAATTTAGAGAATAAAGCTTCCATTTTTTCTTTTTCTTCTTGTGCTAATGCTTGGTCTACCAATATACGTCCACTGTGCTCATCGGTAATAATCTTCTTACGAGAAGCAATTTCCATTTGTACTTGTGGAGGAATAGTGAAAAATGAACCTCCAGATGCTCCACGCTCGATAGGTACAACTGCTAGTCCATTTTTTACATTTTTTCTAATTCTTTTGTAAGCAGAAACAAGTCTTTCTTCTATGTTGTTTTGAAAATCTTCTGATTTAGCTATTAATGCTTGTTCTTCTTTTTCAGTTTCAGCTAAGATTGCATCAAGCTCCCCTTTCTTATGGGCAAGGTGCTTATTTCTTTCAGTAAGGCGTTCTTTTGTCTGATCAATAATTTCGTTTTTCTGAACGATCTGAGCTTTAAATTCCTTGATGTGCTTTTCAGACAATTGAATTTCTAATTCCTGAAATTCTATTTCCTTGCTTAGAGAATTATATTCACGGTTGTTACGAACATTCTTTTGTTGTTCACCGTATTTTTTGATTAAGGATTTTGCTTCTTCGATTAGATTTTTCTTCGACTTAATGCCATCATCTATGTTTTCAAGATCTGTATTTAGTTTTTCTAATCTCTTATTTAATCCGGCTACTTCATCTTCAAGATCTTCTACCTCTAATGGAAGTTCTCCACGTACATTTCTGATCTCATCAACTCTAGAGTCAATTAATTGCAAATCATATAGTGCTCTTAATTTTTGCTCAACAGTAACTTCTTTCTTTGCCATATTTTATATGTATTGAATTGGATTGGTGTTTTTATCCGATAAAATGATTGCAAAATTACTGATTTTTTTTCTAAGATAGCTAACAATTAAGTTTTTTGTGTACTGTTCGCTTTCATAATGACCAATATCTGCAAGAATCAATTTGTTTTCAGCTTCATAAAATTGATGATATTTGAGATCAGCGGTGATAAAGATATCCGCTCCTGCGGATTGTGCGTTTCTTATCGCAAAACTACCGCTACCACCTAAAACAGCAACTTTTTTTATAGGTTTTCCTAGTAGTTTAGAGTGTCTTACACATCCCGTTTTGAAAGTAGTTTTTATGTGTTTTAAAAAAGCTATTTCTTCCATCTCTTCTTTTAATTCTCCGATCATACCCATTCCGATATGTTGGTTTGTATTCTCTAATGTGGTTATCTCATATGCAACTTCTTCATAAGAATGATTATTAAAAAGAGTTTTTAGAATTTCGCCTTCACAATGTTTCGGATATGTTATTTGGATTTGGGTTTCTTTTTCTTGGTGTGTTTCTCCTAATTCACCTATTGATGGATTAGCATTCTCTAAGGCTCTAAAAGTTCCTATTCCTTCAGAAGAAAAGCTGCAATTATCATAGTTTCCAATTGTTCCTGCTCCTGCTTCAAATAATTTAGATTTTAATGCGTTTGCTTCTTTTATTGGTGCAAAAGTGATTAGTTTTTTGATCGTACCTTTTTGCGGAATAAGAATTTTCCTGTTAATGAGTTGTAATTGTTCGCAAATCATATCATTAACACCTTGTAATGCATTATCAAGGGCTGTGTGAATTGCAAAAATTGCAATATCATGTTTGATCGCTTTCATTACTACTCGCTCTACATAATTATTACCATTGAATTTTTTGATTCCTTTAAAAACGATCGGATGAAAACTAACAATCAGATTACAATTTTTTTCAATGGCTTCGTCAATAATTATTTCTAAAGTATCAAGCGTAACTAAGACACCGGTTACTTCTGTGTTTTTGTCTCCTACTAATAACCCTACATTGTCGAAATCTTCGGCATAGCTAGTAGGAGCCATGTTTTCAAGGTGTTGTATTACCTCTTTTATTTGCATCAAAATATGTTTTTAAATATCTATTATGGAATGTAAAAAAACTTTTAAGAATAATCAAAGTTTCAATGGTGTTTTAATTTTATCCGCTAAGAAATGTTTTTCATTTATAGGAACTTACCAAAAGTTTTGTAACGCCTAATTTCGTTTTATACATTTGCCAATATTGCTTTATTAATAGAATCGTTACATTTTTCCTTTTGAACTTTTTAAGAAAAATACTTTTACCGATTGTTCCGATATACTTTGTTGTTACCTGGTTGAGGAATAAATTATATGATTATAGGATTAAGAAATCTACCAGTTATGATTTTCCTGTCATAGCTGTGGGAAATTTAAGTGTTGGAGGAACTGGTAAGTCGCCAATGGTAGAATATCTTATCAGGTTATTAAAAGATAAGGCGGTGCTCGCTACTTTGAGTAGAGGTTATAAACGGGAGACAAAGGGTTTTCAGTTAGTAAAAACTTCTGCTACTGCTAAAGATGTTGGAGATGAACCATTGCAGTTTAAAAAGAAATTTTCTGAGGTGTTAGTTGCTGTTGATGCAGATCGACGTAATGGAATTGCTAACATAAAAAAACAAGTACCCAATCCAGAAGTTATTTTATTAGATGATGCTTATCAGCATCGTAAGGTAAAAGCGGGTATGTATATTTTGCTTAGCTCCTATTATGATTTGTATTGTGATGATATTGTGTTGCCAACTGGTAACTTAAGAGAGCCCCGGAGTGGGGCGGATAGAGCAGATGTAATAGTTGTTACAAAATGTCCTAATCATCTTAATAATAAAGAACAAATAGCAATTAAAGATAAACTGAAAGTTAAACCTTCGCAACTGGTTCTGTTTTCAACTATACATTATGGAGGTTTTATTATGAATACTTCGGATACGAAGTCTATACAAAATATGAAAAACACTCCTTTTACACTTGTAACAGGAATAGCTAATCCTAAACCGCTTATAAAATATTATTCTGAATTGGGATTAGAGTTTACTCATATTAATTATCCAGATCATCATAATTTTTCGGAACAAGATATCAATAGTTTAAAAGCACATCCTTTTATTATAACTACAGAAAAGGATTATGTAAGGTTGGTATCACACATTTCTTCAGAATCTCTTTGGTATCAACCTATAGAGATGCAGTTTATTAATGATCAGGAGAAGTTTGATGATTATATCATTTCCTTCATAAAAAAATGAGACCTTCTATAAGATCTCATTTTATATATTTTGGCTAACTCAACAACAGAGAAAAAGGTTTCTATGCTATGTTGGTAATATCAATAGATGTGCCAAACTTTAAGTTGCAGTTTGTTTTTGAGATAATGCTTTGTGTAATTTTGTAAAGAACTCTTCTGTTTTATAAGGTTTGGGAATAATATCATTAAAACCATTATTATAAAACTCATCTAAATTATCGTCTAATGTTACTGCTGTAAGCGCTACGATAGGAATCTTAGTATTAAATTCTCTAATTTGTTTTGTTGCTTCGATTCCACTTATGCCTGGCATATGTATATCCATCAGGATTAAATCAAAATCTTTATCTTTTGTCTTATTAATAGCAATATTTCCATTGTCTGCTACATCACAAATCATCTTATTTTTTTCTAAGATTTTTCTAGTAATGAGTTGATTTATCTTATTGTCTTCTACTACCAAAACTTTTTTGTCAACCATTATATTGTAGTCAATCTTCTTAGCTTCTTCTTGGTAGTTGGAAACAACGTCTTCAAATACCTCGAATTTTAAGTCAAAATGAAATCTTGATCCTTGTCCTAATTCACTTTCCAATTTAATTTCACTATCCATTAACGAAAGTAGATTTTTAACGATGGAGAGTCCTAAACCAGTACCTCCAAATTTTCTATTAATTTGAACAGATCCTTGTGTAAAATTTTCAAAAATACTCTGTTGTTTTTTATCGGAGATACCAACACCATTATCCTTAATTTCAAAATTTAAGAACACTTTATTTTCAATGCGGTTGATCATTTTTACAGTAATCCAAATATCTCCATTCTGAGTGAACTTAATGGAATTTCCTATCAGATTGATTAGGATCTGAGAAATTTTTAATGGATCACCTTTCAGCTTGGCTGGGATTGATTTGTCAAATTCGTAGTGTAGTTTATTATTTCTGTCTTTGGCGGATTTGCCAAGAGCTATCAATACGTCGTTAATTCTCTTTTGTAGATTAAATGAAGTGTTTTCGATCTCTACTTTGTTAGCTTCTAGTTTGTTGAGATCAAGTATGTTGTTTATTAAAGATAATAGGTATTCTCCAGAAAACTTTAAAGAGTTTAAATGCTCTTTTTGATTAGGAGTAGGACTCTCTTCTAATAATAAATGTGTTAACCCTGTAACTGCATATAGCGGAGTTCTGAGCTCATGTGTAATAGTTGATAAGAATTGAACTTTAGCTTCGCTAGCTCTTTCCGCATTTTCTTTTGCTAAGATTAATTCGGTGTTTTTATTCTGTAAAAGCTCGTTTGCTCTCGCTCTTAAATTATTGTTTTTATATAAGGAAAGAGTAAGTAGAGATAGAATAGTAATTAAGGCGATACTTAAAATAGTAGTTAGTCTTCCTAGTTTTAAAGATTTTTGCTGTTGTTTGTTCTCTTCTTTAAGCTCTTCTATTTCAAATTTTTCATCTTCAATATTAAATTTGGCTCTTGCGTCTTGCGCAATGATTTCCTTATTGACGTTAAAAAGAGAATCTTTGAATCTTTCATGAGATCTTAGGTTAATTAATGATGTTTCAAATTCTCCTTTTTCCTGAAAAATTCTACTATTTAGTTCTAAGCTTTCGGATTGTATTTCTAAAAAGCCCATTTTTGCTCCTATGTTCATAGCGAGCTCATTTGTGCTCACTGCATCATCTAATAATCCAAGCATCATTTGAGCTTTAGCTTTTCCAATATAAAGTTTGGCTTTATAGTAGGATTGCTGTAAGGATTCTATCTTTGGTAAACCATTGTTGAAATAATTTATAGCTGATTCTGGTTCATTCATCTCCAACGACAATAGTCCAAAATTTATTTGTATCGGTCCTTCTAATTCCTTTAGACTATTTTTTTCGGTTAAAGAAGCAGATAAATCAAGATGTTTTTTGGCATTTTCGAATTCTTTCAACTTGGTAAGAATAGATCCGCATACATTATAAGAATTCGCTAGTGCAATTTCATTTTCGAGTTTAGTTTGTATTTCTATTGCTTTTTTTATTTGTTCTTTGGCGCTGTTTAAATCACCTAATTCTAAATATAATTCAGCAAGTACTCGATTAGTTTGGGCTATATATTGAATGTCCTGACTTTCTATAGCAAGTTCTTTAGCTTTACTTATGTTTTGTAAAGCGTTTGCTAATTTATCAGTGTTTATTGCTTCAGAAGCATTGATGAGATAATTTTCAATAGAGTCTTTTATTGCAATATTTTTCTCTGTTTCTTCGGATTGCGAATACGCATAGAAACAACAATTGAATAAAAATATAAGTATAAAATGTTTGATTTGGTAAGGCATTTTCCTTGTTATAACTCAACTAATATAGTTATTTCTTAGAAATGTTAATAATTAAATCAATTATTCTATTGCTATATCCTATTTCGTTATCATACCAGCCAATAATTTTTACCATTTTTCCAATAACAGATGTCATTAGAGAGTCAAATACACAAGAATGTGAGTTGCCAAGAATATCTACTGATACAATAGGGTCTTCTGTATAAGCTAATATCCCTTTAAGATCAGATTGAGCCGCTTTTTTAAAAGCGGTATTAATTTCTTCTATAGAGGTTTCTTTTTTTACATTAAAGGTGATATCCGTCAGGGATCCATCTGGAACAGGTACTCTTATTCCGCATCCACCAATTACATCACTCAGATCAGGAAAAACTTTGGTAAGGGCTTTAGCAGCACCAGTTGTTGTAGGGACTATGGATTGACTTGCGGCTCGGGCGCGTCTAAGATCTCTATGCGGTTGATCATGTAGGCTTTGATCGGTGGTGTAACTGTGAATTGTTGTAATATATGCTTGTTCAATTCCACAAAGCTCATTTATTACCTTAATCATCGGTGCAGCGTTATTTGTAGTGCAAGATGCATTGGAAATAATCGTTTCTGTGCCATCTATTAAATCATCATTTACTCCAAGTACGATCGTTTTTACAGAATCTTCTAAAGGAGGTGCGGATAGTATAACTTTTTTGGCACCAGCAGTTACATGTTCCATTGCCAATTCCCTTGTCTTAAATTTACCAGTGGCTTCAACTACTATATCTACATTGTAATCTTTCCAATTACAATCAGCAGGTTGTGTTGCGTTTAATAAAGGAATGGACAAATCATCTACTATAATATGACCATTATTATGAGAAACGTTTTCTTGTAACACTCCGTGAATACTATCATATTTGAGTAAATGACTAAGAGTTTTGCTGTCTGCAAGGTCATTTATAACTACAACATCAATGTTAGGGTTCTTAAGCAATAGTCTAAACAGGTTACGACCAATTCTCCCGAATCCATTAATGGCTATTCTTATAGGTATATTCATTAATTCTTAAGTAAAGAAAAGATATTATTAGGTAAGATGTTTTTGTGCCTTGTAGGAAGATCGAACTAGTGCTCCACTTTCTACATGCCTGAACCCCATTTCTAATCCTATCTGTTCATATTTTTTGAATTGATCAGGAGTTATGAACTGTTTTACCGGTAAGTGCTTTTTACTAGGTTGTAAGTATTGTCCAATAGTTACAATATCTAAGTTTACAGCTCTTAAGTCTTTTAGAACTTGGATTACTTCTTCTTCTGTTTCTCCTAGTCCTAACATTATCCCACTTTTGGTACGATTAATACCGTTGTCTTTTAGGTATTTTAAAACTTGTAAACTTTGTTCGTACTTAGCTTGTATACGCACCTCTCTAGTTAACCTTTTTACCGTTTCCATATTATGAGAAACAACTTCTGGCTTAACATTTACAATACGATCAATGTTTTTTGTTTTTCCTTGAAAATCAGGAATTAGAGTTTCTAAAGTTGTATGTGGGTTAAGTCTTCGAATTGCCTGAATAGTCTCAGCCCATATAATTGATCCTCCATCTGCTAAATCGTCTCTATCCACAGATGTAATCACTGCGTGTTTGATATCCATTAGTTTAATAGAGCGGGCAACTTTTTCTGGCTCTTCCCAATCGACAGTCTCTGGTCTTCCAGTTTTTACACCACAAAATCCACAAGAGCGAGTGCAAATATTACCAAGTATCATAAAAGTAGCTGTTCCTTCGCTCCAACATTCTCCCATATTCGGGCAGCTACCAGAAGTACAGATGGTATGTAAATTATATTTATCTACAAGTCCTCTAAGTTCGGTATACTTTTTTCCAGTAGGCAATTTTACACGTAGCCATTTTGGTTTTCCTTTGGGTGGTGCTACTGCGGTCACTTCATTATTCATACTAAGCAATATTTTAAGCAAAAATACGAAGAAAGCTTCTATAAAAATAAGGTTTTTGATTTTCTTGGGACTTTACTAATGAAGATTCAAAAGGACATGAAATAGTAAGTGCAGACAGGAAATTTGTAAGAAATCACCGTGTTCTCAAAAAAAAAGCATACAATTATTGAGTATATTTTCTGTTAATAGTATATTAAGGATTAAAATCTTCTCAATTTTTTGCAAAAGGGAATTTTTGAAAAAAAAAGAGAGAATTTTTCAACTAACTAATTGCCGAAAATTATGGTCTTTGAAAATATTGTAAATTTCTGTAAATCAATGTTTTAAATCAATAATGGTTTGATTTTGTAGGAATAAAAAGGGATTTATTCGTATTAAAATTGCGGTAAAACCGTAATTTTAATGAGGTTTTTATAGCTTAATATAAATTCTTTTCCTATTTTTGATGTACATAATTTTTAGTAGAAATACTTTAGGTCATGGTTAAAATTAGCTTAACCCCATTTTTTAGTCATTAAAAAAAAGTTAAAAAACCAATTAAAAATGTCAAAAGAAGAATTAGAACAACAGAAACAACTGAAAAAAAACAGAAAGCGAGTAGAAAAATGGTTAATTAGTAATCAAAAATTTATTAATATAACCGGAATCGAAAAAGAGATATCAGCTCCTAAAGGACTGGTTCAGAAGTTTATTAAGTATGATAAAAAAATCAATGATAAATGGATAGAGCCTTTACACGGAGTTTTAAAGAAAATTTCCACTTTTAGTTTACGATAAAAAGGGAATTGTTTACTCTCATAATAATGAAAAGAATTAATCACTGTTAAAAATGGATTAATTCTTTTTTTTATTTGTGATGATTTCTGCCAAAAGCTTTCTAGCTCTTAACAGTTTTACTTTTACGTTGTTCATAGGCTCATCTAAAACTTCTGAAATTTCTTTATAACTTAATTCTTGGAAGTATCTTAAGTTAATAACCTCTTGGTAATGAGGTTTAAGTTGTTTGATAAACCTAAGTAGTTGAGCGAGATTTTGCTCGGTAATCAACTTGTCCTCTGGAGTAGGAGCATCATCGATTATTTTATAAACCGAATCATCAACATCTGTGGTAGTTTTCGATCGTATGGAAGCGTTCTTTTTTCTGAGTAAATCAATATGAATGTTTTTAGAAATCTGGATTAGCCATGTCTTAAAATTGTACTCTTCTTTAAAAGTATCAATTTTATCAAAAGCTTTAGAGAAGCTCTGTATGGTTATATCTTCAGACTCATACTCATTATTTGTTCTTTTAAGTTGAAAATTGAATACATCATTCCAAAAAGTATCCAATAAATAATTAAAGGATGCTTGCTTTCCTTCTTTAGCTTTTTTAATATGCTCTAGTAATTCTATTGATTCGTTTTTCAATGAAGTGGTTTTGAAAAGAAGTGCTTTGTTATTTATTTAGCATGTTCAGTTTCATTGCAATTAGCATATTGATCTGGTGTTTTACCGCAAAGAGAACAAGACTCACCTTCCTTATTCAGAAAAGGACTTTGACTAGCGCATGTTCCGGCAAATTTTCCGTCTTTCTTCGCCCATAATTTAATAGCAATCCCAGCAAAAGCAACTAATAAAAGTGCTACGGTAAGTAATACTAATTTCATAATTAAATATGTTCCTTAATTTGGTACAAAGATACGAAGAAAAACAGCTTAAAATGAGAATTTAAGAAAATTAGAAGTGCTATTTTTATAAGGATTTTGCTATTTAATAATATTTACTTCGGTTTCTAAAGAAATATCAAATTTTTGCCGTACAGTTTCTTTTATTTTTAAGGATAGTTCTAATATTTCTTTTCCAGTAGCATTATTGTGATTTACTAATACAAGGGCCTGTTTACTATGAACTCCTGCGTCTCCCCAGCGTTTTCCTTTAAAGCCACTTTGCTCTATAAGCCAACCGGCAGGTACCTTAATATGTTCTTCATCAACTTTATACGAAGGAATAGTAGGGTAGGTGTTTTGTAAAACCGTAAAAGCGGTAGAAGAAATCACTGGATTTTTGAAAAAACTACCACTATTTCCAATTTCTTTCGGATCCGGAAGTTTACTTTTTCTAATGCTTATGACTGCTTCAGCGATATCTTTAATTGTAGGTTTGGTACAATTTTTATCCTTTAACGCTGCCTCTATTGCTCCATAACTAGTGTTTAAGAGATGTTGAGCTGTAGTTAATTCAAAAGTTACTTTAGTGATTATATAAGTTCCTTTCAATTCATTTTTAAAAACAGAGTTTCTGTAGCCAAAATTACAATCTTGTTTTGTAAAGATTCTTTTTTCTTTTGTTTTAGTATGAATAGCCTCACAGCTCACGAAGTTATCTTTTAATTCTACTCCATATGCTCCTATATTCTGAATCGGAGCACTACCTACATATCCAGGAATTAAGGAGAGGTTTTCAAGTCCTCCGTATCCCTTATTGATACAGAATTGCACAAAATCATGCCAGTTTTCCCCAGCATTAGCAGATACTAAAACCGTGTTATCGGTTTTTTCTGTAACAGAAATACCAGATATGGAAATGTGTAGTACAGTTGCGTCGATATCTCGAGTGAGTAACATATTGCTTCCTCCACTAAGAATAAAAATGTCTTCATCTTTACAAAGAGTCAATGCTTCATAAAGGTCCTCTTCCGAGTTTATCGAAATGAACTTTTTTGCCCTAACGTCTATTCCGAATGTGTTGTACTTTTTAAGAGATTTCTGATATTCTATCTTCAAAAAATAAGAATTTTAAAGTTGTATGAATTTTAATGATGTGAAAGATATAAATATTTATAATTTTATAAACTAATTTTTTCTTCTGTTGGTACAAAAGATTTCTTATCCATATATTTTTCCAATCCCAGTTTTAGAATATTCACAGCTTTTTTTAAATCTCTCCTGTTAAGTACATATGCAATTCTTACCTGATTTAACCCTTGATTTGGGCTAGAATAGAATCCCGAAGCAGGTGCTAACATTACCGTTTCATTATTTACATGAAATTCATCTAGTAACCATTTAGCAAAATCATCGGCGTCTTTAATGGGTAATTCGACAATACAGTAAAAAGCTCCACGAGGAGTAGCTACTTGTATACCTGGAATACTCTTAAGACTTTCAACTAGAGTATCTCTGCGCTCCTTATATTTTGCTACCGTTTCTTTATAATATGATTCTGGTGCTTCCAAAGCAGCTTCACTAGCTATTTGTGCCAATGTTGGTGGGCTTAATCTAGCTTGCGCGAATTTCATAGCTGTCTGCATCACATCTTTATTTTTACTTACCAAACAACCTATGCGAGCTCCACACATACTATATCGCTTAGAAACAGAGTCTACTACAATAGCATGATCCTTAAGTGATCTTTCTTGCAGAATTGAATAATGCTCTGAGTCATCATACACGAATTCTCTGTATACTTCATCTGAAATTAGAAATAAATCATATTTTATTGCTAATGCTGCTAAATCTTTTATTTCTTCCTTGCTGTATAAATATCCTGTTGGATTACCTGGATTACAAATTAAAATAGCTTTGGTTTTTGGTGTAATAAGTTTTTCAAACTCCTGAATAGGAGGTAAGGCAAAACCATTTTCTATTTTAGAGATTACAGGTACAACTGTAACTGTTGATTGTGTAGAAAAACTATAATAATTGGCATAAAAAGGTTCTGGAACAATAATTTCATCTCCCGGATCGGTAATACTACCCATCGTAAAAATTAATGCTTCACTACCACCAGTGGTGATCAGAATATCTTCTGATGATATTGTAATATCGTGTTTTGCATAATAACCAGCTAGTTTATTTCGAAAACTTTCAAAACCGGCTGAATGACTGTAAGCAAGAACATCTAAATTGTGTTCTCTGACCGCTTTCATTGCTTCTATAGGTGTTTTAATATCTGGTTGACCTATGTTAAGATGGAAAATATGTTTCCCTTCTTTTACCGCTTTTTCTGCAAAAGGAGCTAGTTTTCGAATCGGTGATTCGGGCATCGCTTTTCCTTTACTTGATATTACAGGCATTCTTTTTAAATTTATAAAGTAAAATAGCGGTAAATTTCTTAAATTATTTAGGATTTAAGTTAATTATTATCAGGAATTTTCAAGTATTTTTCTATATTTAGTGGAATGAAGATTTTATACTGGGATTTTTATCATTTTCTTAAAGAGAAGGCCCTTATTCTACTTTTACTTATTCCTTTTATAGCACAGGCTCAAGATGGTTTTAGACTACCGGAAGGTGAGACCAGTGATAAAATTAAATTTGAACTGGCTAATAATCTCATCATTATACCTGTAGAGCTTAATGGAGTACAGTTGTATTTTATATTAGATACAGGTGTAGGTTCAACAATACTTTTTAGTATAGATAAAAGGGAGTCGTTAGAATTAAAGAACGCTTCTAAAATTTATCTAAGAGGATTGGGAAATGAGGCGCCAGCAGAAGCAATTAAATCTACAAATAACTTATTAAAAATAGGTAATGCTTACAGTGATAATCATACGATTTATATGATTTTTGACGAATCTATAAACTTTTCACCTTTGATGGGATTTCCTGTTCATGGAATTATAGGCTATGATTTCTTTAAAAGATTTATTTTAAATATAAGTTATTCAAAAGAAATTATTAAAGTATATGATCCAGTATCTTACAGATATAAGAAGTGTAAGAAATGTTATCGTACAGACTTGGGATTAGATAGCAGCGGCAAAAGACCAATGATTAAAGCAAAATACAAGACTGATAAGGGGTTAGTAGATGTTAATCTTTTATTAGATTCAGGGTCAAGTTCCGCCTTGTGGCTATTCGAGAATCCTGAAATTGGTTTAGCTGTTCCAGAAGATTCATTTGATGATTTTCTCGGAAAAGGTTTTAATGGAGATATTTATGGAAAAAAGACGAAGGTAGAAGGATTGAATATTGGAAATTTTGAAATAAAACAAGTAACAGCTTCTTTTCCTGATTCTTTATATATTCAGGGCATTTCTCTTAAAAAAAGACAAGGCTCTATTGGAGGCGGTATTTTAAAAAGGTTTGATATGATAGTTGATTATCCTAATAAGAAAATCACCTACAAAAAGAATAAATTCTTTAATAAACCTTTTTACTATAATATGAGCGGAATTACTATTCAACACAATGGAGTTAGAATAGCTAAGAATTATAATATTCGAAGAAGTCCATCAAGGCCCTCTTTGGATTTTGTTACTAAGAAGAACGGTAAAATTTCCGTAAATGTTTTTAAAGCTGATGTAAGTTCATTTGTCTATTCTTTAGAACCTGAATATAAAATTACGGAGGTACGGCCCGGTTCACCAGCTGCTGTAGTTGGTTTAATGAAAGGAGATAGTGTGTTAGAAGTTAATGGAAAGAAAGCTAGCCTATATCAGTTATCTGATCTTAATGATTTGTTTTATTCTGAGGAAGGGAAAAGAATAAGTATTAAAGTCGAACGATTAGGCATAGAAATGAAGTTTACTTTTAGACTTAAAAAAGTAATATAAAAAAGGCTTTACTGATCGTAAAGCCTTTTTAGTGATTAATAGATATAATTTTTAATTTTTCTTTTCTAGTACACTTTTGGTGTCATCCAATACTCTTCCTGTTATTCTAATAGCTTTTGTAGATTCTTCAGCATTTGAATATACAGTTATTAATTTACGAATTGGACCAACACGTTTGGTGTCATATTTTACTTCAATAACTCCATTTTCTCCTGGAGCAATTGGATCTTCCGGTTTTTTTGGAATAGTGCATCCACAACTAGAATATACTCTAGAAATAATTAGGGGAGCATTTCCGGTGTTTGTAAATTCAAACTGGCGAACACCATCACTACCCTTAGTAATTTCACCATAATCAATTACTTCTGATTTAAATTCGATTTTTGCTTTGGCATCCTGAGCGTTTAGGGTTATTCCCAGAAAACCAATAAATAAAATCATCATTACATTTCTCATAACGTAGGTTTTTATAATATGTAAAAGTAGTTACTTTTTATCCAACTTCAAAATTGCAAAAGACTTTCAAGTTGTCGTATATAATAATTACTTTTGCACTCTAAAATCCAAAAATCGGACCAAACTATGGCGTTAGCAGGAAAATATGATGCAAAATCAGTAGAAGAAAAGTGGTATAACTACTGGATGGAGAATAATTATTTCCATTCTGAAGTTGATGAAAGAGAAGCGTACACGATTGTTATTCCTCCGCCAAACGTCACAGGTGTATTGCATATGGGACATATGCTAAATAATACGATACAGGATGTTTTGATTCGAAGAGCTCGTCTGAAAGGGTATAATGCATGTTGGGTGCCAGGAACAGATCATGCTTCGATTGCTACTGAAGCTAAAGTCGTGGCTAAACTAAAAGAGCAGGGAATTAATAAAAATGATCTTACTAGAGAAGAATTCTTAGAGCATGCTTGGGAATGGACACATAAACATGGCGGAATTATATTAGAGCAGTTAAAAAAACTTGGAGCCTCTTGTGATTGGGAGCGAACTGCTTTTACTATGGATGACAATTTGTCGCAATCCGTAATCAAAGTATTTGTGGATTTATTTAATAAAGGACTTATCTATCGTGGATATCGAATGGTTAATTGGGATCCAGAAGCAAAAACAACACTATCCGATGAAGAGGTTATTTATGAAGAAAAACAAGGAAATCTTTATTATTTAAACTATAAAATAGAAGGAAGTGATGATGTGTTAACAATTGCGACTACTCGACCAGAAACTATTATGGGAGATACTGCAATTTGTATCAATCCAAATGATGAAAGATTTACACATCTAAAAGGTAAAAAAGCAATAGTACCTATCGCTAATAGAACAATTCCGATCATAGAAGATGAATATGTAGATATGGAATTTGGTACAGGATGTCTTAAGGTGACACCTGCTCATGATCAGAATGATAAAGTTTTAGGAGATAAACATTCTCTAGAAGTAATTGATATTTTTAATGATGATGCAACTTTAAATTCTTTTGGACTTCATTATGAAGGAAAAGATCGATTTGTAGTTAGAAAGGAGATTGTAAAAGAACTAGAGCAGCTAGGAGTGCTTGAAAAAGTAGAAACACACCTTAATAAAGTAGGAACAAGTGAACGTACCAAAGCTGTTATCGAGCCTAAACTTAGTGATCAGTGGTTTTTAAAAATGGAAGGTTTGGCTAAACCTGCTTTAGATGCTGTTCTAAATAAAGATGTTAATCTGGTTCCAGAAAAGTTTATCAATACCTATCGCCATTGGATGGAGAATGTTAGAGATTGGAATATCTCAAGACAATTATGGTGGGGACATCAAATTCCGGCATATTTCTATGGATATGGAAAAGAAGATTTTGTAGTCGCTGAAACCAAACAAGAAGCTCTTGTATTAGCGAAAGAAAAAACAGGAAACACTGGATTAACAGAAGATGACTTACAGCAAGATCCTGATGCATTAGATACCTGGTTCTCTTCTTGGTTATGGCCAATGAGTGTGTTTAACGGAATTTTAGAACCAGAAAATGAAGAAATAAATTATTATTATCCAACAAATGATTTAGTTACTGGTCCTGATATTATTTTCTTTTGGGTAGCCAGAATGATTGTTGCGGGGTATCATTATAAAGAACAAAAACCTTTTTCTAATGTTTATTTTACTGGAATTGTAAGAGATAAACAAAGACGTAAAATGTCAAAGCAATTGGGTAATTCTCCAGATGCTTTAAAGTTAATTGATGAATATGGAGCGGACGGAGTTCGTGTAGGACTATTACTTAGTGCACCGGCAGGAAACGATTTGATGTTTGATGAAGACCTTTGTGATCAGGGAAGAAAATCATTTGTAAATAAGATCTATAGTTCTTTTAATTTAGTTAGTGGATGGGAAGTGGATAGTTCTATCGAACAACCAGAAGCTTCTAAAGTGGCTATACAATGGTATAAGTCTAAATTTCAAAAGGCATTAGTAGAATTAGAGGATGCGTACACCAAGTATCGAATTAGCGATGCGTTAATGATTACGTATAAATTGATTAGAGATGATTTTAGTAGTTGGTTATTAGAAATGGTGAAACCGGCTTATCAAAGTCCTATTGATGCTAAAACTTATAAGGAGATTATTGAGATTTTTGAGGATAATCTAAAAATCTCGCATCCGTTTGTACCTTTTATTTCAGAAGAGATTTGGCAACAAATAGCTGACAGAACTAAAGAGGAAGCATTGATTGTTTCTAGTTGGCCTATTATTACTTCGGTTGATGAAGAGTTGATTGCGGCCTTTGATTTTGCGAGTGATGTGATTTCTGGTATTAGAACTATACGTAAAGAAAAGAATATTTCTTTTAAAGAAACTATAGAATTATCAGTTTTAAATAGTGAAAATAGTACAAAAACTTTTGATTCTGTAATTTCTAAACTTGGTAACATCGAGGCATTATCTTATGTAGATGCTAAAGTAGATGGGGCTCTTTCTTTTAGAGTAAAATCAAATGAATATTTTATTCCTATTTCTGGTGCGGTAAACGTAGAGGATGAGATTAAGAAATTAACAGAAGAACTAGCATATACTGAAGGGTTTTTAAAATCTGTACAGAAAAAACTTCAGAATGAGCGTTTTGTTAATAATGCTCCAGAGAAGGTGATTGCTAATGAACGTAAAAAAGAGGCGGATGCAGAAGCTAAAATAGCTACCTTAAAGGCAAGTCTTTCAGGACTTCAATAGTAGGGATTAGCGGTATGTATATCATAGAAAAAGGCTTTGATGTTATATCAAAGCCTTTTTTATACATCTGTAATATGCTTATTGACTAGTTCTATATATTTAAATTTTGCTTCTTCTGAAGTAAGGTTTTTTACCTGAAAGAGCGCATTGAGTTTGAAGGCGTTTCTTAATTCGCTATCTCCAGATGGTGTGTAAAAACCTTCTGTATGGGTTGCGTGTTTATAGTATGCGTAAAAATGAAGCATTACATCAGGAGGTAATTCAATTTTTGTGTTACAGGCTTTCTCAAAAGCCTTTTGGAAAGCAATATTTAATTCCTCGCTGGTCATACTTATACATTGGCGATAATACTTTCGCCACCTCTTACTTTTTGATTTAAGGAAACGTTTACTTCTGTTCCTACAGGTAGATAAACATCTACTCTGGATCCAAATTTTATAAAACCACTATCGGATCCCTGTACAACTTTTTCGCCTTCCTCTGCATAATTTACAATTCTTTTTGCAAGTGCGCCAGCAATCTGTCTATAAAGCACTTCTACAAAATTGTTTTTTACCACTACAGTCGTGCGTTCATTTTCTTCAGACGCTTTTGGATGCCAGGCAACAAGGTATTTTCCAGGATGGTATTTACTAAATGCTACTTTTCCATTAATCGGGTGTCTAGTTACATGAACGTTTATAGGAGACATAAAGATCGATACCTGTAGTCTATTTTCTTTAAAGTATTCCTTTTCGAATACTTCTTCAATGACAACCACTTTTCCATCTACCGGAGCAACAACTGTATTGTCATTAATATCCGTATGTCTTTTTGGATTTCGAAAAAATTGCAGTATTAATATTAAAAACACTAATGTTACTGCAAATATGGCAATAATCCATTGGTCTATTTGAATTGCAACATAAGATGCTGCATTAATGCCTAGAAAAAGTACTATGGCTACTGCTATGATTTTATAACCTTCTTTATGAAACATGGTTTAATATTTGTAAAAATGCGTATAAAAATGGACTTGCAAATATAATACTATCTAAACGATCAAAAATACCACCATGACCTGGCATTATTGAACCGCTATCTTTTACTCCAGCTTGTCTTTTGAACTTAGATTGTATAAGGTCTCCTAGTGTACCAAAAATACTCATTATTATGCTTATAATCAACCAAAGATAGATAGATAAGGTGTCAGAGAATATAGCAATTAAATAACCAGCTATTAGTGTGAAAATGAAACCGCCGATAAAACCTTCAATTGTTTTTTTAGGAGATATTCGTTCTAGTAATTTATGTTTTCCAAAGTTTTTCCCAACTAAATAGGCAAAAGTATCATTAGTCCATATCATTAGTAAAGGCCCCACAATCATAATTGGGTTGTATATACCATCATAAGAGGGTATAAGAGTAAGGAAAACAATGGACGTAATAAGATAAAATATACTTGTAAAATATTTTCTTTTCTCGAACATAGGAATGATCCTAATGGTGATAAGATCTCTAACCAAGAATAGTTGAGTTATTATGGTAAGCCCCAAAACAATTAAAGGGACCCATATTGGAATTTTCAAAGCAGGAATATGAAATAATAAAAGAAAACCAATAAACACAAGATATAACCAAGTGTTTTTTAAATGAATTAATTTTTGAAATTCATATAAGCAGATAATCCCAAAGATTACGAATACTCCAATGAAGGTATATTGAGAAACGAAAATAGAAATTAATAATAACGAGATATATAAAAAACCCGATAAAGACCTTGTGAGTATTTCCTTCATATTATAAATCTTCCAACAGCAGCAAATATAGATTTTTTGAGCTACTTCCGTAACTTAAGAAGTCTTTTTCTTTTTGCGGTTCGAAGTTTTTTATGGTAGTGATATTAGAAGGAATAGCATTTTTATTTTTCTCTTTTATTCCTTTTAAACCTTCGCCAATACTATTAACTAATTGACTTGTTGATGCTAGTATTATAAAATCATCTGGTAATTCTGTTAGTTTCTTTTCTCTAAGCTGATTAGAGGAAACTAGAATTGCGCCACTATCTGCAATCAAATATTCACAAGTGGCGAAAAAAAATGAAGCGGGCGATTTCTTGATATAATTGAGGTTAAATCCTGAAAATTTATGTTCTAATCCAATATCAAAACAGCAAACATCTTTTTCATACCAATCATTTTCTAAAAGGATCTTGTCAAAAGAATCAAGAACTTCATCATCACTATCGCAATAAAGGAATTTACCACCATTCCTTTTAAAATTTATCATAAAGCTTTCATCAACAGGTAGGTTGATTTCAGGCATATATTTACTGCGATCTTCAGCATGTCGCTCCTTACTCTTTTGGTCTGATTTAGATTTCGAGGAAAATAATCTTCTAAATAGACTCATTTTTAGATGTGATAGGGGATTTACGGGTTAACATTACTTTCAAAGATAAAAAAATCTTAACCTAATACTCTTATTAGATTAAGATTTTTTTAATTTACTTGTAAAAAAACGATCTCTTTCTAAGAAGGTTCAATGATCGTTTCTTCTTTTTTGTCGAACGGACGTTTACCAAAAATTTTCTCTAGGTTGTCCTTAAAAATAACTTCTTTCTCTAACAATACTTCTGCTAGTTCGGTAAGTTTATCCTTGTTTTTTTCTAACAATTCAATAGCACGCTGATATTGCTCTTCAATGATGTTTGAAATTTCTTTATCAATCAACTCGCTAGTTTGCTCACTATAAGGTTTTGTGAAACCATATTCGTTTTGACCTGAAGAGTCATAATATGTAAGGTTTCCTATTTTATCATTAAGTCCATAAATAGTAACCATGGCTCTGGCTTGTTTTGTAACCTTTTCTAAATCACTTAACGCACCTGTAGAAATTTCATTGAAGATAACTTTTTCAGCAGCACGTCCTCCTAAAGTTGCACACATTTCATCTAGCATTTGATTTGGTCTTACGATCAATCTTTCCTCAGGTAGATACCATGCAGCTCCTAGCGATTGTCCTCTCGGCACAATGGTTACTTTTACTAAAGGTGCAGCATGTTCTAACATCCAGCTTACTGTAGCATGTCCCGCTTCATGAAATGCAATTGCGCGTTTTTCCGCTGGAGTAATAATTTTATTCTTCTTTTCTAAACCACCAACAATTCTATCTACTGCATCTAGGAAGTCTTGTTTGCCAACAGCTTTATTTCCTTTACGAGCAGCTATAAGGGCTGCTTCGTTACAAACATTCGCAATATCCGCTCCAGAAAATCCTGGAGTTTGTTTAGACAAAAAGTCTGTGTCTAATTCATCTTCCTTTTTAAGAGGTTTAAGATGAACTTCAAAAATTTCTTTACGCTCTCGAACATCTGGAAGATCTACATAAATCTGTCTATCGAATCGACCAGCACGCATTAACGCCTTATCTAATACATCTGCACGGTTGGTAGCAGCAATTACAATTACATTAGTATTGGTTCCGAAACCGTCCATTTCGGTAAGAAGTTGATTCAACGTGTTTTCTCTTTCGTCGTTAGATCCCGAGAAATTACTTTTACCTCTAGCTCTACCAATGGCATCTATTTCATCAATAAAAATGATAGCTGGTGATTTTTCTTTGGCTTGCTTAAATAAGTCACGTACTCTCGACGCACCGACACCCACAAACATTTCTACAAAGTCAGAACCAGATAATGAGAAGAAAGGTACTTTAGCTTCACCGGCAACGGCTTTTGCTAATAATGTTTTTCCTGTTCCTGGAGGTCCTACTAATAATGCTCCTTTTGGAATTTTTCCCCCAAGAGAGGTGTATTTTTCAGGGTTTTTAAGGAAATCAACGATTTCTTGTACTTCTTCTTTTGCTCCTTCTAATCCAGCTACATTTTCGAATGAAACTTTAACGTCTGTATTTTGATCAAAAAGTTTTGCTTTGGATTTACCAATATTGAATATCTGACCACCAGCGCCTCCACCAGCACCTCCACTCATTCTTCTCATGATAAATATCCAAACACCAATGATTAAAGCAAACGGAAGTAAAGTGATAAATATATCTCCCCACATATTACTTTCTGTATCATATCCTACTTCCGTGGAAAGATTGTTCTCACTTTTTATCCTAGAAATTTCATTCTCAAAATTTTGAAGATCACCGAATTCAAATTCATAATCAGGATCATTTGGGCTTGCTGGCAAAAATGAATTTCTTTTGTTCTTCGTGTGTTTATCTTGATTTTTTGCCTCCTGTGTAAGATATACTCTGGCAAGTCTTCGATTAGTAATAATAACTATTTTCTCTACTTCTCCATTACTCAAGAAATTATTAAAATCAGAAGTGGATGTTTCTGGAGCGGATCCCATACTTCCTCCACCTAAAAAATTTAATGCTAAAAATCCAACGATTATTACACCATAAATCCAATATGCGCTAAACTTTGGTTTTTTATTCGAGTCCATTTTTTTATTGTCTTTAGCCATTTACGCCTTTTTTAATAGTTTGTTTCGATAGTTGTTGTTTTCGCATCTCCCCATAAACTCTCTATGTCATAAAATTCTCTGATGTGTTTTTGGAAAACATGGACAACTACATTTACATAATCAATCAATACCCACTCTGCATTTTCTCCACCTTCTACGTGCCAAGGTTTATCTTTTATAGATTTGCTTACCGTTTTTTGAATGGAATTAACAATGGCATTGACCTGAGTATTAGAAGTACCGTTGCAAATAACAAAATAACTACAAACTGTATTTTCAATTTCTCTTAAGTCTAAAATGGTAATATCATTACCCTTTACTTCTTCAATACCTTTGATTATATGAGTTATTAGTTGATCAGTACCGATTTCTTTTTTAGTCATGCATTTTTTTTAATTTGTGTAAAGTTATTACTTTTTATGTTTATATGTTTGCATTTGCAGACATTTGTAAAAAATTTCACACTGTTATTTATGCATATAATCAAAGTTGATGCCATTGACTCTACAAATATTTTTCTTCGAGATATGAATCGAGAAAAGTCTTTGGATAAACCTGTTTGTGTTGTAGCACATGAGCAGCTACAAGGCAAGGGTCAGATGGGGACTACTTGGCAAAGTAATCCGGGAGAAAACCTTACCTGCAGTGTGTTTATGCCTATTAATGACCTAGATATTGTTCATCAATTTTATGTATCTATGGTGGTTTCTATTAGTGTTTACGAAACTTTAGAATCTTTATTACTGCCAAAACTGTCTATAAAATGGCCAAACGACATTCTGTCAGATAGGTCCAAGATATGTGGTATATTGATAGAGAATATGGTTAATAATGGCAGGCTAAAAGGTGTGATTGTTGGTATTGGAATTAATGTGAATCAGCAGCATTTTGATAATCTTCCTCTGGCATCATCCTTAAAACAAATTCTAGGTAAACATTTTGAGCTAGATGAAGTGTTGTCTATTCTTTTGGAAAAGTTACAAAGTAGATTTGCAATACTAACTCCAGCTAATTTTTCATTTATTAAAAAAACATACGAGTCGTTGTTGTTTAGAAAAAATAAACCCTCAACATTTATGGATGTCAAGGGTAATTCGTTTGTGGGTATTATTAAAGATATAACTACAGCCGGAAAACTTCAAATTCTTTTAGAAGATGAAATTATTCGAAGTTTTGATCTTAAAGAAGTAAAGCTTCTTTATTGATCAACAATCTTAAAACTATAATTTACCTATGTTTTCGCTTAGCGTATTGATAAAATTTTGAATAGGATTTTTTATCATCATTCCCATCATAGCGTTAAATTGCCCTTCAAATACTAATTGAGTAGTGCTTTTTCCTTCTCCTACATCAGTAATATTAGCAGTAAGTGTAAAAGGGAGTTTGTCGCTAGCCGCTCCAAGAACAACAGTTGTAGGAGCAGTGTTACTTTTTTGTTCTAATACGATTTCTGGCATTCCTTTTAATTGAAAAAGAAATCTTGAATCGTTTAATTTTTCGAATTTTTGTTTGCTTTCTGGCATAAGTTCTTCAAAATTTTCAACTTTCGTCAAAAAATCAAAAACTTCTTGTTGAGTTTTTTCTACAGTAACTGTAGGGCTTTCTAGATTCATCGAGATTAAAAATTTATTGATTCCACTCTGCTGGATTTACTCTCCAGTTTTGTAGTGTTTTTTGTTGTTCTTCTGTAATGTAGTTTGTGTCCAAAGCTTGTTCCAGAAGATTTTCATAATTACTTAAGGTGTGCAAAGATAATGCCGCATCTTCAAAGTTCTGAGATGCTATATCAAAACCATAGTTGAAAATAGCTACCATTCCTTTAACATTGGCATTTACCTCTTTAAGAGCTTTTACTGCATTTAAACTACTTTTTCCTGTGCTGATAAGGTCTTCAACTACTACCACATTTTTGCCAGACGGCACAATTCCTTCAATTTGATTTTTTCTACCATGTTTTTTAGCCTCAGGTCGAACGTAGATGAATGGAAGGTTTAAGTAATCAGCTACAAGCATTCCTATTCCTATTGCTCCTGTAGCAACCCCAGCAATAACATCTGGTTTTCCGTATTTTTCTTCAATAAACTTTGCAAGATGTTCTCTTAAAAAGTTACGAATAACAGGATAAGAAAGAGTCACACGATTATCACAATAGATAGGAGATTTCCATCCAGAAGCCCATGTAAAAGGTTCTTGTGGTTGTAATTTAATTGCATTAATTTGCAATAGTAGTTCAGCAGTTTTTTTTGCTGTATTTTTGTCAAAAATCATAGTTGCAAATGTATAAAGTTTTTGTGAATAATACGCCTATTATTCTGTCCACAAAAAAGGGAATTGAGGATTATAAAACAATTCATATTAAAGATGTGGAATTTCCTGAAATTATTAGAGATATTTTGCATAAAGAAGATAAAGGTAGAGAGGCAAAATATCATTTCTATCATAAAAGTGAAGAAAAACTTTTGGAACATTTGTATGCAAAACTTCCAGTAGTTGTCGCAGGAGGAGGAAAGGTATATAATTCTAAAAAAGAGGTTTTATTTATTCATAGAAATGGGAAGTGGGATTTACCGAAAGGTAAAGCAGAGAAGAAAGAAGATATGGAAACTACCGCCATTAGAGAAGTAGAAGAGGAAACCGGAGTTACAGGATTAGAGATTACCAAATTCTTGTACAAAACCTATCACATCTTTAAAAGGAACGGAGAATTTAGACTTAAAGTTACTTATTGGTTTGAGATGAAAACTGAATATGATGGAGTCCTAACACCCCAAAAGAATGAAGGTATTATGAAAGTGAAGTGGAAAGATGCTAAAAAAGCGAAAAAGGCTTTAAAGGATTCTTACGCAAATATCAAACAATTGTTTTCTCACGAATACTTATCATAAAATAATAATCAATATATGAGAGGCTGTTTTACACATATATTGTTTTTTTTTATGATACATGTGTTTGCTCAATCTCATAAAGAATATACTCCGATTATAGAAGATTTTAATAAGGATGGTGTTAAAGATACTTTGTATGCGATTTATGATGGGGGAAGTAATTTTGGGGGAACAGATGTAAAACTTATTAATGGTAAAAATGCTGAGACCTATGAGCTTAGTAATTTTGGTTGTTTTTGTGCTATGACGACATTGCATTGGATTCCAGATGCGTTACAGAAACCTGAAAATCAATCGTTCTTGTCAGCTATTCAAAAAAGATTGTTTCCAATAGTACAAGAAGTTGCTGACCCTTCTTTAGAATGGATAATCAAAGGAAAATCTTCCAATCGAAAATTGTCTAAAAATAAATATTTTGACCTTATTATTTATCCAGATATCCCTTGGAATAGTGCTCCAATAGTTATTCCTAAAGATAATTACAGTATGATTTTGGATAAAGATATGATTAATATACTTTTTTCTGAAGAAATAAAATTATCTGAAAACAATATTCCAGAAGTAAAAAAAGGTTTTTTGTCTTATTGTGGAGGATGTCATCAAATGAACGAATCTTCTCCAAAGTTAGTAACTAAAAATGATCTGTATGAGGTTTTTAAAACATCGCATGGAGTTTATGTAAGGAAAAAAGATTTACAAAAATGGATTTTGGTAAATGAGATTAATCTAACCGGGAGTGTTGGTAAATTAAGATGGGATTCTATTAAAAAAGTAGTATTGATAGATGCTTATTTAGTAATCCAGTTTTCTGGTGCTCCAGATTATTTTGATACAATATTTGTGGGTAATATCGAAACAGGAATGATTGGAAGGTTAAAATACCTGTACAGAGATAATACCAAAGATTATCAGAATATATTGGTTAAAGATCAAATGATTCGCTACGTGGATGAAGAGGAAGAAGAATCCTTTTTTCTAAATGCTAAAGAGGTTTTTGAAGAGTTGGATAGTTTAGAGGAATAATGATATTTGAGTTACTATTTTATGTGTTCTAATTTATACTAGAAAAGAGAACTATTTTTGAAGAATTTCTTTTTTTTCTACTAAAACGCTTTGTTCTTTAATTTGAATTTCTTGGCTGATTTTATCCAATAATACGCTAAAATCATTCTGATTGATAATGCTATTTTTTCGATTAGGAAAAATCTCTTCCATGGGGATTTTACGATTAAGATCAATAGTGAATTCATAAAAATTAGTAAGTAATTCTCCTTTTGTGTTTAAAATAGGTACATCTAATACAATCGGTTCATTATCACTGTTAGTATAGCTTGATACGATCCAAGGATTGCTAGATTTAAGAACATTAAGATCTCTCTTTAATGTAATTTTAGCGCTAGGGATCCGTTTTTTATTGGTATACCATATGTTGTTAATGGCATTGTATGCGTCATAGGTTTCTTTTGCAGTTTTTACAGCACCTAAACTATCTAATGTAGATTTGATAATTTCTGTAGCTGCTTGATTAAACGGTTTTTCTGAATGCAAAGTTTTCATTCCTATGTGTATTCCAAGTAAATTTGAATATACGTCTTCAACGGAAAAACTTGAGAATTTTTCTGATATGAGAGGAACTGTTGATGCTCCAAACCAAGTCGAGATTTCGTGCCATAAAGAAAGGTCATATGTTATTTTTCCTGCTAATAGAATGCAATCATCATCATTAAGCTCTTCGGGGATGTTTAAATATAAGGTCTTTCTTCCTGCTTCGTTTCTAAGTGGTAAAATTACTTCTCCTTTCCCTTTACTATCTATAATTAAAGTATATAAATAGCGCGTCCAATCAAGTTGATCTCGTAAGTGCCCAAAATCAATAAATCCTCCCTTAGTACTATAAATAGTACCCGTGCCCTCTTTTTTATATCCCATATAATGATGTTCGTTCAAATCATCAATACTAATTACTTGGTCAATCGAAATGAAAGGGATTCCCCATATTTTTAAATCATAACCGAAAGCACAACAAGCTCTAATGATTCTTGGAGGAGTTTTGTTAAGATTTACTTCTTCTTGGATTCTTTGTGCACTTACATGTAATGGGGTGACTACAAAACTTACTACTATCAGGAGTTTCATATATAGCAGTAATGTTGTTTTACGGGTTGCAAACTTCATAGAACTATATAGTATACATTATAGATTATTGCGTTTCAGCATATCAGGATAAAGTTCATCTTCGACCCACATGAAGTTAGGGAATATCCGCATTATTTTCTCATAACATAGTTTGGCTTGTTGTATTTGATTTGTAGCTTCATATGCTTGTCCTAACATAGTCATAGTATTTATATACATCCAATTATTTACGACTAATCCTTGTTTTTCGAAGCTTTCGACCGCTTTTATATAGTATTTAATTGCTTTTCCTTTATCACCTCCAAAAGCTGATGGGCGATAATACATGGAGTTGCCTTTTTCAATATTTCCTTGGATGTTCTCTGGATCTAGTTTAATAGACTTATCTATATATCTCATACTTTTTGGACCTAAGTAAATAGCTTTCAAGCTTGTGATGCCAATAGTAAATGCAATATAGGCTCCTTTGTAAGCAAGTAAAGTTGGGTTTTCTGGATATTCTTTTAGTAGTTTATCAATGATTTTTTCTGATTTGTCGATGTATTCTTCGGCAGTATCATCTTTTTCAGCACCGATTAACCAAGCTGTATAACCATAGTAATAATTAATAAGTTCCATTTGTTCTTCAAAATTATTTGGATCTACATTGTTTTCACATGAATGCATTAATTGGAACCACTTATCCATTTTACCTCTCGAATACGCTTTATAAATCGGGTCTCGGTAAGGACTTTGTGAAAAGCTTACTTGTATCGAAAACAGTAAAGAAATGATCGTAATTATAGATCTTGTAATATATTTCTGTCTTTCCATATTAGTTTTTTCTGTTTGTTATTGATAAGCCCTTTAATTATAATTAGAAGAAATATAATGTGTTGTGGAAATGCTAAAAGTATGTTTTGAATCACTGATTGCTGGCTAGCCAACATTACAAAAAATCGAATACATACAATACCGACAAGATATGCAGTTAACCACCAGAAACCCATGTATAGATACACGACAAATGGTGCTATGGTGGTTAATACTCCAAAAATAATTGTAACCAAAATACTATTTCCGAAGAACTGAAATATGTTTTTTATGAATCCTTCAATTGCTTCATCTAATCCAACATACATTCTACAAGAAATATCATTGTCTCCCAGTCGTGTATCGCTGGCAAGTCCTTTTTGTTTAAAAAGTCTTATGATGGCTATATCTTCTACTTTATTGGATTTATATCTTTTATGAGGCCATATTTTTTTATAAGTATCTGCTTTAAACATCATAAATTGTCCATTAGCAGCAGAAAAAATTTTGTTCTTTGATCTTCTAATTAAATAAATAGGAAGTATACTTAATAAAACCCAGTTCATTAGTGGTACCGAGACTTTTTCTCCAAAGGATTTTACTATTTGCTTTGGAAATATTGATAGTAAGTGTAATTTGTGTTTCTGAAGATAGCCAATACTACGTTTGATTACGCCTTTTTTTACACTTACATCTGCATCTAAAAATAGTAATATATCGCCGGTTGCGGCTTTTGCTAGTTGATGACATGCATAATTCTTACCTAACCAACCTTTTGGAAGTATATCTCCATTTATGAGTTTAATATTAGGTGTAAGCTCAGTCCAATGTTTAATGATGCTTTCGGTTTTATCAGTGGAATTGTCGTTATAAACGATGATTTCTAGCATTCCATATTCAAATGTAGATAATTGTTCTAATAATCTGCCAATATTATCTTCTTCATTACGAGCAGGTATTAAGATTGAAATTGAGGGTACAGATATTAATGTAGTTGTCTTCGGCAGGTAAGCAAATGAAAGGTAATTAACAAATGCTACTAGCAATCTGATAATCATTAAGGTTATTAAAAAGCAACAAAAATAAATCATTTCACACCTTGTTTTGTAAAACACGCTTTTGCAAAACTATTAAATTCTTGTTCTATATCTTCTGCATTCATAGATGTATTTATAGTTTGTGTTTTATAATAAACATATATATCAGGTTTTAATTTGGTTCCGTATTTGATTAAATTTATATTATACACTAGTTGATAGTCATTGTTTGCGTTTTTTAGAATATGAGTTAGTAATCCTTTTTCAAAAGTAAACTCTCGTGTATAAATACTTTGTATTTTTCCTTGTGGAAAGAATAAAAATAGGTTCTCTTTATCCTGTAACATTTCAACAGCATAATCGAGGCTTTCAATGCTTGATTTTTTGCCCTTACTAATGGAACTAGCACCAATCTTAGTTAATATCATATTTTTTTTTAATTCTTTTTCTAACATCATAAAGTTAAATCTTCGTTTGAAAACTTCAAGATTTAACAAGATGTGTATAAAGCCATCATAAAAAGAGAAATGATTACTAATCATAAGTATAGGGAGTCCTCTTTCCTCATACTGTCCCATGTATTTAACCTTTCCAAAAAAAAATCCAATTAGTACTTTTGTATAATACTTAGAAATTTTCACCCAGAATTTACTATGATTAGCTCGTATCATTTACTATTATAAATATGGTGAATAACTAAAACGATAAAGAATCCGAATTGGATAAAGAATAGCCAACGTGCGGGTCTATTATTTGTATTGATGTTAAATTTTTGAACAGCCCAATTAAATAACAGCGCTAATAAAAACCAAGCGATATAGTTATTTATAGGTGGGTTGTTTTCTGAAAACACCCACATATCTATTAAAGGAGCTACCATTTCAAGTAAGATATCGTATAGCACCATTAATGATGCAGCACCCGCAATAATTAAAGTGTTTTTGGAGGTGTATTTAGAAATAATACCATTAGAAGCGTAAGTCAAAAAAATCCAGTTAAGTCCAATGATAATGGGGACATTAAATACCTTGATGCCAAGTCCCTTGCCATAGGTGTAAATCCCAAATAATTTACCAGTAGTTACACCAAAAATTTCGGCAGAAATACTTAGAATAAAAATACTTGTTAAAACTATAATTGTTTTTGTATTCCACTGTTTGTGATGATAAAAGACAGCCGAAAAAACTAATATTAATGTATATGGTGTAATCTGTATAAAAAGATTGTTAGTAATAGGAGTGAAATATAATATCAAGCCTACACAATAAAAAACTATGAAAGTTATTGGTAGTCCGTCGTTAACTATATATTTGATCGCCCGATTCATTCGCTAACTTTGTTGATGTTTTTCTCTTTATTGTTTACGATAAAAGTATTTTTTTCTAACGCAAGATTAGTCAATTTATCAATTCCAAAATCTATCAAAGCAAGCTTCATACCTTTTTTATCCTTTTTTTGATTTTGTTTCAAAAATCTGAGTTAATACTAATGGTAATAAAAGCAATGAAAAATTATAAAACATATCCTCTAGAGGAATAGAAAGTATACGAATACCTAGAATTGCATCAGGGTTATAATCAAAAACAGCTTGTTCAATTCCTGTGCCTGTCAAGATTCCATTTATAATGAAAAATGGGATTAGTAAAATGGGATATATTGCTAAATAGTACTGTACTATTTCTTTGGCAAAAAAGTAACTGAATAAAAGAACTACTGGTAAAACGAGAAAATTAACAAAAGTATATGTACGACCTATGTTTAATAAAGAGGTTATTACTGATGCTATTACGATCAGAAAGATCAAAATTTTTGTCCATTTCTCACTTAATTTGAATTTTGGAAAATGAAATTTTACTGCATAAAATGAGAATGCACAAGCATAAGGAATAGCAATAAAGAACAAATATTCTTCTAAAGGGAGTTTGTTGATATAGATCCCCGAATTATACATTGGATTAAAAAACCAGCACCCTATATGAGTAAAAATAATATCCCAGAATACAAAAAGTACCATTGTTATTAAAATAGCAGGAAGCAAATATCTCCAACGCTTATAAAGCATAAGGTTTTTCTCAAAACTTAACGCCAGAGGTCCTGCAAGGGAAATGGTGAGAATAATTAAGTAGAGAGACATAGTTTTTGATTTTAATGATTTCTATGCCAGTTTAAGTTTGTTGCTCATATAAATAGATACCAATGTCCATATTTTTGATCTGTTTGGTATTCGAATTCGTTCGGTAAGCAATTTCTCTACAGGAGTATATTCTATTTTTGTTGTAAGCTTAGTATAATACAAATAGGCTGCATACACTCCGTTTTTTGAATTATCTGGTAGTTCCTTAATCCCTTCTAAAGCAATTTTAAAATCTTCATTTATGTATTCAATGATTTTTTTCTTTATGTTTTCAGTTAATTCATTATCCTTTAATATAGGAAAGTAAATTCGGTGTAATTGATTTATATCTTCGTTGATGTCTCTAAGGAAATTTACTTTCTGAAAAGCTGAACCTAAGCTCATAGCTGCAGGTTTTAATGCTTGGTACCTTTCTTCATCACCATTGACAAAAACTTTGAGACACATTAATCCAACTACATCTGCAGACCCGTATATGTACGTCTTAATCTCATCATCAGTAAACTCTTTTTTAGACAAATCACTACGCATGCTTTTTAGAAAGGCTTGAATTAGTTCATCATCAATATTATATTTCCGAACGGTAATTTGAAATGAATTTAATATTGGATTAAGACTTATTCCTTGGTTATAAGCACGATAGTAATCTTGTTCAAAATTGGAAAACAAAGTTTCTTTATCATAATCATGAAATGTATCAACAATTTCATCTGCAAAACGTACAAAACCATAAATACTAAATATGCTATCTCTTATTGATTTATCAAACAGTTTAATACCCATTGAGAATGAAGTACTATAGTTTTGTGTAACAATTTTGCTACACTTAAATGATACATCGTCAAATAAATCCTTCATCTACTCTTTTTTAATTTTTTAGTGTAGTTCCATGTTGATGAAATAGCATTTTTTCATTATTCCAACCAACAACTCTTCACTCTTTTATTATTAATTCCGCAAACTATTTAAGTATTAGAATTTATTCATTCTTAAAGGTTGTTACTTAGTATTTTGATAGGTTACTATTCTCCGCAAAAGTAATCATCTTTTTCAAACTACTCTATTTTTTAAATCTGCAATTAAACTATGCAGAAAAAACAGCTATAATCCGTTATAATTTAAATATTTTAAATCGTCAAAACGCATACATAATAATTTGGAAGTGATGTTAAAAATGAAATAATTAAAAGTAATGTAACAGAAAAGCTCTGAGGATGACTTATATTATAATCTCTATAAGTAAATCTACAATTTGAAATACTACTATCAATTACAATATAGACGAATATATCGTGCTTTTAAAGATTTTGGTACAGAGCCGGTTATTGGATATCCTATTATAGCTTTTCTTTTTGGCTGGATGTCTCTAAGTTTTTTTGATCGAGTTTTATATGCAAATTACATCTATATTTTTATAGCAACAATATTTGCATATAGTCTTACGAATGCCAATCATATAGAATTTCTTAAACAGCATTTTTTGGCTGCTGAATATAGGAAAATCATGATTCTTAATAATCTTATAAAGGTTATTCCGTTTGCGCTTTTGTTGGTTATTAAGGGGTTTTTTATTGAGGTATTTGTATTATGTGTAATAGGTTTTTTAATTTCTTTTCTTAAAAAAGGAAAACGACAAACTATAATAATACCTACTCCTTTTGGAAAAGAGCCTACAGAATTTATCATTGGTTTTCGAAAAACATTTTGGGTTTTCCCGTTGGTTTATGGTTTGGCAGGTATAGCAATGTATAAGGAGAATTATAACCTTGGAATCTTTGCTTTAGTTCTAGTTTTGTTGGTATGTTCTGGGTATTATACAAAACCTGATCCCGCGTATTATATTTGGATATATGATAAAAATCCAAAAGAGTTTTTAAAACACAAAGTTATGCTGGCTTGGAAGAATAGTTTGCTACTGGTTCTTCCCATTTTAATTGTATTAGTTGTTTTTTATGCTAAAGAAACTCATCTTACATTGCTGTTTTTATTAGTAGGTTGGTTGTATTTGATAATGTATGTTTTTATGAAATATGCTTTTGAATATTATGGATTAGGTATATTTCAGGGAATTGTGGGAGCATTATGTTTGTTGTTTCCACCAATAATGATCATCACGATACCATATTTTTATAAAGAAGCTTTACGTAATTTAAATCAATCATTAAAATGATATCTATCAAGTCTTTATCAAAAAACTATAATGATAATGAAGTATTAAAGGATATAAATCTGTCTTTTAATCCAGGAGAGATTCATGGAATAGTTGGAGAAAATGGTGCTGGTAAGACTACACTTTTTAAAGCTATTGCTGGTATCGAAAGTTTTGAAGGAGTTATTGGGTATTCCAAGGGGAATCTTAAAAACGTGATGGGTTTTTTGCAAACAGATCCCTATTTTCTATCTAAGATTACAGGTAAAGAGTATTTAAGATTACTATGTAAAGCTAGAAGTCAAAAAGAGATTGCTATAAGTGAAAAAAATATTTTTGATTTACCATTAGATCAATATGCCGAAACCTATTCTACGGGTATGCAAAAGAAATTGGCATTAACAGGAATTTTAATGCAAAAAAATGATGTTTATATTCTAGATGAACCATTTAATGGTGTTGATATTCATAGCAATACTATTATTAATCAGATATTATTAAAGTTAAAGGAGCTTAATAAGATTATAATCTTGTCATCACATATTTTTTCTACATTATATGATACCTGTGATTATTTACATTACTTAAAAAACGGGAGTATTCTTAGAAGTGCTGATAAATCAGAATTTCAAACTATTGAAAAAGAAATGCAAGGGGCTGGTATTCAGTATAAAATAGATAAGCTTAACTTAAAATAGCCAGTTTCTTATTTGCTAATTCGGTAAATAGGATATCGCATATGTGCTTTTTCATAATTATTAGATTGTTTATGGATCCATTCTAATTGTGCGTACCAATTTTTTGCAAATACAGTATCTTTTTTCTTTTCTTCAAACTGTTGCTTTAAAGTACTATCATTCTCCAATAATTCCAATGCTTTATCTTCCCATACATATGGTGAGAACCCTTCCTTTTGTTGTAGAATAGTATCAAAGAAATTCCAATTAAAGAAAGAATCTGGAGCTTCAGGTTCTAAGGTTTCTAAAATATATCTAAATCCTTTCTGATCTGTAAAAACAATATGATCACCTTCTTTGAATAAGATGGTTTCGACACTTTTGCGAACTTTTGTATTATAATGAAGATAATGTCCTTCATATGGAGCTTTTCTACTTTTGTAGTCGTCAATATGATATACTTCAACAGATATTGTGCTGTCTTTTTCTAAGGTTTTATATGAAATCTGATTAAGATCTAATTTTTCTATAATTGGCCACCATCCTTTTGGAATTACATAGGCTTTTGGTGTTTTGATTGTTGTAGTAGGACTAAAATAATTTTGGTAACGAACTTCTTTAGTATAGGGTTTGTCATCGTAATATTTTAATCGTTTTGCACCCGTAACTTTACTCTCAATATAAGCACTTTCATATCCCTTGAATTTAAAATAAGTAGCTTTCGTTGTGTCTACTTTCCAATTTACTGTATACGTTTCTTGTTTAGGTAAATTGCTAAATGCCTTGGATCGTAAATCTTTTATTTTTTCACCGTCTTTTTCAGTAATGTCAATCATAGATCTCATAAGTTCATAAGTACCTTCGACTCTAGGTTTATATGGTTTAAGCATATGAGTTTCTACCATCATTCCTAGGGTGTTCCACAATGTGGTGTATCCAGTGGAATATCTTGGAGAATCCATAAATTGAGTCCAACCCTTATCTGGAGTAGTACCCCAAACATTTACATAAGGTGTAATGTCCCATTGTTTTTCTTTTAGAAGTGTTTCTAATTGTGGGTGCATCTCTTTGTTTAGATAAGCTCCTAACTCCCCATTTAATTTATTGTGTTGGGTGAAAAGATGTGTTAGCGTGTATTGATAATCGGCTCCATTACTAACATGATTATCTATGAAAACATCAGGTTGTACTAGATGGAATATTTTAGCAAAAGTTTGAGCATTTTTAGTGTCACTTTTGATAAAATCTCGATTCAAATCATAGTTTCTCGAATTTCCTCTGAACCCATATGCTTTTGGGCCGTTTTGATTAGTTCTTGTTCCGGTGTTACGATTCAAAGCACCACCAATATTATAAATAGGAATAGTAACTAAGACGGTGTTTTTAGGAGATTCAATAGTTCCATTTACTATGTCTCTAAAAAGCATCATGGTGGCATCAATACCATCACTTTCTCCAGGATGAATACCGTTATTTATCACTAGAATGCGTTTATGTTGTCTTATTTTTTCAAAATCGAATATCGCTTCCGGGTTTAAAGTAACTATATGCAAAGGATTTCTACTATCCGTCATTCCGATTTTCTGTATGTTGATCTCTGGATAAGCTTTTGCAAGATTTTTATAGTAGGTAATCACTTCTTGATACGTTGGTGTTTCGGTACCATTACTTTTTTCAAAGTTTGTCTTAAAATCGAAGTCTTTTAGGGAGTTTTCTTTGGAAGTGTTACAAGATATAATAGTTAGAATACTGATAATGAGTGTGATGATTCGCATGTGTAGTGTGAGTTAGGCATAAATATACTAAGTTTTACTTTTTTTTGATCTTCTATAACGTTTTAGTTTATTTCTTTCTTCAGATAGCTCTAGATTTTACTTGTTGGGATGTAAAATAACTGTATTTTTGCACCCTCAAAATAAACGGATTATGACTGAGTTTGTACGAAAAAGAGTAGCGAACGCCAAAAATGATATTCTATCTGGATTAACTGTAGCCTTAGCTTTGGTTCCAGAAGCAGTTGCCTTTGCCTTTGTAGCAGGTGTGGACCCCTTAGTTGGTTTGTATGCAGCATTTATGATTGGGTTAATTACTTCTGTTTTTGGAGGTCGTCCTGGTATGATTTCTGGTGCTACAGGAGCATTAGCGGTAGTTATGGTTAACTTAGTTGCCGAAGGGAATGCTATGGGAGCAGAAGGAGAGCAGTTAGGCTTGTATTATCTTTTTGCTACCGTTATTTTGATGGGAATCATTCAAATGTTAGCGGGTGTTTTTAAACTTGGTAAGTTTGTTCGTTTGATACCACATCCTGTAATGATGGGATTCGTAAATGGTTTGGCAATCGTTATTTTCCTTTCTCAGTTGGGAATGTTTAAAGAGTTTGTAGGAGGAGAAAAGGTTTGGATGCAAGGATCCGAATTATTCTTAATGTTAGGGTTAGTAGGATTAACAATGCTAATCATATGGGGATTGCCTAAGATTAAAGCAACAGCCAAATTACCAGAAGCATTGATCGGAATTTTAGTAGTGTCGGCTATTGTAATTTTTGGTAAGTTAGATGTGGCAACTGTAGGTAGTTTTATTAGAGATGGAGGAGGAGAAGGTCTTAAAGGAGGATTACCTCAGTTTCAGTTTGATATTTTTGATAAAGTTCCAATGAATATAGAGACTTTGAAGTTTATTGGTCCTTATGCATTAATCTTAGCAGCTATTGGACTAATAGAATCTCTAATGACTCTGAATCTTATTGATGAATTAACAGAAACTCGTGGAAATTCTAATAGAGAGTGTCTTGCTCAAGGAGGAGCGAACATCATCACAGGTCTTTTTGGAGGTATGGGTGGTTGTGCTATGATCGGGCAATCGATTATTAATATCAAAGGAGGAGGACGTACTCGTTTATCTGGTATTGTAGCGGCAGTAACCTTATTAATGTTTATTTTGTTTGCTTCTGGATTGATAGAGCAAGTGCCTATCGCGGCCTTAGTAGGTGTAATGTTTATGGTGGTTATCGGTACTTTTGCATGGTCTAGTTTTAGAATATTGAATAAGATTCCTTTAACCGATGCTATCGTTTTAATTGCAGTATCATCGCTTACTGTTTTCTTTGATTTGGCAGTAGCTGTAATAGCTGGTGTGATTATGTCTGCATTGGCATTTGCCTGGGAAAATGCTAAAAAGATTCGAGCTCGTAAACATATTAAAGAAGATGGTACAAAGGTATATGAGATATGGGGGCCATTGTTTTTTGGAAGTATTCAGGCATTTAACTCTAAATTTGATGTAGCCAACGACCCAGAAAATGTGGAAATTGATTTTATAGAATCTAGGGTTAGTGACCACTCTGCTTTGGAAGCAATTTTTAATCTTGTGGGTAAATACGAAGAAGCTGGTAAAAAAGTTAGAATTAAACATCTTAGTGAAGAATGCCAAGCATTAATGATTAAAGCGTCTCCAAGATTAGCAAATGTGATAGAGCACGATATTGATGATCCAAGATATCATGTAATGGCCAAGGCAATGAAGTAGGCTATAGTTTGTTAAACCCTCTCCAAAAGATATAAGTGTTCGTTTAGGATTTCATTTGGATCTTCTAATGGGGTATTTGGGGTGTAGATTTTAGATAATTTACATTCATCAGTATGTTCTACTAACCGATATCCTTCAATTTGAGTGTAGTACGATGTGGGTATTGTTTGATGGGCAAAAGAATCATTAGTGTTATTATGACTATCAAAATAGTGTAATAGTCTTTTGTAAACATCTGTATGTTCAATTTCGGGAATGTAGGATACACTACCTACCACATCACCACTTGACTGTATATTTTTAAAAACCGTAAAAAGTTTATCTGTTACTTTTCGATCTAAAAAAAATAACACTCCTTCTAATACAATGAATATAGGTTGTTGGTTGATGAATTTATTTAATTCTGTAATCATGGTTTCTTCAGAATCATGATTAAAATCAAAACTGATGTAGGTTGTATTACGTTCAGGTAATTTTCCTTCTTCGGTCCAAACTTCTATCTGATTCTTTTTGTATTCGATGATATCTTTCTTGTCTATTTCGATAGTATGCACATCAGCGCCTAATAAAAATTGATACATACTAAAACCTGCACCAAAATTAATTAGAACTCCTCCTTTGTTTTTAGAGAAAAAAGATTGTAAGCTTTCATGAAAAAATCTATTTCGTAAGCTATGAAGGATGGATTCATTTGTAGATACGCTATCTAGAATTTCTGGAATAATAGCCTCTGTTTTCGGGTTATTCCATAGTTTGGCATAAATATCCTTACTTACACTTTCGTGATAAGAACGATACGTAGATACGATAAAAGCTGTTTCATGAATTTGCATTCATAAATGTAAGCTTTTTGAATTTTAATTAAAAAAATAAACACCACTATATCAAGCAAGAAAATAGTGGTGTTTTAATGTGTATATATTCAAAGAAATTATGGCAATAATCCAGTGATTTGTGTAGTATCCACCATGATGGTGTCTTTTCGCTTTTTGTCATTACTATTCGCTAATCTTGTTGTCTTCGTACTATCAGTGATAAAACCATTTTTTATCATTAACGCCTTGTAAAAATCCTTTTTTGTTTCTCTAGTACTTGTTTTTACCTCTTTAACTTTAATGTCAAAATTATTAACAGCAATTAATGTTTGATAAAAATCTACTTTGGTATTCTGTACATTACTTATTTCCTTGTTGATTGTATTTAATGAAGTAATTTCTTGAGCATTCATAGTAGAAAAAGAAAGTAAAACAAATAAGGAAAGAATAATGCTTTTCATAGGATCGGGGCTTAGCGATTGTACTACTTGATTTGTACCAAATTTACAATCAAATAGTTATGAAATAAAATGATTTCACATCTTTTAGATAAAGAGGTCTTTTGTATCGATAAAAAACACAGTTTTTACGGTTTTACCGTAAAAACTGTGTTGACTTTTGTTAGAAAAAAGGGTTTTTGATAGTTTTTTTATTGTTAAAACTTCTTGATTTTTATTGTTTTATGAGATTTTGAAAATGTAAAATAGATGGGTAATGTTTTTTAAGATTGAGTTGCTTTGTAGCTTATGGCTTACATTTAATTTTGGTTTTTCTAATCTATCTTTAGCAAGATAGTTATACAAAGGATAATTTATTAAAATCGGAGCCTAGAATTATATGATCATTTACTTCGAGCCAGTTATCTAAAATAGATGCATAAATACTTCTAAAATCGACGGTATATTTGATATCTCCATTATTATCAAGGTCAGATAGATTTGGTAATTCATTATAAATACCAGCTTTTTTAAGAGATCCACTCATTATCATTACATTATTTGCTGCACCATGATCTGTTCCTCTACTGCCATTTTGTTTTACTCTACGTCCAAATTCTGAAAAGGTAAGTATTAATGTGTCTTTAAATTTATTGTTCTTTTTTAGATCCTTTACCAGAGCACTAACAGCGTTTGCATATATACCCAGTAATCGATCTTGACTATTTACTTGATTAACATGACTGTCAAAACCTCCCAGCGAACTATAGTATACTCTTGTTTTTAATCCGGATATGATAAAATCAGCAATGGTCTTTAAATTCCGCGCGAATGCTGACTGCGGATATGTTACTTTAGATTCGTAAATTTTGGAAGTTTCATAAATATAAGAAGCAGAAGAGTACGTTTCTAACATGGTTTTATAAAGATAACCTTGGTTGTCCTCATGTAACATGTCTTCTTGAGTATTATTAATCAATTGATTGAAGAAAGGCTCTCTGGTAGTACGATGTAACTGTTTCGGATCCGAAACTGCGATACCATTTAATGTGTTACCTTTCATAGCAAGAGATAAAGAATTATCAACTTCTATTGCTTGATACGGATGCTGGCAATTAGCATCGAGATATCTGCCTACCCAACCAGAAGATAAATACTGGTTAGTATCACTAGCCGTTTGCCAGATGTCCGTACTTCTAAAATGAGATCTGTTGGGATTAGGATATCCTACATTGTTTATGATACAAACATCACCTTCATCATATAACTCTTTTATGGGTTGTAAAGCACTATTGAAAGCTAGATCATCGTTTATTTTTAAAGTCTCACTTTGCTTTTTGGCGATAGTAGGTCTTAAGCGATGATAGATATCATTCTGTATTGGAATGATGCTGTTTAATCCGTCATTACCACCTGATAATTGAATAATGATTACATTTTTATATCCAGATAATTGTTCTGGTGTTAAAAACTCCATTCCTTTTAAAAATGATGGAACTAATGTGATTCCAGATGCGAAAACGGATTGTTTTAAAAAGTTTCTTCTGTCCATAATTTCAAAGTTTTAACAAAGTTGGTATTCTGGTAAGCTCATCAGTTCTATGATAAAATTCTTGGTGTTTCTTTCGTCAATGGTAGAGATTACTTCTTGGGCACCTTTAGATAAATTGGGTTGAAGTACATAGTCTATCAATTGTTGTCTGGATTTTTGTTCTATAGCATCTAGAAAAGGTTCCCAATGAGGAGTAGCTTTCACTCTTTTCTGCATTTGTGACCTCATTTTGTTATAATACTTCTCTTTCATCATTGTTGTCATCTCGCTATCAGCAGTGTCATTTATTTCAATAACACCATTATTGAGTGCAACAGAGGCTAGTTTTAATCGGAGCATAAGTGTAGAGTTATCTATCCAGGATTTTCCACCTTTCCATCCTGCAACATTGGGTGGGAAAAATAATACTTGATTCAATTTTCGCTGCAGGTATAATAATACCTTTGGATTCTTGTAGTGTATGTTAAAAGGTTTACTAAGTCCAACGATTAATTCTATCGGGGATTTTATTTTGGCTCCTATATTTTCATGATCGTAAAACCAGTCACTTTCCAAAATACCTCTTAATAAAGCTTCTATGTTATAATTTGTTTCATAGAAAATAGAACTAAGTTTCTCTAGACGAGTTGGGTTTATATGTTCATTTACGAGGAACTTGTATATTTTTTTTGTAACGTATTTTGCCGTTTGCTTTTGTTCTAGAAGAATTTTTATAACATCTTCTCCTTTGAAATTCCCTGTTTTTCCTAGAATAGTTTTAGAGCCAAAGTCATGATGTTTTTGTCTAAAAACAAAAGTCCCTTGTTTATTAAAATTCCATCCAGTAAAAGCTCTTGCAGCTTCTTTTATATCTTTTTCGGTATATCCATTATCTCTGCCAAGTGTAAATAACTCCATAACTTCTCGAGCAAAGTTTTCATTTGGATTGTTCTTTCTGTTTTGTCTGTTGTTTAGGAATAGTAACATCGCTGGAGATTTAGAAACCTCCAATAGCATATCCCCAAAACTTTCCAGAGCATTTTTTCTGATTACATTATTTAAGTGTAGCGCTGCTCTTGGAGTTTTTAATCGAACAGCAAAATGATTGTGAAAAAACAAAGTCATTTTCTCTCTCAATACTTGTTTGCTCTCTGCTAATTGCCGTAGCCATAGTAAGTTGAGATCTAGCATTTTTTGATTACGAAGCTTTCGTAATTCCTTGCGTTCCTCGCGTGATAAGTTTCTTGGATCTTTTTGTAGAATACCAAAGTCAAGAGATAAATTTGTTATCCCACTACTTTCAGAAAACAAGTGATCTACAATTTCTTCTTTAGAAAAAGTTCTTGCACGTTTTAATTCAGAAGGAGAAATTCCAAAACCAGTACGCCAATAAAGATGTTGTATTTGTTTATCTCTTAGAAAAGAACTCATAATCAAAGTGTTTCTACTTTGACTATCAATTTTAGAAAAGGTTTAAAATGCGAACTTTCTATTCTTAATTGCAGTTAATTTCGCTTAATTCTGCAGTTTCACTTGTAGCATCACTCAGAGAAACATTTTCTGTAAAAAGTACGAATCGATCAAGTGCGTGAAAAGAAGATCTTGCAGATACTTCCATCATGTATGTTCCTGGAGTATCAAAAGTTACAAAAATATCATGTGCGTCATTATCACTTGTAGATGCTTGCCATTTCCATTGATCTGCTGGACCACTCTTGTAGATTTTGAACCACCCATCTTTGCTAGAACCATTAGGATTTGGTGTTTGACCTGTATCTCCTGGATAGACAATACTTTCATTGCGTTGACCAAAAAAGGCAGAGGCATCAGGAAATCGTAACCAAGAATCGTTATGTTCGGATCCAGAAGTCCCATTCGTAATTCTTGATCTCCAAATAAATCTATAGGTTCCTGTGGTAGTAATGTTTATGTTATAAGTTAACAAACCATTTCCAGGAGCATTTAGAAATTGATCTCCTTTCCATACTAAATAACTAGTACCTGAAAAACCAGCTACAGAGTTTTCGTTATTCCAATCATTAATATTGTTGATACTTTCAAATTCTGCAACCACTAAACCATCCTTTTCTTCAAAAATGAAATTAGTCGCATTTTCGCAGCTAATAGGCGGTTCTATAGTGTTGTCATTTTCATCATCATCCGTACTACATGCGAAAAACGTTATGGACATTAAAAGTAGAGTGATACTAAGTTTTTTGTAGGTTTTCATAGCTAATTGATTGGGATTTTAGATTTGGGATTATGTTGTTTGGTGTGTTATTTTCTTTTGTATACTACTGTTTCAGGAACCAAGCCAGTTACGTCACCTCCGTTTCGGATAACATCTCTTACGATAGAAGAGGAGATATAGCTTTTTCCTGAGGAGGTTAGTAAAAATACAGTTTCAATTTCAGACATTTTTCTATTGGTGTGAGCAATTGCTTTTTCAAATTCGAAATCTGCAGGGTTTCTAAGTCCTCTAAGAATAAAGTTCGCATTTTGTTGTTTGCAGAACTCTACGGTAAGACCTTTATACGTCATTACTTTTATCTTTGGTTCATCTTTAAAAGCGTCTTCTATAAAACGTTTTCTTTCTTCTAAAGAGAACATGTATTTTTTTTCAGCATTTACTCCAATTGCCAATATAACTTCGTCAAAAAGAGTTAATCCTCTTTCGATAATATCATAATGCCCTAGCGTTATAGGGTCAAACGATCCCGGAAAAACAGCTCTTCTCATAAGTGACTTGTGATTATTTGGTATAAATATAGGTAAAGTTGAAATTAGTTCGATGCAGAATCAATGTTTCTTCCGTTATTTTCTGGTTATCGCTTCTTCTATAGTATTGGTTAATAGGTCTTGTATACTTATTCCAGCAGCGATTGATTGCTGAGGTAAAATGCTTGCTTCGCTAAAACCAGGATTTGTATTCATTTCTATAAAATGAGGCTCTCCATTATGAAATATATATTCGCTTCTAGAAAAACCACTCATTTTTAAAATTTGATATATTTTTAAGGCTAGATTCTTTACCTTTTCTTCATCTTCTTTACTTAATCTTGCTGGAGTAATTTCTTGAGATTTACCTAAATATTTAGCTTCATAGTCAAAGAAATCATTTTCTGAAACAATTTCTGTAATTGGTAAAACTACGTCTTTTCCTTGGTAAGTAATTACACCTACCGAAACTTCTGTTCCACTAAGAAAAGATTCAATAATAATCTCATCATCTTCTTTATAAGCTACATCAATAGCAGGAAGTAATTCTTCTTCGGTGTTTACTTTAGAAACTCCATAACTACTTCCAGCCTTATTTGCTTTTACAAAACAGGGTAAACCAACGGTATCAATAATTTCACTTGTGCTGATTTTATCTCCTTTATTTAAGAAATAATTTTTGGCGGTAGGAATTCCATAAGGTTGTAAAGTGCTAATACAGTCTCTTTTATTAAAGGTGAGTGCTGCTTGATAAAAATCACAAGCCGTTTGTGGTATTCCAATTAATTCAAAATAAGCTTGTAGTAAACCATCTTCTCCAGGAGTTCCATGTACAATGTTAAAAGCAGCATCAAAAATAATTTTAGTGCCATTCAGATTTAGGGAAAAATCATTTCGATCAATGGTGGTTTTTTGATCATTGTCATCAACGTAGTACCAAGAATCTTTGGTAATATGAATTTTGTACGGTTCATAAAGGTCTCTGTTCAAGTGCTTATAAACTACATTTCCACTTTTGATAGAAATATCAAATTCGCTGGAGTAACCTCCCATAAGGATGGCAATATTTTTCTTCATTGGATATGGTTTGCAAACAAAAATATCATTTATCCAACAACAAAAGCTAAAAAGTTTCCGTTTTTATATCTTTGCCGAAACTATCATCAGATACATGGATTTTTTTAAAGGACTTTTAAGGTTTATTTGGAGTAAAGCATTTCTTATTCAATTAGTGATCGCTGTCGCAATGACTGCTATTTTATGTTTTATAGCATTGAAATGGTTAGATAGTTCTACAAATCACGATCAGAGAATTGTAGTTCCAAGTTTAAGTAAAAAAACACTCGATGAGGTGAAAGAGCTTGTCGAATCCAAAGATTTGAGATTCGAAGTGCAAGATTCTGCTAATTTTAATCCTGATTATCCGCGTTATTCTGTAATTGAGCAGAATCCTCCTGCAGGAAATATGGTAAAAGAAAATAGAAAGATCTATGTAACCCTAAACCCATCGGGATATCGAAAAGTAGAAGTACCTGATGTTATTAGAAAAACCAGAAGGCAGGTAGAACCAAGACTAGTGGCTCTTGGCTTTAAAATAGGATCTATTACTTTTAAACCAGATCCTTCTGATCAGGTACTAGAGCTTAGGTACAAAGGCAAAAGGTTGAAGCCAGGAGATAAAATAATGAAGACTTCTACCATTGATCTTGTCGTAGGTGACCAAAGTGGTAATTTGCGACTTAATCCATAAATAAAACTTCTAAAAAATAACACCTTTTGGAATCAGATCCAGATATAGACGATTTAGGACCTAATGAAGACGAATTGTATGAACATCATCGTTTTGTAGCAGGAGCAGGTCAAGTACCACTTAGGGTAGATAAATTTTTGATGAATTTTGTTGAGAATGCTACCCGAAATAAGATTCAACAAGCAGCCAAAGCAGGAAGTGTTTTTGTCAATGATATTCCAGTAAAATCAAATCATAAGGTAAAGCCTAATGATGTGGTAAGAGTGTTATTTGCTCATCCACCTTATGAGAATTTGCTAACACCAGAGGATATTCCATTGAATATTGTTTATGAAGATGATGCTCTACTAGTAGTGAATAAACCTGCAGGAATGGTAGTACATCCTGGTCATGGAAATTACTCCGGAACTTTAATTAATGCCTTGATTTATCATTTTGATAATTTGCCTAATAATAGCAGTGAGCGTCCAGGTTTGGTGCACCGAATTGATAAGGATACCAGTGGTTTATTGGTGATTGCTAAAACTGAAGATGCTATGACGCATTTAGCGAAACAGTTTTTTGATAAAACCTCAGAAAGAGAATATGTGGCAATTGTTTGGGGGAATCTAAAAGAAGATGAAGGCACTATTGTAGGTAATATTGGTCGTCACCCTAAAAATAGACTTCAAAATACTGTTTTTGAGGGCGATGAAGCAGAAAAAGGAAAACCTGCAGTAACACATTACAAAGTTATCGAACGTTTGGGATATGTTACAATGGTTTCTTGTAGATTAGAAACAGGAAGAACACATCAGATACGTGTGCATATGAAGCATATTGGTCATACACTATTTAATGATGAACGATATGGTGGTGAAAAAATCTTAAAGGGTACGACTTTTTCTAAGTATAAACAGTTTGTAGAAAATTGTTTCAAAATATTACCCAGACAGGCATTGCACGCAAGAACTTTGGGGTTCGTACATCCCGTTACTGGTGAAAAAATGCACTTCGAAAGCTCCGTGCCTGATGATATGCAACAATGTGTAGAACGTTGGAGAAATTATGCTAAAAATCAGCTAACTAAAGAATAAATTTGTCTTTATTGAAATAAATTGGGAAATGCTCATTTATTAATAGTATATTGGTGCTTTAATTATTTATAATGAACAAAGGAACAGTAAAATTTTTTAATGACTCCAAAGGATTTGGATTTATTACAGAAGAAGGATCTAATCAAGATCGTTTTGTACACATTTCGGGCTTAATCGATGAAATTCGTGAAGGTGATGAAGTAGAGTATGAACTTAAAGAAGGTAAAAAAGGAATGAACGCGGTAAACGTGAGAGTATTATAATATATACATTTTGACTTTTTTAAAGAACAAGCCCGTCTGATAAAGACGGGCTTTTATGATTTCAGTAACTTTTTTTGATTATATAAAGTTAAGAACAGAATCGTTTAACCGCTCTAATGATTTTATCAGCGCGTTTTAGATTTTGTCTTTTAATATGTGTATAAGTTCTATCTAGATAAAATTGCGCTGTTGAGTTATCCTTAAATGCTTTTCTTGCTAAGTACAAATCCAAGGCAACATTTAGATCATCCGTGGTATATTCAACACCAGTATATTGCTGAAGTAATTGCAAATACATAAAACCATATTCTTCTGTAGGTTCAATCATAGTGCCTTCTCCAAAATCATTCCAAGTAATAAGTTGAATGAAATCTGCAATTTCATGATGTGTGTAATTAAGTGTTTCAGCAAAGGTTTGTCCTTCGTTGTGATCAATGCTCCATAAATTAATCCCTTCGGACCATCCACCTTCTACATAATAGCTTTTAAAACCTGGATAAGTGGATCCAACTACAGTTAAATTTTCCGTATTATAATGATTATAATAATGTTCATGAGCTAATAAATGATCTTTATCTACCCATAAAAACTCTCCAGTGGCGTTCTGTCCAACTCTATTATTAGCTGCCCACAAGGTTAAAAAGTCTGGACGATTATCAGTGGGTAATATATCAAAAATAGTATCCCAATCTTGTTGGCTGGTAATATGATGTGGCCCAAAAACAAATAAGAGATTTTTATCATTATATTTTATATAATTAGGACTTGTAAAATAAGTGTCATTAATATAAGCAAAATCTTCTTGTGCAGCTTCTATTGTACTAGTAGATAATCCTTGTTCATATGCTTGTTGTGCGACTCTGTCTTCATACATAATAGAAAAGTCAAAATCTAAATCTTCCATCATGTCGATGAAGCTTTCTGTAGCGCTTTTAATTTTTTCATAATCGTAGAGATCCTTACTACCATACCAGTCAAATATAACACCATCAATTCCTGCTAATTTCATCATTAAAAAATGATATTCATGTAAGTCCGGGTCGCTAGAGGAATACGGGCCAATGACGGGGTAAAAATAGGAAGCTATTTCTCGTTTTCCGTTATTATCTATGATATCAGGATTTTTATTAGTCATTGTCCAGTGTTTTCCCCAGTAGCCATCATAGTCCTTGCTCTGGAACCAAGGCATGTAATGCATATATACCTTTTTAGGGTTTTCTTTTGTAACATCCATACCAGAGATGTCTTTAACAAGTCCTTTTCTTTCTAGCTCGATAATTTCTAATTCTTCTTCTAATACTTTTTTTAGTTGAGCATCCGTGTACGTAGTATCTTGAACGGCTAGAGGAATTGCATTTTCCTCTATTTCGACAATCGGTAGTTCTTCTTTTTCACAAGAATAGATTAAAATGGTTAAGATAATGCATAGAAATGCTTTAGTTGTTGTTTGTAGATTCATATCATATAGGTTGTTTAAAATTATTCAATACTAATAACTGAGTTGAGTTAAGAATAAGATAATTGGTGAAACGTAGATTGAGAATATCAATCAAACCATATATGACTGTTGTGTTTAGTAGAGTGAATTACGTTATTGACGTAGTAAATATAGGGGATTATTTCTGTTAAAAATATTAAAGTTTCTATTTTTATGTGTTAATTTGTTTATTAACAGCATGTTAAAATGTTTCTATAAGAAGTGTTTACGCATATTATAATAAGAGATATCAATGCTTCGATAAGGAAGAATTACTCCAGTTGATTTTATTTATTGTGGTACTATTGTATTTTTGAAAAAACGAAATTCACTTCATGAGGCACGTCAAAGTATAATAAACAATGATGAGTTTTATGTCTAACACTAGCCTTTAGCGGAGTGTAACTTATAAAGTAATATTGTAAACACATGAAAATTGTAGTATCACCAGCAAAGTCTTTAGATTTTGAAACCGCATTACCTACTAAAAAATATACAGAACCTTCTTTTTTGGTCGAAGCTGAAAAATTAAATACTGTTCTGCAGAAGAAATCACCAAAAAAATTGTCTGATCTAATGAGCATTAGTGATAAGTTGGCACAGTTGAATTGGCAGCGAAATCAGGATTGGAGCCTTCCGTTTACTCAAGAAAATGCAAGACCAGCGGTATATGCTTTTAATGGAGATGTATATACTGGATTAGATGGCTATACTATCCCAGAAGATAAATTGGACATACTACAAGATAAATTAAGAATCCTTTCTGGTTTATATGGTATACTAAAGCCGTTAGACTTGATTCAACCATATCGTTTAGAAATGGGGACAAAACTAAAGGTAGGTCGTAGTAATAATCTATATGAGTTTTGGAAGAAACAGCTTACAGAGCGGTTAAATAATGAATTGCAAGATGATGAATTATTTGTAAATCTAGCGAGTAATGAATATTTCAGTGCGATTGATAAGAAAGCGCTGAAAGTACCTGTGATCACACCTCAGTTTAAAGATTGGAAAGGGGATAAATTAAAAATGATCAGTTTCTTTGCTAAAAAAGCAAGAGGAATGATGGTTCGTTATATTGTAGATACTGGAGCGGAAACTATAGAAGACTTAAAAGGTTTTAATTATGATGGTTATGGTTTTAGTGATGAGTATACAACAAAACCTAATGAATTGGTTTTTGTAAGGTAATTCCAATGTTCTTATTTTGCTTTTATATTCGATATTAGAATAAATTTCTAAATGCTCCTAATTTTAGTATCTTAAGCCTTCAATATTTTAGGCTTTTTTGGATGCAAAAAATCATTAATTCTCTAGATTGGATTGGAGAAAAAATTGGAACTCTTGTCAGTTGGGTTGCGGTTCTATTGGCGGTTTTGGTAGGATTAGATGTCGTTATGCGATATGTTTTTCAGTTCACGTTCATTTGGATGATCGAAACCGAAATTTATCTCTTCGGAATGCTTTTTCTAATAGGTTCTGCTTATACGTTTAAACATGGGAAACATGTTAGAGTAGACGTTTTTTACACTAGATTCTCTGAAAAAGGAAAAGCATGGATAGACCTTTTAGGAGGGGTGTGTTTATTAATTCCTTGGTGTTATGTAGTGATTGTTTCTTCTTGGTATTATGGATTGTCATCTTTTATGATCAATGAAGGGTCTCCCCAACCAGGTGGATTACCGGCTTTGTATGTGCTAAAATTTTGTATCACCTTAGGATTTGTTTTTTTATTGTTACAGGGAGTTTCTGAAATGCTAAAATCTATTCGGATAATTTTTAAGAGAGAGATCTAATGGAGTTTTTAGCGGTTGTTTTATTTGTAATCATATTCATTTTAATTCTTAAAGGATATCCTGTAGCTTTTACTTTAGGTGGGATTTCTGTTGCTTTTGCTTTTGGTGTTTCAATTTTTGCGCCAGAACAGTTTACCATGTCTACATTTTATTTATTGCCTTCTAGAATTATGGGGGTAGTTAATAATTATGTGTTAATGGCAGTTCCACTGTTTATTTTTATGGGAATTATGTTGGAAAAATCTGGACTCGCTCAAAGTCTTTTAGAAACCATGGCGATGATGTTCGGTAGAGTTAGAGGAGGACTAGCAATATCCGTAGTAATTGTGGGTGCATTATTAGCTGCATCAACAGGAATTGTAGGTGCTACAGTAGTAACTATGGGTTTAATAAGTCTTCCAACTATGTTAAAAAGAGGTTATAAAACAGAGCTTGCTGTCGGAGTTATAGCTTCTTCGGGAACTTTGGGGCAAATCATTCCGCCGTCTATAGTCTTAGTACTATTAGCAGACACTATTAATAGCTCTTCAAGAGGAGCTGCTTCTGTAGATGTGGGAACTTTGTTTTCTGCGGCCTTATTACCTGGCCTGATACTAGTTGGATTATATATCATCTATATTTTAATAAAATCATTTGTTCATAAGAACGACGCACCGAGTATTCCAGCAGAAGAGATTGCGGAGTTTAAAGGAACTCGTTTTGGTTCCAAAGTTGTTAAGGTGTTATTGTTACCTTTACTATTAATTGTTATTGTACTGGGGTCCATATTTAGTGGTATAGCATCTCCTACAGAAGCTTCTGCAATTGGAGCTTTGGGAGCAACGACTTTAACGATTATTCAGAAAAAGTTTTCATTTAAAATATTAAAAGAAGTAGCTCAAGAAACTACACGTCTTACATCGATGGTGTTTTTTATATTACTTGGAGCTACTACATTTACATTAGTTTTTAGAACTTTAGGAGGAGATCGATACTTGCAAGAATTGATTATTTCGTCTCAGTTGACACCCTTAATGTTTCTATTATTAGTAATGCTGGTTATTTTTATCGCTGGTTTCTTTATTGATTTCATAGAGATCGTTTTTATTATTGTGCCAGTGGTAACACCTGTTTTTAATGCTTTGGATATGAATATGCTTTGGGTGGGAATTTTGATGGCATTGAATTTACAAACCTCATTTTTAACACCTCCATTTGGTTTTGCATTGTTTTATCTTAAGGGAGTCGCGCCAGATACAGTAAAAACAAGTCAAATATATAGAGGGATAGTTCCTTTTATTCTTATACAACTTTTAATAGTAGGCTTGGTATTATTTTTTCCAGAGATTATTTTTAATGGTAATTAATTAGAATAACTAAAATCATGAGTTTATATAAGATACGGAGAGATAGATTTTTGAAAGCATTCATATATGGTATTTTAATGATGTTTTTTTTGTCTTGTTTAGGAGAACCTCCTGCGAGTATGACCAATCCGACATCTTACGATACTACAAAACCAGATAAAATATTCCATTGGAAGATGACTACAACTTGGCCACCTAATTTTCCAGTGGTTGGAGAAGTTGCAGAAAAGTATGCAGAATGGGTAGATGAGTTATCTAATGGTCAAATTAAAATTAAAGTATATGGAGGAGGAGAATTAGTGCCTCCTTTAGAGGCTTTTGATGCTGTTTCCCAAGGTACTATCGAAATGGGGTGTGGAGCATCGTATTATTGGGCTGGCAAAACTCCAGCCGCTCAGTTTTTTGCAGCAGTTCCTTTTGGGATGAATAGTCAGCAGATTACTTCTTGGCTAGAGGTAGGAGGAGGATATGAACTTTGGAAAAAAACATATGCACAGTTTAATTTGGTTCCTTTTATGGGAGGAAATACAGGGGTGCAAATGGGAGGGTGGTTTAATAGAGAAATTAACTCAGTCGAAGATTTTAAAGGGTTAAAGATGCGTTTGCCAGGTATTGGGGGTAAAGTGTTAGAAAAAGCTGGAGGAGCACCAATTTTGGTAGCTGGTAGCGAAATTTATACGAGTTTAGAACGAGGAGTTATTGATGCTACGGAATGGATCGGACCTTATCATGATTATAAAATGGGATTTCATAAAATTTCAAAATATTATTATACCCCAGGTTGGCATGAAACAGGTTCTCAATTAGAATTTTTTATTAATAAAAATTTACATGACGGATTGCCACCAAATCTTCAAGCTGTTTTACAGGCTGCTGCAAAACGAGCTCAGGTCTGGGTATTGTCAGAGTTTGATAAACAAAATGGGATCTATCTGGATAAATTAGTGAATGAAGAAGGTGTAGAAATTAGAGAGTTTTCTAAAGAAACCTTAGATGCTTTAAGAGGTTTTACCGAGGAAGCCATTCAGGAAATGATCGGAGATGATCCTTTATCCAAAGAGGTCTATGAAAGCTATTCCAACTTCCAGAATAGGATTGCTAAATGGTCTGAAGTAACCGAAAAAGCATACTATAATAAAATACAGAAATAGGTAGACTGCTAGGTATTATTATGGTTTAGCATGAATAAGCATTATTTAGAACAAATCTTTCGGTATTTTGCAAGAATATTTGAAGGAAATTTCTTATTTTAAAGCAATTGATTTAGGAACAAAAAAGGTCGTTGTTTTCAGATAAATTCCTAATCATGTAAGCCCCAAATTTTAAGATTGCTATGAATAAGAGAAACTTATTAGTGGTCCCCCTTATGTTTTTAGGCCACTATATGACTTCATACGCTGTCCCAGATTTTTTTTCAGATTTTCCTATTGAAAATTATGAAAGAAAGAGTTTAGTTCCTGGAGATAATGATGATGATAGTATTTTAGATGGAGATGATGATGATGATGATAATGACGGAATTTTAGATGTAGAAGAAATTGCCGCTTGTAATAATAATTTATCTTTTGAATTTTATGATAGTGTTCCTTCTGGGAATACAGTGAATAATATTCCTACTACTGGAGCATTTGCAGTAGGTTTGGTAAATTCTTTCGATGTAGATGCGTTAGTCGCTTCTTTAGGACAGACTAATGATACCTATGGAATACGTTATAAAGGGACTATCACCATTACTACACCTGGTAATTATACATTCTATACCAATTCTGATGATGGATCTAGCCTTAGTATAGATGGTACGCTAGTTGTAGATAATGATGGATTGCATGCAGCTCAAGAGAGAAATGGTGTGATTAATTTAACGGCTGGTGAACACACTATTACTGTTTTGTTTTTTGAAAATTTTGGACAGGAGATTTTAGAAGTACAATATGAAGGTCCAGGAATAGCCAGGCAAGATGTTCCTTTTTCAATTCTTGGATGTGATCCAGATATCGATAACGATGGTTTGCCAAATGTTTTTGATACGGATAGTGATGGAGATGGCTGTCCTGATGCACTTGAAGGGGATGGAAGTTTTAACCAACTCGATTTAGATGTTGATGGTAGTTTTGGAGATAACGTAGATACTAATGGAGTTCCCATTGTAAATGGTATGACTACCGAACAATTAAATGTTTCATCTTATCGAAGTTATGTACTATCGGTAAAATGTGGACCGGATAACGACCTTGATGGATTAGCTGATGGGGTCGATTTGGATGACGATAATGATGGTATTCTGGATTTCGATGAAGCTATATCTTGTATAAATACGTTGAGTTATGAATATTATGATTTGGTCCCATCCGGAAATACAGTAAATAATATTCCTACTTCGGGAGCAGATGCAACAGGAACGTTTACTTCTTTTGATGTAGACGCTTTGATAGCTTCTCTTGGAGTTTCTAATGAAACTTTTAGTATTCGTTATACAGGATTACTTAATATTAATACCGCTGGGGCATATACTTTTTATATCTCCTCAGATGATGGATCTAGCTTTTCTTTAGATGGCAATTTGGTAGTAATAAATGATGGTTTGCATGGAGTAACCACTCGAAGCGGTACAGTAGATTTGAGTATAGGAGCTCATTTTTTTACTGCATTATTTTTTGAGAATTCAGGAGGAGAGTTTTTACGAATAGAATATGAAGGACCAGGAATTCCAATACAAGATGTTCCGTTTTCCAGTATTGCCTGTAATTTAGATACTGATGGCGATGGAGATTCAAATTTTTTTGATACCGATAGTGACAATGATACTTGTTTAGATGCCATTGAAGCAGATGGTTCCTTTACAATTTCCGATGTTGATATTGCTACTGGTATGCTTGCCGGAAATGTCGATGCAAATGGAATACCACTATCAGCATCACCAGGAGGACAATCAAATAATGTAGCTGTGATCACCGCTGGTAACGTATCAGAAAATACTTTTGATGCTATAAATAGACAGGTTTTTGTAGGAAGTGCAACGTTTTTTAGTATATCGGTTAATGAGGTTAATGGAAGTTCAAATTTTCAATGGCAAATGAGAACTTCTACTTCTGATCCATTTACAGATCTTAGTAATGGAGGTGCTTCACCTTCATATTCAGGAGTCAATACGGCAACCTTAACTATTTCTGATATTCCATTGAGCTTGAATAACGCAGAATTCAGAGTTGTTTTTTCAAATGAAAATACGGATTGTATAGAGGTGAATTCCACGATAGGAAGTTTGTCTGTTAGATCAAGAACAGTAATCACAAATAGAAAGATTACTTACCGAGTTAGAGGAAACTAAAAAATGACATGAAATTGCCCAATCAACCGAAATACCTAGAAAATTGTTTTTACAAAATACAGGAATAAGTATTTCTGTTAATTCAACGTATGAATTTGCTGTAAACGTTTAAGGGGTAACAGAAAGAAATAGTTGGTTAATAATGACTACAAAAATTAATTATTTCAGGGATTCTGTTTAAAATGTATTGGAAGTGTTCACTCGAATCGATATCTTCGCAGCGAATGTTCGCTAAATATTATTTAAACACAAAATTTTTATTATGCAAATCAAAAAGGTTTTAGTTGCTAATCGAGGGGAAATTGCCATCAGAATTTTCAGAGCTTGTACAGAGATTGGTTTACAAACCGTAGGAGTTTATACCTATGAGGATAGATATTCTTTACATAGATATAAGGCTGATGAGGCCTATCAAATCGGTGCGGATAATGAACCTTTAAAACCGTATTTAAATATTGAAGCAATTATACAAGTTGCTAAAAATAATAATGTAGATGCGATACATCCAGGATATGGATTCTTATCAGAAAATGCAGATTTTGCACAACGATGTAAGGAGAATGATATCATTTTTATTGGTCCTAAGGTATCCGTGCTACGATCTTTAGGAGATAAAATTATGGCAAAAGAAGTTGCCATCGCTAATGATATCCCAATTATTCAAAGTAATAAAGAAGATCTTACGGATATTAAGATAGCAGTTAAAGAAGCAAAGAGGATTGGTTTTCCTGTAATGCTTAAAGCCGCTTCTGGTGGAGGAGGTCGTGGTATGCGTGTAATCCGAAGTGTGGAAGAGTTAGAAAAAGCCTATCCAGAATCACAAAGAGAGGCATTAAATGCTTTTGGAGATGATACTGTTTTTTTAGAAAAATTTGTAGAAAATCCTAAGCATATCGAGATACAGATTGTAGCAGACCATCACGGAAATATGGTACATCTTTTTGAACGTGATTGTTCAGTACAAAGACGTTATCAAAAAGTAATTGAATATGCTCCTTCCTATGGAGTGTCTCAAGATATATTGGATAATCTTTATCAATATGCACTAACGATATGTAAAGCTGTAGATTATAATAATATAGGTACCGTAGAGTTTTTGGTAGATGATGACGGTAGTATTTATTTTATTGAAGTAAATCCAAGAGTACAGGTAGAACATACCGTTACAGAGATTGTGACGGGTGTAGATTTAATTAAAACACAGATTTTTATTGCTGGAGGATATCAACTTTCGGATAAGCAAATTAAGATCGAAAGTCAGGAAAGCCTTAAAGTAAATGGCTATGCTGTACAATGTAGAATTACAACAGAGGATCCAGAAAACGATTTTAAACCTGATTACGGAACTATCACTACGTACAGAAGTGCTTCTGGATTTGGTATTCGTTTAGATGCAGGAAGTGTTTATCAAGGTGTTACCATCTCTCCTTTCTTTGATTCTATGCTAGTAAAGGTTTCGGCAAACAGTAGAACCTTGGATGGAGCTTGTAGAAAAATGCGAAGAGCACTATCAGAATTTAGGATTAGAGGGGTGAAAACCAATATGCCTTTCCTTGATAATATTCTTAATCATACTACATTTAGAAAAGGAGCAGTTACTGTTAATTTTATCAGAGATACCAAAGAGCTTTTTAAAATTAAAGAGTCTCGTAACAGAGCGACAAAGCTGGCAAACTTTTTAGGAGATATCATTGTTAATGGAAATCCAGATGTGAAAAAAATGGACCCATCCAAAACCTTCGTTACTCCTCATATTCCTGAATTTGATAAAAAAGCAGCCTATCAAAAAGGTACAAAAGACCTGCTTACAGAATTAGGTCCTGAGAAATTTGCGGAATGGTTAAAAAATGAAAAGAAAGTTCATTTTACAGATACTACCATGAGGGATGCGCATCAAAGTTTGTTAGCTACTCGAATGCGAACGTATGACATGCTTAAAGTCGCAGAAGGATTTGCAAAGAACCATCCAGAAGTGTTTAGTATGGAAGTTTGGGGAGGTGCTACATTTGATGTATGTCTTCGATTTTTAAGAGAAAATCCGTGGGAACGTTTACGCTCACTGAGAGAAGCAATGCCAAACCTATTATTGCAAATGCTTATTAGAGGATCTAACGGAGTTGGATATACTGCCTACCCAGATAATCTAATTGGTAAATTCGTAGAGCAATCTTGGGAGAATGGAGTAGATGTTTTTAGAATCTTTGATTCATTAAACTGGATGAAATCCATTGCACCTTGTATAGAACATGTAAGAACACGTACACAAGGGTTAGCAGAAGGATCTTTATGTTATACGGGTGATATTCTAGACCCAAAACGTACCAAGTATACTTTAGAATACTATTTGCAATTAGCGAAAGATATAGAAAATGCAGGAGCACACATATTAGGAATAAAAGATATGGCAGGTTTACTAAAACCTTATGCTGCCTACGAATTAGTTTCAGCATTAAAGTCTGAAATTAATATTCCGATACATTTACATACGCATGATACTTCTTCGGTACAATCAGCAACATATCTTAAAGCGATTGAGGCTGGAGTAGATGTGGTAGATGTAGCTTTAGGAGGATTATCAGGATTAACAGCGCAGCCTAATTTCAATGCAGTTATGGAAATGTTGAAGTTCCATGATCGTGAGAATCCGATGAATATGTCTAAATTGAATGAGTATTCAAATTATTGGGAAGCGGTTCGAGAATATTACTATGTTTTTGAATCTGGTTTAAAAGCGGGTACTGGTGAAGTATATCAACATGAAATTCCTGGTGGACAGTATTCTAATCTGAAGCCACAAGCACAAGGTTTAGGACTGGCAGATCGTTTTCATGAAATTACCAAAATGTATGGAGAGGTAAATGAACTCTTTGGTGATATTGTAAAAGTGACTCCAAGTTCTAAAGTTGTTGGGGATATGGCGCAATATTTAGTAAGTAATAATTTAACCATAGAAGATGTAAAAGAGAGAGGTGAAACGATTTCTTTCCCGCAATCTGTGGTAAGTTTGTTTAAAGGAGAATTAGGGCAGCCAGAAGGAGGTTTTCCAAAGGAGCTTCAGAAGTCTATACTAAAGGATCAAAAGCCATTTACCAATAGGCCAAATGCACATCTCGAACCTGTTGATTTCGAAACAGAGTTTAAGGATTTTGTAAAAGTCTTTAAAAAAGGAATGGGAAGGGAGCTTGATATTACAGATTTTCTTTCCTATAAATTATATCCAAAAGTATTTACAGGAGCTTACAATCACCATTTACAATATGGTAATGTAATGAATATTCCTACCAAAAATTTCTTCTATGGAATGACTCCAGGAGAAGAAATTATTATAGAATTAGATAAAGGTAAAATCCTGTTGTTTGAATTGATTTCTATTGGAGAGCCTCAGGACAATGGAATGGTTACAGTCTTTTTTAAAGTAAATGGGCAAACCCGAAATGTTGAAATAAAGGACAATTCTATTAAAGTAGATAAAATAGTTCACGTCAAGGTTGATAAAGCGGACGGAAAACAAATCGGAGCTCCATTACAAGGATCTTTATCATCAGTATTGGTGAAAACTGGACAAGAAATAAAGAAAAACGACCCATTGTTTATTATTGAAGCTATGAAAATGGAAACTACTATTACTGCAAATGAGGATGCAGTAGTAAAGAAAATAGTGCTTAAATCAGGAACGATGGTAGAAGCCGATGATTTAGTGATTACTTTAAAATAAAGAATAATCCTATTTATATGTATAAAAAAAGTCTTTCAGGTTTCTGAAAGACTTTTTTTAGCTAAAGATGGATGCTAATCTTTTATAATCTGTTTTATTGTATTTCCTTTTTCTCCTTCAATATTCATAAAATATATTCCAGAATTTAATTCAGAGATATCAAATATGGTATTACGAGTTTCGAATACTTTTTTACCTGTGATATCGTATATCTCCGCTTTTTTTATGGTAATAGAAATGTTTAAAGGTCCTGAAGTTGGGATTGGGTATACTTGTAATTTATCAATAATCAATTCTTCATCTTCATTACCAAGACTTGCTACCAAATAACAAGAAGATCTCTGAGTACATCCATCTAATGTAATATCCACTGCATAATTTCCATCTTGTGTTGCTGTAAAAGATTGATTCGTCTCACCTGATAAAGGAGTGTTGTTATCACAATTAATCCATTGATAGGTAGCACCGGATGTAGTTGCAGTTAAAGTTGGACTAAGAGAATCATCTACGGAAGCATCAGGTAATTCAAACACCTCTACACTATCAGAAGCAGTATCGGTACATCCATTTGCATTGGTGAAGCTATAGGTAATATTTTGATTTCCTGTTCCTGCGGTAGTAGGATTAAATGAATAAGTGGTTCCATTACCGTCATCAGTTACTCCATTACCTGAATACGTTCCTCCACTAGGAGTTCCACCACCTAATCCTGTTTGTATTCCTGTATCGATACATAGATCAGAAGGAGCTGTAAAGGATACTGTTGGTAATTCAAACACCTCTACAATATCAGAAGCAGTATCAGTACATCCATTTGTATTGGTGAAGCTATAGGTAATATTTTGATTTCCTGTTCCTGCGGTAGTAGGATTAAATGAATAAGTGGTTCCATTACCGTCATCAGTTACTCCATTACCGGAATATGTTCCTCCACTAGGAGTTCCACCACCTAGTCCTGTTTGTATTCCAGCATCAACACATAAATCAGCAGGAGCTGTAAAGGATACTGTTGGTAATTCAAACACCTCTACAATATCAGAAGCAGTATCAGTACATCCATTTGTATTGGTGAAGCTATAGGTAATATTTTGATTTCCTGTTCCTGCGGTAGTAGGATTAAATGAATAAGTGGTTCCATTACCGTCATCAGTTACTCCATTACCGGAATATGTTCCTCCACTAGGAGCCCCACCACCCAATCCTGTTTGTATTCCAGCATCGATACATAAATCAGCAGGAGCTGTAAAGGATACTGTTGGCAGATCAAATACTTCTACACTATCAGAAGCAGTATCAGTACATCCATTTGCATTGGTAAAGCTATAAGTAATATTTTGATTTCCCGTTCCTGCGGTAGTAGGGTTAAATGAATAAGAGGTTCCATTACCGTCATCAGTTACTCCATTACCGGAATATGTTCCTCCACTAGGAGTTCCACCACCCAATCCTGTTTGTATTCCAGCATCGATACATAGATCAGCAGGAGCAATAAAGGATACTGTAGGCAGATCAAATACTTCTACACTATCAGAAGCAGTATCAGTACATCCATTTACATTGGTAAAGCTATAAGTAATATTTTGATTTCCCGTTCCTGCGGTAGTAGGATTAAATGAATAAGAGGTTCCATTACCGTCATCAGTTACTCCATTACCGGAATATGTTCCTCCACTAGGAGTTCCACCACCTAGTCCTGTTTGTATTCCAGCATCGATACATAAATCAGCAGGAGCAATAAAGGATACTGTTGGTAATTCAAACACCTCTACACTATCAGAAGCAGTATCAGTACATCCATTTGCATTGGTAAAGCTATAAGTAATATTTTGATTTCCTGTTCCTGCGGTAGTAGGATTAAATGAATAAGAGGTTCCATTACCGTCATCAGTTACTCCATTACCGGAATATGTTCCTCCACTAGGAGTTCCACCACCCAATCCTGTTTGTATTCCAGCATCGATACATAGATCAGCAGGAGCAATAAAGGATACTGTAGGCAGATCAAATACTTCTACACTATCAGAAGCAGTATCAGTACATCCATTTGCATTGGTAAAGCTATAAGTAATATTTTGATTTCCCGTTCCTGCGGTAGTAGGATTAAATGAATAAGAGGTTCCATTACCGTCATCAGTTACTCCATTACCGGAATATGTTCCTCCACTAGGAGTTCCACCACCTAGTCCTGTTTGTATTCCAGCATCAACACATAAATCAGCAGGAGCTGTAAAGGATACTATTGGTAATTCAAATACTTCTATAGAATCGTTTGCACTAGAACTGCAGGTTCCTGAACTGGTATATGTTATACTATGTGTTCCTATTCCTGCGGTAGTAGGATTAAAAGAATAGGTAGTTCCGTTTCCATCATCAGTTACACCGTTCCCAGAATATGTTCCTCCACTAGGAGTTCCGCCACCTAATCCTGTTAGTATACCTGCATCAATACAAATGTCTGCAGGAGCATTAAAAGTAACGATATCGTCTGGAGTAACAACAACATTAGTATTTCCACAAGCACCAGGTACAACACATAAACCACCTTCACCTCTTACAAAATATGTAGTATTCGCTGCAGATGGTGTTACTATAAAAGTTGATGAGGTGGTTGTTCCTATCTCGGTTCCACCACAAGATCCTGTATAAACATGCCATTCTGTGGCATCATTAAGATTTCCATTGATCGTTAAAGTTGTAGATTCACCATTGCAAATTGTTGTAGGACTATAGGTTACCATTGGGACATCTGGATCGGTACAAGGAATGGCAGTAAGATTTACTAGAAATAGTAAATCAGTAGCATCTGATAAAGCACTTCCGCCAGAAAATCTTTGGCCATCAGTGTAATCTGGAGTAGATTCATTGTCATATGCGATAAGACCTGATCCATTCGAAATATCGAATGTATACTTTTCACCGGATATTAATACTATGTTTTGAGAGGAGAAATCAAGCATAGAATAATCAGTAGATGATAAAAAAGGACTTGTGGATTGATTGGTTAATGTTCCTAGAACCGTTCCGCTATAACCTTCTCCCTCATAAATAGTAACATCCACTAAGTCACTTGTAAAGGTTAGAATCCCGATAGAACTTAAAATCCCGTTACAAGAAGCTGTAAAACTTTGTCCTACTTGACCAGAAGTCGCATTTATCAATTGGTCATCATCGTTTTCCGTAGAACACTGGCTATGAGCATGATGTAATATGAATAATAATAAGAAAAAGAATATGTTTTTTTTCACTTTAAAAATATTTAGGGCATACCTCTTTTAGAGTTGTCAACACCTTGTTTAAAAGTTATTAACAATACGAATTAAGGGCTATGTTCTTTAAAAGCACTTACTCTTATGACTCTGAGATTGTTAAATGTTTACGGTGTAAATATAGATAATTATTTTTTGTTGATAACTTTAACCTTTTGGAGTTTCGTTTTAAAACGTTGTTTTGGATACTAAAAAGTGATTTTTAGTTGGTTCGTAATGTCTCTTAAATTAATTTTTAAAGCCTTCAAAATGTTAGTTAGAAATACCTGAGTTTTCTATTTTTGCGGCATGCCGTATTTCTTAATTATAGCGTTGCAGATTTTTTGTATTTATCACGTAGTTAAAAATAGACGAGAGTATTATTGGTACTTTCTAATTTTGTTTCTACCTGTAATAGGTAGTGTCATCTATTTGATTACTCAAGTTTTTAATAAGAAAGATTTGGATAAAGTACAAAATGAATTTGTAAATGTAATCAATCCAACAAAAAAGGTTAATGACCTTAGAAAACAGGTAGAATTTGCAGATACTTTTCAGAATCGAATAAATCTCGGTGATGCATTATATGAAATGGGGGATTATAGGGGCGGTATTGGAGAATATGAAATAGCTTTAAAAGGTAATTATGCATCAGATCTAGGAGTAGTTAAAAAGCTATTGGAAGGGTATTATCGAACAAATGAATATCAAAAAGTTATTTTTTGCGCTGAGTATGTCTCCGAAAGATCTGATTTTAAGGGGTCTAGAAGTCAATTTTTATACGGTTTAGCACTAGAGGAGGAAGGGAGATCTGAAGAAGCAGAGAAGAATCTTAAACCAATAGATCAACGTTATTCTAATTATGAGGAGCGTTATATATTGGCTAAATTCCTTTTGGAAAAAGGAAAAGATACGGATGCAAAGGAAATCTTATCTGAAATTATTTTAGAATCTCAGCATATGTCAAAACCGAATCGTAATAGATATCGTGGAGTGATAAATGAGGTAAAAAAAATGATTAAATCAATTTAGATATATTATAAGGATCATTTATTAGGTAAAGACTGATATTAAGATCATGTTATATTATTTTTTTAGTTGATATTTCCCCCATATTTATTTGTGTTTATCTTAAAAATAAGTTTACTTAGTGCTGAGAACAAAGGATTTATGTTGTATCCTTATTTTCTTTTTTAACTCAAGGTTGTCTAAAAGCAACCAAAGTAAACATTAATTTTAACTCATAAGTTATGATCAAAACACTCTTAAACCTTAACGGGGTAGAAAAAATCAGTAGAGAAGACCAAAAATCTATTAAAGCAGGTGGTTCCAGAGGAACTTGTTATCCTTTCTTTCATTTAGGAAGTTGTCGATTCGACTGTAGTTGTCCTAATACTACAGCTAGACAACCTTCAGGGGCAAGTCAATATTGTCTATTAAACTATCCAGCTATTATCTTTAACGCTCGTCAGTGTGGAGGAGGATCTGGTGGAGGTGGTCCAGTTTACGCTTAATTCAAATCAAGATATCATAAAAAGCTGTAATGGAAACATTATGGCTTTTTATGATTACCTTACAAATACCTTTGCATTTCATAAAAACTTTCTATTTTTACAGAAATCAAAGTCCCCCGAGAGTCTTGAAAATCAAACCTATTCAAATATCCCTGTTCTTAATACTCATATTGGGTGGATTGTTTGGACTAATGTTTTTAAGTCAAAAAGGAGGAATCCAAAAAGAACAGATTCAAGAAGACGGGTTTTCTTTTGAAGGTTTATCCTTAAAATATCCTACCTACAAAACATTTTTAGCTTTAGAAAAAGACTCTTCTCTTACCAAAGAAGATATACTAAAAGTAACTGAGATCGTTACTCCTGTAGCTGACGAAGGAGACTTAGAAGAAAACATTTCTCCTGAAATTGTTGCTAAAAAAGATAGTATTCAGCGTCCTGATTTTTCTAAAATAGATACTACTCAGATTGAAAGGATTCAGTACCCTGCCAGCAATCCTGATTTTGCTAAAGAATTACAAACTAAACTTTCTTCGAGATCTTGTCGAATCATTCATTATGGAGATTCACAAATTGAAGGAGACCGGATAACGGGATACATCAGGAATAGATTACAAGGAATGTATGGTGGTAGCGGACCAGGTTTTATTCCGGTTAAACCTGTTTATAATCAAATTGCAGCCATTGTAAAACCAAGTGAGAATTGGTATAGGTATGCCAGGTTTGATCCTACACAAGAGAAGTTTAAGCATCGTAAATACGGAGCTTATATGTCTGTATCAAGATTTACAAAGCATCTTGAAAAGCTTCCGGATAGTATTGTGTTAGATTCCATGCCAATTGTAAAAGCATCTGTTGTGATTGGTAAATCTAAGAAAGCTTATGCTAAATTTAGAAGGTTTACGAATATTGGCTTACACTATGGAAACTGTAACTACCCAATAAAAATTTCAGTATACAATAATGATAAGCTAATTCAACAAGATAGTTTGAAAGCGGATGGTAAGTATCATAAATATAGAATCAAGACCAATACTACTCCAAGTAATTTAAAAATTGAATTGGAAGGTAAGATAAGTGCAGATTTTTATGGACTTACATTGGACGGAGGCTCAAAAGTACAAATGGATAATGTAGCTATGCGAGGTTCTTCCGGAACCATTTTTTCTAGTACAAATGCTTCTGCATATGGACAAATGGCAAGAAACTTAAATCCCAAAATCATAATTATGCAGTATGGAGGGAATACAATGCCATACCTTAAAGATTCTACAAAAGTGGATAGCTATGCAAAATCCATGGTAAATCAGATTAATTGGTTAAGACGTAGGACAAAGAATGCTAGTTTTATATTTATAGGTCCTACAGATATGTGCCTTCCTGTTAATGGTAAAATGGAAACTTATCCATTATTACCTTATCTGAATGAAAAACTCATACAGACTTGTTCGGAGAATAATGTTGCCTATTGGAGTATGTATGATGCAATGGGAGGAAAGGGATCTATGCCTTTTTGGGTAGAAGAGAAGTTAACTGCTAATGACTACATGCATTTTACATGGAAAGGAACTAAAATTATTTCCGAATTATTTTTTACCGCTTTGTATCTAGATCTTAAAGAAGAACTGAATGATGAAACATAAAATAGTATGTTTTTATGTGTTTTTATGTAGTTCCTTGGTCTTGGGACAGGATTACACTTTGGATACCATTCAGAATAGATATTCCTTTATCAATTGGAAAGCCAATCAGATTAAGTTTGTAGAAAACGCTCCTTCGTTTGCGAAGCTATTTCGAAAACTAGATACCATTGCTAAAGGAAAAGAAGAAAATGTTCATATTTTTCATATCGGAGGCTCTCATATTCAAGCAGATATTTATTCCAATAGATTAAGGACATATTTACAACATATGAGTCCTACTGCCAAAGGACAAAGGGGGTTTATTTTTCCATATAAAATAGCGCATACCAACAATCCAAGTAACTATAATGTAGAGTATGACGGAAACTGGACTGGATACCGTTGTTCCATCAAAAAAGATAGTGTGGCTTGGGGAATGTCTGGTGTAACAGCAGTCTTCAAGGATTCTGTTGCTAATATTAAAATAAAGGCGAATCATAGAGGGTATGATGCGCAACAATATGATTTTAATAGGATTCGAATCTTCTATGATAACTGGAGTGAGGATTATGAAATTCACTTTAAAGAAGAAGGTTTAATAGCAGACACCAAAGTAAACAAAGAAGCTCATTTTGTAGAGTACGTACTGACGCAAACACTAGAAGAATTAGAGTTTTGCGTGCAAAGAATAGGAAATCCAGAAAACCCAGAGTTTTTAATGATGGGGATGGAGCTTATGAATGATAATCCTGGAGTACAGTACACAACAATTGGAGTTAATGGTGCTAGTTTTAGCTATTATGATCGCTGTAAGTTCTTTAATGATCAGTTGATGTTGTATACTCCTGATTTATTTATTGTTTCGGTCGGAACTAATGATGCTTACCATCCAGATTTTGATCCAGAAGAATATACGATGTATTACGAGAATCTTATTTTGAACGTACAAAAAGCCAATCCTGATTGTGCTGTTTTGTTAACTGTGCCTAATGATTCTTATTACAAAAGGAAATATCCAAATCCTAGAACAAGGGTAATGCAAAAAATTATCTATAAATTGGCCGAGAAACATAAAATGGCTGTTTGGGATTTTTATGAAATAATGGGAGGATTTAATTCTTCCAGAGATTGGTATCAGCATAAACTGATGCCAAAAGACAGAATACATTTTACACAATTGGGATATAGAATTAAAGCAGATTTATTATTACAGGCTCTTACTAATTCATGGGAAAAAGAATTACAGTTAGCTCCTAATTCTGTTTTGAATCAAATTATTAATGAATAGATTAGTAGATATTTTTTCTTTTTCGGAGGATTTTCCTTTGATATTTACACAAGCAGATTTCTGGATTTTCTTTGCAGTGATCTATTTCCTGTATGCAATTATTTACAGTAAAAAGAATTTACGAAGTGCTTATTTGTTTGCGATAAGCTTACTTTTTTATTACAAAACCAGTGGTTTGTTTATTGGTATTTTGCTTTTTAGTACTGTAAATGATTTCTTTTTAGGAAAGGCTATATATCACAGTAAATCAATTATAGTTAAAAAACTACTGGTAGCGGTTAGTGTAATTATTAATCTTAGTACCCTTTGTTATTTTAAGTATGCGTATTTCTTTACAGAATCCTATAATACCCTTTTTAATACAGACTATGAGGTAATTAATTATTTAGCACAATTTGCTAATTCATGGGCGAATGCAGATTATTTTACCGTGGATACTATCATTTTACCAGTAGGAATCTCTTTTTACACCTTCCAAACGATTAGTTACAGTGTAGACATATACAGAAAACAAATAGAACCTTTGAAATCGATCATTGATTTTGGATTTTTTGTAAGTTTCTTTCCTCAGTTAGTGGCGGGACCAATCGTTAGAGCTGCAGATTTTGTTCCTCAAATCAGAAAGGAAATTTCAATTACTAAAGAAGAATTTGGTAATGCAACTTTTATGATCCTAAAAGGATTGATTAAAAAGATGTTGTTTGCGGATTTTATTGCCATGAATTTTATGGATCGGGTGTTTGATGTACCGGATATGTTTTCTGGATTTACAAATATCATGGCAATGATCGGATATTCTTTGCAGATTTATGGAGATTTTTCTGGTTACACAGATATTGCTATTGGATTGGCTTTACTAATGGGGTATAAATTGCCTGTTAATTTTAACTCTCCTTATAAGGCTATTCATTGTGGGGATTTTTGGAGGCGCTGGCATATATCCTTATCAAGTTGGTTGAAAGACTATTTATATATTCCTATAGGAGGAAATCGTAATGGAAGTATTTTTTCTTACGTTTTTATCATTGTATTTACCTTTTTAGGAGCTTTTGCATTTGCGGATTTTGGGGTTGCTATTATTTCCACAGCCTTCATAGGTTTTTTATTAATCATAACAGTGTTTTCTTCTAAAGTAGCATGGCATTTTAATAGGAATGTAAATATCATGATTACAATGTTGGTTGGAGGCCTGTGGCATGGTGCTTCTTGGAAATTTGTTATTTGGGGAGGTCTTAATGGTATTGGAATTGTAACCTATAAATATTGGCGTAAAATTAGCCCGTATGAGAATTCTACAGCTTGGTATGCGTTATTGTGGAGAATTGCATTAACATTTGCATTTATAACTTTTACTAGAATTTACTTTAGAGGAAATAGTATGGATCATATAGATCGTTTCTATCAGGCAGTAATGACCAATATGGATTGGGGGAACGCTCTAGCGGTATTATGGGAGTATAGATTGGTTTTTATCGTAATGCTCATAGGATATATTACCCATTGGTTACCCTATAAAACAAAAGATTGGATATTAGACCAGTTTGTAAAAAGTAATATTGTTATCAAAGGTCTTATTGCTACAATCGTAGCAATCATATGTTATCAAACTTATGCAGCCGATTTTCAACCGTTTATTTATTTTCAGTTTTAATTTTAATTTTAAAGTACGATTTAAAAGTTGTCAAAAAAGAACTTCATTTCCATCAGCATAAAATTATGTAAGCGTGTTTCATCATATTCATCCATACGAGCCATTTTTTCCCAAAGATGCTACTAAATTGATAGTAGGGACATTGCCACCACCGAGATTTACAACAGGAGAATTAAATGAAAGAGATGTTGATTTCTGTTATGGAAGTAGTAATGGATTGTTATGGCCTGTACTAGATAAGATTTTTGATCTAAATTTAAAATTTGAAACGACTCATGAAGCTGCAGAACAGCGTAGAAACTTTTTGACTTCAAGAGGTATAGGAGTTTGTGATATTGTGGGTAGCTGTGTTCGTGAAAAAGTAGACGCTTCGGATTTAGGAATGAAAAATCCAAAACTGAGAGATATTGTGTCTTATTTAAAACAGTATCCCAAAATAGAGATGCTTATATTTACAGGAGGTAACAGTAAAAATGGACCAGAATATTTTTTTAGAAAACATTTGAAAGATTATAACCTTAGGTTAGAGGTAATATCTAACGAAGTTCCTAGAATTCATAGGTTTCAGTTAGATAATCATTTTATAAAGACTGTTTCATTAACAGCTCCTTCAGGTACTGCAAATCGCGCCATCGGTAGCCTACAGCTTTATAAAGACTTAAAAAGTAATGACCCAAAATTTAATACTATTGATTTTCGAGTGATGCAATATCGTGAGTTCTTTTAAGATAATATTATTTTTGATAGCAATAATGCCCAATAATAGTATAATCAAATAAACAATCAGCTAGTACTTGTCCATCGCCAATGTTATGTACGATGAGATAACGTTTTTGGTCACTGGATTTTTTATCTACAACCAAGCCGATATGCGTGAGTCCGCCACCTAAACTCCAACAAACGATATCTCCAGGAAGGTAATCCTCGGATTTATTGGAAATGGATTTTACGGTACCAAATCTGGAAAAAAACCTCATAAGATTAGGAACTCTTCTATGATCTATATTTTTATCGGTTTTAGATAATCCCCAGTTTTTTGGATAGATGCTAAAATTTGATTTCATATCCTCGTGCACCTCTTTTTGTAGGTCGATTCCTAGTTTACGATAAGCTCTTATAACTACATCGGTGCATACGCCTTTATCACTAGGTACATCGCCATTAGGATAGGAAATGGAGAAATAAGAAGGGTCGTACGTAACTTTTTGTTCTGTTAATGTTAAGGTAGCATCAGATAACTTTTTGTAAAAATCTTCTTGGCCTGTTATGATATTACATAACGTACAAGTGATTAAGAATAGAATAAGTTTATGCATGAAATATTATTTTGAGTTTATTAACGTTATTAATGTTTTATTATTAAGAAAAATCTTGCATTATCAAAGATTAATTCTTTTTTTTGAGGCCAGATTAAAAATAAATGAATTGTTTCAAAATACAAACAAACATTTATTTTCGTCCCCCTAGTCTGCATCTGAAATAATACCTCTTAGCGAAGGTGACTAAAAGTAGTTACTAGGATATTTCGTTATGAGAATTCATCATTTATTTGTTTTTATATTTCTGCTAGCAGGCTATTCCTATGGGCAACAGCTTGACATAGATTTTTCTAGGAATGGTTTGTTAGTATTTAAAGAACTTGGATCAGAATCATCTCATATCATTGATTTCGATGTCGTTGCCGAAAGCAAGATTAATGTCTTATACGAGGCAGACTCCAAAAAGCATTTGGTTCGTTTATATAAAAACGGTAAGAAGGATACTGATTTTTCAGCTAGAACAGGTAGTTTTAATAATGAATATACAATACCTGTAGCAATTGATTCTAAAGAAGACGGAAGTGTATTGGTGCTATCTAATTTTTGGAATGGTCATAGCTGGATGGTTTCCGTAAATGAGTTTTATGAAGATGGAATGATGAATATTGGTTTTGGTAGTAGCGGATTCTATAAAAAGAATATTATGGATAATTTTGATGATAATTATGGTCAATATATCCATGCTTCTTCTACAGACGAAATAATTGTTGTGGCCAAGGTGCAGCATTTTAATATTAATACTGCTGCTAAAAAAGAAAAGATTGGGATTCTTAAGCTTTCGGGTGTTGGGGAGACATTATCAGCTGGGTTATATGATGATCATGATTTTACGCTCAATTGTTCTGCAATGGATAATGATCAATTGTTATTAGCATATTCTGAATCTATAGATGGTGGACAAGAACAAGCCACCTATTTGGCGAGTCTAGATAGTGATCAGATGGCTTATAATAAGTTAGATTGTATTACTATCGAAGAGAATTATCAATCCTTTGATCAAATTATACTATGTAATGAAAAGTTATATACCTCTCAAATGGAAGATGATTCGGAAGGTGTATATCATATTCGTAAATACGATGTAGATGGTACCCCTGATACCTCATTTTATGATAGCGGAAAGATGAGCTACAGTGCGGATATTTATAACACTAATTTTGTTGTAAATAAAAAAGGAGAAGTGTTTATTATTTCCACAAGCTTGGATAATGAACTTGAAATACTTATCAAAAAATTATTAGATACCGGTGAAGTAGATCCTAGCTATGGTATAAATGGTGAAACTTCGATCTATCTTAAGTATCCTATTTTTGATTTAGGAAAGATGCATTTAGATGATAAAGATGAATTGTATATCTCTGGTTCTATGCGAATTGATGGAGGATCTTATGGTTTTATATCAAAACTTAAACTTAATATTCAGCAATTAAAAAGAGAGAAATTAGAAAAATTCTTAGATAACTTATTCAAAAAAGAATAGCAAAGCTATTTAGATAGCTCTTCTAATCGTTCTCTCTCTGTTTTACTTAGTTTATCAATACCTTGATCATTTATTTTTTCTAATAAATCATTGAGCTCTTTTTCCTTTTCAACTTTGCTAACGTTATATCGATCATCTACATCTAATAAGCCTTCTGGTTTTTTCTGAATATCTTTTTTAAAAGCTAAAAATCCTGGTTTAAACCATTTAATGAATATGAAAATCAAAATAATGGCGATTATTAGTGGTATAGATATAAAACTCATCAGTTATGATGTTGTTATAAAAGTTCTTGGATTTGTCTCAATGTATTTAGGATTAAAAATATAGAAAAATATAGTATGTTATAAGTTTTGTACCATATTATCGTATTTGCTTAATAAAATCTTCCACCGCATCAGCGCCATTTTGGGTTAGATGTTTAATAAAAGCAGATCCAATAATGGCACCTTTTGCTGTTTTAGTAGCTTGTAAAAAGGTTTCATTATTACTAATTCCAAATCCTACTATTTGTGGATTTTTTAATTGAAGCCCTTCGATTCTTTCAAAATATTCTTGTTGTACATTACCAAAAGTGTTTTTTGCACCTGTAGTACTTGCAGAACTTACCATATAAATAAACCCATTAGAAACACTATCTATAAAACGAATACGTTCTTCAGAAGTTTGTGGAGTAATAAGAAATACATTGATTAATCCATATTTTTCAAAGATTTCTTGATATTGTTCATGATACTCAGCAACGGGTAAATCTGGAATGATTAAACCATCAATTCCTATTTCCTGGCATTTTGCGCAGAATGCCTCTACACCATATTGCATCATTGGATTAAAATATCCCATGATGATTAACGGAATGGAAACAGTTTCTCGAATATCTTCTAACTGTTCGAAAAGTAATTTGGTGGTCATTCCATTTTTTAAAGCTTCTGTAGAGCTTTCTTGGATGGTTGGACCGTCTGCTAAAGGATCACTAAAAGGCAATCCAATTTCAATCATATCTACACCACTTTTTTCTAAATCTTGAATGATTTTTTTTGTGTCATGTAATGATGGGTGTCCTGCAGTAAAGTATATAGATAATAGCTTTTTGTCTTGTGCTAAAGCTGTGTTTATTCTGTTCATGTTTTTTAATATTGAGTATTTAGTATAAAGTGTTGAGTAAAAATGACTTTGATATTAAATACAAACTGTTAATTTTCTTAGATGGTTTATCTTTATTTTGTCATCCCAGCGTAGGCTGGGATCTATTCTGTATATTTAATTATACCAATCGGAAGCCAAATCATTCCAAGAAAGATTGTCTTCTGCTTATAAGATTAATTTTCCATTGTCTTTTCCAAGTTTTTAATCTTTTTTCTCTTATAATAGCATCATTTACATACTGATGAGTTTCAAAGTAAACCAATGTATTCAGGTTATACTTCTTTGTAAAGCCGTAAATCAATTTGTTTTTATGCTCAAAAACTCTTCTTTCAAGATTGTTAGTCATCCCTATATAAAGTGTTCCGTTTTTCTTGTTTGAAAGAATATATACAGCATATTGATGTTCTGGTTTTAGCATTTTGTTTTAGTATGGATTCCAGCTTACGCTGGAATGACAATTTCTTAATTTTCTTATATAGTTATATTATTTTATTGAGTATTAAACTATAAAATATGGAAGAAACGAAGTATTCCAGACATTAGAATTTTCAAACTAACGACTAAATACTCATTGCTAATTTTACAATTTAAAATAATCGATATACGTGTTTAGATCTTTATCACCTCTTCCGGATAAACTAATTACTACAATATCGTCTGGTTTGAATTTTTTATCGTTAAAAATCGCTAAGGCATGTGATGTTTCAATAGCCGGAATTATTCCTTCTAACTGAGATAATTCTAAACCAGCGGTCATTGCATCATCATCGGTTACCGAAAAGAACTCTCCACGTCCTGATTTGTACAAATGCGAATGTAATGGCCCAACTCCTGGATAATCCAATCCTGCAGAAATAGAATAAGGTTCGGTGATTTGTCCATCAGGAGTTTGCATTAGTAAGGTTTTACATCCATGAATGATTCCTTCTTTACCTAATTGCGAAGTTGCAGCACTTTCGCCACTGTTCACTCCTTTTCCTGCAGCTTCTACCGCTATGATACCAACACTCGGTTCATCCAGGAAATGATAGTAAGTTCCGGCAGCATTACTTCCTCCTCCAATACAGGCTACAACATAATCTGGATTTTCTCTACCTTCTTTTTCTTTTAACTGCCATTTGATTTCTTCAGAAATAATAGACTGAAAACGAGTTACCATATCAGGGTAGGGATGAGGTCCAATAGCAGAACCTATAATATAGTGGGTGTCTACTGGATTATTAATCCAATCTCTAATAGCTTCGTTAGTAGCGTCTTTTAAAGTTTTACTACCTGATTTTGCTGGTCGCACTTCTGCACCTAACATTTTCATGCGTGCTACATTCGGAGCTTGACGTTTGATATCAATTTCTCCCATATATACGATACACTCGATACCCATCAAAGCACAAACAGTTGCTGTAGCTACACCATGTTGTCCGGCTCCTGTTTCTGCAATAATTCTGTTCTTACCTAATTTTTTGGCAACAAGGATCTGACCAATCGTATTATTTACCTTATGTGCTCCTGTATGATTCAGGTCTTCGCGTTTAAGGTACACTTTGGTATTATGTTTTTCCGAAAGTCGTTTCGCATAATACAAAGGTGATGGTCTACCCACATAATCGCGTAATAGTTGATCGAACTCTTCTTTAAAAGAAGGTTCGTTCATAATGTCTAAATACGTAGATCGTAATTCTTCTACATTTGGATATAGCATTTCTGGGATGTATGCTCCACCAAAATCTCCGTAATATCCTTTTTCATTTACTTGATAGCTCATTTTATTTTTTGTTTTTATGTTTTAGGCGTGACCTTCGCTCTTCTTAGGTCGGGCTATCCGTTGCAATTCCTCGTTTTATTTTTCCCTGTTTATACTTCGACAAGCTCAGTATGACAATCAGAGAAAAACAAATCTCCGGGATTTACACTGCTATCCCTCACGCATTCTATTTAATTCTTCTTTAAAAATCTTTAATTCCTCAATGTTTTTCAATCCTGGTGCTGTTTCAAATTTACTATTTACATCAATGGCATAAATAGGTAAATCTGTTTTTAGAATTTCTTTTACTTTTTCAACCTCATCTAATCCAATACCACCACTTAAAATAAAAGGTGTTTTGGATGGATAGTTGTTTAAAACACTCCAGTCAAATGTATATCCATTGCCTCCTTTTTCTTTGCCTTTGGTGTCAAAAAGGAAATACTCTACAATACCTTCATAAGGTTGTAGTATTTCAAAATCAAATTGATCTTTGATTGAGAAAACTTTCCATACTTCGAAATTATAAGGCTCAAAACCAACTTCAATTCCATTTTCGACAATCGGTAATGACAATTCCACTTCTTTTAGTGCTTTGCAGTATTCTGGACTTTCATTGCCATGAAGTTGTATAGCTTTTAATCCATATTTAGCTATTTTTAAAACAACTTGGTTTAAAGGCTCGTCTACAAAAACTCCTGTTTTTTTTATTTCAGTAGGTAACTTTGGAATTTTTCCATCAAAATTTCTGGGTGATTTTTCATAGAAAATAAAGCCCAAATAGTCTGGCTGTAATGCAGCAACTGCTGACATATTTTCCTGATATTTCATTCCGCAGACTTTTAACTTCATGATTGCAATGCTTTTAAGAATTCTATAGCACTCTGACCTGGATTTTCTGTTTTCATAAAGTTTTCACCAATAAGAAAACCTTTGTAATCATATTGCTGTAAATCTTTGATAGCTTCGATACTACTAATACCACTTTCTGAAACTTTTACAAAATCATCAGGAATATGTTTGCTAAGTTCTTTGCTTACATCCGTACTAACTTCAAAAGTTTTAAGGTTACGATTATTAACTCCAAGCATATCTAGAGAAGGCATGATAGATTTTTCTAATTCTTCTAAATTATGCACTTCTAATAATACATCTAGTGATAATTTTTTAGCAAATTCAGAAAGTGATTTTATTTCATCTCTCGATAGTACTGCAGCGATTAATAAGATGACATCTGCGCCATATGCTTTGGCTTCTAGTAACTGATATTCATCAATAATAAACTCTTTACGTAATAAAGGCATCGATGCGGACGCTCTTGCAAGTATTAAATCATCTAAAGATCCTCCAAAATATTTTCCATCCGTAAGTACTGACATTCCACATACGCCAGCGGTTTCATATCCAATAGCCACGTCTTGTACACTAACCTTTTGATTAATGACAGCTTTTGAAGGCGATCTACGTTTATGTTCTGCAATAATTCCAGTATCACTGTTGAGTAGAGCCTCAGCAAGCGAGTTTCCTTGTCTATTAAATAATACTGAATTTTCTAGTTGTTGAACTGGTATGATACTTTTTCTAAGTTCAACTTCTTTGTGTTTATCGGCAACTATTTTATCTAGTATGTTCATTGTGTTGTTGATAGTTGATCGTTTTTGGTTAATAGTTTTTTGTTGATGGTTGATAGTTAATTGTTACTGGTTAATAGTTATCGATTGATAGGTCATTTATTTTTTAAAGTCTCATAATAGTTAATAAAACCATTTAATAACTTTTTGCAACTTATGATTTGATCCAATATTTCCTGATGTGATTTTTCAGTACAATATTCTTGATCTAATGCAAGATATAATTGTGTTTCTAATTCATATAATGATCCTCTTGAAATATGAAAAAAATGAATACTATCTTTTGGAGTTTTTCTTCCACAACCTTCTGCTATATTTGAAGGTATCGAAATTGCACATCTTCTCATTTGATTAGTTAGACCATAAGTCTCGTCTTTTGGGAATAGTTTGGTCATTTTATAAATAGTATTCACTAATAGTCTAGTTTCTTTCCACACTTTTAATTCTGTATATTCCATTTATAAACTATCAACTATTAACCAATAACTAACAACTTAACTCCTGTACTTTTTTTAAGGCTGTTAATCCTTTTCCTGACAGCAACGATTCTTTTGCTTTTTCGAAGCCTTCTTTAGGTCGTAATCCTTCTACAGTGGCGATTGCCATACCAGCATTGGCGCAAACTACATCATTCTGTGCTTGGGTACCCTTACCACTTAAAATGTTCATGAAAATAGCAGCAGATTCCTCAATGGAATCGCCCCCAACAATATCTTCCATTTGTAAAGCTTTTACCCCGAAATCTTCTGGAGTAAGCATTCCTTCGGTATTATTAGAAATTGTTTTAGTACTTCCAGTAAGTGAAATTTCGTCATATCCATCTAGTGCATGAATAATGGTAAAGTTTTTATCTGTATTTTGATATAGATATCCGTACATTCTTGCCAGTTCAAGGTTAAAAACTCCAACGATTTGATTCTTTGGAAATGCCGGGTTAACCATTGGTCCTAACATATTAAAGAACGTTTTTACTCCCAATTCTCTTCGTATCGGAGCTACATTTTTCATGGCAGGATGAAATAAGGGAGCGTGTAGTACACAAATTCCAGCTTCATCGATACTTCTTTTCAAAAAGTCTTTGTCATTACTAAACTTAATTCCTAGATGTTCCATCACATTGGAGCTACCACATTTTGAAGAAACTCCATAATTACCATGTTTAGTAACTTTGATTCCTGCACCTGCAGAAACAAAAGAGGACAGTGTAGAAATATTAAAAGTGTCTTTTCCATCACCTCCAGTACCACATAGATCTATAGGGTTATATTCGCTAAGATCTATTGCGATACATAGTTCTAATAGTGCATCTCTAAAACCTTCTAATTCTTCTACAGTAATGCTACGCATCATATACACAGTAAGGAAAGATGCAATTTGACTTTGATTATAAGCTCCTTGAGAGATATTTACAAGAACTTGTTTAGCTTCTTCTTTAGTGATTGTTTCGTGATTGATTAATCTATTTAGTAATGCTTTCATTGTGTGTTTTGATTTTGTACTTCTTTTTTTTGTGTCAGATACTAATTATTAATCCAATTTTCTAACATCTTTTTTCCATCGGGAGTAAGCACTGATTCTGGATGAAATTGAACACCTCTAACGTCTAATTCTTTATGTCGGATAGACATAATTTGTCCATTTTCGTCAAACGAAGTAGCTTCTAGGCAAGAAGGTAGGTCTTCATCCGATACTACCCAAGAATGATATCTACCAACATCAAAAGAGTCATTGAGTCCTTCAAAAATCACTTCGTCAGATACCGTAAGTTTTACTTTTGTAGCGACCCCATGATATACATCATCTAGATTAATAAGACTTCCTCCAAAAACTTCTCCAATTGCTTGTTGTCCGAGACATACTCCAAAAATACTTTTCGAATCCGCATAGGTTTTAATGATGTCCTTTAGCAACCCAGCTTCATCTGGAATACCAGGACCTGGAGATAGTAATATCTTATCAAAAGCAGCTACTTCCTCGATATGTAGTTGGTCATTTCGTTTTACTACCACCTTGCAACCTAGATCTTCTAAATAATGAACTAGGTTATACACGAATGAGTCGTAGTTATCTATTACTAATACTTTTTTCATTTTTTAAGTAAGAGTTTGTAAGCTCTTTATATTTCTTCAGCAAGTTTTAATGCTTTGGTTAATGCTCCTAGTTTATTATATACTTCTTGTAGTTCGTTTTCTTCGTTGGATTCGTTTACCAACCCCGCACCCGCTTGCCAATGTAATGTGTGATTTTTACTCAAAAATGTACGAATCATAATAGCGTGATTAAAGTTTCCGGAGAAATCCATGAATCCAATAGCGCCTCCGTAAAAGTCTCTGTTCACGGTTTCATATTTTTCGATAAGTTGCATTGCCATATGTTTTGGTGCGCCACTTAAAGTCCCTGCAGGAAAGGTATCTGCAACTACTTGCATCGTTGTGGTATCTTTGTGTTTTTTACCGGTAACTTTACTAACTAAATGGATCACATGAGAGTAAAATTGTACTTCTCTATAGGTCTCAACTGTTACCTCACTCCCGTTACGGCTTAAATCATTTCGTGCTAAATCTACCAGCATTACATGTTCTGCATTTTCCTTTTCGTCAGAAGAAAGTTTTTTTGCTAGTTCAGCATCTTGCTCGTCATTACCAGTTCGTTTAAATGTTCCGGCAATAGGATGTATCTCGGCAATTTCGTCTTTTACCACTAATTGTGCTTCTGGAGAGCTTCCAAAAATTTTAAAATCACCATAGTCAAAGTAGAATAGGTATGGAGATGGGTTGATACTTCTTAATGCTCGATAAACATTAAATTCATCTCCTTTAAATTTTTGAGAAAAACGTTTCGACAATACTAATTGAAAAACATCTCCTCGTTGGCAATGTTTTTTAGCCAGCGCTACATGTTCCTTATATTGCTCATCATCCAGATTAGAAGTGGTTTCATCAACAGTACTAAAGTTGTAGGAAGCGAAGTTTTTTACATTTAAAAGAGATTCTATTTCTGCAATATTACTTTCTGATTCATAACAATGTGCAAAGATGTAGGCTTCATTATTAAAATGATTAATAGCAATAATATTTTGATAAACCGTGTATTGCATATCCGGTATGTCTAAAGCACCTTCTTTTTTTGTAATACTGATATTCTCAAAATAGCGAACGGCATCATAAGCGATATATCCGAATAATCCATTATTAATGAATTTAAAATCGCTTTTAGAAGTTTTGAATTGCTGTCCGAAATTTTCAATAACCAAAGGGATGTTTGTTTCTTCTGTAATAGCGGTTTCTATATGGGTTTTATCGGGGAAAGATTGATAGATGGTTTCGTTTTCTATTTTGATGTTAGCAATTGGATTACAACAGATATAGGAAAAACTATTTTCATTTCCTCTGTAATCACTACTTTCCAAAAGCAAACTGTTAGGAAATCGATCTCTGATTTTTAGATAAACGCTTACCGGTGTTATGGTATCAGCCAGAATTTGTTTGAAATGTGTGGTTAATGTATAACTCATTTTAAATTTTGATATTTATATTTTAGAATACCCTTTGATTATGCCAATAAAAAAAGGCTTGTCGTGATTTGACAAGCCTTTGATATGTTTACTTAACTATATGACAGGAGCTATCTCACGACGTTTTCGTTATAAGACAACCACCACCAAGTATTTGTTAAGATTAAATTCATTTTCTATTTAATTGGTTCAAATATATAAATTAATTATAATTCAAAAAATAAAAAATTACATTTTTAAGTTTACTGCTAATTCGAACTCATCGTTAATAGCCTTGTCTCCTAAGTTATCAAAGAAACTACCAGATCCATATTTAATATCATATTTAGTTCTATCTATGCTAAGTGTAGTACTTGCAGAGCTTCCTTTTACAGCAAGATCAAAGGTTATCGGATTGGTTTTTCCTTTGATAGTAAGGTCACCAGCTATTTTATATCCATTTGCTATTTTTGTCGCTTTTTTAATAACTAATTTGGCTGTCGCGTAATTGTTTACTCCAAAAAAGTCATCAGAACTTAAATGACCTTCAAGTTTTTCTTTTCCTTTTCCAGCTTCGAGATCTGTTACCTGAATAGAAGTCATGTCTACTAAAAACTCTCCTCCTGATAATTGCTTGTTTTCGAAACTTAGAAATCCACTTGAGAAATTAAGGGTTCCTGTGTGTTTACCAGTGATCTTTTTTCCTGTCCATTCTATAGTGCTTTCAGCAACATTGATCTTTTTTTGTTGCGCAATTGAAGATGCTGTAATAAATACAATAGATGCGAAAATTACTAATTTAAGTTTGGTTTTCATGATTTTGAAATATTAGTGATTATTAAATTGTGATTACTTGTTTAACTTCTTAGTTTGTTTAATAATGTATTAAAGGTAATTAATTCTTGTTCTGTAAGATTAGAAGTGATGTTTTGTTCTAACCCTTCTACAGCAATACTAGTTTGATCTAAAAAACTAATACCAAGAGGTGTAATAGTGATCTCTACCTTTCTTCTGTTTGATGTGCAGGTAGTTCTATTTACGTAACCTTTAGATATCAATTTGTCGACTAGTCTGGTTGTGTTACTCATTTTACTTACCATGCGTTCTTGAATTGTCGATAGATTAGATGGTTTTCCTTTCTGTCCTTTCAGGATTCGTAAAACATTAAATTGTTGGATAGAGATATCAAATGGTTTTAAAACTGCATGAATCTGATCATTAATAATACTATTCGTGTAAAATAAATTGATCACTGCTTTTTTTGATAGCGGTAAGGATTCATTTGTCTTTATGATATCTTCAATTTTCATTTGTATATACAATTATTGTCTATACAAATGTATGAGTTTTACCTTTTAAGAAAATTAAAAGAGATACTAATTCTTTGTTAAAATTATTATGAATACAATGGTAAATATTATTATTGTCAACTTAACTTAAGTTCTAGAATCCTAAAATTATCTATATGAATTATTTAAACCTTGTTAATTTCCTTTTAGGTAATGACACGTTTTAATATTTTAGTATAATGCGAAAATTGATCTTATATATAGGATTAGCGGTATTCTTATCGAATTGTAAAGGAGAACAACAGATAGCTATTGAGGCTTCTAATGTTTTTTCTGACAAAGGGGTAGAGATACCTGTGTACGATTTTGAAAACTTCGAACATCTTCTGAATATTAATGATGGGAAAACCCGTGTCATTAATTTTTGGGCAACGTGGTGTAAACCTTGTGTAGCTGAGCTTCCTTATTTCGAGCTTATTAATAGTAGATATCCTAATAAAGAGGTAGAAGTAATACTAGTAAGTTTAGATTTACCTAATCATGTAGAGTCTAAACTGATTCCTTTCGTTAAAAAACAACGCATACAAAGTAAAATAGTATTATTGGATGATCCAGATGCTAATACCTGGATTCCTAAAGTAAATGAAAATTGGTCAGGTTCTATCCCTGCAACCATAATATATAAAGGTAATACTTCAAATTTTTATGAACGCTCTTTTACGTATGACGAATTAGAGAGAGAACTTAAAAAAATATTATGATAATATTTTTGGGCTTGGATATCAGAAAAACTTAATAACACAAACAAAATGAAAACTTTAAAAATTTTAGTGGTAGTAGTCCTAGTAATAGCAGTAAGTGCATTTGCTATTGATAAAGTTAATGTAAATGAAGCGGATAAAGGCTATGCAATAGGTGATACTGCTACGGATTTTAAATTAAAAAATATTGATGATAAGATGGTTTCTTTAGAGGATTATAAAGATGCCAAAGGGTTTATCGTTATTTTTACGTGTAACCATTGTCCTTATTCTGTTGCTTATGAAGATAGAATTATCGAGTTAGATAAGAAATTCAAGACAAAAGGATATCCTGTTATCGCTATCAATCCTAATAATCCTAAAGCTTATCCAACAGATAGTTTTGACGAAATGAAGGTACGCGCAAAAGAAAAAGGATTTACATTTCCTTACTTATTTGACGATGGTCAAAAGATCTATCCACAATATGGAGCTACGAAAACACCCCATGTTTATATCTTAGAAAAAACAGGAACTGGTAATTTAGTGCGTTATATTGGTGCGATTGATAACAATTATAAAGATGCTGCAGCGGCAGATGAAAAGTATGTCGAAGATGCAGTAAATGCTTTGCTAAAGGGAGAAAAAATTCCTGTAGAAACTACCAAAGCAATTGGTTGTAGCATTAAAGCTTAATTAGGGAAAAGCCGATATAATTGCGATTAATATTCTCGTAGAATTCATCTTGGTGACTTATATTTGTAAAGAATTACTAATCTTTACGTACAATTAAATAAACGAAACTATACAATGGCCGAAGATATAACTCAAGATCAATGGGAAGATCTTATTGCTAAAGACGATAATGCAGTAATTTTGGATGTTAGAACCGAAGAAGAAGTAGAAGATGGTTTTATTCCAAATATGCTAAATATAGACATAAGAAAAGGGCAAGGTTTTTTGGATGAGATCGAAAAATTGGACAAATCAAAAAATTATTATGTCTACTGCAGATCTGGAGGTCGTAGCGCTCAGGCGTGTACGCTAATGAATCAAATGGGATTCGAAACTACATATAACTTACTTGGCGGGTTTATGAATTGGGATGGTGAAGTTGCTGAATAAAAATCACTCATACGTATGAAAATTAAAACAATAGCCACCGCATTGATCTTTTCGATATTACTTATTAATTGTAAAGATCAAAATAAGGATACAGCAATAGTAGAGCTTATAACCGTAGAGGAAATGGATTCCTTGTTAGAAATGGAGAAAGTGCAGCTAGTGGATGTAAGAACTCCTCAGGAATATGCTGATGGACATATCGAAGGTGCTATTAATATTGATTTTACCGATGAGAATTTTGAAACTTTATTATCCGAAGTTGATAAGTCTAAACCTGTAGCTGTATATTGTGGTCGTGGAGGTAGAAGTGGTAAATGTTCGGCTTATATGAAAAAGGCAGGATTTACTAAGATCTATGACCTCGACGGTGGTATTACCGAATGGAAATATAAAGGAAAACCTGTTACAAAATAACAAATAGAAAATAGAAAAAGGTTGCTAATTTTAGCAACCTTTTTTATTAAAGATCAAATTATTGAACAGCTTTTGCTACGTCTATTTTTCCGTATCCATATCGATTACTTCTATTAGGATAATATTCTCCAGCTTTTTGCATTTTTTCTAGAATTTCCTGCCTACTTAGATTTGGATTTTTTGCCCAAACTAAAGCTGCGATTCCTGCAGTAGTAGCCGTTGCGATAGAAGATCCTCCAACTACATTTCTTAAATCAGAGCTAAATCCTAAAACAGGCATAGTTCTATTAGAATCTGCATCTCTTTGCATAGCTACTGTAAAGTCTATCTTTTTTCCATCATGACAAATCGAACATCTTTTTCCGTTTTCTTTTATTCCCGTTACAGCAACGGTCTCTTTCATACTCGCTGGAAAAATAACAGCATACCAGTTTGTAAAAGTTGTTGATGTCCCTCCTGCAGCCACAATCATTTTATCTTTTGAATAAGCGTATTTTACAGCATCTTTTATATTTCTTACAGTCCAAACCCAGCCAATGGACATGGAAATAATCTTAACATCTGGCATATCTGCTAGTTCTTTTAGTGCTTTGCTAACCGCTTTTCTTTCTTTTCTGCTTTCCAGAAGTACATCTCCAGTTCCTCGATATACAACAAGATCACAGTTATAAGCCACTCCTACAGGCATGGCGTTATCGTTTCGCGGAGATGCAATAGCAGCCGACATTGCTGTTCCATGTCCACAATCATCAAAGACAGAATCATCAAATGTTCCAAATTGTTTAACTGTTCGCCCGTTAGAAAATCCATCATTAAAATCACTACCCAAAAATTTTTGTGATTGAGAAATTCCTGAATCGATTACTCCTACCGTAATTCCGCGTCCAGTACTATATTCCCAAGCTTCAGGAATGTTATGAATGTCGAATGTCCACGGCACCCATGAATTAGGAGAAATAACCCGATAGTCTTCTGGGTTAACGGTTCTTCCTTCAAAAGCACATCCAAAGTTTTTTTCTTCTGGATCTGGTAAGAAATAGTTGTATTCACTCGGTTCTATATAACGAATGTGGGATGCTTTTTTAATATTTTCAAGAGTCTCTTTTTTTGTAATCAGGACTTCAATATAGTTTAAGATTTCATCATCATGTTTTAAGGATTTGGAAATTCTCTGCTCTTCTGTCTGATCTACGATTTCTAAAATTTTTGATTTGATATTAATGAGTCTGGTAGAACGGTTGTTAGAAAAGCTTTCACCCTCATTTCCGTAACCAATATTTAAATACCCTCCACTATGTACTAAGGCACTCCACAAAATGTCAGTTGGGGTTTTGGTCCAATCGAGATCCCCATTTTTCTTGAGTTGATCAGAAATATAATTATTTATTTCTTCTATAGAATGTAATTTTTGATTAGAGTTATTTTCTTGAATTTCTGTAATGTCGTCTTTTGAACATGATAAGAATACGATAACCACAGAGATTAGTAAAGTTATTTTTTTCATCAGTATGAAGTTTATGAGTTTGCATTTGTGTGGTTATCTGTGGTGGTGGAGTTGGTTTTTAATTTTGTTAGGTCACCTCCTTTCTTTTTTATAAAGCCTAACCAATGGTTGCGATATTGATTAGGCTTTAGTGGTCTGTAAATGAATTGTTATTGTTTTATAAAATTGATAGTATTTGAAATCCTGGAATTAGATATTTTTATAAAATAGTGTCCAGCAGATATATCAGAGATCTCGGTATCAATATTTAGATCCACAACTCCAGTATTTGAACTTTTATAAGTGATAGTTTTTATTTTTTTGCCAGTTAGATCATAGATTTTGATTACTGATTTCTCATTTTTTACAGAAGGGAATTGTAGTGTTGTACCATTTCCATCAGTAGGATTTGGATATAAAGTTATTTTGTTGTTATCCAGTTTTGTATCATCTAAAATGTTCGGATTCTGTCGAGAAAGAGAGCTGATGGTTACGTCTAGATTTCCTGGTAATGACCAATTGCCTGCGCCATCGCGAACCAAACTTTTTATTTTTCCGTTTCTTCTTCTAATATCTTTTGTTACTGAAGATCCTGCTGTAATGGTTTGTGTATTATCAACTCTAAATTTGTACACCTTTAGATCATCAAACTCCATACTAGTTTTGTTGGTTCTAAGAGATATAGAACTCCCATTTTTAATAGGTGATGTGTCTGTCCAACGTAATAATGATTTATTATTTTTAAAGACTTCTATAACTCCAAATGCTGGACTGTAGGTGATCTTATAGTTTACCCAATTATTATCTAAAACCACATTTCCAATGGCTCTAAAGTTTAATTGATTGTTGATAGTTTCATAAATTCTTACTTTATTATCTTCACCACTAAACCATATTAGGTAGGAGTTTCCTCTTTGAGTTTGTGTAACATCATCAGCCATAATGTGAATTCCAAATTTTCTTGGACCACTGGTAGAAATAGTTTTAGCAGAGAATTCGTATAAATATGGTAAGCCTGAGTTTTGTGATAAGAAGGTATTTAATTTTGTATTATCAGAAGAGGTATTGGATTGGCGTAGATGCCCATCACTAATATCCCAATTTCCAGCTCCTATTGTATATCCAGAGTACAACACATTAAAATTATCATTAAAAAACCCATTACCGCGATTAGCATACCAGTTATCACCATATTTTTCTAGAGCTTGATAAAACTTCCTTGTTACTGCTATATTATCATTATCGTTAAAATTTGCTGTAAAATCATCAGATTGTGTGTTACCTCCAGAAGCGCTGATAGTGGTAGTTGGCGCTTCGGTATCCGTCTCGTCACCATTATCACCTCCGCTATCTCCGGAGCAATTTCCTAAACTATTTAGAAGAGCAGTCACATATGCATCAGCAAATCGATCTCTCCATGTATCATTCAACAATTTGTTTTTATCCGAAGAATCTACAAAACCAATCTCATTTAGAATTCCTATCGCGTTGTTTTTGTTTAGCACTCCTAAAGTATAGCCTAAATAAGGACGATCTTCTGAAGATCTTCGGTCAAACCATTGTCCCTTGGAGACCATTTGATCTTGAACTTCTCTAGAAAAACGGCTATTACTAGCGTTTGGTGTGTTACTTGATTTTGACCAAAAGGTTTCAGTTCCGGTTCCCCCACCACCATTACAGTGAATACTGATAAAACGATCAGCGTTCCAACTGTTTGCCATAACTCTTCGTTGTGATACAGAAACCCACCCGTTTCTAGTGGATCTGGTCATTCGAACTGTCCAATTGCCACAACTGTTCTGTAATTTAGTGCGTAATTTTAGTCCTACTGCTAACGCGGTGGCATGTTCGGTTTCCGTTCTTCCATCTGGATCAGCGCCTGTTGAAGTATATCCATGACCAGGATCTATAACAACTACCTGAGACTGTGTTTCGGAAGAAAAAAGGATAATAATAATGAATAGAAATATAGTCTTTAAAATATACGATTTGTTTTTCATGAGCTTAGTTTTTAATAATAAGGTCAGCAATAAAAATTCTTCCAGTTTTTTCATCAGAAAAAGCAATTCTTTTTCCATCTGGTGATACATCTCCCCATGTTGCAACAATATCATCAGTAGCAATGGTTAAATTAGTTTTGATAGAAGAGTCTTTTGAAATGTGATATAAATCAGAAGCAGAAATCTCATGTCCATCATTACTTTTATCTTCAAATGTGATAATTCCGCTGCTGTCACTAAGCCAAGATGTTGCTATTCCAACTCCTAAGAGTTTTCTTTTCTCGTTACCATAAATTGAATATATATAGATATTTGGACCTTCATGTACAGCTACAAATTTTTGATTTGGAGAAACTACAGGATGATAGAACTGACCATTTTCTTTCGTTATTACCCATGGTTTTCCATTCAATCCTTCTTTGGCTTCCAGTTTTAATGTTTCGGAGTTGATATATACCATTAAGTTTTTGCCTGATCTTGCTTGCATGGATGGATTGGTATTATCTGGATGCACATCATTCAGAATTGTTTCTTTGCTCGTTTCTAGGTGCAAGCTTTTTATTTTTAAGTTTTTTGAGAAGCTTCCTTCTTGTTTTTCTCTGAATACAACACTTCGTCCATCAGGAGACCAATTGGCAAGATATCCAATGCCTTTCCCTTTTTTTATCCTGTTCAGACTATTGTTGTTGGTTAGGTCAATGACGTAAAGAGAGGTGTAATACTGATTGGTTATTAGTAGTTTTTGTCCGTCTGGAGACCAGATTGGAGTACTGTATCTTCCTTCCGGAGATATCGCAGTAATATTACTTAACTGTGATTGAGCGTTGATAGTAAATCCTACCTGTAATAGATAGAAAATTACCATTATTATCATATGATTTGTTTTCATTTTAAAAATTTTGTTTTTTATAAAATTGACAGGATTTGAAATTCAAGTATTCTTATGGTTAGATTAAAATACTTTTGCCAGTTTTTGGAGTTTGATTCAATATTTTATTAAGAGATCTTTTCTCTTTTAAACTTGGTTTTTTGAGACCATATTCAAGAGTTATTTACATAAATTGTTTGTTAATTTTCATAATGATGATAGTGTTTAAGTTTGTGTTCTAGAGATAGTTTTGTAAGAAAAAGGACTCAGACTCGTTGTTAACCAGATGAGTAGAGCCCTTTTTACACACTTACAAAAAACTTACCTTTTGATTACCGAGATTGTTTTAGATGACCGATCGTCCTTTACTCGTATGAAGTAATTTCCATTTGTTAATGGAATAAAGTAACTACTTAGGTCAATTTCTTGGTTTTCAGTTTCTTCAATGTTTTCTCTAACAGATGTTATAACTCGCCCAGTAATATCTATAATGGAAATAGAAATAGGAGAATTGTATGATGATAGATTGGTCAACTTAATATCATTACCATTGGTAGGATTTGGATATACCTGAATGTTGCTTTCTAAATACGTATCATCCTTAATGAGAGAATTTTGTTTAGTCAGTGAACTAATGGTTACATCTAAATTACCAGGTTGAGACCAATTTCCAGCAGCATCTCTAACCAAGCTTTTGATTTTACCATTTTGTCGTCTAATATCTTTTGTGATTCCAGAACCAGCGGTAATCAATGTACTTGCATCGGCTCTAAATTTATACACCTTTAAGTCATCAAATTCCATGATGGTCTTATTTGTTCTTAGAGAAATGGTACTACCGTTTTTAATTGGAGAAGTATCTGTCCATTTAAGTATGGATTTGTTATTTTTAAATACTTCGATGACTCCAAATGCTGGACTATAGGTTATCTTATAATTTGCCCATTTGTTATCTAATGTAACATCATCAATCGCTCTGAAATTAAGTTGATTATTTACGGTTTCATAAATTCTAACTTTGTTATCTTCTCCACTAAACCATATCAAATAAGAATTTCCTCGTTGGCTTTGGTCTGGATTGTCTGCCATGATATGAATACCGAATTTTCTTGGTCCGGAAGTTGATATGGTTTTTGCAGAGAATTCATATAAGTAGGGGAGTCCAGAGTTCTGCGATAAAAATGTATTTAATTTTGTGTTGTCAGAAGCGGTATTAGATTGACGTAAATGTCCATTATTAATACTCCAGTTCCCTTCTCCATAGGTATAGCCAGAGTATAATACATTAAAATTGTCATTAAAAAATCCATTACCACGATTAGCGTACCAATTAGTACCATATTGTTCTAATGCCTGATAAAATCTTCTTGTAACAGCAACATTATCAGAATCATTATAATTAGCTGTAAAATCTCCTGATTGTGTATTACCTCCAGAAGCACTAATTGCAGTAGTTGGAGCTTGAGTATCCGCTTGTGATCCGAAAGAATTTTGAGATCTATAAATAAAGTTTTGTCTGGGTTGCCCTGCATCTACAAAAGATCCAGGAGTAGAAGCATTTCCTCCAGCGGCTCTCCATTCAAAATGGATATGATCACCAGTAGATCCGCCGGTGGTTCCTTCTAAAGCAATTACTTGTCCTTTCTGTACGGATTGTCCTTGGCTTACCAGCAGTGTTTTGTTATGCGCATAGTAGGTTCGTGTTCCATCACTATGCCTTATAATTACCAATCTTCCATAACCACTCGATAAACTACCACTGATTCCAGAGAAAGAAACTACTCCAGCTGCAGAAGCTCTTACATTATCATCGCTAGATAAAGATGTTGCGAAATCTATGGCATGATATCCATGATGTCCACCAGGTGTAAAAAAACCACACTCTCCTACTGGGCTATGAGAACCTGTCGGTCCCGGAGTTCCATGTCTAGATACACAATTCTCCTCTCCAAAATCCCAAGGTAAATAATATGATAATGCGGATTTGTTACTATTCTGTTGCTTGCCTGTTTTTACCTTGCTTTTCCAGCCTACTATATCAATATGTTTTCCTTTGCTTTTAAGTATAACTTCATTCTTTTTTGTTTGGATATTATACTCATAAACAATATCAGATACACCATGTAGATAGTCTGGTTTGGACGATGTCGTAGATCCAGAGAATATGAATGTATTTCTATTGGGGGCAAGTAATGGAGTTCTGGTGTATGCAAAAGGGATATTGACTTTCTGTAATTCTTTAGTTGCTATATCATAAATAAAAATACCTTCATGTTCTTCTGCGGCATCCAAATACATTGCTTCCACAAATATTTTATTTGGATCATTAGTCCATGCAATCGGTTTGAAAGCCTTTTCCTGTCTATTTTTATTCACTTTGCTCAATAGAGTGGTTTGAATATTGGTTTTTAGATTAACTTTATGTAGTCGAAATGCACCTCCAATTTGTTCCCGTTCCATATATATCCATAGGTTTGGATTAAATGGACTTTGTAATCCTTGAAAAAAATCATAATCAGGAGTTATCTGAAATTTAGAGTTGATAGCATGGTGTCGGTAGATTATATGATCAATCTGAGCTGTTGGGAATAATTGATTATTACTGAGTCTTAGAGCGCTAATTTTCTCATTTTGTTTCTTACTATAAATCTGGTTGTCTTGTTTTAGAATAAGTTCTTGAGCATGTGATAGTGATATCAGCCACAGTAAAACCAAGAAGGTTTTTAGTGTAGTGTTTTTCATTGTATTTAGAGTAGTTAGTTTTCGAATGGAAAATTAGAAACTCTTCTATTTAAAAAAATGGGTACAAGTGCTCATTTTTATGATTGAAACATAATCCTAATAAAAATTAATGATATATATCCTTTAGCCTCATGGTATATTTAAAAAGCGCATTACTACCAGTTATTTGTAACTTTTTACAAATATTCTGGCGATGATTTTTAATGGTTTTTTCACTTTTAAATAAGTCTAAAGCAATTTCCTTGTTGGTTTTACCAAGTGCTACTTGATTGAGTATTTTGACTTCAGTTTTTGATAATTGCTGATAAGACTTATCAGATACACTCGGAATCGGATTTCCTTCTTCTTTCCACCAGGGTTCTCTAAATAATTTGCTTACATATGGTTTATTTTGAATAGCTCTTCCAGCACATTTAGTAATGTTTTGTACTGTTTCTGCTTTGTATAGAATCCATTTAATTTCCAAAGTTTTAAGTTCTTTAATTAACCAGTCTTCTAAGGTAAAAGCCATAATAATAATTCTAGTCTTCCTAGAGTGTAATCGGGTATATTTGGCCAGTTCGATTCCAGATTTATTAGAGTTTAAAGTAGCATCTATGACGATAAAATCGGGTTGATTATTAACAATAACTTTTCTGGTGTTTTCTAAGTCTGATATATCTTCATATAGCTTAAATTTCATGTCTTTTGGGGCTTCTAACATGGCTTTGATGCCTAATCTTTTGAGTGGGTCATCATATGCCACAACAACGCTAAATTCTTGCATAGCTTTGATGGGTTTAGGGTGTGACATCAACAATAGACATGGTTCGGTTTCATCTATTGTCGAAAAAAATAATAAATACTACTAGAGAGCTACTACAAAAGCTAATTGGGCGAATGTTTTTGCTGGTACGTAAAAGACATATTTTTTATTAAAAGAAAATTTTGGGTGTGGTTGGCACTTTTCATTTGGGTTACGTTTGTGTGTGACTTTATAAAGTTAAATCTTATTTTGTTTTGAAATTCACTTTGATATCACTTTTCGATATAACGTTATCTTTTTTAGCTAAATACCTTTTGGGAATAAAAAGTGAAAATTACAAATCCTATCCTAAATCATAGAAGCTGAAAAAGTGATTATCCTAGTGTTTTGGTAGGTTTTATAGGGAAGCGTGTTTTTGTCATTTATTTAAAAATAAGTAGGTTTTAACTTACCTATTTTACAAAACTTGTTTGATGAAGTAGAAAGGTTTTCGGTTCGTTTTAGTTACTTTGTACTAGTAAATTTTAATTCCAAATTCCTAAAATCAAACTTTTTTAATAAAAATAGTTTGATTTTTTAAGTTTCACACATGAGATTACTAAGAATTATACAATTCATAATGCTAGCCAAAGTAATTTTTATCTGCATTGTTACAGTATATCCTAAAGTTGTCTTAAGACAAGTACTTTTTATCATTTATTTAACCTAATAATTATTTGAAAATAAGTAAATTAAAAATAAAAAAGATGAAAAAAATACTACTTGTTTTAATTGTAATGTTCGGTATAAATACAATGTATTCCAAGCCTTTTGTGGATATAACAATACCTATAGATTTTTCTAATGATAAAACTCCTGCTATAATACTCAAAGCTACAGCGGCAGATCAGTATATATCTATCGTTTCGGATATAAAAGAACCAATGGTTATTAAGATTATGGATGCATCTGGTTTTATTAGAATCGAAAAAAAGCTTCATCTGGATAGAGATATTGATATTTCTTTATTGTTAGAAGGTCTTTATGTCATGAAAGTTTCTGTTGGAAATCGAATAGAGCTCAAAAGATTTTATAAAGGCAAAGATGGTGTAGATATTAGGTGAAGTTACAGTTTAGTCAACGATAAAAGGAATTTAAAAAATAAAAACTCCCATAATCATTAGTGATTTGGGAGTTTTTTGTGGACTTAGATGAAGTGATTTTATATTTTTTTTGAGATCAGATGTTGTTTGATCGTTTTGTGTCTACATTTAAGAGACGTTGGATTTTGGATGGATGGATCAAAGAATACTTAAGAATATGTCCAAGAATAAAGGGAAGTATAAATACAACAATAATGTTGGTTAAGAAAATTACCAAGAGGAGAAAGAATGAAAGTACTTGGGAAGTAAAGATTAAGGTCTAAACTATTTAGTTTGATTTAATGGTGAATTTCATGAACTTCTGTTGATTACCGTGTTTATAACTATTTAACAGTTTAATTCCCCATACTAAATAAATAGTTTACTTTTAGATAGTTAAATAAACTTGGGAAAATGATATTTGGCTATGCAAGAGTAAGTACGGAAGAACAATCATTGGATCTCCAATTGGATGCTTTATTGAAAGATGGTGTCAGTGAAAAAAATATTTACACTGATAAAGTATCAGGTATCAAATCAGAGAGAAAGAACTTATCGAAACTACTCAAGCATTTAAGAGAAGGCGATACATTAGTCGTTTGGAAGTTAGACAGATTAGTTAGAAGCCTAATCCATCTTACAAATCTGATGAATGATTTTGAACATAGAGGAATTAAGTTTCGCTCTATAACTGAACCTTTTATAGACACCACTCAGGATTCACCCCATAACATGTTTATAACGAATATTTTCGGTGCGTTAGCTCAACTCGAAAGGGATATTATCATTGAGCGCACTAAGGCAGGATTAGAATCTGCTCGCAGACGTGGTAAGATATTAGGAGCACCCAAAGGAATCAGCGAAAAAAATAAACAAAGAGCCGAGTTATGCGCTTATTACTTTAGAGAAGGTAAATTAAGTGTTAGTGAAATTTGTGAGAGAGTTGGAGTGTCCAGAGCTACATATTACAAGTATCTTGATTTCAAAGGACTTAGTAATAAGAAGAGGAAATATCAAAGTAATAAGATTAAATAAAGAATAATTTAGATGGAAAAATATAATGCAGTTGTAACTTATTCAACCATAAGAAATGGGCACAGAAGAGGAAGATTAATTAAAGTGGTCTATAATGATGAGAATATTTCAAACGAAGAAATAATTGAACTTGCTGATAAAAAAATCATAGAAGATAGTAACCATGTAGGGTTTACTATTGAATCATCGGGTTCTATTCATTCAAGAGATAAAGTAAACTAAACTCTTAACAAACCAAGAACTAATTAGAGTATGAAAGATATTCCACATATTGCAATAGAGTTTCCAAGCTACTTTCCAAAAGATTTTAGTAATCTTTTGTTGGATGGAATTGAACATGAATATTTAGATCTTAGAATTGAAAGGAAAGAACCAACAGTTTGGGCAGCTATTGAATGGATGGTACCAGGAATAATTGCAGTTTATATTTTGAAACCATATTTTGAATCATTCCTAAAAGAAGCCGGAAAAGATCATTATTTACTCTTAAAGAAAAAACTTAATGATATTCTTTCAAAAACTAAAGAGATGAAAGTTAATACTCTTACTTCAACAGGAACAACAAATAAACTTGACAATTCAAATACACAGTCCAAGGCAATATCTGTATTTATTCAAACAGAAAAAGGAGTAATGATTAAACTTCTTTACGATAATGAACTTGACTTAACAACATGGCAAGAAGCAACTAATGATTTCTTAGGGTTTATAATGGAACATTATGAAGAATCTAAAACAGATCCTTTAACAGAGTATTTAAATAAAACTGATATTAACAGAAACACAACTATTTACGCAATTATTGACAAGACAAGCAAAGACTGGATTTTAATTGATAATATCGGAGAATACGAAAGGAAAAAAAGAAACCAATAAAGTTTAAAATAAAGATGAACAACGAAATTATTACCTGGATAATTCAAGGAGTATTTTTATTAGTATATGTAATTATATTTTTTATACAGAAATCTCAAATAGAATCTTCTAAGCAAATTAATGCTTCTATGAAAAATTTCATGGATATTTTTAAAATAGATGAACTAAAAAAATACGTTCAACTCAAAGAAGAGCGAATTAATATGCAGGTTAAAGATTTTGTATCAAATAGTCAAGAATTAAAAAGAATTGCTTTTGAGGCTACTAACGAAAATATTGAGCCTTTAAAAAAAATGTATTTTGATCAAATGGGTGAAGAACATAATGAACTTATTCTGTTTGCCATTGCTGCGATCAAAAGTCAACCAGAAGAAGAAAGACAAAGCCTAATTGAAAGAGGGCTTCCAAAAACAAAAAGATATTTTTTAAAAATGTTAGACGATATTAATAATGATGTTATTTAACTAATCAAAAGTTCAATAAAACGATGGGAGAAAGCCTAACTATTTTCGATATGGTCAATATGAAAATTAAACAGCATGAAAATGGTTTTAGTCTATGGATGCTTGAACCATGTGATGATGGAGAGCTGCGCGAAAAATGTTTAATTGATGGTTCTTTAGTTAAAGAATCTGGAGAAATAAAATTAAATAATAAAGAGCATAGAATGTTTCAGCCTATTTATCATGAAAATGATAGTTCTATTAAAATCAAAAAGTTCAAATAAACGATGAATATAAAATAATGTCAGTAGCTGGTTCTAATGAAAAGAAGTTTGCTAAAGTTTTAAATGATAAAATAAATGCGCAGCTTAAAGGAAAATTAAATTTTAAATCAGAAGATGGAGGAGTTTCGATAAGTGTAGATAATTCTCTTGTTTCCGATGAATGGATTGTAATGTTTGAAATTGATTCTGCAAATATGGCTAAGTTGATAGCTGGTCAATACACTTTACTTAATATTTTAGCAAGAGATAATGAAAAGACAAAAGGTAAAAAGCTATTATTTGTAATTGTACATTATTATAAAAACTACAATTCAGAAAGAACTTCTAAAAATCTTTCATTAATCAACAGCTCTTATTATAATGGATCCGGAATTCCTTTTAGGGCGTTTTCTAGTAGAGAGTTTTATGAATATATTGATGATTGTAATACAGAAAAAGAATTGATAGAGAAATTAACCAAAGTTCAACAAAACGATAAATAATCTAACAAATCATAATGGCAATTAAATCATTCCACTACATTCCTGCTGATTTCCCGAATGGGAAAGAACCAGTGATTAAAAAAATTATTCAAATGATTTTTGAGAATGTTGATAATTATGAAGAGTTTCAATTACATCTTTTACGAGATAAAATTGGATTAGATGATAATGAAAAAAGGCAGTTCAACGAATTATTGTCAATATTACGTAATGAACTCATCAAAAGTGATCGTATAGAAATTGTTCGAGGCACTCTTTTTAGAATGTTACCTGAAAAACCTAATAACGACCAACCTACTGTACAAATTGAAAACTTTATAAGTGGCAATAATCTTGGAATCCAGTCTAACAAAGGCAATGTTAGTGACTCAATGAATCAAAACCCAAGATCAAATAAATATCCACTACTTCAATATCTATTTTGGCTAGCAGTAATAATTGGTACCGTTATTACTATTTACAATACTTTTTTTAATAATAAATAAAAGTTCAATAAAACGATGGGAATATAAGGGACATATGCCATTTATTTCATTGTTGCGTACAAAACAAAAAAATGTACTCGAAAAAAGACAGAATTAAAGTTGAAAAGCAAATAATCGATTTTGCCAAATTAGATTCAAATATTATTGATTGTGCAATCGTTGGTTCTAAATCTGTAGGTAATGATGACAAATGGTCTGACATTGATTTGGCATTTGGATATGAAATCGATGCAGATATAAATCAAATATTGAGATATTGGAGCAAAATAATGTTTGAAAGTTTCGGTGCTAACAAACTATTTGACATGTCTTACAAAGAGTCTCTTTACAGGGTTTTCCTTCTGCCAAATGCTTTACAAGTAGATTTGTCCTTTACGCCAAGTGATCATTTTGGAGCGATAACGGATAATTTTAAACTAATTTTTGGTAACCAGAGAAAAAGAGAATTTAAATCACTTCCAGAAATTAATTCTATTGCTGGATATACAATTTTATTTGCATTAAAGACAAGGACTTCCATTGAAAGGGAAAAATATTGGCAGGCGCAATATTACTTAACCAAATGCCGGGAAAATACGATGATACTTAAATGCCTTAAAGAAAATCTTAATTCATTTGACGGAAGAAGTTTTGATGAATTAACACCTAGTTTTTTAAACCAAATTCAGAATACAATGATTAACGAACCAAACAAACGAAATCTAGAAAATGCCTTAAAGTCTATGATACACATACTGATCAAAGAATTGTCCACCGTTGACAGTTTAAACTATAAATTTATTAACGAATTAGAAATAATTGGCAAATAGGTACAGTATACAACAATTTGTGTAATGCATATGCTTTCTTCAAAATCTAATGCACCATACAAAAGATGTTATAAAAGTTCAGTAAAACGATGAAAGGAATTATAGGAAAAAATATTAGTTGTAATTTTAGTACTTATAGCCAAAGATGGTTATTCCTGTACATGTACTCCCGTTAAAATTAAAGAAAAATTTAATAATTCTAATTTAATCTTTACAGGAGAAGTTGTTGCAATAAGTCATGTTGAAGTAATGGATTCAATTCCAATACCATTCGAAGATAAATTTAGAGTACGAAGATTTCCTTGGAAGGTTTATAGATTTAAAGTTAACGAATTGATTAAAGGAGATTGTGATAATGATTTTATTGAAATAAAAGTATCCGTCGGAAATTCCTGTTCTAAACATTTTTCATTAAATGAAAGAAGTCTGGTGTTTTCGAACCCATCCAGTTATGGATATCGTATAGCAGATAAAACTGAATTCCAAACATCTAGTGCTTGTAGTGGGACGGATACATTGAAAAATATAAAACGTAAAGATTTTAGAAAACTAAGAAGACTTGGAAAATCATTTTTAAAAAGAGATAAAAGTTTACTTAAATGATGGGAATACAACTTTTTATATAACAGTTAAAAACTCAGTTACTAGATAAAATGAATCAGTTTTACATAAGGGTTTGTGGAGTGTTTGGAATCATTGGAGGATTGATTTTATTTGCTGGAGATATGCTTCTGTATTATGACTCAATTAGTATGAGCCTAAAGCGGAATATGGGTAATGCTTCTGATTTAAGAATCATTGCAAGTGGTGTATGCGCTTTATTTGCGACGTGGTTTTATATGATTGGATTAGCTCAGGTTTATGTTGCTTTTAAACCAACTAAACCCATTTATAAAACAGGAGTTCTGATTTTTTTTGGATGCATCTTAATAGCATTTGGAATAGTTCATGGAGCTTTTCTTACAATTGCAACCACTTCAAAATTAGCGATTGAGCATCATCTTGATTTAAAACAAGCTGCACTGCTTTCGGAAAGAATAAACGAAATAATGAGATTAATTGTTTATCCTTTTGTTGCGGTTTTGTCTTTTCTATTTATTTATCCAGTTTGGAAAAGGAGAACCTTATATCCAAGAGGGATACTATTCTTTTTTCCGCTTATTCCATTTTTAGTAGAAGACCTGGTTACTAAATATTTGCCAAACCACATTTGGATTATAGTTAAAGGTGGGTATTTAAACATAATATTGACATTATTTTTTATTGCATCTAGCATAGCTTTATGGAATATAGAGGAGTTTAAATCAAAAGCTTAATAAAAACGATAAATGAAGTAAATTATATGACTCAAAATATAAATATGGCTGTCTTAATTGATGGTGATAATATTCCTTCAGCGAATGTTAAAGAAATGATGGAAGAGATCACTAAATATGGCAATCCAACAATTAAAAGAATTTATGGTGATTGGACAAGACCTGGATTGACAAAATGGAAAAACTTGCTGTTGGAAAATGCAATTACTCCAGTTCAACAATACGGATACACAACTGGGAAAAATGCAACTGACTCTGCAATGATTATTGATGCGATGGACATTTTATATAGCGGAAAAGTCGAAGGGTTTTGTCTAGTCTCAAGCGATAGCGATTTTACTCGATTAGCTACTAGACTACGAGAGGCAGGGATGTTAGTTATTGGAATTGGAGAAAAAAAGACTCCAAGTCCATTTATTGTGGCTTGCGATAAGTTTATTTATATAGAAATCTTGAGAAAACAAACTGAAGATAAAGCGGAGTCCAAGGAAACGAATAACGCTATTGTAGATAAAATTACTAATAAAGAGATCAGCCTGATTTCTTCTTCAATTAACGATTTGTCAGATGAAGATGGATGGGCTTTTCTGGGAGATGTAGGAAGTTTGATTCAGAAAAAACGCCCAAATTTTGACTCAAGGAATTATGGTTTTGAAAAACTTACACCACTTATTAAATCGATTAAAAAATTTGAAATAGAACAGCGTGAAAATCCAAAAGGTCGAAGTAAATTGATTTACGTTAAAATTAAAGAACAGAAAACCGCAAAAAGTAAGAAAATATAGTCGTTTTTTGAAGGGCAAAACTTTTAACCAAAACAACAAATTGAAAGTTTAAATAGCTTATGAGAATAATATTTTGGATTCTTTATGTTTTGACAATAGCTGGGTTAATTATTTCTTTGATAATGATCGCAGCTGGTAATAGACCTTGCTCTGGCGATGGTTGTATGATTCAGTTTTTATACATTATAGGGACACCACTTTTGGTAATTTTTTTGATATTATTTTTCTTTATGACAAGAACGATTATAAAACAATGGAAAGCTAAAATTCAATAAAATAATGACTATTCCTAAAAAGGTTTTGAATCTCCAGAAATACAAAATCCTGCCATAAAGTAGGATTTTAGTGAAGCTGCAGGCCTTTCAAGTTTGCCAAATCCCCTGAGTGCACAAAAAAACCACCCGTAGGTGGTTTTTGAATGTGGAGTCCATGAGACGAAGTTCGAACTTTTTGATTGAGGATATTAGCTTGATTATTTCGAAATCAAAGTGTTTTTCTAATAAGTTAATTACAATAAAACTTGAGTGATTATTAATTTTATTTCAATACCAAGTAATCTTAAATGATAATATTTTTTATTTCTTTTAAGCACTTTTCTATTTTTTTCAATCGGTGTGAAATTTAAATGTAAATTATTTGAGTTAATACGATGATTAATCAACTTGGTTATGTTTTATGCAAGTAGAATCCAAGTTGTATTTAAGTAAAATGTCGTTTTATATAAAGCAGTATATCTTTTTAGCAAACAGCTTTGTTTTTTTCATTTTAATTTTACTAAAACTTTTAAAACATTTAAAAATGAAAACTTTAAAAAAGACTTTGGAAGATATAGACAATGTGAAACTTCTCACTAAGAAGCAACAAAAGGATATTAAAGCGAGTTCGTCAGGTATAAGCTACTATTATAGAGAGTGTGCCTATTATATCAATGGTCCTGTTTTTTGTTCTTTTAGAGGAAAACGATTTCATAGTCACAGTTATGGTTCGAGCTATGGATGTTTCTATGGTGGGAGAGATCAAGAAATCGCTTGTTATTAAATAAAGCGTTCAGATTCAAATATTCTAAAGTTTAAGATTTTTGACTATTGTTTAAATATTTTAGTTTCATGGATGGACTTATAATTATCCAATAATTTAATTCGTAAACATGGGTTTAAGCGGAATCGCATTAAAGTTTGCGAGGTTTGAAAAACAGGTTTGCCCCCCGCCCCTTATAAGATTGTTGGGTATGATATAGTTCATCCTTGTTCAGCTATTGATTAAATTAGGAATAGTTGACTTTAACAGCGTAGTAATATTAACTGTGGTTAATGAATTTAATCCTTATTAAAATTCTGTGTTATTTTTTCTCGAGAAAAATTAATATAATTTATGATCACATTTGGAAAATTAATTAAAATAATTACTTCTAAGATATTCGGCAAAGTATTTAATAAGAGGAGGTTAAAAGATTTTTAAGAGCGATAATGGTAAAAACAGTTTGTCTTAATTAAATATAAAGGTGTAGATAGTTTCAGTTAGATTAAACAAAAACTTTTTAAAACATCAATACTAACATAAAAAATTATAATAATGTACAAGAAAATTATTTTTTTAATTATATGCTCGGTATTATATTCCAATATTTGGGCGCAGAATAGCTTGACCGCTTATCCGGAGGTTATTCAAAATAACGGAAATGGTAGTCAGAATTGGGGTGACAATGTTACCTTAAGAGCTTTTAAAATCGATGGTAGTCCTGCTCAACTAATATATGATAATGAATTCAGAGATAAAGGGTTTGGTGTTAAAGGTGCTAGATGGGAACAGATAGATTTTTATAGAGATTATCAAGGGCGTAGAGTTAATGCAAGTGAGTCTATAAGAGTTGATTTTAATGGTCCTGTTACTGATGTAATTCTAAGGATCGGCATGTTAGGATTAAACGAAGGGTTTAATGGACTCGATGAGACGGGAAAATGGATAGCCTATGGTGCTAATGGAAGTATAGTTGCTACTGGGATTTTTGGTCCGGATGATAGTGATTTAGGTCCAGGAAATAAAGAAGGAGGAACTTATGGGACTTATCCTTTTTCTATCAATTCGAATTCTCGCATTTATTCTATAGCGATTGAGGCAACAGCGTTTGGTTACGGATCGGGAGAACCTAAATATGTTAACAGATACGATAACGAAAGTGGTAATAAAGAGAACAATTCTGATTTTAATCTTGTAGGGGTTTCATACAAAAGGTTAAATACTGCAAATAGACCTCCGATTGCAAATGGTGATGGAGAAATTGCTGGAGATCCAAATTTTACAACAACTTTGGGAGAAACACTTCTTATTCCTATTTCTAGATTGTTAGCTAATGATACTGATCCAGATGGAGATAGTTTAAGATTGATATCAGTACAAAGTGAAAGAGGAGGAAATGTTGAAATTAGAGGAAATAACGTTGCTTTTACAGGAACCGTTGTAGCACCAGGAGCATTATTTAGATATACAATAGGAGATGGTAGAGGTGGAAGAGACACAACTAGTGTTTTATTAAACGTATTACCTGTATCAACCCAAGTTAATGCTATTGACGATAATTTTGAAATTAAAGAGGATATAGGGCTGACTTCTATATCTTATGATAAGATTTTAGAAAATGATACTGGTAATAATATTAACATTAAGAGTTTTAATTTTAACAATTTTCCTGGAACAATAAGAAATTTAGCTGGACAACGAAGAATTGAATTCAAAACAAGATTAGACTTTAGTGGTAATATCAGCATACCATATAGGATTAGTAATGATAGTCAAGAAGATCAAGCTAACATTGTTATTAGAGTAATTGATATTAATGATTCTGCAGTTCGAATTGTTCAAGATGGTCCATTTACTACCATGGTAAATAGCACATTAAGAATACCTACTAATTCTTTAATTAGTAATGATCAAACTTCAACCACTCAGGGGAATATAGAATTAGAAAGCGTACAGAATGCAGTAAATGGTACTGTTAATATGAATAATGGAGAAGTAATTTTTAAATCAAATCAAGACTTTGTTGGAAGAGCTTCTTTTACTTACACAATTATTACTAGAGGGTTTAATAATACTATTACAGCGAGAAGAAAATCTAATCCTATCATAGTAAATGTAATTTCTAATTCTAATGAGGTAAGTATCAATCAAAATGCAGTTTTCTTGTCGAAAACTGGGGATCTTAAAACTCTTCAGGTTAATAAAACATTAGATCGATCTAATGTTTTGATAGAGAACTGCGATAGCCAGCAACATTCTTGGAAGGTTACAGATTTAGGAAATGGGTTTCATAAAATTTTAAACATATATTCTGGAAAAGCGCTGGAGTCATATAGACCTTCTCCTGGCAACGGTGATAATGTAACAGTTTTCACGTCTAATAATAAAAGCTGGCAACAATGGAAAATAATAGATGTAGGAAATGGGTTTTATAAAATTAGAGGTAGATATAATCCACGCTTTTTAACTAATAGTAATGGAAACGCAGTATTATTAAATCAAAATAATAATGATAGTCAGTTATGGAGATTAAGACTACCGAGCCAAGTATTATGTGATCAAGAAGATTCCAATAGGCCTCCTGTCGCCAATGGTGACGGTGAAATTGCAGGCGATCCAAACTATACACTAACTTTAGGTGAAACTCTTCTTATTCCTATTTCTAGGTTATTAGCTAACGACACTGATCCTGATGGAGATGTTATTAAACTTGTATCTGTACAGAGTGAAAGAGGTGGAACTGCAGAAATAAGAGATAATAATGTGGCGTTTAAGGGTACAGGAGCTTTTCCTGGAGCCTTATTTAGGTATACTATTGACGACGGTAGAGGTGGTAGAGACACTACAAGCGTCTTGTTAAATGTGCTTCCTGGTTCTCCTACAGATGAAGATTTTAGTTTACATGCAGAAGATCTAGATCTTAACAATACTAATAAACCACAACAATGGGGAGATTGTGTAACATTACTAGCAAGAAATCAGAATAATAAGTTAGTTCAGATAACACGAAATAGAAAAAGACTCGGTATAATGGGAGGTAGATCTAATACACAACTAGATTTTGACGGAGCAACCAGTAAAACTGAGGAGTTTTTAGTGAATTTTGGTAGTGAAGTTAGGAAGATTTCTTTTGTTCTAGGAAATCTTGAAAAAGATGAGTACGGAGGTTTTGATGAGACAGGTTTGTGGATTTTACTCGATAGTAATGATAAGGAGATTGCAAGAGGACTAATTGCTCCTGACAAAGGTGAAAAAGTAGGAAAGGGTATTTATAAATTTAATACTAAGGTTAGCAGAGGAGCTAGTAAATTAATTCTTAGGTCCACAGCATACGGGAATGGTCTGAATAATAGGGTAGATAATAATTCTGATTTCAGCTTAATGTCGATTAATTACTCTACTGGTAAAGAGAGTTGTAGCGTATTGGATAAAGAACCTTTAAGTAATGTGGGATTACTAATTTATCCGACAATAGTTGATGATATTTTAAATATAGAAATTCAGGGAGATGTTAGTCAGAATTCCTTATTACAAGTCTACAATGTTAATGGAAGTCTTCTACAAGAGTTGAAAATTGGAGGAAAATCGAATATTACATTGGATTTTCAAAAAAGGCAATCTGGAATGTATTTTGTAAAGTTAGTTGATTTTAATAACAATGAAAGAACTTATCGTATTTTGAAGAATTAAAAGTTCGACAAATATTAGTATTTGTATAATGTAAGATTTTTTCTGAACTGGATGGTCCTGAGCTATTTTTAAATTAGCTCAGTTCTTCTTTAAATTTTTACCTCAAAAAATCTAATCTTTACTTAATAATTACAAAATAGAAAATAATATGATTTAATAAGCCTGATGAGTTATCATGATGGGGTAGTTTAGTTTTGATTTGCGTAAAGCTGAATTGTGGAAACATTATTCAGCTTTTTTTATGGAATAAAGTCATTAGTTTTTAAATGGTGTATTTATTTCGAAATCTCATCGCAATTAGTAATTGTAATTTTAGTTATAAATAACATTAACTTATTAATTATGAAAAATTTATTTTTATTATTTATTGTAAGTGCATTCATATTCTCTTGTCAACAAGATGAAATTGAAGAACAAATTGTACAAGAAGAAAACCAATCTAAGCTTTATGATCCGGTTCAAGGGCGCAAATATTGGGTTGGGTATGGTTACGATTTAATAACTGATATTCAAAGAGAACCTGCTCTTGATATCAGTGATGAACACGTTACCCGTAGTTTTAATCCCAGAAGAGGAACTACTGTCGATGTGAATATAATTTCTAATAAAGAAGATATTACCAAAACGTTAGCTAAAATGGATGAAGTTAACTTTGGGGTTAATGAAATTCCTGTTACTGCCGGAGGTGTGTCAGGAACATTTAGCTTTTCTGTTGGGATCAAAAAAAGTCTTACAGAAGTAATCACTAAAAGTAAAAAACATGTTTTTGCCGTTGTGAGGATTACTAGACCAATTAAAGAATTTACCTACACCAGAGGTGTGCCTAGATTAAATGATGATGCTTTAGAAGGTTTGGATAGATATGGACCAAGATTTTTTGTAGAGAATTATGGTTCTAATTATGTTCAAAAAAATGTTTATGGAGCTGATCTTGTTTATATTTATAGATTAGATTTTAGTAGTGTATCTGAAAATAAAGTTAAAGATGTTATAAGGAATTTCCAAGTTGGTTTTGCTCCTTACTTTTCTTTTGGTACCAGTAGTTCATTATCATCGTCTGAGATCAGAGAAATTCAGAACTCTATAACTGATGTAACGATTCTTTCAAACTTAAATGGTTTTGCCCCAAGAATAGTTAAGAATGAGAAACAGGCAGAAAGAGAAATGGATAGATTAGAAGCATACCTAAAATCTCCACAAGGAAGAAAAGAAAACCCACTGCTAGCAACCTATACCAAATCTTATGAAAAAGTAGCAGATTTCAATTTTGGGGAGAAAAGAAGAATGAAAGGCGCATTTGTAAAGGCGGCTAAGTGTCATCAAAAATTACAGCAATGGCTTTCAGAAGAAGCGAAGGTTTCATTTGTAAGAAAAAGTACCCTTACTCCATCGATAGCAGCTCAGGCTGATAACGCTTTGAGAACTATAAGAGTTCAAATAGAAAAAGCTACTAATTGCGAGCAAGGATCTCGCGCTCCAAGATTTAACGAATTCAAGAGCATTCAATTAGAACCAGAATTAAGAAGAGCCTTTGAACTTTAAATAAAACCTACCAGTCAACCGGTGAAGATAGTTTTTCATCGGTTGATTAGTATTTATTTTTTAAATCTTTTATCGGTTTATATAATTGCCCCTACACACTTTTTTAATTTAAGGCTAAGAATTCATCAGCCTATTTAAAACTAATTAACTATGAAAAAATTCAGTTTAATAATATTAGGAGTCTTGATATCCATCTCTTGTGAGACAGACAATTTAGAAGATTATGAAAATGTAGTGCTAATTGAGGAAAATATAGATGAAGCAAAAGGTGCGGTTATTAGTTCACAGTTTAACAACAAGACATTAAAATCTCCATCTGGCAGAGTTTTTTATGCAGGAATTGGTTATAGCCCTAGCCGTGATAAAGTATATAATAAAATAGCTTTTAAAACTAAGGATCTCGTGAATAGGGTAAGTAATGAAGGGCATCAAGGTACTACTGCTGAGATTAGTGTTATCAAAACATATAAAGAACTTAAGACTTTTGTAAAATCGTATAAATTAGAATTTGGAGAAGGTGTTGAATTTTTTAGTGAAAACGGAGAGTCTCGTAATTTAGATCGGTTATCTCAAGACTTGACCATAAGAGAAAATGCTATGACTGTCATAGCAAAAATAAGAATCACCGATACCAGACGCTATGATGCCTTGGTAAATCCGGATTTTACTCCTCAAGCGTTAGAAATGGTTCAAAAAGGCAAAATCAGAGAGTTTTTTCGGGAGTATGGTTCCATGTATATAGATAAACAGCGTTTAGGGGGAGATGTCTTTTATTACTTCACATTTCGTAATAGTAACTTTCGTAGTGATAGGGTTACTCCTATGGAAACTGAAATAGCTAATTTGTTTTCTAACTTAGTGTACGACGCATCTGGTAATGTAACTTTTACAGATGAAAAAGTGATTAGAGATAATCTAATCAAAAGAGGTTTTATAACTAATATAAAAGGTTTTAGGCCTAAGCAGGTTAAAAATGTTCAAGACTTTAGAAGAGAACAAATACGTGTTAAACGTTATCTAAACGGGAGACCTTCTGCTGCTGCTACCGTTGATCTAAAATTAAGGTCATACGCTTCAATTTTAGCCAATGTTCCAAATGGTAATGAATTATTACCACTATTCAATCGAGAACTAAAATGTAAAAACGATTTAGATCGATGGGAACGATTCGAGCAGGAAATCAAGTTTATCAGATTAAACACCTCCAATTCTACTTTGCGTTCTCAGGCTACTCAGGCATTAAATGAAATCAGAACAAACATAAATAGATCAACTAATTGTAACAATTCTGTTACTCCATCAGAAACCAGATATCAATCAATTAAAATTGCCTACTCCGATGAGATCATATAATAAATCTATCGCCATAAACTATCAAAAAGTTCTACTTTACATCTCGAAGACTTCATTGGTTTTAATTTTTGGCTTACTTGTTCTTATGTTTTTCTCCTGTGAGCAAGAACAAATAGAAGATACAATAATTGAAAGTAATGAAGAAGAACAAGAGAGTACTGAGAATTTTTCTCAAAAAGGAGCGTTTTACTATCAAGGTTTTAAGTATTATGCAGGCACAGGATATGATCCTTTAAATGATGATTATTATCCACCGGCCATAAATGGTATTAAAAACAGCTTGGCTAAGCAGGCAATAAACAAGACCAAGGTAGAGGTTAAGATCATTGAGAACAAAGAAGATTATGATGCATTTACCAGACAGACTACTCAACGAAGAGCTTCTGTTTTTACAATTTTTAACTTTAGAGGAAAACAGCGAGTTTTAGAGAATAAAATAGGTTTTGATAATAATCACGTAACCGCTGTTGTAAGGATCAATGTACAAAGCTTTAAATATAGCGTTACCAAAGGTTCACCAAAATTTAACAGAGAGACTAACAAATTATTAGTTGATGGTAAATTTGATCGATTTTTTAGAAAACACGGAGGTAGTTATATTGATAGCCAAACGTATGGTGGCGATGTGTACTATATATATAAATACAATACTACAAATTATACTAAAGAACAGAAGTCTAATTACAAACGCAGTTTAGAGAGTAGTTTCAGAGCGATGTTTAATATTAATGGCGGGGGTGCCACTAACGAGCAGCAACAGGTAATTAATTCGAATAGATTGTCAATAAAAACGTTTACAAATGTAAAAAATTTCACACCTTCAAATACTATAACGAATGTAAACGCAGCTCTTAGAGAGGCACAGAAGGTAAAACAACATATCAACAGAAGACCGCAGGATGCTGCAGGTATAGGATGGCGTTTAAAATCTTATGCGGGATTAATATTAAGAGATACAGAGGCATTCAAACCAAGTGTTCGTAATCGTCTAGTACAAGAGTTCGATAAGGCGGCCAAATGTTTTGCTAATAGAGTCGGTTGGAGATCCCTTCGCTATGAGATCCAGAAACAAAAAGAAACTGACCCGACTGGTAACTTGTTTAGAAATTATGATGCTGCCATAAATTATGCGAATGGAAAAATAACAGCTGCTCAACTGTGTCAAACTATAGGTACTGCCCCTGCTCCTGCGGAAATTATTAATAAATATTATACTCCTTCATTTAATACACGGATACGTTCAGATCTACCAGACTCTTATTGGAGAAGAACGGATTCCTATATTGTAGGTTACTCGAAACCTGAAACTTTCAGAGTTTTTGATAGAGCAGATTTAGGGATAGGAACCATTGTAGTACAAATGCCTTCTGGTGATAATAGATATTTAACATATGATAATAATGGACTAACAGGCAAAGATAGCGGTCTGGATGGCAATAACTTTTTTAAGTTAACAAAATCATCTAATGATGGGTATTTTATAAATTTTAGATATGAACCATCAAGATACATTTATATGGAGCCAAGAATTTTGAATAGTACTCCGTATTTCTTCCCTAGATCGAATAATAAAGATCAGGCCACTAGATTGTATTTTGTAAGATAATTCAAAAATAAATCAACATGAAAAATATTAAAATAACAACTAATTACTATTTGGTAATTATAACAATATTCTTCTTATTTTCCTCCTGTGAGCAGGAACGAATTGAGGATACTACTTTAGAGAGTAATGAAGAAGAACAAGAGAGTACTGAGAACTTTTCTCAGAAAGGAGCATTTTACTATCAAGGTTTTAAATATTATGCAGGTACGGGATATGATCCTTTAAACGATGATTATTATCCACCCGCCATAAATGGTATTAAAAATAGCTTGGCTAAGCAGGCTATAAACAAGACCAAGGTAGAGGTTAAGATCATTGAGAATAAAGAAGATTATGATGCATTTACCAGACAAACTACTCAACGAAGAGCCTCTGTTTTTACTATTTTTAACTTTCGAGGAAAGCAAAAAGTGTTGGAAAACAAAATAGGCTTTAGTCGAAATCACGTAACCGCTATTGTAAGGATCAATGTTCAAAGTTTTAAATATAATGTCACCAAGGGTTCACCTAGATTTAACAGGGAAACCAACAAATTACTAATCGATGGTAAATTTGATCGATTCTTCAGAAAACACGGAGGCAGTTATATTGACAGCCAAACGTATGGAGGAGATGTATATTACATTTATAAATACAATACTACTAACTATACCAAAGAACAAAAGTCCAATTACAAGCGTAGTTTAGAGAACAGTTTTAGGGCAATGTTTAACATTAATGGTATCGGTGTCTCCAATGAGCAGCAACAAGTTATTAACTCTAATAGATTGTCAATAAAAACATTTACTAATGTAAAAAATTTCACACCTTCTAACACGATAACTAATGTAAACGCTGCTCTTAGAGAAGCACAGAAGGTAAAGCAACATATCAATAGAAGACCTCAGGATGCTGCTGGTATAGGATGGCGTTTAAAGTCTTATGCCGGATTAATATTAAGAGATACAGAGGCATTTAAACCAAGTGTTCGTAATCGTTTAATACAGAAATTTGAAAATGCGGCTAAATGTTACCAAAATAGAATTGAATGGCGAGGTTTACGTAGTGAAATTCTTAAACTAAAGGACGGAGATCCTGCCGGAACACTTTTTAGAAATTATGACGCAGCTCTCAATTACGTTGATTCTAGAATATCACAAGCTCAGTTATGTCAAAATCTTAATGAGCCTGCACCCGCACCGGTAGATTTAATTAATAGATATGCTACCAACATGCGAAGAGTTATTATGAGATCCGTAAATTATGAAGACTCTTGGATGCATCAGACTTCTAATTATATAGAAGGATGGATGCCACATCCTAGAGCAAATTATGGTCCATCGGTTTTCAGAATGTACGAGCATAGTTTTGGTAAAGTTTTTATTCACATGCCTGGTAGTGACCACAGATTAGTTACCTTAAAAAGCAATGATAAAATCAATGGATCTGACAGCCATCTAACTGATAGAAATTTATTTGACATTCGCATACAGGGAGATGGTAGTTTTAAGTTGTTTTATCAAGGAAGATCACTAACAACAATACCATATCAAAGAGAATATCGTTACAAACCAATGGGAAGCTCGGAGTGGAAAAAGGAATTCCATAAAGCATACTCTTATAGGTTTTATCCAGATTATCCAAATCATAGAATATATATAGTACCACAATAAAATCATAATTTAATATCGAAAATACTGTATCTGCCAGTACCAACACTGGCAGATATTTTTATTTATAACTTTTAAAACCTTAAAAAATGAAAATGAACAATAAATTTTTATTATTAAAACTTTTATTAACCATCACAATAAGTATTCATGCACAATGGAATCAAATTAGTAATGGCGGGGGTGGAGCTTTCCAAGATATTCATTTTGATCAGAACAATCCTAACAAATTATGGTTGTGCAGTGATGTTGATGGTATTTATCAAACTAATATTAATGATATAAATTGGGAGTATAAAGGAGAAACGCTAAAACATGCTTTTTCATTTAAAGTTAAAACGAGTAGAGGTATCAAAAGGGTTTTTCATGGTGGAATCTATGGAGCGCATTATTCTGACGATGATGGTGGTAATTGGAGTTTTATAGAAGAAACTCGGGGGAGACCTATAGGTACCATAGCACTAAGTTCTCAAGGAGGTCTGCGAAATCGTATCATAGTATTAGCAGAAAGCTGGAATAATAAGGATAGCCAAGTAAAAGGACCAAACATTAATCCAGTTAAACCAGTTTATTCACCAGTAGGTAGAAGATCCATTTTTATATCAACTAATGGTGGTGAATCTTTTGAAGAAGTTCAATATGAGGATCAAGAAGGATATAAACAGGTTTATAGTGCATATATAGCCGATAATGGAAATATTTATTTAGGTGCTGCTTCTGGTGTATATGTAGGAAAACGCCAGAGAAATGGAGAATATAATTTTTCAAGAATTAAAAATCCTAATCAAGCACTCCCAAGAGTAGGTAATGGAGTAAATTCACAATCTAAATCTGAGGGTGGGTGTACAGGTCTTTCACTAAGTCAAGATGGTAAAAGAATCTTTGCATCTTATCAAACAGAGTCAAAAAAAAGATTAAATAGAGATGGATCGTTAACACAAGACAAATTTCCTACTTGGAATGTTTTTACAATAAAGACTAGAGATATAAACAATAATAATCCTAGATGGCAAAAAATATCTATAGATATGGAAAATAATACTCAGTTTCCTGTTGCTGAATTTGCTCCATGGGGAGAACCAGTTGTGAGCCCGCATACCAATCAAAAAAAATCTTATAAGATTATGTGTGGAGTGAGTTACGATACATTTGGTGGTTTACAGCGTCAAGGTCTCTGGGAAGCAACGATAAATGTAAGAAACGATAATATAGTTGGGCAAACAAGATGGAATAAAATAATTGATAGAAACTTTAATCAAAGTTATGGTCCTAATAGCAATGGAAGAAATTTTTCCTTTAACATTGGCTGGGAAGATAGGGGTCTGGTAGTTAGAGGCTATGAATATGCGCCCAAAACTAGCCTTAGATCAAGAAAACTAATAGCACTTACAGGAGGACAAAATCTTTTTCTTGGTAATGCAAGTATAGCAGACTTCCCATATTCTAGTAACAGTTGGAAAAATATCTATACTATACAAAATACTAATGATGATTATAATCATACATATTCTAATGTAGGAGTTACAAACACCGTAGTTCAAGATATAGATCAACATAAGAATTATATGATTCAATTAGGGCCAGATCACGGGCCAATGCATTCATTTGACTCTGGAAGATCGTGGACCATTGAAGGTTTTCCTAAAATTAGAAAAGGAAAAATCACCAATTCTACAGGAGGGGCCGTCTTAGATATCAAGGGAGATACCTACGTCGTTTTAGATGCGAGATTTGGTTTCGGAGCGCCGCCAAAAGATAAAGGAATTTTGTTCGCATATAGACATAGAGGGAGAGAGATTAATGAGTTAAGCCAAGAGGATAAATGGGTTAAAATTGGCGGTGGAACTAGTAGAAGTTCATTACCCAATGAGAACCCCAACTTTAATGGATATAATGATCTGCCACAAAGAAGATTGCGAGAAATAGTTCAATCTCCACATAATAGTAAGCGCGTTTTTTTATCTCTTGCTGGAGAAAAACGATTTAGAAATAATAAGGGTTATGATGGTGCTTTAAATGGTGGAATCTACATGACAGAAGACTTTCAAAAATTGTATGACGGTAACTCATCATTTAAATGGAAAAAAATAAGCCCGGATTCGAATTTTTATGATCAGGAAGATTTTACAAGACTTGCTGTTGACCCTACAAATGAAAAATTTATATGGACAATGGCATCGAGATCGAGATCATTGGTTAGAGGTGAAAGAATGAATAATGGGAATTATATTTTTGAACAGTGGAATCCTTCTAAATTTATTACAGACCCTAAAAATGATAGAAATAGGATACCAAATCCAAATATTGGATATAAAATGTCAGATTTTACATCTTTTGTAGGGACGGATGGAAAAACTTGGGGTGTGATTGCTAGAGTTGAACAAAAAAGAGGATCTGATGGCCTATCATTTAGTGATAAAAAGGTTACGCAATTATATTTAAATAGAGATTTAAAAAGGTATTGGAATGATGTCGATAGATGGGAAAAATTAGATTTATCTGTTGAGACAGTTTTGGAGGATTTAAGACCTGCTTCTTATTTAGATAATCAGGAACTATATCAATTTCAGGGATTAGTAGCCAATAAAAAACATATTATAGTAGCCTTATCAATTTTTAATAAAAGAAGAGGATTAGGTTTTTTTAAACTAGATATTGACTCTAACGGAAACTTTTCAAAATGGGAAGATTGGACTGGTTTTAATGAGAAATCAATGTATTTAAGTAGAGTAGAGGAAGCCAAAATAGAAACTCTAAACAATGAGAGTTATTATATCTGTGCTACTAGAGGAGCTGGTTCTTGGTCAAAAAAGATTTTAGATACTAAAAAAGGGTCTAAAAAAGAAAAAAGCATCAAAGAAGAAACTAAGAATACAGTTTTTCCCAATCCATTCATTAATAGCCTTAGAATCAAATCTGATTACGTCGGTCAAAGAGCAAAATTGATAGAGCTTTCTGGTAGGATAGTAAGGGAATTTGTTTTTAAGGATAATCTTACTAATATAGAAACGAAAGAATTGAAAAATGGTGTTTATATTCTAAAATTTGAGAATGGAGAATCCATTAAACTAATTAAAAAACAGTAAGAAATTAAAGTCAGTTATCTATTCTTGGTAACTGACTTTGTAAGAAAAATCTATCAAAACAATAATAAAGAAGAATTTTGTGAGAGTTTTTAAGGCATTTACCTTAGAATAAATAAAGTTAAATAGTAATTGTTATGTTACATATTAAAAAAATTACTCTGTTAGATATGTAAAATCGAATTTGTTAAACTCTTCAAAGGTTTTGAGATGGCGGTCTGAGTTAGTAAATAAATCAGCTGGCAGTTTTACCGAGTTCATACCGAGTTAATAAATAACGTCTTATAACAATTGTTAAAAAATCAATTTTTAAAATCTTTTGTCATTTTTTATAAAAAGAATATTCTGTTTAGATATTAATTTAGTAGAGTTACTAAACAATTATAAATAACGGAGACTAAATTATGGGGAATTTAATAGCTTTTTTTATATTTTAATTGTTAGAAGTTTTCTTGCTTCAAGAAATAAAAATATAAAAGTAAAAGTTTTAGTTTGTCTTTGGTTTTTTTGATTCAAAGAGACATTTTGCGCTAGAATTAAATAATAGCATCTACTGATAAGAAATCCAAGGTAGACTTTTAAAAGTTTGGGGTTTTCTTTGAGTAATTTAGCATTGTTGAGGTTGAAATATTCTCAAATATTTAAAAGCGTGTTTCTCAGATCTTGTGCTGATTAATGTTATTTTTCTGGAAAGAAAATTTCATTCTAAGTAGTGTTAAACTTATTTTTTGTTTAAGTAATCTCTGGGGACAGAAATTTACTAGATTTTAAAACTAAGTTATTGTGGAATATTTTTTTAAATTACAATTAACAATATTGTCATTGGCACTTATTATCTCTTTCGGATTATTTTTATTTTTTAACTCAAAATTAAAGGTAAGAAGGAAGGGTTTCATCTCTAGAGAAGAAACTTTTGAGAAAGATTTTTTTATATATAGTTATTATGATATTTTGATCAATCACCTAATTGTCGGAATATTACTTTTATTCTATCATCAGAATTTAAAAATTATAACTTTTTTAGTTTTATTTAATCTGCTAATGTCCTTGGTAATGTACTATAAAATTGGTAAACTTTTTCAAATAAGAAGAGATTTTTTATTCTTTATAGCTTCTACTTTTCTTTTCTTTCAGGTATGTGCTATTCTTTCGGGCAATTTAGTTTTAATCAAATTCGAAATTAATTTTCTAATCAACTTTTTGGCCTTATACTCACTAAGCCTATTAGTTTATGGAATAGCTAAATATTGTTATAATAATTATAATTCTCTAAATAAGTCAGTTGAGGATTATGTGTTATTGAAAAAGGATCCAATAATTCAGAAATATTTGTTAACACAAAACGGTTTGTTTTCCACAAGAGGATTGAAGCCTATGAGGTTTGGAAACAGAAATGCTAAGGTGGAATTAACATTGGTACTAAGTTTTAATCAAACCCTAAGCGGTTACTATTTACAAGAGTGTGTAAAACTTCTTGATAATAATCCAAGAAAGTTTAGGTTATCTATCGTATATCTTATTGCTAATATTAATACAGAGGGAAAAGATATTGATGAAAAAGTTGTAGATTCCTTTATCTATTGCTATAAGACTGAAGGTGAGCAAGAAGCAATACTAAAACAGAAAAAATGGTTTTCTGATAACAGTATGAAAATACTGGGAGAAGTTGGGAATGACATAAAATACAATTTTAATGATATTCATAAGAGTAACTATGATTGGTGTTTTAATAATGAGGTGTTAAAATCAACTCCATTATTGTTGATAAATGGTTTTATAAAGCCTAGTAGGTATGGTATACAGGAATTGAGCTATTTCATAAATTATTTTGAAGAGTTTAGAATTCCTAGCTTCTATACTGACGATTATTAAGCAATAGACTGGAAATAATTATAGCCATCATTTTTTTTAAAATGGTGGCTTTTTTTAATAAATAGGTTTTTAGTAAATAATATAAATTTAAACAAAATTTATTGAGTTTTTTCCTTGGCAAATAACTGGTTAGTTTATTGTTTGTCATTATTTATTCGTAAATTATAGAAAACCAATTTTGTATAAATCCAGAAGTGTAATAAAATCAATGTGTTACGAAATGTTTAATTCTTAAGAAATGAGAAATTTTTGTTGCTTACTGATTATACTCTTTTTAAATAAGAAAAATCTTGTCGCTCAAGAATATGAGTATCAAAAAACTATTGATAGTCTGCTCTTACAGATAAAAAATAATGCTAACGTCGAGGTAAAGAATTCTTTGACGTATAAAATTGCCCAGAATTACTATTATATTGGGAACAATGATCTCTCGAAATTATATTTGGATTCGGTTCTTCTTAGTTCAAAAGATAATCGACTAAAATATAGAAGCTTTGTTCTATTACAAGACATTCATAGAAAGAATAATAATATAAAAAAGAGGTTAGAAGTATTAAAAGAACTCTTAAGCGTATCTAATAAAATTGATACAGAGCATTCTGTTGACGCAAATACCCGTGTCGCATCATATTTTTCTGAGTTTATGAAAATTGATTCTGCGGAATTCTATATAAATAAAATAAAAGGAAACGCATTAAAAGTTAAAAATGATACTATTTCCAGTTTTTTTTATGAAGAAATGGGAATATTGCAAAGTATAAAGGGTGAGCACGAGCTAGCTTTAGAGAACTATTTAACTTCATTAGAAATCAGAGAAAATAATAATCTTTCAGGTATCCCTAGGTTATATAACAACATAGCTATAGAATTTCAAAATAGCTCTCAATTTGAACAAAGCAATGAGTATTTAAAAAAGGCATTAAGACTCGGAAATAATGAAAACCCAGACTTGGTCGCGTCCTGTTATTATAATATGGGTGTAAATTTTCAAGAATTAGGAGAACAGGAGAAAGCTTTTCAGGCCTTTAGTAAAGTAACAGGGTATGAAATTCGATCAACTAATATGTTGAATGCAAAGGCGGCGAGCTTTTATAACATTGGTTATTATTATCAATTAAAGAATCAAATAGATTCTTCAAAATTAAATTCCTACAGAGCATTGGATATTGTTAATGATACAAAAAATGATTATTTAAAACTTTTAATTCTACAAGATCTATCAAACAGTTATCTATTAGAAAATAAGCTTGACAGTGCAAAGGTTTTTTTAAACTCTACTTTTAGTATCATCAAGGAAAATGGATATGATGACCAAAAGGCATATGCGTTTCATTTATTAGCAAAAATAGACTCTATTGGTAAGGATTATAAAGCATCATTAATAAGTTATAAAGAAGCTATAAGAATAAAAGATAGCTTAAGTAATATAAAAAATTCTGATAAAATTAAAGAACTACAAGTTCAATTTGCAACCTTAGAGAAAGAAAAAGAAATTGAATCATTAAATAATGAGAACAACGCAAAGGAGTTAAGTTTAGCCAAACAGAAGTTGCAAACGTTTGTTTTAATGGTTGCCGTGTCTTTCTCTTTCTGCATTCTTCTAATAATTATATATCGATATCTGCTTAAAAGAAAAAATAACAGAGTTCTTCAGAAAAAAAATGATGAAATAGAAATCAAAAACCAGAATTTAATCAGAAGAGGAAAAGAATTAGAGCGATCGATAAAAGACAAAGAAGTTTTATTGAAAGAGATTTTTCACAGAGTAAAAAATAATTTACAATTAGTTTCCAGCATGCTTAATCTCCAAGCGGAAAACTACAATAATTATATGGTGAATGATTTTGTTTCTCGAAGTCAAGATAGAATTTTGTCAATGTCACTAGTTCATCAAATACTATATAAAGGTAAGGATATTGATAATGTTAATTTTAAACAGTATCTATCAGGTTTAATGGAAGCGATTAAATCTTCATTTGATTTCACTGATTCTGATATAAAATTTATTATATCTTCTGACGATGAGTTTTACGATATTGATGTAGCAATACCTTTAGGTATAATAATTAATGAACTAGTTCATAATTCAATGAAATATGCATTCCTTGAAACTAAAGAAGGAAAGATTGAAATATTGTCCGAAAAAACTGAAGACGGGAAAACCAAAATTACAGTTTCAGACGATGGTCCTGGTTTTTCAAAATCTGATACGGAACAGGAATCATATGGCTTACGTTTGGTCAATTTGTTAGTGAGACAGATTAAGGGTAAGATTAATTTCTCTAGTGTTTCGGGAACTAGGGCAGAAATTATTTTTTAAAATTTATCCTATGAAAAAAAAAAAAATACTTATTGTTGAAGATGAATTAATAATAGCAACTGACTTAGAAAGAATAATAAAGAAGAAAGGTTGGGAACCTTTGCAGATTTGTACCAATGTAAAGGATGCTATACATAGTATAGATAATAATGAACCAGACTTGGTTCTAATTGATATTAATTTAGATGGTCTTGAAGACGGTACTGAGGTAGCCAAGCATTTACTAAAAAAAGATACCGTTCCTTATATTTTCATAACTTCTCTTACTGATCAGGTAACGGTGGATAATGTGAAAATAACTAGACCAATGGGTTTTATTGTAAAACCTTTTAAACCTGAATCTGTTATGTCTTTAATTGATATTACATTTCATAATCATCAGCATAGAAAAATAGATCCTATAAGAAATTCCTCAACTCTCAAAAGTGATGTTCCATTTAAATTAAGGGTTGTTACAGAATATATTTCTGAGAATCTTGATAAGAAAATTTCGATTGAAGAATTAGCAGATTTAACAGAGTGGCAGTTTCACCATTTCATAAGAAACTTCAAAAAATATGTTGGTATAACACCTTACCAATATATTTTGCACTCCAAAATTGATAGAGCAAAGACTTACCTGACAGAAACTGACTTACCTATTTCTAATATAGCGTATGATCTTGGTTTTCAAAGTCATTCAAGTTTTTCAGTTAATTTTTTAAAAATAGTAGAAGTTACAGCAGAGGAGTATCGAAGGCAGCATCTAAATTCTTAAGATGATACCACTTCAATTATACAATTTTTGCTTCTAACAGTATACTCGGCACTACGAATCCCTAGCAATTCAGCATAAACATAAATTTATTAATCAACTAAAACTATTGAATCATGAAAAACTATTTATTTTCGGTATTAATAATTTTAATATATATTCAACTAGGGTTTTCCCAGAATTGGAAATGGGAAAATGTCAATTTGCAGGGGATGGGATTTGTTACAGGTATAGAAGCGCATCCTGAGCATGCAAACATTATTTATGCTAAAACTGATGTTGGAGGTGTGTTTAGATGGAAGAATTCTACCAATGAATGGATACCGTTAATGGATGGTAAAAATATAGGTAATAATATTTCAAGTATTTCTCTAGATAGAAGAAATAAAAATATAGTATATGCTAATGTAGGGCATAAAGAGCGGGGTGTTTTATATAAATCAATAGATTTTGGGAAAAACTGGAAACCTTTGCCCTTAAATGTATATGTAGAAGGTAATGGTAGATGGAGACAAACCGGAGAAAGATTAAGTGCTCTTGGAAATTTCCTGCTATTTTCATCCATTAGAGATGGTCTTTGGAGATCTACTAATGGAGGCAATAGCTGGACTCAGGTCACAAATGACAAACTGCCATTTGGGGTAGATGCTGGCCAGTCATTTTCTGTGATACACCCGAACAATCCAAAGGTTGCCTATGTTGGTATTCAAGGACATGGGGTCTATAAAACCATTAATAGGGGCGTTGATTGGAACTTAATAAAAGGAGGACCAGATATAAGGTTTAAACCTATAAGAGGAACGGTTTCAAACTCTGGAGTATTATACATTACTTATGCAACAGGACCAGCTTCTAATAGTGAAGGAAAAGTTTATAAATATAATGGAACAGGAACTCTTTTTGATATTACTCCCGAAGTAAGAATTAATAAAGGTTTTGCTGGAATTTCGGTTAACCCAAAGAATGAAAACGATGTTATAACATTTCAATGGGATTTTGGAACTAGAAATGGGATTCATCATAGTACCGATGGAGGGAGAACCTGGAAAGCACTTCCTTTTGATTCTAAATATGTAACCACTCCGGCATATTACCCTTCATGGAGTAGTTTTACAAATGCAGGACAAATAATGATAGATCCTGTAATTTCTAATAGAGCGTGGTTAACTACAGGCTTTGCAGTATATCAAACCAATAATTTTAGAGAAAATAACCCTAGCTGGAAAGTTGTAAACAAAAACTTAGAAGAATTTGTATGTATTTCACTAACTGCACCTCCGAATCAGGATAAAGAATTGATATTGGGAGTAGCTGATATGATAGGGATGCCATTAACCAAATTTAATCAAGTTCCTGATAGTAAGTTTTATGAGGATGAATTTGGGGTAATGAGTCATACGACATATTGCACGTCAAAACCCAATAACATTGCATATGTTGGCAGTACTCAGTATGGATCATTAGAATCAAGAACAGGAATTTCTACTGATGGAGGTAAGACTTGGAAACCATTTGAGTCTATTCCTAAAAATATGCAGAACGGAAATATTGCATTTTCATCAAAAAATCCAAATATCTTGGTCTGGGCTCCGATGAGTCAATCAAATTTGGGGCTTGTCTCAGATAAATGGCAAGTAGATGTTCATTATACAAAAAATCAGGGTAAAACTTGGAAAAAAAGCAAAGGTCTGCCTAAAAGAGTAGAATCCTTAAGACAATTCTGGTTTGGTAGTCAAAGTTTAATCGCGGATCCCTTAAATGGTAATATTTTTTATCTATACGATAGGAGGAATATATATAGAAGCACCGATGGAGGAGAAAATTGGATGATCGTTGGAAATGTTCCTGTCGATTATTATCGTGTAATACTTAAGGCAAACCCATCTAATGGAAACCTTTACTTTATAAATAAAGATGGAGGCTTATTATATAAATCTGTAGATAAAGGGCAAAATTGGACAGTTCAGTCTGGGATTCAAAATTGTACAAACTTTGCGTTTGGTAAAAATTCCAGTAACGGGGGTAATCATATTTTGTATGCAGTAGGAGAAGTTGACGGAAAAATGGATTTATATCAACTTCAAAACAATAATTCAGATTGGACTTCATTGAATTCATCCAACAGATTACCGATGGGTTTAATAAAAACAATGGATGCTAGCAAAAATCAGTACGGGAAGATTTATTTGGGTACAGGAGGAAGAGGTGCATTTGTCGGCAATTTATCTGGATCAGAGAATGGTAACCAAAGAACATTTGGTAATCGTGGAGAAAATTGGGTAATTAGAAACCAATCCAAAGTAGAATTTGAAAATTTTGATATAGGAGGACAGGGTGTTTCATATTATGATGTTGATGAAGCCAATAATGGTGGAAAGTATAGAAATACTCAAGTAGACATTGAAAGTAATCATTCAGGGCATAATATAGGATGGATTAATAATAATGAATGGTTAGAATATTCTGTGGATGTCAAAAAAGGAAAGTATGACTTGATAATTGATGCTGCTTCTGGGCATTCTAATCCTGGTAAAATCAAGGTAATATTAGATAATAGAACTCTTGGATTATTTGATATAAAGAACACGGGAGGATGGCAGGTTTATAAAAAATTTATAGTTAAGGGAATAAATTTGAACGAGTCTTTTAATAATGTACTTAGATTTGAAATAATAGGTGGAAACTTTAATGTTGATAAGTTTAAGTTTGTTAATTCAGTTATTAGTAAAAAAGTAACTTTTAGAGTAGCTGGTTCTACTGGTGAAGAAAGGTTTCAGGTTTATGCAAATGATCAAAAGATTGGAAATAGAATTCAAGCAACTAGAAACTTTAAAGAATATTCTTTTAATGTTGAGTCTGTTGAAAAATTAAGAGTTCATTTTGTGAACGACGGATTTTTACCAAATGGAAGAAATAAAAATCTTCGAGTCGATTATTTAGAAGTTGATGGTGAAAAGTATGAATCTGAGGAACAAATAAAAAATACTGGTTCATGGAACAAAGATTCTAGACGCTGTGGAGGAAAAAAATCTGAGTGGTTACATTGTAACGGATATATTCAATATGATTTGAGTAATAGAAATCAAATTAATACCACAATATATTCATCAGGTTTATCAATGAAAATCTTCCCTAATCCTGTTTCTGATATGTTGAATGTAGAATTCCAAGAATTTCCTGACAATAACGAATCATTAGCTACTGTAAAAATCTTAGATATAAATGGTAAAACTCTTTTTAGTAAAAAATGTATCATTGATAAGACAGATCATAAAATAGATGTTTCAAATTTGAAAGATGGTCTATACTTCCTTAAAGTTTCTTATGGGAAAAATATAGTAAGAACAAAATTCTATAAGCTTAAAAAATAGGATTGTTTATTTTTTTTTTTTTAAAAATAAACAAAAATAGAAAAAAGCTAGCATTTTTATTAAACTAAATTCATAGTTGAATATTTAAATTTGTTAAGAATAAATTTTAAAATTTTTTATTATGAAAAGATTTAAGAAAACAAATTTGCTAGTTTTGATCCTTACAATTGCTACTATCTTTGCTTGTGATAGACAAGAAGAAATACAAGAAGATTCTTCAGAAGTTCTAGAAAATAAAATTTTAACTTCTAACGAAGTAATTAATTTTAACGGAAATTTGCATGGGGGGTATTTAGTAACAGATGAAATGGCAGTAGATAGAATATACGAAAACGGAGTAGAGCAAGGTGCTATCATAACAATACCCATAAATACTAAAAGTACTGAGTCTAAAGGATTATTTGCATATTATGACAGTGAGACTGAGAGTTTAGATTTTCAAGTAATTGGTATAAAATATTCAAATTCCTTTATCCAGAAAGCAAGAGAACTTAATTATACTTTTGACACCAGTAAAAGTGATAAACAACTTGAAGCTGAAGGGATAGTCTTGGATGCTGAATATAACTATTATGATTTAAACGGTACGTTAGTCGCTAAACAAACCTTTAGTAATAATAGAATGAATATGCAGAAAAGAGTTCAACTGAGTCCAGAGGCAGCAAGAGCATTTTGTATTTTTACCTGTGTGATTAATAGAATGTCAACTAGAGAAAAAATAGCTTGTGGTTTTACATTAGTTAGTTGTTATTCTCAAAATTACGCTGCTTGTGTTAGAGGATTAATTAGATGCGCAGTTTCTGCTGCACTAAACCAGCCGTATTGCTCTTATAGATGTAGGTAACAAAATCATTTTAGCGAAATATAAGAAATCCTTGTGGTTTTTGGATTAGTTAAAACTATAATTTAAACACTAAAGAGTAGCAACTCTTTAGTGTTTAGTTTAGTAAGATTTGATTTATACCTATCTTACCTATTAATTTTCTTTGGAGTCAATATCCTAGGTGACAAATGTTGTATTTCGGTATTATTAAGTAAGAGTATAATTTTCTTATACTTATTGTGCTCTATTATTTAGTAGTGCTTAAAAATCCTTTTTTAAGAATCTATCGATTCTTTCAATTATGGCATTTTGATACGGATCACATCCTGCAACTCCACTACAATAATATTATTCTTAATTATAATTTTGATACTAATAACTTCAGTATTGCAATCTCCCGCAAGAATGATACATAAGCTGTTGCCTTGAAAATTTTTCCTATTACAAAATACTTTAGTATAGGCTGTTGTACATTGATTTATAACTTGGGTTTTCTATCAAAGTCACCTAAATTTTCATAATTGGATGACGCCTAAGGACGAATAAACTATCTTAGTTCGATCTACTATACAAAGTCCATTTAAAAAGACAAAAAATAGTCTCTTTCTAGGTGATCTTTTCATTACACTTTAGAATTAAGTGTAAAACTATTTCAGATCGAGATACTTTTATCTGATATGATTTTTTAAATAAATATGAAATAATATTCTTTTTTATAAAACAGAGTCAATATTTATAAATCCGCAAAATTTAATTTAAAATAATTTTACATTAAATTTTTAACCAACTTAAAATATTCTTTTGAAAAATTATACTACGTTAAATTTGTTAGTGTGTCTTTTTATTTTGGCAAATTTTGTTTCGGGACAAACCAATATTCAATCGTCTTCTTTTATTGGAGGTGATTTAGATGATGACCGGGTTTATGGAAGTAAATTTTTGAAAGACGGAACTATTATTTTAGCAGCAAATATTAGTAACACTAATTTTATCGGGATTACCCCAAAATTTTTGAATGGAGCAAATGAAAATTCTTCTGGAGCTATTATTAGATTATCAAATGACGGAAGGAGAGTTCTGTCTGTTACGAAGATAGCATCATATATAACCGACATATCCATAGATAGTAGCGAAAGATTGTATATAGCGGCTTACGGAAACTCGCAAGCATTAATATTAGACAAAAATGCTAGTAAAATTTTATGGTCAAAGAAATTTGATAAAAGAGTACATAGAATAGATGTTGGGAATAATGGTAGATTTGTTGTTTTGACAAGTAATGCTCCTCATGATGATAAAAAGGTTTCTGGAGCAAGTATTTATTCTTTTGATAATCAATGGGGCCAAGTTGGTAAATGGGGTTCAGTATCACAATATACTAATGACGTTTGTATTGATGAAACTTCAAAAACTATAATAGGAATTGGTTTTAAGAATATCAGAGCTGCAGATCAATCAGGAAGTAACCCAGTTGATGTTTCGGTTTATAGAGGTTGGTCTTATAATGGAAACTTAAAATATACTGGCTACGACTGGAATGGAAAAAGAGGTAATGCTAATTGGATAAATAGACCTCGAAACAATATGGCTGATACTAGAGGGGCTAGATGTGAGATGGGTAAAGATGGTAAATTGTATATGTCATTTGCAGCAGACGGAGGGAATCATATTTTTAGACACGATCCCTTTGATATAAATAAAACAGTAAATATTGTAGGAGGGGACAGATATCATGTTTTTTCTAATACAGGTACAGAGAAAAAAACCTTTTTTGGGAGATATGAGGCTTCTACAGGAAAATATTTAAAAGGTCAGCAGTTTTGTGCTCGAAGTAGTTCTGGTAGAGGGAATACGGCTCACCCTGAGTTTGGAGATATAGCTGCAGATTCTGAAGGTCGTGTTTTTTTGACAGGTACTAGTGCTTCCGGATTACCATTAACATTAGACCCTTTGCCAGGAGGTTATTCAGGTGGACCTTTTGTACTTGTAATGAGCCCTGATTTCAAAACTAGAGAATTAGTAACGAGGTCAGCAGAACATTTTTCAAGTAGAGGACACTCAATTGATTTTTTAGGTAACAAGATATTAATGGGCGGGTATATTAATTCAAAAAAAGGAAGAAAGCTCGCTACTGTTTCAGCTATCGATAATTCTGCTAATGGTAATGACGGCTTCTTTACCTTGTTTTCTACTTCATCCGATATTGATCCGAATATTTCACCTTCTGCTTCCATTACTTCTCCAACGTCTGGTTCTACATTTAATTTAAGCGAAGACATAATTATCCGTTGTAATGCTTCAGACTCGGATGGTACTATAGATAAGGTTGTTTTTTATGTTAATGGAAATAAGATTGGAGAAGATACTACATTTCCATTCAATATTACTTGGCGTTCTAATACTTCTGGACAATATGTTTTAAGTGCAAAGGCGATAGATAATGATGGTGCTTTTACTACTTCTGCAGAAGTAGTTATTTCTGTAACCAATGATACAGCAGTTCAGTCTCCGTACTTGGGTACGCCTATATCCGTTCCTGGAGTTGTGGAGATGGAGAATTATGATCTAGGTGGAAAAGGTGTGTCGTACAATGATACAGATGCTGCTAACCTAGGTGGAAATTACAGAAATGATGGTGTTGATATTGATGTTGCAGAAAATGGAGGATATGGCATTGGTTGGATCAGGAAAGGAGAGTGGTTAGAATATACTGTTGATGTGAAGAGGTCAGGATTATATAAGATAGAAGCTCGCGTTGCTTCAGCTACTAATTCAGGATCATTTTATTTAGATTTTGGTGGCTCTCGAACATCTACTATTTCAGTTCCTAATACAGGAGGCTGGAGTTCTTGGCGTACAATTTCATTAAGTAATTTTACCTTATCCTCAAAACTTCTTGAATGGAAGTATTATTTAGTAAAATAAGCAATCCAAATCATCTTTTATATATTCTAATGAATAAAATGGATTAAAATAGATGTACATTGATGTTAAACACGATTAATCATGTCAAAAATTGAAAATGAAACTTTCCAACTATTAAAGGAAGTTTTTACTGATTTAGGTTGGAAACCCAATATTTATGAAAATGAAATGGTTTGTAAACTCCATTGTAATTTATCAAGTTTGAGCGTTGAACTTAACGCAGTAATTTCGGCTGATATAGCTCAGTTTTTTATTTTAATTGATAGCTCTATAAATATACCTAATAATAAAAAGACTATTGCTTCGGAATACTTATTAAGGGTAAACTATGAATTAGGTGCAATTACTTTTGATATGGACTTTGATACTGGAGATGTGAGATGTAAAGCCGCAATTGATTTTAAAAATGGATCAATATCAAAAATGCTAATGCAAAACACCATTCTCACAGGTCTTAAAACAGCTGACATTTATTTTCCTGGTTTACATAAAGTTATTCTAGGCAATTTTGATAGCTCTGGTATAAAGGAAATTATACGCAATCAAGAACAAACTATACATAACAAAAAATAAAAAAACCAAACTATGAGCAATATTATTTTTGAACAACTTACAGAACAACATAATAACTTAAAATTATGGAAAGAATATGGTCTATCTTTAACTAAGGAAAAAAGTTTTAGGGGTAAAATAATTACAACTGAATTGAAAAAGATTAATTCCGAAGATAGACCGACTCAAGAAAAACAAAAAAAAGCGCTCAAGAAATTATTAGAGATAAATTTTAAAAAATGGGTAGAAAAATTCGAATTATTTGAAGAAATAAATTTCCGTTTTGGTTATATAAGCTCCATTCATATTAAGGAAAAAGTTATTGAAGAATTAAAAGCTTTGACATCTGAAGGCTTATTGGAATTTCCATTCGCACTCAATTTAGATGATTATTTATTTGACCAAGATGAATTAGAAGAACTAATAGAATCAAGCTATGTGAAAAATGTTAACAAACTTGATTTTTCACGTTGCCAACTTGATTTAGATATGCTCAAACACCTTGTAAATGCAGATCTTCCCAACTTAGAAGAGCTTGTCTTGTCTGACAATGATATTGGTGATAAGGGTATAGAAATTATAGTAAATTCAACATCACTTAAAAAACTTAAAACTCTAGATATTTCAATAAACAAAATAAGAAATAGTGGATTAATCACTCTTTTTAATTCTAAGAGTTTACCATATTTAAAAAATATAATATTAAATAATAATTCGATAACCGATGAAGATGTTATTACAATTACCCAAAGTAAATCATTGGAAAAAATTAATTCATTAAGTTTTGAATGTTGCCATATTAGTGATAAAGGAGTTCAAGCGTTGGCTAATTGCGAAGGGTTAAGTAGCTTAATTTCTCTAAATTTAAAAGAAAATAATATTGACGACAAAGGTTTAATTGCTTTAGCAAATTCTAACTTTTTAAATCAACTACAAGAATTAAATTTATCAACCAACGGAATAATAACGGACGAAGCCATAAAAGTTTTATCCAGTTCAGCAAATTTTAAGAACTTGAAATCTTTAAATCTAGATAGCAGTGAGATTAGTGATGAAGGATTAAAACATCTATCTTCATCAAATTCATTGCCAAGTTTGACTAATCTAGAGTTTTCGTTTACAGGGCTGACTGATAAAGGAGTAAGTTACCTTATCAACTCAGATTCTTTTAGAAATCTCGAATGTTTGAAAATTGCCTATACAGACATCAGTGATGAAGGTATAAAAAAACTAGAAAATTCGAATAAATTTTCAGCACACTATAGAACAATAACAGAAATATGATGTCTTATCATCGGGAGGATGTCAGGTTTCCCATCAAGATCACCTAAATTTTCTTAATCAATTTCTATTAATAGCCTTGTCTGAAAGTCATAATTGGATGACGCCTAAGGACGAATAAACTATCTTAGTTCGATCTACTATACAAAGTCCATTTAAAAAGACAAAAAATAGTCTCTTTCTAGGAGATCTTTTCATTACACTTTAGAATTAAGTGTAAAACTATTTCAGATCGAGATACTTTTATCTGATATGATTTTTTAAATAAATATGAAATAATATTCTTTTTTATAAAACAGAGTCAATATTTATAAATCCGTAAAATTTAATTTAAAATAATTTTAGATTAAATTTTTAACCAACTTAAAATATTCTTATGAAAAATTATACTACGTTAAATTTGTTAGTGTGTCTTTTTATTTTGGTAAATTTTGTTTCGGGACAAACCAATATTCAATCGTCTTCTTTTATTGGAGGTGATTTAGATGATGACCGGGTTTATGGAACTAAATTTTTGAAAGACGGAACTATTATTTTAGCGGCAAATATTAGTAACACTAATTTTATCGGGATTACCCCAAAATTTTTGAATGGAGCAAATGAAAATTCTTCTGGAGCTATTATTAGATTATCAAATGACGGAAGGAGAGTTCTGTCTGTTACGAAGATAGCATCATATATAACCGACATATCCATAGATAGTAGCGAAAGATTGTATATAGCGGCTTACGGAAACTCGCAAGCATTAATATTAGACAAAAATGCTAGTAAAATTTTATGGTCAAAGAAATTTGATAAAAGAGTACATAGAATAGATGTTGGGAATAATGGTAGATTTGTTGTTTTGACAAGTAATGCTCCTCATGATGATAAAAAGGTTTCTGGAGCAAGTATTTATTCTTTTGATAATCAATGGGGCCAAGTTGGTAAATGGGGTTCAGTATCACAATATACTAATGACGTTTGTATTGATGAAACTTCAAAAACTATAATAGGAATTGGTTTTAAGAATATCAGAGCTGCAGATCAATCAGGAAGTAACCCAGTTGATGTTTCGGTTTATAGAGGTTGGTCTTATAATGGAAACTTAAAATATACTGGCTACGACTGGAATGGAAAAAGAGGTAATGCTAATTGGATAAATAGACCTCGAAACAATATGGCTGATACTAGAGGGGCTAGATGTGAGATGGGTAAAGATGGTAAATTGTATATGTCATTTGCAGCAGACGGAGGGAATCATATTTTTAGACACGATCCCTTTGATATAAATAAAACAGTAAATATTGTAGGAGGGGACAGATATCATGTTTTTTCTAATACAGGTACAGAGAAAAAAACCTTTTTTGGGAGATATGAGGCTTCTACAGGAAAATATTTAAAAGGTCAGCAGTTTTGTGCTCGAAGTAGTTCTGGTAGAGGGAATACGGCTCACCCTGAGTTTGGAGATATAGCTGCAGATTCTGAAGGTCGTGTTTTTTTGACAGGTACTAGTGCTTCCGGATTACCATTAACATTAGACCCTTTGCCAGGAGGTTATTCAGGTGGACCTTTTGTACTTGTAATGAGCCCTGATTTCAAAACTAGAGAATTAGTAACGAGGTCAGCAGAACATTTTTCAAGTAGAGGACACTCAATTGATTTTTTAGGTAACAAGATATTAATGGGCGGGTATATTAATTCAAAAAAAGGAAGAAAGCTCGCTACTGTTTCAGCTATCGATAATTCTGCTAATGGTAATGACGGCTTCTTTACCTTGTTTTCTACTTCATCCGATATTGATCCGAATATTTCACCTTCTGCTTCCATTACTTCTCCAACGTCTGGTTCTACATTTAATTTAAGCGAAGACATAATTATCCGTTGTAATGCTTCAGACTCGGATGGTACTATAGATAAGGTTGTTTTTTATGTTAATGGAAATAAGATTGGAGAAGATACTACATTTCCATTCAATATTACTTGGCGTTCTAATACTTCTGGACAATATGTTTTAAGTGCAAAGGCGATAGATAATGATGGTGCTTTTACTACTTCTGCAGAAGTAGTTATTTCTGTAACCAATGATACAGCAGTTCAGTCTCCGTACTTGGGTACGCCTATATCCGTTCCCGGAGTTGTGGAGATGGAGAATTATGATCTAGGTGGAAAAGGTGTGTCGTACAATGATACAGATGCTGCTAACCTAGGTGGAAATTACAGAAATGATGGTGTTGATATTGATGTTGCAGAAAATGGAGGATATGGCATTGGTTGGATCAGGAAAGGAGAGTGGTTAGAATATACTGTTAATGTGAAGAGGTCAGGATTATATAAGATAGAAGCTCGCGTTGCTTCAGCTACTAATTCAGGATCATTTTATTTAGATTTTGGTGGCTCTCGAACATCTACTATTTCAGTTCCTAATACAGGAGGCTGGAGTTCTTGGCGTACAATTTCATTAAATAATATTACCTTATCCCCCGGAGAAAAAGTGCTTCGTTTTTATGCTGTGGGTCGTTCTTTTAATATAGATAAGATAAGGATTAGCATAGATTCTGCTTCAGACCAACAACCTTTTAAGGAAATAATTGCTATTCCTGGTGTTGTGGAGATGGAGAATTATGATTTGGGAGGACAAAACATTTCTTATTACGATAAGGATCAATTAAATCAAGGGGGATCATATAGGAATGATAGAGTAGATATTAGTGTTTCTGGTGCCGGGCATAATATAGGTTGGATAGAGGCTGGCGAATGGTTAGAATATAGCGTTAATATTACTCAGAGATCACTATATGATGTTCGAGCTCGTGTTGCATCTGGTAGGGATTCCGGGTCCTTTCAGCTAGAGATAGATGGTAATCCGGTTGTGGTTTTTAATGATGTTCCCAACACAGGTGGCTGGAACAAGTACACAAATCTAACAAGACGTACTATAATGTTGGATAGGGGAATACACATTATTAGGTTTTATGCTAAGGGAAGCGCGTTTAATGTAGATAAGCTAGTATTTTCAACAGCTAGTCGATATGCTGAACAAGATAATCCTGAACCTGCTTTTAGAGATATTTTTAAAGACTCAAATATTCAAGTATATCCCAATCCATTTAAAACTTATCTTCATATAGAATCCGGATCAGAAAAGGTTGGTAGTGTAAATATTTTTGATTTTTTAGGCAAGAAGGTTTATACAATAGATAATGAGGTAGATCAAATAGACTTGGGTAATTTAAAGTCTGGATTATATATGGCTCATATCATTTTGAAATCAGGAAAAAGAAAGATTATTAGAATCGCAAAAAAATAGTAATATGAAAACAATTTCTTTAACGCTTATAAATGTGCTTATGCTGTTCTTAGTTTTATCATGTGAGACTGAAACAGAGGAACTAGGTGTCGCACAAAATAAAACAAATTCAAATAATTTTATTTCGGGGTTTGAAGGTTCCTTTTTATTAAACCAGTCGTGTTCTGTTAGTGGATCTGATATTTTAACATTGACTACCAAAATTAAAGGAAATGATCTATTAATCGTTGAATTTGATGGGATTACTGTTGAACAAAAGTTTGAATTATCAAACACCTCTGAGCCGACAATTGAATATGTTGGTGATAACTATCAAGTCCAGGGCTTCATCGAAAATAATCAAGTAAAGTTCAAAGTTCAATATTTTAATATAGAATACTGCTCAATTGATTTTACGTTAGATGAACTTTTTTCCTTTAAGGGGAGTTACGAACTTTTCTCTGTGAAAACAAACAGATTATTAAAGATAAACTTAGGAAACTTGATTAATGGAACAGTTGTACTTACATCCATAAATGATTTGAGTACATATGATTTCTTTAAAATAGGAAGTAATGAAATTAATTTTTCCAACAACGATTTTGCTATTAGAGGGAAAATAATTGACGGTTCTCCTTTCATTTATGCTATTGATGCAGGTGGCGATAAATATTACACGAAATTAGACCTGCCCAAAGAACTTGGTTTGAGAGGTTCTAATAATAAATTCGTAAGTTCTGAAAATGGTAGAAAGCCTATGTTTGCAAATCGAAATAGACTTTTATCTTGGGAAAATTTTGAGATAGTTGAATTAGGAGGAAATAGAATAGCATTAAGAGCGAATAACGGAAGATATGTAAGTTTCAGTACGGGACATATTAGAGCAAATAAAACTTCAATAGGGCTCACAGAAGTATTTACTGTGTTAAGAGTTAACAATTCATCTGCTAAAGTAGCTCTATTAGCTAACAATGGAAGATATATAAGTACTGAAAACGGATTTAGAGGAATGACGGCTAACAGATCAGCGATAGGTCCTTGGGAAACTTTTATTCCTGTAAAAAAATAGTTTCTTCATTGATGGTAAGAGAGTTTGTTTGATTTGTTAATCTATAATTCTAAGTATTATTTTTTATTTATTATATAAAAAGAGCATATACTAGGAATCACGGAATTTTATCTAAATGAAATAAAAAAGACCTTCTTTCTTTGTTTAGAAAAGATTGTATGGAGTATGATTGTTAAAACTTATTGCTCTATTAGATTAAGTCAATTGTCTGATTTGACTTACTTCTTGTCAAATCTTGATCCTAATTCGTAATCATACAATGTAATAAAGATTAGAATAAAAATTTTAGAAGAATTACAATCGCAAAATTGTTAATTATTTTCATAGGAATTAAATGACAATTTAGTTTTAATTGGTAATTTGGTTTAATCTCTAGGTAATAATTTATTTATTTATCTAGGGATTTTTCTTAATAGCTCGGATTTTCTACTTTCAACCAGTACCTAAATCTGGGAGGAGGTCATTAGAACGTCACACTTTTCTGAATAATTAAAGTCATTATTAAAAAAAACCTCTTTTTATTTGATAAGAAAGTGCGACAGCAATACCTTTTTTTTGTACTTAAGAATTATAAATGATTAATACTACACATTTTACTCAGACATTCTAGTTTAAGATGTTAAATCTATTAAGGAAAATTATATCATCGATGAAAATAATATAATTTTTGAGAGTACATTTTCTGGAATTGTTGATTATTTAATTGTAGAAGAAGCACATTTAACATAAGTGATAGAAGAGAAGACTGTAAAAGGAACACATAATCAAAACCTAGTACCTCTTAGTTTTGTTTTTGAAGCTAAACAAGCCTCAAATGCTATTGTTTACTTAGTTGGTGATTTTATATTAATGGATGGATTTATAAATGATTATTTTTTATCCAAGCTTGCTTAATTAAATGATGACCCAACAAAAATATTATTTTTATGAGATTTTAATCAATATCGTGGAGGATCTGGTAAAAAATTGTTGTCTTGTCTACACTAAAAATGAGTTACATACTTTTTACTTTAATCACAAAAAAAAATGGAATTTATATTCTTCTGAGACTTTTATAAAATTTATATCTTTTCTATTAAAAAATCATATTGTGAAATTATTTTCTTTTTTAGAAAATAAGCATATTGATGAGCATTCATTTTTTGTAATGTCAAATGTGACATTAAAGGATATAGCGTTTCATAATTTTGATCATGGCTATCTAAGTCATTATAGTGCATTAGAAAAATTTGGATTTGTAAATGCTTCTAAGAGATCTGTCTATTTAACTTGTGATTTCAAGTTTTATAGAGAAAAAGGATTTAGAATATTTGTTGATAACAAGACAATATTTAAAATGGTATGTATCAAAGAAAAATCAAAGAATTCTGAAATAGGTATAATCAGAAAACCTGAGATTTCTAGATATCCTTTTACAGATCTCGAGCGAACCTTAATAGATTGTATTGTATATCCACAGTTTTCTGGTGGTTTGCTCATTGTTCAAGAGGTTTTCGAAAAAGCAAAATATTTCATAGATATTAAAAAAATCATTCAGTATGTTGATGTAATGAATATTGATTTTCCGATTTATCAATTAATAGGTTATTTACTAACAAGGTCAGGTGGTAATATAAAAAATATACACTTTTTGGAGAAAAAGATATCATTATTTGATTATTATGTCAAATATTGCTCTAACGAGAGGGAATATTGCCCAAAATGGAAAGTTTATTATCCTAAATTCAATTTTTAAACTGATCTAATGCCTTTTGAAATTACACATTATAAAATCCGTGAACCTAAATTTAAAGGGTATTTAGGATTTTTTTCCTTGATCCTTCTGTAGATTTCATATGTAAGTCTATTATGTGTCAACTTATTTCAGGGAAAGGCCTAATATTCTATGAAAGTCAATTTTTCAACATAAGCCACTTTATTTATAAAGCGCGTGTATTCTTTTAATTGTATTATTATAGGTAAGAAATAAAATGTCAAAAAGTCTATCTGTAAATTAATAAAAATGATATGAAAAATGAGCCTAAAATTAGTCAGATTTGTTATATACACAAAAGATTAATAATATTCATTTTATTCGCTTTTACTTTTTTAATAGGTTCTGCGCAGCGACCATACAAAACGCTATATGTAGATGCCAGTCAACCTAATGATTCTGGAAATGGTTTAAGTTGGCGTACTGCCAAGAAAACCATTCACGGAGTAAAAAGAGAGATTAGAAAATACAATCGAAAAATGAAAGGTGATATAGAAGTAATCATTAAAGGAGGCACCTATTACACAGGTAGAAATACTTTTCTTTTTGGAGAACCCGATTCTGGGTTTAATGGGCATCAGATAATATATCGCAATGCAGATAACGAGAAGGTGGTTTTTTCCGGAGGAAGAAGGTTAAATTTGAGATGGAAACGTTACAATAATAATTTTTATTATGCACGAAAAAATTATCAATCTAATTTAAGGACTTTATATGTAAATGGTAAAAGATCTCAGATAGCCCGAACACCCTTTACAGCAAAACAAGCAAAAGCTGTTATCAAAAGAGATGCAAGTGGCAAAATTATAGCGGAACAATGTTTTTTTAAAATTCCTATACAATATCTTCCCGCTTGGAGCGGTCACCATCCAGTAGAAATGATGATTAATCATTATTGGACTTTTAGACATTTTAGGATTAGAAAAGTAGTACGTGTTGGTCAAGAAGCACATATATATCCTAGAAATCCAGATCTAAATTTTAAAAGGTTTAACAACATCTTTCTAAAAGGAGAATTTTCTTTCTCTTTTATAAACTCTGGAAATTTTTTCCATCAGGGGCAGTTTTATGATGCAGATGGTGATAATATAAACTACTCTCCTAGAGTTAATGAAAATATTAATAGTGCTGTTGTTATAGCGCCTGTTCTAGAACAAATATTGAAACTACAAGGAAGTAAAAGCAAACCGGTACATGATATTTCTTTCTATGGAATTAATTTTAATCATTCTAATTATGAAAAGATTAATCAAAGTGATATTGTAGGTGGTCAAGCAGGGGTATTGGAAGACGGAGTACTTCCAGCGGCTGTACATTTGGAGAATGCAAATCATATAACATTTGAAAAATGCGTTTTCGAAAAATTAGCAGCAGATGCATTATCTTTAAACAGAAACGTCTCACAATGTAATATTATAGGTAATTACATTGGTGATATTGGAGGTGGAGGTATTTCTATTTTTAATGGTACGCAATCTAAAGGACTACATAATAGTTTTGAATTCGAAGGATTAGTACATACAAATATCATCGCTCAAAACCTTATAGAAGGTATTGGAATAGATTATCCAGGCTCAGTTGGCATATGGATGGTTTATGGTAGCTGGAACCTTATAAAAAATAACACCTTGAGACATCTTCCATATTCCGGTATTTCAATAGGATGGGGATGGGGGCAGCATAATGCAGCTCCGATCCAAGGTAATAGAGTGGCTTCTAATCATATTCACAATGTGATGGGGCAGTTGGTAGATGGTGGTGGTATATATACTTTGGATGATCAAGACGATAATACCGGAAATCGGTTAGAAATTTTTGAAAATTATATTCATAATCTTCACAGAAGTGGATTAGGAAATAAACGATCTCCAATAGTAGGATTATATTTAGATCAAGGGTCTAATAGTATAGCGGTACAGCATAATGTTTATCAAGCTATTCCAGATAATGGATCTGTTCCTGATCCGTGGTTTCATAGTTTAGTTTTCAATCAATCTGATATTAACAATCTAAACATGTCTATTCCACAAATTATTGCCCATCCAAATACCGATTTGATATACGATAAAGAAAATACTTCTGATCCTTACGTGCGTAACCATGCAGGAAGACATCGCGAATATCATCAAATTGCATCTCCTAAAATGAAAAAATCTGTTAATGTAGCTCTTAATGCAACTGTTACAGCATCTTCATCATTAGGGAATAACGACAATTTTAATCCTCAAAAAGGAGTGGATGGTAATATAAATACAATATGGCATACCAGTAACAATAGTAATGGTAATACTTGGTATCAGATAGATTTGCATCGTAAATACCCAATTAATAGAGTAGTTATTACTGCTAGACAAAATATGAATCAGCCTGAGGCGCGGTCTTTCTTTAGAGTACTCGCTTCTAACGATCCTAAATTTAGAAATCATGTAGTATTAGGAAATGTTGGAGCAGTTCCTTTTGATAATAAAGGGAAAGCTTACTTTAATGTTAATAATAGAGTATTTAGATATCTCAGAATTGTAAAAAGACCGGGAAAACCACTTTTTAATTTTGCAGAGTTAGAGGTGTTTTCGAATATAAAAAGAACGAATGTCGCTACGAATGCCCGATCATATGCATCTTCAGTTTTCAATAATAATTATAACTTCTATCCTAATAGAGCATTTGATGATGATATTAATTCTATATGGGCAAGCAATGGTAATGATAAGTCTCCTACTATAGGTTTAGATATGTATAGAAAATATCCTATAAGCCGCATAGAGCTTGTTGCTCGCAAGGATATTAATCAAGCGATATCTAGATCTAATTTTGAAGTTAGAGCGTCTAATGATCATAGTTTTTCTACCTATGAGGTAATTGGAAAAATTGGTAATAAACCCTTCCCCCACAAGGGCAAATGGGCTATTAACGTTTCCAGCACTAAACCTTATCGATTAATCAGGGTTGTTAAAACTGATGGAAAACACTTTAATATAGCAGAGTTAAACGTGTTTACTGATGGGTCAGTAAATAATGGATCTTCTGCTAATCAGGTAAGAAATGAAAAAACATCAGATTCTTATATCTCAGAAAAGGAGGTATTAAAAATATATCCAGTACCATCAAAATCTTTTGTATATCTAGATTTTAAAAGCAATGACACTATTCGAAAAGTCGTTTTACGTGATTATTTAGGAAGAATTGTAAAAGAGTTTCCTTCTTCTACGAATAAAATTGATATCTCAAATATGAACCAAGGATTATATTTTCTAGAGGTGTTTACTACAAATGGTAAGACATTTAAAAAGAAAATTTTAAAACAATAAATGTGATATATAAATTGTAGTCTTCTCTTTTTTAGGGGGCCTCTAAATTCGATGAGTTAATTTTACTTAGTTGAGACTTACAGAAAAATTTAAATTTTTCTGTAAGTCTGGGTATAAATTCTACTGGAGATTTTTTTTAAGCGATTTATGCGGGTAATTGTAATATAGTCTTCTCTTCAATGTTTACTTATTTTTTGTAATTGATAAATGTCCTCAAAGTAATACACATCTAATAATTTAGAATCCCTTTTCTTTTTCTAATTCTCTCGTGTTTCGGTTATTGTCTTTTTCAAAATAAGATATACTAATATTAATAATCAATACTTTACAATTTCAGTTATTAATTATATTGAAGATTGTTGCTTTACAACCACCTATCAAGACATCACTCATAAAATCCTATACTCTTCGACATTGGTTGAGTACTTCAGGGACTTCTTAAGACTGTTTAATACACTTAATAATACTTTTTTTACGTTTCGCCTGAGCTTAAGTTTCTTATTGCAATGAACCTGTAGTACACTTTTTCGATTCCAAACCAAGCCTTCACGACGGATCTTATTAAAGTATTCATCAAAACCTTTGGTGGCGATAGTTATGGACAAGCTTATTTAGCTTATCAATTACCTAACTATCGTACTTCATACTCTGATAATACTAAATCGATCTGGTTAGTCTAACAATATAGCAAGCACGGACAATAGAAATATGATAATGCTCGATTAGATATTTTGTGTGATATTAGATGTCAGAAGGCTTTAGAACTTTTTTGAAAGTATATCTTTTAACATGATAATATCAATACTTACATCAGTATACATTTGCTTGAGTTTTCGATTTTCTTCTTCTAACTCTTTTAGTCTTTTTTAATTGATTGGATTCCATACCACGATACTTCTTTCTCTAGTAGTATATGGTATTTTTGTCAGCACCTAATTTTCTGGTAATATCAGGAATACTACTGTCTTGTTCATTTTTCTTTAAGATTTTGACAATCTGGCTCTCGCTAAATTTATTAATTTTAAATATTATATTTACTAGGGAAGACTACAAATATGGGAAGGCTATGATTTTAAGGCTAGTAACAAACGAGTATAAAAGTAGAATTAAAATGAATGAATTATTATACAAAAGCAATAATTACTTAACTAGCATTATAAATAACAATTCCCGTACTTTTTTTTATTAAAAGGTAATTTACCGTACAATTAGGAGCAACTTGTTATCGCCTTAGAATTTGCGGTAATGATAAAAAACCTATAAAAATGCTTGGCAAGAAATCTTAATAATAAGTAGAAATTTTTGTTTTGATTCTTTATCACTTTTTTAAAATGACTAGTCCTAAAAAAACCGTGCTGAGACAAGGCACGGTTTTTAATTTACAAAATCACGTTGCATTCAAGGCAAATCCGTGATTTTTCTATTGTACTGGCCTATAGTTTTATATTAAATTATCTTCCATATAACTGCCTAAGACCTCTTCTATCTTGTTGAAAGAAAGTTCCTTTGTCCGAAATACTTAAGCAAGCTCTCATGATCGACGTTTGAGAATTTCCACTACGATCTGTACCAGGGATGTATATGGCGCCAGGCTGAATACCAGATAATGAATCCTCATCTATTATACTACCGCAAGAACTTCGTGTTTTATAATCAGAATGCCTTAATCCGAAACAGTGACCTAATTCGTGCATTAAAATAGTAGTAATCGTACCGTCGTTAACGTTACGGAGTAAAGCATAATTAACACGAACTCTTTTAAATGGGTTTCCTCTATTAGGAAACCCAGCATCTGCAGCGGCTGGTATGTTGCTATTAACTCTTACTATAATATCTTTACCTCCTTCTGTATTACCGAAACTTAAATTTAGCTTAATCTTTAAATCAAGCTTATTGTAATTATTTACAGCTCTCCTTAAAGTTCTTTTTAATTTTTCTGGCAACTTAAGACCTCGAACGGAGATGTTCCTTCTCCCTTGATTAGGTACTCTAACCAAATTTCTGGTCCTATATAGTTTTTGACCTTCTATATCATCAATTGAGGGTAGATCCTCGATGGTTTTAATGTCATTTATTGAGAAGAAAATATCTCCTGCCAGATAGCCTTCAGTAATGTTTCCTTCGCCATCATCATAACTATGATCTTCTATAACATTGATATTTACACCTTGTTTTGCTAATTTTTCTAAGACATAATGAGGTATCTTTGTTTGTGAGTTGTTGTTATCAATGTCTTCCCTTTCACAGGAAAACATTAGAATTGTCAATAATGTTAGTGTTATAATCTTAATTAACTTCATGATTCTTCTGTTTAGTTAAACAATTAGTTTGTATAATAAGTTATCGATAATTAAAAATTTCGATTATCAAAAAAATGCTTAGGTAGATAAAAAAGTGACTATAATAATCTTCTTATCTATAAATGTTTTAGTATTTATGAAAATCAATTATAGTAAAATTCACATCCTTTAAAGAATTAAAGATGTCTTGTTATTTTATAACAAAATATTAATACGCTGTTTTTATTGAGAGATGTCCAACATCGCCATGATGATGAATTAATTTAGAAAAATAATTCTGAAAATGGCACTATTTTGAAAGGTGATGTAAGTAATAGCATTTCCACATGCGTCATGAGTTCCTATCTTCTTATGGATATAAGTGTTAGAGTAAAGAAATTAAAGGGGTATTCATCTCGAGACCTACAATGTGAGTTCCTTAAATCAAACAAACAATATTGGAATAGATGCTTTTGGTCATTGTACCTTAAGTACAGGTAAATTACCAATAAAATGGTTTAGAAATATCTTGAATATCATAAGGAATAAGCTCAATCCAGAATAGGGATTTTAATATTAAAATAATGAGGAGGGGATATTTTTCTTTTATTAAATATTTTTCGATTTAAAACTATGCGTCCGTAACGGGTTCTTTTATGTCTGTTGTAATAGGTTTTAAGAGTTATAATAATCTAAAAAAATACCTGACAATTAATAAACAAAAAAATCAAAGGTGGAACTGCTACAAATCTTTATTATAATTCATCAGAATGATAGGCCTATGCAATTGTTATTATTGTTATAGGGTGTTTTTATATTTCATTCCACTTTTTAGAAACAAATTCTGGTATCTCAATTCCTTTTCTTTTTACCGTGTCGATATAAAGCCCTAGTAATTCTGATTCAGAAACCACAATTCCAGTTTCCAAATTTTTCATAATATGTTTTAATAATATTTTCTTACCATAAACTTCAAGAAAATGGGAATTGATTCCTAAGACCTCTCCAGCTACCACTTCCCTAAAATATTTAATATTTTGTTCCAACGCCACCATTCCACTATTATTTTCTTTCATATATTTAGCAGTCAGCCCAAGTGAGGAAAACAGATTCCAAGTTGCTTGGTCGAATTTTTCAACATAAAATTGAACATTCATATGGTTCATATGGTCACAATTCCACGGATATACGGTTCCTTGATAAGTTCTAATCATTTTTGTTTTTCGGTTTTCTTAAATTAAAGATACTGTATTTGTTAGTCATTTTTCGTAATTTAAAAAAGATAACTGATAAGATTGAATTTCAGGAATAAAATTCAGCTACTATTCTTATACAGAAATATGTTTGTAATGAAAGTAAAAAAGTGTTAGTTTCAAAGTCTGTAAGACAAGAAAGTATGTTAAATGAAGTTTTTTAATAATTTTTATTTGAGTGAGCATATTCCTAGAGCAAATTTTGTCGGCGGTCAAAAGCATTATTAGATTTAAACTTTCTTTATAAATATACTTCACAATTTTGTACAGATAGTGGTTAAAAGAGCACTTATGCTCTATTTTTCTTTAATTTGGATTTACTTGGTTTTAATAGAATATCATACGAAACCACAAGCTTTGTGAGCACGTCAGTCTGTTATTGAAAATTGTGTGTTTTTTAGACTATTTTATGACGGAGGACTGTCATGACACTATACAATTATCTGGACACTTCAGTTATTTCTAAAGTCTGTTTTTAAAGAGGTTTTTATTCATTTATTGGTTCCGTAAATAGGTTTAGGTAGGTCAGTAATCGTTCACAGGCTATATATCCTGCGTATGTCAGGATACATGTATCTAAAGAAACTCGTATTTAGAAGTTAAAATAAGGTAAGCTAAATCTAGTTTATCTAAATTTATAAAAAATTAAAAGCTCGTATAATGATTATTATTACATATGCTGCCTTTTTCGTTTTTCTTTCCCGTAAGAGTTTTTGCGTTGGCTTATAAGCCTTTTTGAATTTCTAGTTTTGAGTGATGCGTTGGAAAAAATACAAGTTTGCTTACAAAATCGTAGGCTATTACAATGCTCGATTTAGAAACTCAATTATTGGTTTTACTTCTCTATAGTTATTTATTATTCCAGTTACTGTATTTTCAGATGTTATTTCCTTATCGGTTAGTTTTCTCATTGTGTAAAAGCCCTTCATTCGGAAATATTCAAGAGCTGGACTTTCTTTATCAAATCCTTTTGGAACTGTTTTTAATTCCAATGGCGATTCTATACCGTTCGGAAATGTCTTTCTAAAGGAAGTTGAATTTAATATACTTTTCCAATCCTTTAAATTGGATTCAATTTCTCTACGGAATTTATTTAATGTTGGTGTCTGTGGCATATAAACTCCTCCACCTACAAATGAATTACCTGGCTCTAAATGTAAATAATAACTTGCGTGTTCAGATTTTTTTCCATCAGGATTAAAATTGGCAAAGTAATTTGTTTTGTACGGCGACTTATCGTTTGAAAATCGAATGTCACGATTTATCCGTTTAATACACTTTTTAGCTTGTAAATCCTGTTTCTCTATTTCTGCATCTATGGATTCCAATGCATTTATGATTTCTGAAACAAAGTTTTCAAAATCTGTTCTTGAAGCCTTGTAGTCTTTCTGGTTTTCCTTGAACCACTCTGTCGAGTTATTTTTTTTCAGTTTTCTTAAAAAAGCGAGTGTTTTATCTTGTAACATAATTTTTAATTTTGGATGGTTTCTATCTCGTTTATTGCTAAACGTGTGCATTGCATAATTATATCTTGCATATCTGCACCTTTACTGTTAATTGGGTCTATTGCCGCAACCAAATTTGCGCGAAGTTCATATAGCTTTTCCTTTGATTCTTTTTCGGCTGACTTAACCATTTTGATTTTCAGCAATTCAGATTGTTTGGTTTGTTTCGGGTTGTAAATACCTGCCAATTCAGAACATTGATGGCACGTTCCATTTTTATTGATTAAAGCGCAGCGATTGTCAAAAATTTCAACCATCAATTTTCTACCATTAAAGAGCAGGTGTTTTACAACGCCTTCTGATTTATCTAAAATAGCTGCTATTTCCTGACGAGAAAATGAATAAATATCCTTCAATATAATGGCTATTTGCTCTTCAATGGTCAATGTTTTTGAAATACAGGTAAAACAAAAATCAATATGCTCTTTCAATTCGTAACGTCCTTTATAGGATGTCTTATTAGTCATTTCAAAAAGTTGTTGAATGTATTCGGTCGACATTGCCAATGATTTAGCTTGGTCTTGTGCGTTGGGCAACCAGCGTTTTCTTTTCTTTAGAAAATCATATGCAAGATTTGTTGCAATTTGAAATACCCAGGTTTTAAAAGAAGAATTACCTTTAAATGTTGAAATCTTATCAAATGCTTTCACAAATGCGTCGTGTGTAATGTCTTCGGTATCATTCCTGTCAGTCAACAAACGATAAAGATAAGATTTCAACTGCGGTTGAAATTCTGCAAAGAGACTTTGGAAAGCATTAATGTCGCCTTCCAAAGCATTTTCTAAGATTTTGTTTTGATTGTCCATAGTTTAAAATTTAACGTATCTATCATCTATTGCTACAAACTTTGCATAAATCAATGCCGCCCCAGCCATTGCAGTATCTCTAAAAATTCCTATAAACTGAACAAAATCGCCTTCAATCGCTTTTGGTATATGAATTAGAAGTACAAAAAGTATAAGCTCTAAAGCTGATAGTACTGATGCCAATTTATCAAATTTTTTAAATATGGCAGCTAGTGTAAATGCTATAAGACATAAACCTGAAAAGTAAATCCAAAAAACTTTAAATGGTAAGTAATCTGGAATGTAGTCTATTGTGAATTCTGTTGGTCCAAAATGTAAGAACCCAAAAATTGCGAATGGAAGGATGAATAACCATTTTCCTAAATTTAGTATTGATTTCATAATTGTTTGTTTTTTAAATTACACTCGCGGTTCCGAAATCCACGTCCACTATATGACTGTTCAGTGCAGCACCAGCGTCAGAAACTAAAAAGGCAGCGACCTTTGCCGTACCCATGGTAGAAAGTGTACTTTTTAACAAACTTGATTTAGGCATTTGCTCTGCCATCATTTCGGCTGGGATTCCCATCGTCTTAGCATTTTGAGCAGTAGTTTCTTGAATGGTTCTCGTGTCAGGCATCGCAGTTGGGTTAATACAGGTCACTTTAATACCAGACATACCAAATTCTGATGCCAGTACTCTTGTCAATCCCTCAATTCCTGCGCAGGCTGCTGTAATTCCTGACATAAAAGGTGCTTTTAGTCTTGAAAGACTTGCGGTTAGCATTAGAATTGTTCCTTTAGTTTCGGTTTTTTGTATAAACCTTGCACCAATTCGAGCCGTCAAAAATTGTGAACCTAAAACGGTTTCAAGTGGTTTCATAAAAGTTTCAAAAGGTAAAGTTGTCGAGGGTGTTCCATATCCGCCTTCTTCGGCTCTGATTCCAATACCGTTGAAAACAATATCAAGTTTACCTTCTTTATCAATAATTTGTTGTAAGAAGTTTTCAATCTCATTTTCATTAGTCGCATCCACTTGGAATGTTTTAGCGCGTTGTCCTGAGTTTGCCGAAAGGAAATCAACATTTGCATTAATCTCATCTGAAAGTGATTTCACTTCATTCAAGTTTCTTCCTGAAACGTAAACAAATGCTCCTTCTTTTGCCATTTCTATGGCTACTTCGCGAGCGATTGCTCCATTGGCAGCAAATATTGCTGCTACCTTGTTTTGTAATTTCATAATTTGTTGTTTTTAATGGTTCATACTCTTTAGACTTTTGAGCAAACCAAAACGGTCGGGATTTTTGAAATTATTTTTTATACGTGCTATATCGGTAAATAAATTGGAAGAAGTTTTATGGCATTTAGATCGAACTTTAACCTTAATGATTTGTAATAAAAATACCAATTTTCAGTAAACATTTATGTGTGCGAGAATCGATTTTTTACTAGTTTATTTTGCTTGGATTTTTATGTCATAATTTATTAAACTAATACTAGTAATGAGATAAAAAGTGATTTTCTTAAAAAATGTAATTTATTCAAAAACACTGCAAGCATTTTAAAAATTTTTAAATACAAGCCTATTTACATTTGCATTCGAAATTTTAAAACCTATTAAAAATGAAAAAAAAATTAATGTTAATCGCTGTTGCAGCAATGACCATTCTACAATCTTGTAATAATGATGATTTAAATGATCAGGTTGAGTTGCAAGGTGAAGAAACAGAAAAAGAATTACAAGAAAAAGCCAATAATTCAATTCCATTGCCTGTAATAGAGCCGTTTAACCCAGAGAGTTGTACTAGAGAATTAGGATGCCCCGGAGGAGCTACTATCTCTGTAGGTAATGTAGATAATCAAGAGGATATACATTATATTTTACTGAATGAGAATGATGAATTTTTACCAAAGTTCGGGGATAATATTAAAGATAAAAGGACTTGGCGAGGAACAACTGATTTTTTAAATGTACCTGATGGGGAGTACAAAATAATTTCAGTTGGAAATTATGAGGATTTATGGGATTATGAAAAAGGTGAGGATGTTCCTACGAGTGATCCTGTTTATGTGACAGTAGATTGTGGAGCTAACCCTAATCATCATCCTGTTATTCACGGAACAATTTATGCTAGCCCTAATGTTGGAGAAACAGAGATTGTCGATGTCTTTGAGAGAGGAGTCTCGGATCCAGATGGTGACGATTTAGTAATTGGTGATGATTTTTTTGGTCACTATGTGCCGCATTATCCAAAAACAGTTGATGTACAATTAGTTGAGAATAAGTTAGTAATAAAGAGAATTGCCAAGGGACCGTATAAAATAGTTTATTATACAGTAAGAGACGGTAGAGGAGGTATCACTCAAGGTAAGATTTTTGTTCAAGGAAGAGGAAGTACAAACGGAAATAACATTTAGTTAATAAATATTCTATAATCTTAAAGGTCGTCTTTTATTTGAGTTAATATTTAGTTAGTAACCTGAGAATCTCATATAGTTATTATATAATTTCTAGTTGATTCTCAGGTTTTACATGTTCATAAATTAGTTGTATAAATTTAGTTTTAAATTTCTTATATTCAGGGAATAATTTAAAAATGATGAGATATAGATATATATCATGTATGATAATTTTTTGGACAGGTATTGTCTGTTCTCAAGAGAGATTGGACAGGAATAATATTCAGGATAGTGTTAAATATTGGGTAAGCAAGATTGAATACTACAATAACATTCAAAGTGATTCTTCTAATTTTTTTATAAAAAAAACTATTCTTCACGAAAAAGAGCTTGTCTTAGAGGATAAGCATAAGTTATATCAAGAGTTAGATCGTTATTACGCAATAAAAGATCAACATAAAAAAAGAAGATTTGTAATCGAAAAAGGGATTGGCATTGCCAAGAAGTTAGACGATCCAAATTTATTATTTCATTCTTTAAGTTCATTAGGATCAATGTATACCTCCTTAAGACTAAAGGACTCTGCTTTGATTTTTTTTAATAGAGCAGACTCTTTACTGTCGAACAATATTGATCCAAACTACAAGTTTAAACATTTGGTCAGTAAAGGTCTTTTATATAGTAGAAATGGAAACTTAGAAAAAGGACTGAATAATTACCTAGAAGCTTTAAATTTTATAAAAGAAAAAAAAGACTCTGATCCTAGCTTGGCTTTGTTGTATAATAATATAGGATCTACTTATTTTAGACTAGATAAGAATAACGAAGCAATTGATTATTTTTATAAATCGTATAAGTACAGCAAGAAATCGGGTCAATATAAATTGATTTCAATGAATCTTTACAATATAAGTAGCGTTCTAATCGAGCTTGAGGATTCATTGCATATCGCAAAAAAAAGATTAAAGGAAGCTCTGGTATATGCAGAAAAATCTAAAAGTGATTTATTAGTAGCGAAAATTTATAATAATAATGCCGTAATCTATGAATATGAAAAGGACTATAATTCTGCAATCGTAAATAATAAATTAGCAATTGAGGTATACAAGTCTCTGGATGATCTAAATAGCATTTCTTTAACATTACAAAATTTAACTCTCAACTATGTTTCAAAAAGGAACTTAGATAGAGCAAATTTTTACACGGATTCAGTACTAAAATTTGTAGAATCTAATAGCCTAGTTTTTGAAAAGCCATATGCGTATGAGTTAAAATCAAGTGTCGATTCAATTACCGGAAATTATGAGTCATCTTTAAAATATTATAAAAAATATATTTTTATCAGAGACAGTTTAAATGATATTAAAAACACTGATAAATTAAAAGTACTTCAAACCAAGTTTGCAACTTTAGAAAAAGACAAGAAGATCGCAAGTCTAAAAGGTCTAAAACAATCTAATGAAATTAAATTAGCTCAACAAAAACTTGAAAAATATATATTACTTGCGACGATTGGTATGGTACTGATCATTTCATTTTTTGTGTTTGTGAGTTATATAGAAAAGAGAAAAATGGCGGTATTGTTAATTGATAAAGGGCTAGAGATCAATGATAAGAACCAAAGTTTAATTGCTCAAAGTATATCATTGGAGCAAACCATAAGAGATAAAGAAACACTACTTCAGGAAATCTATCACAGAGTGAAAAATAATCTTCAGTTAGTATCAAGTATGTTAAATCTACAAGCAGAAAAGTATGACAGTGAGGTTATCGATGGGTTTGTGTCTTGTAGTCAAGATAGAATCCTGTCAGTTTCTCTGGTACATCAAATTATGTATGAAGGAGATAATATCGAAAAAATTGATTTTCACAAATATTTAGAACGTTTAATGGCTATGATAGTTTACTCTCCTGATGATAAGATTAGTAGACTTAATTATAAAATTAACGCAGAGGGCCATTTTTACGGTATAGACATTGCAATTCCCTTAGGGATAATTATTAATGAGCTTATTCATAATTCTATAAATTTTGCATTTATCGATAAAGAAGATCCAGAAATTATTATCAAAGCAGAGCAAATCATAGATGATAAAAAGGTAAAAATTACCATACAAGATAATGGTGAATTTAACCAAGAAATAAGTAATAAATCTTGTTCAGGCAAACTTCAATTAGTCAATATATTGATACAACAAATTAAAGGAACAATTCTTTTTAATAACATTGATGGAACAGAGGCTACTATTGAGTTTGCAGTTTAATCTTATTTTAAATAAATGCTCTTTCTAATGATATTATTAAGAGGAACTTTATAGATTAATCGTATCCATCCGTCTAAACGCATCTTGATTTGATTCTGTTCTAGGTATATTTTTGCTAAAAAAAACAGATATGTCTAAATCCTCAGTATGAATAGGATGAGTAATTTATTATCTCTTTACCAAAGTTCAGGTCAAAGTAAAAAAGCATTTGCCAAATCATATGGCTTAACAGAAGGGAAGTTATATTATTGTGTTAAGAAGTTTTCAAAAGAAAATATTACAACTTCAGTAGTTACTTCTTCTGTAACGGTTGGGCAAACCACATCTTGTATACCATTCATTCAGGTTCTAGTTTTGTGGTATGCAAAAAGAAACTACCAAGAGAAAGAAAGAGATGTACTCCATATTAAAGAACTGGCGAAAAAGTTCTTTGAGTTTAAAAGAATATGGCGAAAAACGCGGTATCAATTATGGTATTATGAAATACTGGAATAGACAGTTTAGGATTGAATTTCCAGAATCCAAAAAAACAATTTCAAAAAAGAAGCCTATTTTTATTCCTGTTGAAGTTTCTAACCCCATTAAGAAAGAAGTTGTTTCCAAAACAGTACCCATTGAGGTTCATTATCCTAATGGAGTTTTTCTACAATGCTCTTCTGATATCTGTAAAAAAGAACTGAAAACCCTAATTACTCTTTTCTAATGTTTGGACTTACTACGACTCATCGGTTTTATTTGTGCAGTAAGCCAGCTGATATGAGAAAGGGATTTAACGGTCTTTGTGGTTTGATACAAAATGATCTATCTACATCACCTACCGATGGTTCTGTGTATATTTTCATCAATAAAACCCGTCATAAGGTGAAGCTACTTCATTGGAGTGGCAGTAGTTTTATTATGTATTACAAGCGATTGGAGTCTGGTACTTTTGAGATTCCTTATTGCGATCAGAAAGCAGGTAGTATTTCTCTTAGCTATTTACAATTGGTTTTGCTTATTGATGGAGTTTCCATAACTGATATCAGTAGAAGAAAACGTTATAAATCAGTACTTGAAAATGTATGATTTAATTTTACATATCCTAAGGTTTAAGTATTTTTACAATACGGAAATTACCCCAAACAATTCTTTATCTAACGATCAGTTTTTCTCCAAGAAGCATATGATAGTCTAGTAAAAGAGCATCAAAAACTACAATTTGATTATCAATATCTACAACAGCAATTATCTGAGTTAAAACGAATGATTTTTGGCAGTAAAAGTGAACATACATTTCTTCAGATACCGGACAATTAGATTTATTTGTTGAGCAATTGGAAGTTTCCAATACTACACCTGAATCTATCGAAGTAAAGTATAAAAGAGAGAAGCAATTAATAGAAAAACAACAACCTATTCGCAGCTCACTTCCATCGCACTTACCCCGAATAGAGGAGATTATAGAACCTAGTAAAGTTTCTCCTAATTCCAAAAAGATTGGAGAAGAAGTTGCCGAAATATTAGAATATAACCCTTCTAGTATTTTTGTTAGAAGAATTGTTCGTTCTAAGTATATAATACTAGAAGATAATACAATAGTAATTGGCTCACTGCCATCATTTCCAATTCCAAAAGGAAATGCTGGGGCTGGATTACTGGCCCATATCATGGTTAGTAAATTTGTTCACCATTTACCTTTTTATAGACAACTACAAATATTTAAAAGTCAACAATTTAATATTAGCAAAGGAACACTATGCAATTGGTTTAATGCAACTACTAAACTACTAGAATCTTTATATGACACATTGCAAAAAGAGCTTTTACAAAGTAATTACCTTCAGATAGATGAATCACCAATTGGAGTTCAGGATACTAATAAAAAAGAAAAACTTCATATGGGGTATCATTGGGTACATCACGCTCCATTAGAACGATTGGTCTTATTTAAGCATGCTCCCAACAGATCAAGAAATGTACCAGAAGATATATTATAGTACTCCCCATTTTTAAGACAGCAAGTTAAGATGTAACTTTAATATCGATATTCGCTGCTATCTCAAACGATACTTAAAGACTTAAGAATCTATTATAAAGAATGGAAACCCAAGGAATATCTATTTGAAGGCGCAAAAGGTGGTAAATACTCAACAGAAAGTGTGGCAAAAATTGTTAGAAGAGCTAGTACCAAGTCTGGTATCTTACGAAAAATAACTCCACAAATGCTAAGGCATTCTTTTGCAACCCATCTTTTAGAAGATGGAACGGATATTAGATATATTCAAACATTATTAGGGCATAATAGCACAAAAACAACCGAAATCTACACACAAGTTGCCCTAAAAAATTTTCAATCAATTAGAAATCCACTAGATTTGGAAAAAATATAATGGAAATATGTGTACCGGTGCACATATTTCCATGTTATCTGTGCATTTTAGGAATCCGAAAAGTAGAACGAAAGCAACAAACGGTTAACCACACCATGACTTGAGTATTTTTGTGATGGTTAGTGTCTAATCGAGGAAAAAGCGATAAGAAAAACCAAAATTGAGGAGGATTACGGAGCAGTAACGTGCTAAAAAATCGCTTTTTTGGCTGATCAGCTTCTGACGAAAAAAAGTTCAGGTCCATTTAGTAAGGTCCATTACTAATCCAATGATTGCAAGGTGATCGCAAGAAGAAAAAATAAAATTGACGGAATAATTACGCAAGTAATATCACCTTGCTTGGCATGTTTGCTAAGGTTAGCGACTGAAAAAATAAACGCACGATAACAAGATATATGTGCCATAGCAGCAAAGTGATCAATCGAAAAGTTGTTGTATTTTTGGTAAGGCACAATGCTTGCAGAATGGAAAAGTTAGCAACCAATGCGCAGAAAAATCGAAAATCAAGGTAACAATTTACTCTGCTACGACACATATATTAAACGTTGTGTGTCATACCCAAGCAAAACGTAAACTGAATTTAAAAACGATTAAAAAAACAGAAATCTAAATGTTCATTATAAACTTGACCTATAAAGCCGAACTTGAAAAAATTGACCAATTTCTCAATGACCATATTGATTTTTTGAATGAACAATATGAATTGGGAAATTTTCTTGCTTCAGGTCGAAAAATACCAAGAACAGGTGGAATAATATTATCAAATATCGAATCTAAATCTGAATTGGAGAAAATTATACAAAAAGATCCTTTCAAGAAAAATGAGTTAGCGGATTATGAACTGACTGAATTCGTGCCAAGCAAAACTTGTGAGGAATTGAAATTCTTGATGGAATAAAGAAGTACGAACACACAACAATGTGTATAAGTAATAGCGGTTTAAATGATAAAACGAAAGACAAGATATAAAACAAGGGTCAGTGCAAAACCGAAAGGTTCGTGAGTAGAAATCCGCTACTACTCGTACACTAACCGTTGTAGTTAATTAAAGTAAATTAAACATGAGTTACGATTTAGATTTTTGGAAATACAAAAAAGACACATACTTGAACAATCAAGAGGTTTATGAAAAATGTTCTGAAGAAAAATTTGTAGAAGGTTTAGAAGATTTACCAATCGATTCAATTCTAAAAGACGTTCAAACCGAATTTACTGATTGGAAAATGGAGGAAAGTAATATTGATTATGAAAACCCTAAAGGAAATGGAGCTTTTCAAATATTCAACACAAAGAAATTTGTTCGATTTGACTGTTACGGAATGGAAGGAGAAGATATGAATCGAATTATCGATGTGATGGATAAATATGATTGTCCTCTTTATGATCCACAAGTAACTCAAAGATTTGACGGAAAATAGAACTAACTACAACACTGTATATGTTTAATTACGCGCAAAGCCTACGCTACAGCCTTTAACTAAACATATACGTTACCTGCAAGGCTAAAAGACCGAACACGATAACAAAATTTGACTGTGAAATTTGAACAAGTTAAGACAATTCATAGAAAACTACACTTCACTTCCGACAGACGAATGGAAGCAAATTTCTGTTTGCTTTGAGAAACGAGTGATTAAGAAAGGTGAGATTGTTTTAGAAGAAGGTAAAGTGTGTCAACACCTCTACTTTTTGGAAAGTGGACTACTTCATTTTTATATCAACAAAGACGGAAATAATTTCACAAAGTTTTTTACCGAAGCACCTTATTTTTTTCACTTCTCAAGCAAGTTTTAATTCTCAAAAACCAGCAAACGAAAATATTCAATCCATTGAAAAATCAGTTGTTTGGCAAATTTCATATCGGCATACTAATGATTTGTATAAACTGAAAAGTTGGACATACTTTGCGAGAAAAATAATCCAAGAAGTACAGTTTTTTACCGAAGAGATTTTAGAAGAACTTCAAACAGAAACAGCAGAATTTCGCTACAAAAAAATGCTTGAAAACGAACCTGAACTTTTGAAACGAATACCATTAAAAATTTTGGCTTCTTATTTGGGTATTGCACCACAGTCTTTAAGCAGAATTAGAAAAAAATTGACGACTTAACATACAATAGGTGCAGTAGTTTCTCATTTTTCAGACAGAACTTTGCAAAAAGTTTCAATAAAATTCCTGAAAATGAAGCAAAGTAATCATCATTTTAGTTTTACAATTTCTGTAAACACCACAAAAGCCAAAGTTTGGCAGACACTTATTGACGTTCAAAATTGGCACGAGTGGGACACCGAACTTATTGAAGCAAGCCTTGAGGGCATTTTTGAAAAAGGTGTAAAGGGAACTATGATACCTAAAACAGGACCAAAACTGAAATTTTACATTTCCGAACTAATCCCTAATCAATCATATACTATCAATACAATAATGCCGGTTGGAGAATTGGTAATTAAGCGTAGTTTGACAGAAACAAACAACGAAGTTCATTTTACGGACGATATTGCATTTACAGGGTTTCTGAAATATGTTTTTGGGTTTATGCTTGGCAGTAAATTCAGAAAGGTATTGCCAGAAGTGATGAATAACTTTAAAAGAATAGCAGAAAGAAAATGAGAACAATATTTCTTTTATGTTTGGTTTGTACGTTTTCAAAGTTGCAAGCACAAACAACTGAACCTAAATTGCCTATTGGAAATATCAGATTAAGTTTTTTAATTTTTCCATCGTTTACCATATTGCTAACTTTGGAAATGCGGACTTTGGACAAATTAACCATTCAGTTAGAAACAAATTTTATAAAGACTCACGGTGTGAACTTAAAGTATTTTATCAGTCAAAGAATGGATGGACATTTTGTATTTGTTGGAAATGCATTTTTAGAAAGTGATTTTTTGCGAAAAGAGAAAAACATAACTTTCCTACCTTATGCAGGTTATGGATACGCTTACAGATTTGGAAAATCAAAGGCTTGGACCTTTGACAGCCGTTTAGGCATAGGCCGAACAATAAATGCAGACAATAACCTAATTCTTCCTGTTTTAAAAACAGGTATTGGACGAACCTTTTAAAAAGTAAAAGTGATAGCACTAAAAATAGTTTACATAGCAAACATCATTGTTGCAGGTTGGATAAGCGTTACTTCGTTAATAAGTCCGCAAAAAGCTGCGTTGACAATTTTTCAAAATGCTTACCAGCCGACAGAAATTATAAGACTTGTTGGTTGTTTGTGGTTAGCCATAGCAATTTTATCAATTTTTGGACTTTGGCGACCAATTTCGTTTTCGCCCATTCTATTAGTTCAATTAATTTATAAGGGAACTTGGCTTTTAGTAGTTGCATTGCCAGCAATTATAAATAATCAACTTTATCCATCAGGAATGGCGTTGTTTTTTCTAACTTGGGTATTAGTATTACCTTTTGTTATCCCGTGGACCGAGTGGACAAAGTAAATTGACCGAGAAGATGCCCAGCAGGTAACAAAGTGTATAAGCAATAGCGGTTTAAGTGCTAAATCGAAGCTCAATTGTTTAAATTAAACTATATTGCTATCGGAAAAGCAGTTGTTTTTAAATCCTATACTACTCATAAACAGACAGTTAGGTACAAGGAGAAAAATGAGTAACAATATCTCGAAAATTAAAAACGACGTACAATACAGAAATTCTGAAGCTTGGAAAAAGCTATGTGAATATGTAGATATTGTTGCTAAAGATGGCTCTGATGAATTTTCTCCAAGAGACTATTTAGGAGATGAATTATTTGCACAAATATATACTCTACCTGAAACTATTGGTAAACTAAAAAAAAGTGAAGAAAGTTTGGCTTTATGGAAGTAATCTTAAAAGAATTCCTCCTGAAATTGGACAAATGGAATCATTAGAATATTTTGCCCCGTATACTTCATACGACCTAAAGTGGTTTCCATATGAACTTACCAAATCCAAGAATTTAAAGGACAGTAGAATAAGTACAAGAGCATTTTTTGGGAATTTTAAAAATAGAAAGCCGTTTCCCAAGCTAGACCATAATCCTGTGAAGTATGAAGGAGAAAAAGTCAAATGTAGTGTTTGTGATAAAAGTATGTCCTATGATGAGACAAATCAATTATGGATAACACTAAGAATTGGAACGAATACCTTCTTCTCTCATACCCTTAGAAATGAACAGTACAGAATCTTGTTCTTCGAAAGCTATTATCATTCCTGCTTTGGATGGGTTGGATATCCAAATTTCTATATTATGTTTGCATTAAGTAGTTCGTTAAATTTTAAGTTGTATGCTCATTCTGTAGATATACGGAAAATTTTTGATACGCTCTGCAATTTGGTTAGTAATAATCTATAGAGTAACCCTACCAATGGCTCAGTATATATTTTTATCAATAAGCTTAGCAATAAGACCAAGTTGTAGCACTGGCAAGAAGGTGGTTTTGAATTACCCATTCATGATGCTACTACAGCTAGCTTTACTTTGGATTATTCTTAATTGGTTTTATTGAAGGATGGAGTGTCTACTACCAATATTAAGCGAAGAAAAAGATATAAACAAACACGAAAACAGATTGTAATTTAGCAGTTGTCTATTATTATTATGTGTTTTGACCTATCAAGATTTACTTGCTGGATATGAATCTCAAAAGAAGACCATAGCTTCTTTACAGCAACAGCTAGCAAGTCTCTATAAAATTGTTAATGGTTTTAAATAAGAACGTTTTTTACTAGTCAAAGTATATTCGTTCCAATAATAGACCTAAATTTATCTATAATCAAAACAAAGCGTGGTGTTTAGGTAAAAACATAACACCAATATACTCAGAGCTAGAAAAACCAATGCAAAAACGGTTACGTGGAAGGATTTAATAGAAAGTTTAGAGAAGATATGTTAGATGCTTATCTATTACAGAGTCTTAAGCAATTTCATTTGATAACCGATAAAACAATCACCGATTATAATCACAATCATCCTTATGAATCCTTCAGAGGAAAGAGCTCTAGGTATATTTGTAAAAAGAAAAATCCCATTGTCAGCTTAAACCGGCAATGGGATCAATAATGAATTTATTTTTAAATTATAGAATGTCTTAAGAATTATAAGTTTACATTTCTTTAAATACTAATTTGAGCGTCATTTGATAATCGGTGCTCATTCCGTTTTTAAGCTGAGCCGGTATCATATCTGGTAATTTTAGATTAGTAACATCAATATTTTTCAACTCTGCTTCTAGTTCAGGTAATGAAGATCTTAAGTTGTTGGCTATATAAGCCCTGCCATTAGAATCAACTGTAAGATTGTAATTAGAGTACATTTCATTTATTTGATTATCATTAATTATTTTATTTAAAATTTCTTTATCAATTAATGAAAATAGTAAGGCATTAATTTCTTTGTTTACACATTCCTGTATGCTATCATTATCGGTTAGGCTTATACATTTTTGAGTTTTTGGGTAAACTATACCTTGAGATTTTTCAGTATCATTATTCGCTGCTATATTAGCAAGGCTTTCACCCTCGAAGTGTAAATCGTAGCCTACTATCTTATTAGTGTTAATATCATAGTCTACTTGTTTTAGTTCTTCTTCGATAACAAATGTCTTTTTAAACTGACCGATACAGCCTGTTTCACTTTCTTTTTCATAGTATTGAGTACCGTATGACACATCTACTGTCAATTTTTTACTAGGTAATTTTTCCATTTTATACTCTTGTCCGGGTTTTAGATAGGCAGCCCTTATATAATTTTTAGAATCCATAGGACGTATACGTACAATAATCTCATTCGGGTGACTAGATCTTAGATTTAAATAATTCTTATTGTTTTTTTCTATGACGGGGTCTTTTAGTAGACAAGATGATTCTTTACTTAAATCTATTAATGATCCAAAATTTTGATTTTGATTGTTTAGAAAATTATTCGTATAAGGCGTTACTAGATGTATACATAAGAGTAATACAAATGACCGGACAAATTAATAGATATTTAAACTTGTTGATTTTTTTTGATTTTCTTTTTAGTATCATTTTTATTCTATTTTTAATTAAACGTGTATTATAAAAGTTGTTTGTAAATTTTATTCCTTTAGAGTCAAATGCCTTATTAAGTAAGAGTTGTATGTATATATTTTTTTCGAACTTAAACACTGTTTCTTGGTCTGCAATGAATTCATGTATCTCTGCTAACCTTGATTGGTATATCTTTATTATTGGGTTCCACCAAAAGATGATTTTAATTATTTCGATATATATAAGATCAAGAGAATGTTTTCCTCTAACGTGTGCAATTTCGTGCTTTAATATTTTCTTCTTTTCATAACCATGAACCTGATCACCTAGACAAATAGTATTAAAAAAGGAAAAGGCCTCCTTACTATTAGGAATAACAACTACTCGCATATTCTTTACTTTCTGGTATGTTTTTAGCCTCATTAGCTTACTTATTCTTTTTAGAAAAAAGATTAAATTTATAAGTATACCAATGATATAGATCACTAATATCCAATTAATAGCTTTTTTTTGAGAGTGGTTTGTGTCTTGAATCATAGTCTCAAGTGTATAAGGCTGATCACTTGTATTGTGAGTGATAAGATGTTCCACTTGATTGATATAATTAGCTACAGGTATTTTAGTTTCAAAAATTGGGGGTATTTCTACAAAAGGTAAAATCAGAGAAATTGATACCGTGACTAGCAGATAATAACGATTCCATTTAAAAAATGTCTCTCTAGCAAAAAAAATGTCGTAAATAAATATAAATAAAAGATGAAGAATTACGATATGTAATGTATAATGTAACATAATTATTGTGTTTTTATTTCTTTTAAAATTTCCTCCAATTCATTAATGTCCATTTCTTTATTTTTTATAAAAAAAGAAACCAAGCTTTTTACGGATCCATTAAAATAGTTGTCGGTTAGCTTATGTAAGGATTGTGATGTATATTCTACTTTTTTCAGAACAGGAAAGTATATATACCCCTTTCCCTCTGGGTAATGGGATACAAATTCTTTGCTTTCAAGAATTCTGACAATGGTAGAGACTGTATTGTAAGCAGGTTTAGGCTTGCCTAAATCTTCAATTATGGACTTGATAGTTGCGGTTTTCTGTTTCCATAAAATACGCATAATTTGCTCTTCGGCTTTAGTAAGATGAATCATTTAACTATGGTTTTAGTTGAAGCAAATATATATCTTAATCCATACAACTAAAAACTTAGTTAAAAAGTAAAGTCTTTAATTCTAAAGTAGTGTCACTTTGTTTAAAAATAGTAGGGATTATTAGTAGTTGAAGATTAGTGTTTAGTTTGTATCTTTTTGATATAGTTGTTTTTATGTTATGATTAAATATTAAGCAAAAAAAAAGTTAGGTAAGAATATTTTGATTTTATTTTAGGGTAAAAGTTAAAGGTTAAATAAAATTAAGACTCCTAGGTTCTATTTTCTGAAGGTTTGTTGTTTAATCAATATATAACATAAAAATATAACATAATGAAAAATTTATTCAACTTAACAGTAACAGTATTGGCAACTTTTCTATTTTTCTCCTGTTCATCAGATGATCTAAATTTGGAGAATCAAGGTACAGAGGATTTTAAAACTGAGTCTTCAATAACAAATGCTTCGATAATAGAAGTTTTAAGGCAAAATGAAAGATTAACTACATTGGTAGAAATCTTAGAAGAAACAGAATTCTCTGAAGCTTTGTCGGGTAATGATAACTTTACAATTTTTGCTCCTACTAATGAAGCATTTTCTTCTTTAGAAGGTGATCTGGATTTAGAAAGTTTAATCGAAACTTTATCGTATCATGCCATTCTCGGAAATTTCGATTCTAATTCCTTATTAGAGCTAGACTCACTAGAAACTCTTCAGGGTACAGATATAGAAATTAATATTAACGAAGTAAATGAAATAATAATTAACAACAGCGTAAAGATAATTACGACAGATATTCAAGCAACTAATGGAGTAGTCCATATTATAGATCAGGTTCTCGTTCCGAATTTTTCAGATGATGAGCAGTCTTTAGTAGATGCTATTGCATCTGTACAGGATTTATCAAAGTTTTCAGCTTTATTAAGTTCAGAGGGTTTTAATGAATTCGTAGAGGCTGAGGAATCTTTAACCATTTTTGCCCCATCCAATGAAGCTTTTGAAACTTTGGAAGAAATTCCTTCAGGTAATGAATTATCCAACATTTTACAATATCATATTGTTAGAGGTAAATTAGCGACGGAGGATCTAGTTTCAAAACAAACAATCCTAACAACTCAAGGAGATGTTCTATTTGTGGAGCAACAAGAAGGAAGTTTGGTTATTAAGGGAGAAATAGAAATTTTAACTACAGAAATAGAGACATCCTCAGTCATAGTGTATAAGATAGATAGTGTTTTAATCCCTAACGGTGTTCAGACTATATCTGGAATTATTAGTACTACATCAGAACTTTCAACATTAAGTGAGATTTTAAGCGCTACTGACTTTAATAGAATATTAAATGAGGAAAGTTCTTTTACTATTTTTGCACCTACTAATAAGGCTTTTGAGTCACTAAATGAACTACCGTCTAATGTAGATTTAGCTGAAATTTTACTTTATCATGTTGTAGCAGGTTCTTTTGAAATTGAGCAGTTGGTATCAGCAGGTGTTTTCTCAACAATTCAGGGACAGGAAATTAAAATAGAAAGAGTAGGAGATGATGTAATTTTAAATGATAAAATTAAAATTGTTGTAGAAGATGTTGTGGCTTCAAACGGAAGGATAAACATTATTGATAATATACTTTTACTTCCATAATAAAAAGTAATTGATCATAATTAAGCTTGTATAAAGGACCTAGAAATAGGTGCTTTATTATTGTAGTTATTCTATTATTTTGAACAGATGGTCTTGATGGACTACATGTTAAATATTCATAATACCATAACTATAATAAAATGTATTATATAATGAGAAATAATCAAAATTTGTTTTTCCGATATATATATATAATAAAAAAAACCTATAAAAGCGACATTGTATGAGTTATGTCGTTTAATACATAGGGTAGCGATTATAAGTTTTGTAACATAAATATTCAAAACTTCTTATTCTAAGAAAGTTAATACCCCAAGGCTTGCCTCGTGAGTAAAACGCAAACAGTTGGAAAACCAAGCAATCCTTTGAATGCTCTGTGAGCTTGCTCCGGATATTTTTACTTTTTTCAAAAAAAAATCAAAATGACTTCAATAAGAGCTGATAATTGATGCAAATTATATTTTAGCATTTATCTTTTAGCATTTATCTTTTAGCATAAATGAATAAATAAGTACTTAGATTTTTATTATAAATAATATTTTTAGATTTAATATCTACTCTGTATATCGTTGATCGCGAAGATGTCTGTAATGCTTTTATAAAATAATATCACTAATGCTAAAAACAGAGCAATTATCATCAACTAAATCCTTAGTTAGGAAACTAATTTTGACCAAAATAATTAATTGTGCTTTAATTATATCGATAATTACAGCACGTAAATAAATCAACTTAAAAATTTTATTATGGTTAATTACACAAAATTATTTAGAATTATGACCTTCTTGCTAGTGATGTCATTGGTTATAACATCTTGTGAGAAGAATGAAGAAGTGCAATCCCCGCAGATCCAAGAGGTAAGTGATGAAGTGATTGAAAATGATGCAGATTTTATTGCTTTAAGAGATTTGCTGTTAAACAATGTGGACTTAATTAAAAATTCAATGATTGAAGAGGGTGTTACCCTAACTGAGTTCAAAAATGTTGTTATTGAAGATGATCAAGCAAAAATGCAAGAGTTTTTTGAGGCAAATCAAAAGGAAATTTCACAAAATTTTATTTTGGCAAAAACTCATTATGAAAGTTTAGTTGCAAAATATCCAATTGTAGCGCAAGAAGTAAATAATGCTGTAGATTATAGCAATATGTCTAAACAAGACAGAATCAGTATGTTTGATGGCATTGATAAATCTAACTTTTTAAGTACTTCGTCTGCTGCCAAAAATGACAGAAGACAGTGTAGCTGGCGATACTATACTTGTTTGATATCTATTGGCGCACCTGCTTTCGCTTGTGTTGTAGGTGCTGGCTCTACCGGTGTTGGTTTAGTTATTTCATATTCTTGTATTATAGGCTTTGGTGCCGGGGCAATATTATGTGCTGATTCATTCTGTTGGCCTTTTTAGTCTGAGTAGATAACTTAGATAACAGAAAATTATAAAAGTTTGTAATTGTGGAATTTGTTTGAGATTTCATTAGTTTAGCGACCCTAAATCAATATTATTGATTTAGGGTTTTTTAGTTGAGAGATTCCAGTATAAAGAGACTAGCCTCTTTAATAAAATCTAAAAAAAATTAACCAAAATTTTATGGTTTTTTTTGGACTCGTTAGTAGGTTTTTATTGTTTTACGAATCAGGAATGTCTAATATAAAAGTTACCAAAAAGATGTAACAGATGTATCTAAACAGAATACAAATTGGTTTCATTCAAAAACCAAGATGTGAATATACTTCTTCTTTTAACGCTAAGAGACTTAAGATAGTTTCGGTGCTGCAAATAAACTTGGATTATTACGGTTTTAACAAAAAAGCGAAAGAATATTACTATCAATCGAAGAGGTAAATTGTAAAAATGATTGTCCACTTTACGTAATAATGATATGATTTAAGCGTCATTCAGAATTTATTTCGGAATCTCATTATATTCATAAACAGCTATTTGAGATGAGAACCTAAAACAAGCCTGTCTTCCTCAGGTAGATTCATGTTGACGACAACAATTTATTACACTTTACAGGTGTTCAATTATAAAAAGTATAAATATAGTATTATTGGCAATTTTTGGTATAATTTAAAAAACAAATATGTTAAAATCAAATTAAGACAAATAAGTGGAAAACGTATAAGCTAAACTCAAATTCTATTGCTAAATTGCCTGTAAAGCATAAAAAAATGATGGTCATTCAATCTTGCTAAAAAGATTATAACCTTTTGAGATATCAACGCTTTAAAATACTTTTCTTGAAAGCACTAAAACTAGAAATTACAATTACAATATATCCGTTTTATGTGAGAGCTTCGGATTATCTATAAACAAAGCCTAGTGCTTATGAAATAGTCAATATAACTAAATAATAACGTTTCTAAAAGATTTATGTTTAGTTATTCCTCTTTAATAAATCGAATTATCAAACTTTTCTTTTTCTCATTACGAGGTAAGATTTTCAAAAAATAAGAACCTGAGTTTAATGTTTTTAAATATTCAGTAAAATCAATTGGATCATTGTTGGCAGCATTTCTTTTTTTGATTTCAATTGATTTTAAGATTCTCCCTGTATAATCTATAATAATGGCATTAGCTCCTTCCTTAAAACTATAGTTAGAACAACTAAGCTTTAAGTTTGCTCCATTAGTTGGATTAGGATATAACGTACAAGAGTTTATATTTTCACTAGTTTTATATGATATAATATCTTCTGTTTTTCCTCGGTTTGAACTACTAAAATCAATAAATCCGCGGCAATGTAACCATTCAGAAAAGCCTTTGCCACAAGCTTTTGTGCTTTTATTCCACGCGCCGGTATTAATTGGTCTTGATTCTGATTGAATTATCGTATTTTTAAGTTTTATATAATCAACTCTTAGGTCATAATTAGGGCGATCGTTGTCGAATCTAATCTTAATATTGCCGTTAGGCAGGTCTCTAGTATAATTGTAATTTTGCCATTTATCAGATACAGTCCAAGTTTGTAATACTTTATTATTCACTAAAAGACTCATTTTTTCTTTGCCAAATTTACCTTTGGCTCTTATGTCTAAATTATTCTCTGAGCTTCCTAAACCGATTTTTAATGTCGGGCTACTGAATGTAGTATTTTCTTTAGAACTAAAACTGAAAAGATTATTATTTTTTTCTATTCGAGTTATAATTAAAGTTATAACCCCATTTGTGTCAGAATTTATTAAATCTGACAACTTTGTACTTTTTAATTCTAGAATCTCTCTAATACCGTTCCTACTTTTAATTTTGCCTAAAAAAATAGTTTTAGTATTATCAACTCCTCCGCCAGAATTGTTATTACTATTATAAATTCCACCACCGGATAAAATGTTTCCAGGAGCATTATCATAATTAATCTCATTACGATTAGAGAGTTGATCTTTTTTGTTACCTTCTGCCCAAAATTCATTTAATTTATTTTCACCATAAGAACTTAATTCTTTTAGCCCGAAAACATTAAATTCCCACTCTTGAATTAATCTCTGGTTTTTTGTGGATATTTCTATATTCAACTCAGAAAAATTTACCTTCCGATCAATATCGGAAATATCAAACCTAAGATAAATTTTATTATCAAATATGCCGGGATGTTCTCTTGATTGTAGATCAGAATCACCCCCAAAATTATTCTTCGATTTATTAGCTGCTTTTATCGTGGCATCTGCACCTTTTCCATAAGATGTACTTCTTGAAAGATTATAGACCGAAACTATTACATCATCTTGGGTGGTATATTCTCCATCGTTAGCACTTAATCTAAATTTATATTCTCCGCTTTTGGCGAAATTAATTTTTGGATTAATTTCATTAGAGTCAAAATTCACTTCATTTCCCGAAAGTTGTTTCCAATTGTATTCAACAAAACAGTTTTGATTGGGTTGTCCATCATCATTAACAATTCCTTTAAGAAAAAAAATCTCATTAATAGTAATGCTTTCATCCTTTCCTGCATTAACTACAGGAGGCTTATTAGATGAGGAAGAAGGGTAGCCAACATAGAGAGGAAACCCGCTTCCTCCGATCCCATAATCTGCTTCGCCTTTAACTAGCTTTCTAGAAATATTTCCTCTTTTTTCTAAAATCAGGTTTGAGTAGGGATTGTTATTAAAATTTGCCTCTCTGATTCCGGAGAATGAAACTGAAGAATTTTCTGAAACAAACAAAAAGTCATCACTAGCAGGTCCGTTTGAGTAAATAAGCCCTCCTAGTACCTCTGTTTTACCTCCATTTATAGTTTTGATTTTTGTTCCTCTGGTTTCGGTTTTCAGTCCTAATATCCATAGATTAGAATTATTATTTAAAATATTTACACCTCTTTCGGTAAACTCTGAATTAAATTGCCTGGCCCATACATTTTGATTTTTAAATGTAACATCTGTTAATACCACATCTTCTAAAAATAGGTCTGCACCCCCTGATGTTTTATATCCTTCAGGTCGCATAATGGTGTTTTTAATAATTAGAGTTCTCTTTGCTTGATGATTAACCCCATTGGCAATTGCTTTAAATCGCTCAATAATCAAAGGTTGGTTACCACCAATAATATTAAATCTACCAGTTCCTGCAATAAGCCCTTCTGTACCGATAAATCTTTTCACAGTTTTAGGAATGGTTACATTCTTGTTCATTATATAACGTCCATTTCTGAATGATGAAACTGGTACAAAAATAGTGGAAGCACCAGAGTTTAATGCTTTTTGAATGGCATCACTATCGTCTTCTCGGTCATTACTGTTTGCTCCGTAATCATCTATGTTGACCCATTTTCTTATGGGCTCAGAGGGTATTCTTGGGGTTTCTTTTATTGTTAAATTTAGAGATTTTTCTATGTTATTACATAGTTTTATCGGGTTTTTAGAAACAAACTCATCAATGTTTTTTTCTGATATAGTAATCACTGGTGTAGTTCCTTGAAATTCATAACTCAAGGAATTTTTATAGCCGGAAGTTTTAACATTTCTTATAAATATTTCATTCCCATATAAGATAGCTGGTTTTTTAGACGCATTACCCTTACCTCTAAGCTCAGAATCTATTATTGTTACATAGGAACCTTGATTCTTAGTTTTAATTGCAGTCACCTCATTGAAACTTTTCAAATTTCTGATATTTATAACTTGTTGTTTTATGAATAAACCAACTTTATTCTGATTTTTTATACTTAAGTTTTCAAAAGTTATACTATTTACATTAAAATTTGTTTCGATAGCAGTGTCGAAACCTAGTATTTCAACATCCTTAACTAATAAAGGTCCTATTTCATTTGTGTAGGCAAAATCTAATCCAATTTTTCCTTGTCTGTCTTCAGATACTATATTTACATCAAAAATCCCACCTTGATTATTAGCTTTGAATTGAATTCCAATTGCTCCAGGATTGTTTTTACCTACGTTTATAGTAATATTACGAATAGCATTTCGAAATCTTTGAGCAGCACCAAGTCCTGTCCATATTACTGATCTGGGTTTACTGGTATTTTGATAGCGTGGAGAATTATTTTTCAATTTAATTATAGTACCGTTCTTATTTTCTCCTTGCATAATCGTGTATCTACAAGATTGTTCTGTACCACAATTAATGTCATTATTAGAGACCCTTGGCCATTCAATTCTATCCGATACTATATAGACACCCTTTGGAAAATATATTATGAACTGACCATCAGGATGATCTCGAAATGCTTTATTAATTGCATTAGTATTATCTGTTACGCCATCACCCTTTGCAAAGTAAGGAGACTTTGTGATATCAATTACCCCAGAATCTGATGGAAATTTGATATCCTCTTGCGAGAAAAGAAAATTGAAATTGAATACAGAAATTAGTATAAGGAATATTACTGTCTTAATCATCACTACAAAATTTAGTTCTATAAATTTAGTGAGGAATAATCTTTGTGAATTTACAAGAAAAGCTACCTATTTATAATAATTGATTTTAATAACCCTCAACCTGTGTAAATATGTAGTTAGTTGTTTTTTAGCACTATATTGAAAATAGAGGCAGTTTTCAGAAAACAAAAAATACATGTAATTATTAATTTCAGCATATTAATCAACTTTAAAAACAACAATCATGAAATTATTTAAATTCACACAATTTGTTATCTTATTATTAACAATTACATTGTTTACAAGTAATTGCACAAAAGATGAAATAGACTCTACAGAGCTAAACTCCTCTAAGGCATCTTCATTAATTAAGAAAATAAGCGGAGAACTTAAATTTTTAACAAAAGCCCCTCGATCCGTAGAATTAAATGAATTGGTGTCCGACGATCATTTATTTGTTTTCTTAGAAAAAACTAATCATCGCCTAACGAAAGATTTGAAGCTTGATTTATCTAAACCTGGGGACTATTTTCCTGATTCAGTTCCTGATAATTTGCAAAATTGGAAAACATTGAACCCTGGTATAGTAAAAAAAGGGACTAAAGTTCATTCTGTCTACTTTCATTATGATAACGAGACATACAATCAATCTTTGAATGTACAAGACTATTTTAACTGCAAAGGGCAGTACCAAGTGAATGGAAAAATAACATTTAACAGACCTATATTAGGAATAATTATGAGAGCTTCTGGAGGGAAGAAAAACAATAGTCTTATTAATAGTGATAAAGAGGTAGGTCTTCCTAGGGTTGATTATTGTGAGCATAATTTTAGACATTTTCCCGGTATTAATGTAGCTGATGGGTGTAAATCCGATAGGTTTGTTTTAAGCCAAGATCGCAGAACATTAACTGTAAAGAACAATACAGACGTTCATCATGACAATTATAGAGTAATATTATTGGCAGAATAAAAATAAGAAGTTTATATTTTTTGTCCCGATATTGAAATCCACTTAATTAATGATTAAAAATAACTTTTATAATGATCACCAATAATTAAGTGGGTTTTTATAAACCTATGCTTTCTTTTGATAGTATCCTTTACTATTATAATCTACATCTTAAAACCTGACCAAATGAAAATTGCTTTTTACACTTTTTTTGCTTTTACGTTATTATTCACTTATATAAATTCGAAAACTAAGATTAGTATTTCTGATTATATAGAGATACCACCTTCACCAAGTCAATTACCAATAGTTTTACCTATCGAGGTGTTAGGTAAGGAAGGTGTGATTGAAGAAGTTCAAATTCATCTAACTGCCAATCAGGCTTCAGTCGGATCAAAACTTTGGTTGTTAGTAAATAATTTAAGTTATCAGGGGAAGTCAAGTATAAAGGTCAATGAGGGAAATTGGATTTCTTTAAACCATAAAACTGCAGAAGTATATGACAAAGAAATGGCTTATGGAGGAATGGCACACGGTGCTATGAATACGATTCGATTAAAGGTGCCAATTAAAGGTTTAAAAAAGGGGATAAACAAAATCAAATTTCGTTTTAATAGATCTGACGGTATATCCATAGGTTACAGAGTAGTAAGATTAAATATATTGGATAAAAATGGTCGTAATATATTAGATAAAAGTGTTTTTAAATTTGATATTCCGAAAGACTGGAAAAAGCCAATAGGAAGTTCTGTGGAAAATGGTAGGAATTTATGGTTTAATAGAAACAACCTTTGGAATCATTATGATCTGAGAGACAAACACGGCTTTTGGTACGGTCATAAATTACCTGTTAAGCGAAAGATCTTAGCGAAATGTACAGACTGCCACACAAGGGATGGAAGGGATTTAGAAATGTTTAGTTATTCAAATAAATCGATAATAGAAAGAGCCAAATTCCATGGTTTAACAGAAAAAGAAGGGAAAGACATTGCCGCTTATATTAGAAGCTTATCAAAAAAAGATGGAGTTAATAGGTATGGTAGACCATGGAATCCACCATATCAACCAGGACCGGTTTTAAAGAATAAACCAATTGAAAGATGGGCCGCAGGAGCGGGTTTAGGGTGGGTCTTAGAAAATGATGATCAGATGGTGCCCTATTTATTTGGTAAGAATATATCAAAATATTCTGTAAAGGATTATTTTGATTCGGATAAAATGGACGACCGTACTACAATACCACTTTCTATTCAGTTACCAGACTGGAAACACTGGCTTCCAATTGTTCATCCTATGGATGCTTTTTCTAAGAGTAACTTTATCCATAATCAAGGAACAAAACCATTAGAAGCAACAAAGAACTTTTTGGATTGGCTTAAAACTAATAAGGAGAACACAGCAGAAATAAAGAAAAATTTTATAGAAAAACATGCAAGATGGTATAATACCTTTAGGTTTTTTATACAGGATGGAGCAAAAAAACCTAGACATTGGAGAACAAGATTCAATGATAGTCCTGCATTAAAACATTTGACTGCGGGAATTCACGGGGAGATAGCATCGACAAGTTTAGCAAGGTTTATGGCTGTTAAAAACTTTGAAATAATGAACGAGTATGGTTTGCAGGATAAAGCACATTGGTTCGTGTTAAAAGAAGATCAGCCTGGAGAGCGTCAATGGCCTTCAATAAGGTACAATGTGTTCGAAGTTCCTCCTCATTTTACAGGCGTTTCTTATGATGGAGATAGTAATAGTTTTGAGGGTCAAACAAAAGCTGCTGGTATTTATGAATCAACAAATTGGTACAATCTTCAGTTTGTTTTAAATGGTGGGAATGGTTTTGTTAGAGGGGTTCAGCCATCTGATTTTAATTACCTCAACGAATTTATAGCAAAGAATTCTATAACTTCTGGTAGGGATGAACCTGTTCGTTATTTCTCAACAATTAATCAAATGTATCAAATAAGAAGCTGGAGTGGTAATCTTGGAACTAAACAGATAGGAAGTTATCACCCTAGAGAAAAAGGTTTTAGGATAAGGAATCAAGGGCCCTTTAATTTTATAGGTATACATCATCAAAATCAAATGTGGTATGGTAAGGGAAATCCTGAAAAAATATTGGAACCATTAACTAAAATTCATCCCAAGCTTGATAAATGGGTAATTGATGCTTTGATACAGCAGTTTTTAGTGGAGGTTAGAAAACCAAAGAATGGATTAGATAGATGGGACCGTAATCAAGATGATATTTGGGATAAAAAAGAATTACAATACATGTTAGATAGAAAGAATATAGTTAAAATACGTGATCTAAGAAAAGTAGGGCTCTATCAAGGTCATTTTGCTGCAAAAATGTATTATACAATTACACGCTTAAAAAAAACAAAAGTAGATTGCAATCTTTTAAACAAGCTTATCAATTGGTGTCATAGGGCATGGCCTAATGTGAAACAAGTAGGTAATACCAGCATACCTTTTGGTTTTAAGGGATTGTTGGATAGAAATTGTGGTCAGGAAAATTGCGAGAACAACTTTAATCTTGATAGTAATATTTTTAGAATAAGAACAAAGTATAATAAATGTGTTACGGTTAATAACCAAAATAATATAGTTGTTCAAAGAAGTTGTACAGATCATAGTAATAATGAATGGAAACTTGAAAAAGTAGGGAGTAGTTTCCGACTAAAAAATATATTTTCTGGAAAATATTTAGATATCATTAATCCAGATAATAGTAGTTTCTTAAGGGTTTCTGATACTAAGAATTCTAATCAACTATGGTCAATTACTAAAAATAAAAATTGTTCTTTTGAATTAAGAAATATAAAGACAAGTAAATTTATGAGTCTAGAAAGTGAAGCAATAAAAAATGGGATTAGATTAGAAATTTTAAATAAAAATCAAATTTCAAAATCACCAAATAAAGAGTTTTATCTTGAGTTGATTAATCAGCAAAAATCTAATATTATTGATGAAGAAAATTTTAAAATACCTGAATTAAAAATTTATCCCAATCCTGCTAAAGAATCTTTAAATATAGCATTTTCTAATTTTAACGAAGAAATTCGCATTGAAATATACACTATTAACGGTAAACTAATAGATACAGTTACCAGTAAAAGTAAATTATCAAGGATTAATACGGGTAGACTTAAATCAGGTATTTATATTCTGAAAATAAAAGGAGAGAATATTAATGAAACTTCTAAATTCATCAAATTATAATTCTATTTCAAATGATTATCACTCAAAATATGGGTTTGAATTTATTAATAAGAAAATTTTATTTATTAATACCTTTTAGTATTCTATTGTCTATAGAAAATATAAATGCGCAAAATCAGGAACAATTGGATTTTCGTGATCCAAGCGAATGGCCATTTACTAAACACTCAATATGGAATATGCCTATAGGTAGTGATGCTAATTACAAAGATGCGAAATTCCAAAATGCGCGTTATGTTGGGATTGACACCCAACATATTATTATAACTAATAACAATGATCCTATATATAAGGCAATAGATAGCCCTACTTGGGGACCAGGTCGTTGCTCTGGATCTGAATACTTGGGTTTTGATGTGCCATTTCCAAAAGAAAAAATCATTCACGATGCAGGTAACAGTCCTTATGGAAATACTCCAAATGCCAATTTTGTAATAATCTATCCTGATGGGGAAACAGCCTTAGAAGGTAGTAAGATTGCACGTTGTAAAAAAAATGGAAAAGTTTATTTTTCCACATTCATGAAATACCCTAATAACAGAAAAAGAATTAATATTAAAAAAAATGATGGGGTAAAAGGAGTAAGAGGTCAAGGAGCTACAAAAATGTCAGCATTAGGAGGTACAATAAGATTAGGCGAGCTTACAGGAAAGAAACCATTACGACATGTAATAAAAATTAATCCATGGGCAGCCAAATACTGTCATTACTCGTCAAAGATTCCAGGATATAAATGGCCAGCTACAAAAGCTGATAATTATGCTGGAAATTCAAGTCATCCACAAGCTTACAATAAAAAAGCAGATCCTGATATAGTCATGGGGTCATTATTCGCTATTCCTCCAAATTTAAAACCTCAAGACATCAATATTAAAACAGAACCCGGTAAAATACTGTTCAAAGCTCTTCAAGACTATGGGATGTACTTTACGGAAAATGCAGCGTGGGATGCTTGGAATATTATAGCTGAGGAAGGTGTTCAAGAAGAAGTAGAACATAAGTATAATATTGACTTGGCAAGTACTAATGGTATCTGGAAAGATGAAGTGAATAAACTAATGAGAGCATTACACGTAATAACCAATAATTCTCCCAATAGCATAGGCGGAGGTGGAATACCCAGAAGAACATTAGCACCTGATTTCAAAAACTTGAGTAAAGTTATCATAAGAGCTAAAGGAAAATCAGGAAAGGAGAATATGAGGCTTATTGTAGGAGATAAGGTCTTAAAAAAATGGATTAACGTAAAAAAGAGTTATAAAAATTATTTTTACAAAGGAGTATTACCTTGCAATAGTAATACAGTGAAGGTTGAATATTATGGAGACGATGGGCCACATAAAGAGTTAATAGTTGATTATCTAAAAATAGATAATACAATTTTTCAGTCTGAAAAGATGGAAATCAACACAGGGGCTTGGGATAATGATAGTAGAACTTGTGGTAAAAGTTACAGTGAAAAAATTCACTGTAACGGATTTATAGAGTATAAATTAAGAGATACGAATTTTACTAGCATTACTATTAGAGCAAAGGGAAAATCAGGAAAGGAGAACATGAGGCTTTTGGTAGGAGATAGGGTGTTAAAAAAATGGACTAATATAAAAAACAGTTACAATAATTATTTTTACAAAGGAGTATTACCTTGCAATAATAATACAGTAAAGGTTGAATATTACGGAGACGATGGACCACAGAATGATTTAATTGTTGATTATCTAAAAATAGATAATACAATTTTTCAGTCTGAAAATATGGACACAAATACAGGGGCTTGGGATAATGATAGTAGAACTTGCGGTAAGAGCTATAGCGAAATAATTCATTGTAATGGTTATATAGAATTCAAAACTATTAATAAAGCTAAATCTGATACTGATAATGATTTTGATTTAATAAGATTGCAAGACGAGTACGATATTAAATTATTTCCTAATCCATTATACGAAGGTAATGATCTAGGTATAAATCTTGTATGTAACGAAGATAACGAAGCTTTTAAAGTTGAAATTTTTACTTTATCAGGTAAAAAAATATTTAGCAGTAAATTGAAATATCCACAAGAGGAAAAATATGTAATACCAAGACATGTTTTTTCTTCTGAAGGAATCTTTATTATAAAGTTTACGAACATAAAGAATGTTGAAAAACCTATTATTAAAAAGATTTTAGTTAAATAATTTTTTTAATTACTTATTTTCAACACATAAAGAACTCCCTCTGGGATTCAAGTTGTAAACTTCCCTTTTTTAGAGAAGGTTAAAAGTCTTTGGCTCAGTTTCTAGATAGGATGTTGCTCGATTCTAATTTATTAATGCGATATGGAAACCTTCTTTAATAAAGTTAGGGTTACTCTATTTAGCATTTAATATCGACGTCGGGATAAGTACTTTTTGGTAAGTAGTCTTTTTCTTTGTAATTACAAACCTTTGTATTAAGGTACAGAATAATTTAGTACAATATTTGTGTCTTGAAGTTTTTAAAACACTATTGCTAAAAAGATTTCATTTAAGGTAAACTTTTTTTGTTTGAATGTGTGCGTTTTCTTCAATTCTTATTATATAAAATCCTTTTGAAAATTTACTGACATCTATAGAGTTTTTATAATTGTTTGTTTTTTCTGAAAAAACCAGAACTCCATGAATATTCATGATTTGAACAATCCGATTTTTTATCATATAATTAAAATCTACGTGTAAAATTTTTATTGTTGGGTCATAATAAGAATTGAACGTATTTTCACGCGCCAAGTTGCTTTTTTTCCTGTTATCATTTTGACTAAAGTCAATATATCCTGCACAATGTAAATACTCAGAAAACTTACCATTACCACAACCATTATCCCAAGCGCCAGTATTTAGTTCTCTCGACTCAGCCTCAATTTTATTACCCAATGTTCTAAGCCAATTAATTCTTAAATACCTGCCAGAGCCATAATCATTTTCAAATGTAACCTTTATACCTAGATTATTAGAACTAGATTCGTCATTAACCAAAGCGTAGTAATTCTGAAAATTCTTACCATTACCTGATTCATTTAGCTTAACTTTTTTTATAATTTTTTCATCTTTACTGATACCCATTATAATATTTTCACCGTAGCACTTAGCTCTAACTTCAATCAAATAATTAGAAAATAAACTTACATTTCTACCTCTAAGATATGCTATTAACCAATTAAACGAATTTCTTTTCTTGCCATTAGTATACATAAGAAAAGAATCGGTTTGCCAAATATGCTTTTTCTTATAACCCCAGAAAGTGATACCTTTTATGGCAGGATGTTCCCAAAAAATCCTAAAATGAGAAGCTAGAACTTTCTTTTGAAGGATATCATTCTTTTGGTTTAAATCAAATTCTGTTATGTAGATTGGTAGATCATTATGCTCTAAATAATCTAAAGATTTTTTGACTATAGATGGGGGGACAGTTTCTAAAAAATGTGCTTGAACCCCTATGCCGTCAATCAAGTTGCTTTGTTTTAATAAATCAACTACTTTGTTATATTCAATTATTCTTTCATCTCCTTTCAGAATTCTGTTTTCATTAATAATAAGTCTACATTCTTTTGGGGCATATTTTCTGGCAATAGAAAACATAGTTTTTATCCAAGTATAATTTTCAGTTCCTCCTAAAGCTTCCATTATTATTGCAGGTGGAGGATTGTCGATTGGTTCATTAACAACCTCGGCCATTTCTGTTTTCGGATATCTATTAAAGAAATCTTGAATCCATTCCTCTAATTCAGCTTTAATTTCTTCCTTAGGAAGATCTAATAGCCATAATGGAGTAGTAGATTCAGACCAAAATAAAAATGCATGTTGTTTAAAAGGTATATTATTAGAGATACAGTAATTATAAATTTCATCTAGTGTAGTCCAATCATATTTGTCTCTTTCGATTTCTACTAAACCATGTTTTCCTGCATTTTCTGGGGTAGCTTGATTCCAGAAGTTTTTAAAATAAGAATCATCTTCCATTCCATTATTAGCATAACCTCTCAAAATATTTCCAATAAACTTTTCTTCGTTTTCTAAAATTTGAGAATGTGACTTTAGGGATAGAAAAGTGAGGGTAATAAGAACAATAAATTTTAACATTGTGTACGGAGTTAATTTACATAAAATTAAAGTTTTTGGTTTGATTCACGTTTACGAAAATTGCGCATACATTAAAAAGTAAACGCTGAGAGTGGAATTAAATAAAAAAGCATTTTTAATAAAGCACACACAAATATCAAGGATGCTGAGATACATGACAACATTAATTTTGCCCTTTGTTAACTAATTTTATGACAATTTATGAATATTAAAAAAATACTTTTTTCGTTTCTGTTTTTTATAATAGGTTTAAATTTTTATGGTCAAACCTTATTATATAAGAACAATAATCAATTAATGAGTTTTGATTCTTTTACTGGAGAAACAAGGCAAAAACTATCTGTTGACCTTGTCAACTCGGTACAAGTATCAATTGATTCAAAAATTTACTCAAGTGATTTTTTAAAATTAAAAAAGTCTAAAACTATAGAAACAGTTTTTTTTATGGGATTGAAAAATCCCTATAATGAAAAGGAGTGGATTTACATTGAGAGACCAAGATTTGGCAAAGGATTTTCTTTAAAATCAAAAAATTTGCTAACTAACGAAGTAACGATGCTATATGCCAATAGTAAACAAGGTATAATTGGTGAGAATGGATATTCTGAAGGTGTTATCAATGAAAGAAAACTAGCCTTTATTCCTGTTGGTTGGACGAATAATAAAGATGAAATATATGTTGAGTTTAGATTTTTTAATTCTGCTTTTGAGCACGAGGGGATTGGAATATTTAATCTCAGGACAAAAAAAATAAGAAAAATTGATTTGCCGTTTACATATCATCAAACACCTTTAGTATCTCCTGATAGAGAAAAGTTATACTTTGCGGCCTCGTTGCAAAAGAACGATAATAGAGTACATGGTCATTCTAATTGGCTGTTAGAATTTGATTTGCGAAATAACAAATTAAAGTCAATTTTGAAGGATAATAAAAGTGTAATAAACTTAATAGGGTGGAAAGGTAGTGTATCAAAAAGGTCTCAAGTAAGTATTTATAACAAAGCGCCAAGTACAGTATATCATTTACCTTGGCAAGATGGATTAGAAAATGTTGTGTCAAGACATGGAACGCCTCCTCCTCCTCCCGGGCATAACCCTAGCAGGGCTTGGACGGGACGCCCATTTACGGGACAACATGGGCAATTAGCCACAGATTATGCTACAAACCCTTCTGGTGACGAGATAGTAGCAGCCTCAGGTAAAGGAAGGGTTGTTTATGCTCAAATAGATGGGAGTTTAACATCAGGTTTTGGTAGGCTGGTAATTATAGAACATCCAGATGGCGAAGAGACATATTACGCCCACAATAAGAGATTTTTAGTTTCTGTAGGACAACAAGTTGAGAGTGGTCAGCCAATTGCAATCGAAGGAACTTCAGGTGGATCTACGGGAGACCATATACACTTTGAGTGGAGAACCAATGGAGGGGGGCTTCGATTACAGAGAACATTTCAGGACGGAGGTCATCCAAGAAGAAATTTTTGGTATAGGGCAAATAGAGGTCAAAACCCTTCTTCAGATAACGAATCTCCAGTTACATCAATGACTGCTGTGGGAGGTTCAATACAAAGTGATGATTTTACTATTAATTTCAGTGATAGTGACAACATAGGTGTAACGGGTCGCTATTATCAGGTTTTAGAGAAGTATGGAGACACTTATTTGGCAAATCGCGGTAATGGTTTTTTTAATGACAACTATGGTTCATTTTATAGTGGATATCAAAAGATAGGAGGGTCGTGGAGTATTTCTAATAATCATTTGTTACAATCGGATATTTCTTTAGATAATACCAATCTGAGCTCATTTTTGTCACAAACATCATTAAGGCCTTATTTATATGAGTTTGATGCTCGCATTTTGTCTACAAGCGGTCCTAGGAAGTTTGGTTTACATATTATGGCATCAGATGTGCGACAATCACAGCGAGGTAATTCTTATTTAATTTGGTTTAGTGGAGAGGATAATAAAGTACGAATTTACGAGACTATTAATAATAGACTTTATTTTAGAGCCATAGGTGACGTATCATTAAACAATCTTTATGCAAATTATAAGATAGAATATAACCCTTTAGATGGCAGAGTCAATGTTTTTAGAAACAACAAGCAGGTTTTGTCTTGGCAGGATACTACGCCAATTAAAACGGGAAGTGGGATTTCTTATAGGACCAATTCTACCAGAGTAGAGTTTGATGACTTAAAGGTTTACAAACAAAGGAGTAGTAGTGCCAAGATTACAGTTGGTTCTTCTAATATAAATGATGCGCGTACCAGAAATGTTAAGATAAAAAGTTTAGCAAGAGATAAAGCAGGTAATTGGTCTAAGAGAGGTAATTTAGATGTTGTAGTTACGACAAACAGGAGTCAATCTACAAATCTTTCTACAACTCCAGAAGAACTAAGAAGATCAGCTTTAGGTTTTACTGTTTATCCAAACCCTATTAACGGGTCAAATTTTTATATACAACACAAAGGGGATGTAGATTCAGATCTTGATGTAACCATATTAGATCTTACTGGTAAAAAAGTTTTAGAGAGACATTTTGATTATCATTTACAAGATGTCGAATTAATAGATTTAAGTAAGGAAGCATCTTTATTAAAATCAGGACAATATTTTATAAAAATTACTACAGATGATACACAAGAGATCATAAGTGTAATTAAAAAGTAATAACTCAAAATTTAATATAGTTGCTAACATTCAAATAATATGAAATCGATTTTAACTAGAATAACATTTAGTTTGCTCTCTTTATTTATTTACAAGGGATTTTCTCAAAACCAAATAACGGATATATATTCCATAAATTTTTCAGACGAGTTAACATTTCCAAAATGGTCTCCTAATGGATCTAAAATTTTGTGTACTGACCATCATAATTCTAAATTATATATAATTGATTTAAAGTCTGAAGAGGTAACAATGATAAAAGAAAAGGAGGGAATCGGTTACATGGCGAATTGGTCTGCTGATGGAGATAAAATTATTTATAGAGATAAACCACTAAATGGATATTTTTCGGATTCTAAGGCAAAAAGCTTAAGCTTAACAGATGGAGCGGTAAGAAATGAAATTAATATAAATCCGCAAAATACTAAAGTAATGAATCAAAAGAATAAGAATTTACAAATTTATATTAATCCCGAAACACTTCAATTAGAAGCAAAAAATACTGATACCAATGTTGTTAGGAAGATTTCAAATGAGGTAGGACAATACTATCACTGTTTAGTCTCTCCTTCTGGAAACAAGGTAGTAGTTCATGAGGGTTCTTCAATCTATCTATACCACATATACGATAAAAAGAAAAGAGAATATTTAGGTGAGGGTATTGCAACCTCTTGGTTGAAAGATGACAAAGGAATAATAACATTTGAAGATAAAAGTTCAGACGGACATAATATTACTGCCTCAGAACTTTATATGATTTCATTAAAAGATAAAAAAAAGGTTCAATTAACGAGAACAAAAGACAGGATAGAAATGAACGCTGACGTATCACCTGATGGAAAAAAGATTGTTTTTTCAGATGAAAAGACTGGTAAGTTATTTGTTGGTAATTTAAAATATAGATTATGATTTTTAGAAAAAATATATATACTCTTGTTCTTTTAATGTCTTTTTTCTACTTCAATTCTATAGCACAAGTTATAGTTATAGATCCGGGCCATGGTTATGCAGTTGATGGTTCTAATCCAGATGGTAGGACAGATATTGAGCACTCAACAGCTTTAGCAGTTGGACTTAAACTTAAAGAAAAAATTGAAAGTAGATGTAATGGATGGACAGTTAGATTAACTAGATCAACTAGAAATGGTCATTTGAGCTTAGGTCAAAGAAGAGCTATTTCAAATAATTGGAATGCAGATAGGTTTATAAGTATACATTGTAATGCTGGAGGCGGAACAGGGACCGAGACCTTTTGGTGTAATAGGAGTAATTCGTCAGCTTCGTCGAATTCTAGGTTTTCCAGGGACATACAAAACCATATGGTAAATATTGGTAAGTGGACAGACCGAAGGTCAGTAGAAGATGCTTCTTTTATTTTTCATCTAGGTGTTTTGACTAATAATAATGCAATAGGTGTTTTGAATGAAATAGGTTTTGTGGATTCGCCTGACGCTAATAAATTATTAAGCAATAATTGGAGAGACACTTTTGCAGAAGCATATTTAAAAGCTTTAGAAAGTGATTTAGAAAGAACCTGTGTACTAGAAAATTCAGATTATGAATCTCCAGTTACATCAATGACTGCTGTGGGAGGTTCAATACAAAGTGATGATTTTACTGTTAATTTCAGTGATAGTGATAACATAGGTGTAACGGGTCGCTATTATCAGGTTTTAGAGAAGTATGGAGATACTTATTTGGCAAATCGCGGTAATGGTTTTTTTAATGACAACTATGGTTCATTTTATAGTGGATATCAAAAGATAGGAGGGTCGTGGAGTATTTCTAATAATCATTTGTTACAATCGGATATTTCTTTAGATAATACCAATCTGAGCTCATTTTTGTCACAAACATCATTAAGACCTTATTTATATGAGTTTGATGCTCGCATTTTGTCTACAAGCGGTCCTAGGAAGTTTGGTTTACATATTATGGCATCAGATGTGCGACAATCACAGCGAGGTAATTCTTATTTAATTTGGTTTAGTGGAGAGGATAATAAAGTACGAATTTACGAGACTATTAATAATAGACTTTATTTTAGAGCCATAGGTGACGTATCATTAAACAATCTTTATGCAAATTATAAGATAGAATATAACCCTTTAGATGGCAGAGTCAATGTTTTTAGAAACAACAAGCAGGTTTTGTCTTGGCAAGATAGTACACCAATTAAAACGGGAAGTGGGATTTCTTATAGAACCAATTCTACCAGAGTAGAGTTTGATGACTTAAAGGTTTACAAACAAAGGAGTAGTAGTGCCAAGGTTACAGTTGGTTCTTCTAATATAAATGATGCGCGTACCAGAAATGTTAAGATAAAAAGTTTAGCAAGAGATAAAGCAGGTAATTGGTCTAAGAGAGGTAATTTAGATGTTGTAGTTACGACAAACAGGAGTCAATCTACAAATCTTTCTATAACTCCAGAAGAACTAAGAAGATCAGCTTTAGGTTTTACTATTTATCCAAACCCTATTAACGGGTCAAATTTTTATATACAAAATAAAGGGGATGTAGATTCAGATCTTGATGTAACCATATTAAATCTTACTGGTAAAAAAGTTTTAGAGAGACATTTTGATTATCATTTACAAAATGTCGAATTAATAGATTTAAGTAAGGAAGCATCTTTATTAAAATCAGGACAATATTTTATAAAAATTACTACAGATGATACACAAGAGATCATAAGTGTAATTAAAAAATAAAAATTTTTGGATAATTATTGGGAGAGGGTATGTGTATTGATTAGAATATTTTAATCATAATGACTTTAGAAATCTTATAAAGGATTAAGCTAGTAGTGATTGGTGTGGTCTTTATTAAAATTAATATTTAGAATTCATTTGAGATCTTCAGAAGATACTTATACTGTTTTGCATATAGATGTTATTGCAATATCGTTTTTTTTGGGATTTTGAAAGTTTTCCTTACCCCTTCCTCTTATCTTATATACTACATCTCCAGAACCTAAAAGCATAAAATAAAGACAACTATTTTAAAACAAGTGTAATAATGATAAAATTGTATGTGTATTAATAATCTAAATTCGCACTCTAATTTTGTTAATTTAAAATACACACACAATGAAAAATCATTTCATTAATTTATTTTTGGTAACGACCATATTGTTTAGTTGTCAGAAAGAAGATATTGATATAACTGAGGAAACAGGAGATGCCAAAATTGAATACTTAGCTAAAAATTTCTATGAACCACAGGACGAAAACAAAATTCATGAAATAGTTAATGCTTACAATGAATTGAATTATGAAGAGATGAAAAAATTCATCAATTATTCATACACTAACGATACTGAAAAAGGAATGTCTGTAGAAGATGCAGCACTAAAAAAATCGTTTATGTTAGAATTGAATGAGCTTTCTTACTCTAGAGCTGGGAAATCTTTAGCATTAGTCGATGATCAAAACGCTGATGCATTTTTTGAAGAATTAAGCCAAAAAGAAAAATATAAAACGTTCTTTGAAAATCAAGATAATGATGTTTCATCAAAAACAGCTAGATGCTATGGTGGAAATTGGTATAGGTCAAAAACACTTCCTTGGGTAGGAAATAGTGTCTATTATATCAATTGGCCTGTTTATGCTAATAGTCGAGTAAATTTTCAAGGAACTTCTTCTGATTGCGACTATTTATTCAAATCACAACCTTATAATATTTATTATAAAACAGGAGCAATTGTTGCACAAACACCGGCAGCTGCAAACGTATTCGCTTATGGAGGAGAACTAAGAGTGCCTTGTAGAGAACCTCAAATAAACTCGCGAGAAGCTCAATTAGAATTTTTATTAGGATTTGGTAGAGTTGCCAGATATTATTCATTTAATGGAGGTTGGAATACATTCGCAAGTCATGTTAAAATATCATTGGTAAGAAGATAAAGGTGCATCTTTATTTACCTACAAGTATATGGAACTTTATAGGTATGAACCAACTAAGTAAATATACTCTTAGCATTATATTTGTATCTGTTCTTATTTTGTCATATACCGTATATACATATCACATTACAAACGTGCGTGGTTAATGGTTAACGCAAGATATTTTTTAAAGTCACGCTGTCTACGTTCTTTATGATAATTAAAAAGCACAAATCGACTAATGGGGATATTGATAAGCCCTGTTAGTATGCTTTGTATGTACTGCCTTTTTTATCAGAATTGACTCTCTCAATGGGATGTCAGCTTAAACGAATCTTAATATGAAATAGCTCATGTATGCGCTTTGGATAATAAGATTATTGGATAAAGAGATGAATGTTAATCTGTCAAATTGATTTTCTGCAATTAAGAATATATCAAGTTATTTTCAATTTAAATTGATAGACTATATTCTTAATCAGGAGTTTACTTTTAAGCATTTTTATAAAATCAATGGCATTATTTATAAATGCCCTACACATATATTTTATTTATTTGCGTTGCTAAAATTATCTTAAAATCTGTAATCATGAAAAAAATAATATTAATATTCTCAATTAGCCTTTGTTTGATTTATTGCTCGACAGAAGAAATAGAATTTACCCATAATTCAGAAAGCAAAGTAACAACAAAACTGAGTTCGCTAGGTATTACATCACTAATTTTAATTGATGCTGAAACTGATACTGAACTTTTTCCTATAGGCGAATCTACTATCTTAGATTTAAGTAAACTGCCTAAATCTCTTAATATTAAGGCATTGACTACAGATAATGTCAGGAGTGTTAAATTTGAACTTAGAACTAGTTCAAGTTTTATTAAAATAGAGAATACAAAGCCATATGCTCTTTTTGGAGATAACCCAAGGGGTGATTTTAATGGTGGACTTTTGGCGCCAAATAGTGATGGAGATAATATTATAATCGTTACTCCTTTTGCTGGCAGAAATGCTACAGGACAATCAGGTACATCTCTAAGATTAAATTTAAATTTTATAAATCAAAATTCTTCACAATTGAAGATTACTTCATTATTTCTAGTTGATGCAGATAATAATGATATTTTATTTCCAATAGGGGAATCTACTTTGATTGATTTATCAAGATTACCGCAAAATTTGTCTATAAAAGCGAATACTTCTCCAGATCAAGTTGGTAGTGTAGTGTTTGAACTTGATGCTATACCTAATTTTAGAAATATAGAAAATACAGCTCCTTATTTATTATTTGGAGATTCCCCTAGAGGTAATTTTATTGGAGGAAACCTTCCTTTAAGCTCGACTGCTAATGGTAATAATATTATTAGTGTTACTCCGTATTCTTCACGCAATGGTGAAGGGACAAAAGGAGAAACATCAAGAATCCAATTAAATGTAATTAATTAAAATGGGAAAATGGGTACAATTGTGAACGATGTAATTCAACTGTCTACACCAAAAGGCAAATAACCTTGTAGCCGTCGTTGCAGTAAATGTTTTTGAGACCGAATCTACTACAGCAGCAACTTTATTCCACAAACTTTAGTTATAAACTTAAAGTTTTTGCAATGTTCTAGGAGATTTAGACCAGTAAGAAAGGAACAAATAGTATTTGGTTCTGAGAAATTTTTGGTCTGAATCAAAAAAAACAACATGGGCATTTCGTCAGAAAGTACATTTATTTATTAAAAGTAGAGAACGATACCCATTAGAAGATGAAGCTCATGTTGATGAGTTCGAGATAGGTTTATTTCAAAGCTAAGAAAAAGAAAGGAGTAAAAGTGATAAGAAAATGAAGATTGTGATTTCTTTTGAGCATAGCGATGGTAAATCAGAAAAGGGCTATGCTAAAATTATAGTCGATTATAGCCTCAAATCCTTAAAATCATTGTTTGATACTAGTACAAAAAATGGCGTAAGTATATTAGTCGATGGTTTGTCCCGTTATAATCCAATCAAAGAAGAATATCCTGATTTGAAACAAACTTTATCAAATAAATGAAAGAACTTTAAAAACTGGTTGAGAGGAGTACATTCTTATTGTAATAAGGAATATCTGCAAAAATATATCTATGAATTCAACTAAAGATAAATTCGCCTAATTGTTGGAGAAGTTCCAAATATTGAAAAATAAGTCGTACTTCTCCAAGAGAATTTGGAATGGAGTCTTATGCATCTTCAAACGGCAACAATGACACAATGATAAATAATATAATTAATGATAGAATAATTAATCACAGATAGATAAAATTGGGAACAAAACAATTTATATAAAAATAAAACCTAACGCCAAGAATATATAAAATAGAAGGATTTTTACTGATTTTAAGGGCTTTGGCTGGTTTCAAACTTTTGTTCTACGTAAAATTTAGTACTTCAAAACCGCTTCCTAATTATACTAAACATTGTGCGCAATATAAAAAAATAAATACTTAAATAAAAAAGAAATTATATGTCAGCTTTATATAGCATTTTAGTCAAAGAAATGGAAAACAAAAAAATAATTCTGGATATCAAAGTGATTCATCCAGATAGCATGGTGATTCCTGCTTCTCCTGGATTCGCATTGTCAATCATTCACAGTCGAGCAGAAAGAAATTCTCCCATTTCAGAAGAAGTTTCTCTTGATTTAATTTTAAATAAAAATTGGATGGCAAAGTATGCTCGTGGTTTTATTTTGGATGTAGATGTAGAGATAGAAAACTACCCAGGTGATGAGATGATACGTGACTATGCCAACCAGTACTGGGAAAATGTAAATAATTGGTTAAGAGGTGATATGACTGTGCTAGTATCAGACTCAGAATGGTTACACCATCTTCAGGTTGGTGACAAATGGGAGACAGCTTCATTTGATCCAACCGAACACTATGAAAGTTGTGATCCGATTATTTCTGAAGATACTTCTATTAAAATTCAAGCTTCAACTACTTACGATATTGAAAATGGTCTGATGCCAATGTGGAAATATATGGCTAGCGGTTACGCTTTAGCTTCAGAGTCTGATATTTTTGAGATACCAAAATACCCTGTCAATTCATATATAACGGATCCAGATGGTCAACCCAAAGATGGACAAGATATCATGGATTATGTTAAGGATAATATAGGAGAAATGTTTGTTTCACGTAATGAGATTGGTGTTTTGATGCGAAAGAAGGGTTTTCAAAATGACTTAGTACTCTTATCATGTAGAAGTAATTCGTATGGATATGGAGGTGCTTTAGACTTACTAGAAGACCTTACTAAGGTGGTTTTTAACAATAAGAAAAAAAGACTTCCTGAACCTCTTTCTTATCGTAAAATTCTTCAATACAGTGATCCTGTTATTATTGGTTCTAATATTACAGGTGTGAGTATAGAATATTCAGTTCTAATTTTTAACCGCGAATATCCCATTGAATTAGCCGATAAAAGAGAGGCTTTTAACCTTCTAATTCGACCGTTTGAAGATGAATTGAGATTCCCTCCTGATAATGGCTTGCCGATGATGATGACCTTAAAAGAAGTGATGGTGAAAGATAAGCTAGGAGGCTATGTATTAGATCCTAATGAGTCAATTATTGATCAATTTATCAGTGATTATGAAATCATTGAGATGCCTGATTTGAAATTTCCAGATCTTGATTCGCTTAGCAGAAAAGAGGTCGTTCAGAAATTTCAGTTCAATGCATGGCCAATAGTAAAAATTAGAATCACAGTGTGCAATCCAAAATTGCTAGAAGGTTATTCTTCAAAAATTCCTTTTGCTTATGGATTCTAGCGGTTATATGAATAGAACATAGCACAATAGAGAATATGGAGCGTGGATGACTGAAAGGATCCATGCTCCATATCCGGGTCGTAGCTGCCAATTAGAATGAACGAAAATTGAACCTAAACAATAAAAAATTTGTGACTGTTGAAAATGAAAGAGAATTATCATCAGATGAAACGATTTTTTTACTACTCACAAAAGGAAAAGACAATTACTAGAAAATATATAGGAAGGATAATCTTGGAAGGACTGATTATAGGAAAACAGGCTCAAGATTTAAAAATAGAACTTTTTTATTATTGCCTGACAATTGATGGTGAACTAAAAGTAGTAGAATGAAAAGGATTGATTTCAGAAACTAAAAATGAGAAACTGACATTGGAATTTGAATATAATTGGCTGAATGGTGATCTATCTGGAAGGAAATCGGAATATATAGAAATTGATTAAAAGACTAGCCACAACAATACTGATACACAATACTATCTGGGACGCTGATTTTTCCTACTTTTGGTAAAATCAATAATGAACGCGAAAAATATTATTCTTTCTGAAGAAGATGCTTCTGAAATACCTTCTGTGGTAAGAGAATATTATTATGTTCATATTTATTTGTATAGTAAGTAAAAAGATTGTTTTTACCCTAAATAATGGCAGCTTCTACAAAATTACATAGTTTCATAATCGTACAATTAAAGATCTTACAATGATTACGAATAAGTCTACTGTTTTTTTAAGATCTAGGAAGTTTTATTGTATCAATGATACTTGTCAGTTAAAGGTTTTTACCGAACGATTTTCTAAACATTTTTTCTCTACAAAGGAAGTGTATCTAGATAAGAAAAAGCTGCCTTGGATCTTGTTATTGAATCTGGAGACAAGCCTTCTGAGAGGATTGCAAAACTCCTTGAGTTTCCAATTAGTGACACTACACATTTAAGGATTTTAGAAAAGGAGAAAATATCTTTACATAATACCCCTGGAATTTTGGGATTTGATGATTAGGCATTTAAAAAACGAGATCTACATGAAACCATCCTGGTGAACTTGGAAAACAGAGGAAATGTTGACTTATTAACAGATAGAGAAGCTTCTACATTATCAAATTGGTTAGCGAAACACCTAGAGATTGAAATTATTAGCCAAGATCGATAAGATAAATATATTCAGGGAAGCTACCCAAGGAGCACCAAATGCTACTCAGGTAACGGATCGTTGGCATTTACTAAAAAATCTAAGGGAAGCAATTACCAAAATTATGTGTTGAGAATATAATAGATTAGGTAAACTTTCCGACCCAATTAAATCTTCTGCTCCAAAAAAAATAAAACCACCATTACCACCAAACAAACCACAGAATACTAAATCTAAATGGAGGTTTTTAGAAGTAAAAAGGATGCAAAAAGAAGGGTTCGCTATCAGGGCTCTCACAAGAAACCTTAACATGCATAGGCAAACAGTTAAAAAATATTTTGATAATGAAGAACTTTCAAGAAGAGTTTATAAGGAGAGACATATTATAACATATCATTTTAAATATATCAAATCTAGAATGGAACAAGAACCAGATCTTTTGTTAACAACGCTTTGGAAAGAACTTAAACAGCGAGGATATACAGATGCATATCGTACTTTATCCGAAGCACTTCTTTTCTATAGTATATGAACTAGTAAAAAGGCAAAACAGAAAAAGTTGCACGAAAACAAATTATATTTCTTCAAACTATCGAAAACAGCCTTTCTGTTTTTGAAAGACGAAAATAAGCTTTCCGAGATACAACAAAATCTGATACAAAAACTATGTGTTAAATCCTAAGAACTAGCAACTACTTTGACTCTAACAAGAATATTTAAAAGGATGATGAAGGAAAAGGCAGAGTATAATTTAGATAATTGAATAAAATCAGCAATCGATTCTAATATAAAAGAAATCCAATCCTTTGCAATGGGATTGAAGTCGGATTACAACGCTGTCAAAAACCCTATCGCACTATGTTGGAGCAATGGACCAGTTGAAGGAAGTGTAAACAAACTTAAAACCATAAAAAGACAAATGCACGGTAGAGGAAGTTTTCAATTATTAAAGAAGAGATTAATCCTAAATACATCTTAACCACCAAAAGTGGGGAACAACCTGCTGATTATCCTAATAATTGTCGAATTAGTCAGCAGATAAGACTATTTGATTTTACAGGTGGTGGTAATTTAGGGTTGTCATTGAGTTTAAAGTTTGGTAAAAATATACCTTACCTCAAAAAAAACTGTACAAATGAAATAAATTACCTGATCATAATATCCAAAAACAGGAAGAATTACTCCTAGGATATCAAGAAAAAATCACAACGGAGTCAATCGGACTTTTACATAAAATTTAATTTTGATTGCAGAAAAATGTATATTGAGAAAAATATATTTCTTAATTTCAAATGAATATACATATAGATATTACTAAAGACATAATAAATCAGTTTGTAGAACCCTTAAGTACTAAGGTAATAGATGATGAAATAACCTTTAATAATACCTTAGGTAAAGGACAAATTGAAAGACGAAACTTTAATGATAAGATTGAGCTTTTAAAATTCAGTTTTCAATTAAGCATACCGATTACCTTAACTTCTTCCAACCCCACTGATAGCGAGTACCTATTAATAAATATTAACCTATCTAAGTTTGGGGTACATAAAAAAGTAAATGATACCAGTATTTCAGTTCAAAGAAATTTACCAATTGGTATTTTATTTTATACCCCTAATATTGAAGTTTCTTCCACCTCTGCTACTAAAATGCCTTTTGAGATAGTACTCTTAAAATTTAAAAAATCATTTCTTTCAGAAATAGATTATGGTAATCTTACCATTTTAACTAACACAACAAAAGTATTGGTGTACGAGGATTTGGATATTGACTCAGAATCTTGTCTCAGAATAATTTTAAATCAAGAGAGTAGTAAACTAAAAGCATATTCCAAGATTCTTGAATTGCTTGATATCAATTTTCAAAAATTAGCAAAAAGGGAGGTAGAAGATAAGTATGAAGAATTACATCCGTTAGATTTAAAAGGATTATTTACTGCTGCGACACTTTTGAGAGACCCTATCATGGATAAAACATTTTCTATTGATGAATTGTCAGAGGTTGCCAATATGGGTAAAACTAAATTCAAAATGCTCTTTAAGCAAGTTTTTGGTTTACCCCCTATTTCATACAAACAAAAAATTAAGATGGAATATGCAAAAGAAAAGCTTAGCTCAAAAGAAATGTCCGCCAGTGAAATCAGTTACCAAATAGGCTACTCGCACCCATCTAAATTCACCATAGCTTATAAAAAATACTTCGGGGTATTACCCTCTTCCATATAATTTGGCTTGTGGAGTAAGCCAAACGACCTGATAGGATAATTGAAACCTACTTATTGCCAGATCTTTGTGAAAAAACAAAGATTATGAAGGTATTTATCACAGGAGGCTCAGGTTTTGTAGGGCAAAATATCATACCTATCCTCATTAAAAATGGGCACGAGATTTTTGCAATTTGTAGAAGTGAAAAATCGGCTAAAAAAGTCCAAACTCTTGGTGCAAAGGCAGTTTTAGATGATTTGACTTCGATGTCAACCAATACTGCAGAAGCATTAAAAAAATGTGATTGTGTATTGCACTCAGCCGCTCATATGGATTTGACCTATGACAAGGAGCCATTTTACAAAATCAATGTTGAAGCTACCAAAAAACTTTTACAATTATCAAAAGATAATGGTATTCAAAAGTTCGTCTATATCAGTGCTGCACCTGTTATACCGGGTTCACCTATCATTAACTGTACGGAAGCCGAAGCTAAGAAAGGACTACCATCAGCTTTATACCCAAAAACCAAAGCCATTGCAGAAAGAGCAGTTTTAGCTTCTAATACCAATGATTTTAAGACTATTTCGCTTAGGCCACCAGCGATTTGGGGTCCAAACAATCATCACTATGAAGATTTAATGTCGAACGTGGCAAGTGGTAAATGGCGATGGATTGGTGGAGGCAATCAAATTCTATCTACTATACATGTGAAAAATCTGGCTAATGCAATTATAGCTGCCTTTGATTCTGAAAAAGGTGGAGAAGCATATTTCGTGACTGATGGAGATAGAAGGTCAATGCGTACTACGTTTACGTCAATTTTAAAAGCTGAAGGATTAGACCCAGGATCTAAAGAAATACCACGTAGTGTCGCAGTTATTTTGTCTCACTTATTTGGAGGTATTTGGAAAATATTGGGATTAAAATCAAGACCACCTGTTATGCCACTTATGATTCGGTTAATGGCTACCGAATTCTCAGTTAATGACAGTAAAGCAAGAAAGCAATTGGGCTATACAAATGCCATATCGTTTCAACAAGGCGTTCAAGAATTAACTCAATAAAAACGAATATAATGAAAATATTAAGTTTATTAATAGCAACACTTTTACTATCTGTTAATGCTTTTTCCCAAGTAGAAGCAGATGATGTTATCGGTCAATTTTGGACTGAAAATAAAGAAGGTAAAATACAGATTTATAAAGAAAATAATAAGTACCTTGGGAAAATCATTTGGAGAAAAGATGCTCGTCTTGATATTGAAAATCCTGAAGAATCTCTTAGAAATAGAAGTGTTATCGGAATTGTTTTTATGAAAGATTTTGTTTTTGATGATGATAAATGGGGCGATGGTAAAATCTATTCTATAGATAATGGGAATACATATTCAAGTAAGATGTGGCTTGAAGAAGATAAAGATATCTTGAAACTTAGAGGCTTTGTTGGAATCTCTTTACTTGGCAAGACTGCTACATTAATCAGGGTCAAAGAGTAAACACCTTAAGCAAGGTATGGTGATAACATTTAGAAAAATAATAAAGCGAGTGGTTATATATATTTTCGGTTCTCTTTCAATACTATTATTAATTGGTATCGTGATTGGTTATTATTTTTCAGAAAAAGGATATTCTGGTCAAATATCGTCACATTTTGATGGGAGTAAATTTTTTAATCCAAATGGAAAAAGTGGTAACGGTATAAAAGAAGTATTCAAACTTATTCATTCTCGTAAACCTACAAAATGGATAGAAAACTATGAAACGTTTACTAGAGATACATTAATCAATGATAATCTTACTGATAGTCTTAGATTAGTATTCGTAAATCATAGCACATTTCTGATACAGGTAGATTCAGTTAATATTCTAATTGACCCTATCTGGTCAGATAGATGCAGTCCTATACAGTGGATGGGACCTAAAAGAAACAGACCCCCAGGAATAACTTTTAATAGCCTACCAAAAATAGACGTAGTACTAATAAGTCATAATCATTATGACCATTTAGATAAAAATACGGTCCTAAAACTACAACAAAAATTCACCCCACAGTTCATTGTTCCATTAGGAGTGTCACATTTTTTTAGAAGATTAGGTATTGAGAATGTAACTGAAATTGATTGGAATAAAAATATGAATGTAAATAATTTAAAAATTACTGCAATGCCTGCAGTACATTTTTCGAGTAGAGGTCTTTTTGATAGAGATAAAACACTATGGTGTGGTTTTATGGTTGAAGGTTCTAAAACGATTTACTATGCAGGTGATACTGCATACGATGATACTATTTTTAAAACCATAGGTGAAACTTTTCCTAATATCGATGTAGCTATAATTCCAATTGGTGCTTATAAACCAAATTGGTTTATGGCGCCCATTCATACAAGTCCTAATGAAGCTGTTCAGATACATTTAGACATTAAATCAAAAAAGGCTATAGCTACTCATTTTGGGACTTTTGCCTTAGCAGACGAAGGACAGGGAGAGGCTGGTGATGATTTAAGAAAAGCATTAGAGTATTATAAAATTCCAAGAGAACAATTCTTATTACCAGACGAGGGTGTTTTCTATACTTATTAAATGATATAAAGTTTATCTGTTAATAAAGATAACACGACAAACGTATCCATCCCTCTAAGTGCATTTCGATTTGATTTTGTTCAAGGCATATTTTTGCTAAAAACAGATTTGTCTAAAATCTCTATATCTAAGGAGATGCGCAAGCTAGTATAGCTGTATCAATTTCAGGTCAAATTCAAAAGGCATTCGCTCAATCTCGTGGTTTAACAGAATACAAATTATATTATTCGGTTAAGAAATTTTCAAAAGAAAGTACAAAGCTTTAGGAATTACTTCTTATTTCATACTTTTTTAAATGACCAATACAGAATCTTCTTCGAAGGTTATTATCATCTTTACTTCAGATGGTTGGAGGATCAAATTCTCATTTGATGTTTACTTTAAGTAGTTTGCTAAATTTTAAGCTGTATGCTCATGCTGTAGATATGAGAAAAAGTTTGCGTGCCATGAACATTATTTATTACATGAATACTGTATAATTTCCCCTATGTTTAGGACAGAATATTAAAAAAATAAGATGTTAATGATGTCGGAAGAGAGGGCTGGGGAGTGTAAACTTATAATTCTTAAGACAATCTATAATTTAAAAATATAGTCATTACTGATCCCATTGTTGGTTTAAACCAACAATGGGATTTTTCTTTTTCCAAATTCCCTAGGGCTTTCTCCACCTAAGGATTCATGTGGATGATTATTATTGTAATCGGTAATAGTTTCATCGGATATCATTTGAAACTGCTTTCGACTATGGAATAGATAAGCATCTAAGACATCTTCTCTAAATGTTCTATTAAATCTTTCTATGTAACCGTTTGCATTGGTTTTCCTGGTTCTGAATATATTGGTGTTATGTTTTTGTCTAAACACCATGTTTTGTATTGATTAGAGATAAAATCAGGTCCATTATCGGTACGAATATACTTTGGCTCTCTATAAAATATAGTTAATGGCTCTTCCATTACCATCCATATTTAACCGGATATTTCGATGTTTCATTACATAGTTGCTAAATTTCATTGCAGTAAACTTGCTACCTTGGTCAGTAGATGAAATTAATGGGAAAGCGTAGTGCAGAAAAACCGCATGCTGCGTTTGACATTGCGGGAGCTGGAAACAAAAAAAGGATAAATACGCCAGTTCTCGACCCTAACTGTGAGAGATTTGTGGTGAAATTCCTCTTATTTACCCGACTGATGGGTTATCTAATTTGATTACTAATGATCTGGAGAGCAACCTTACCAATGGTTCGGTCTACATTTTTATTAATAAGCTTCACAATAAGGCTAAGTTATTGCACTGGCAAGGAGGTGGTTTTGTGTTCTATTATAAACGTTTAGAACAAAGTAGTTCTTAATTGCCTATTTATTATGACTTCACAGCTAGCTTTGCTTTAGATTATTAAACTTTTTTATATCTATTGGAACAAGCACATATGTTATAGCTAATTTCTCATTTCCTACTTTTTTTTAAAACATCTTATCCTGAATTATTCATTTTTTTATTGAAATATAAATCTCTAATAAGCAGGTTAATATCTGCTTTTACTCGGTCAATAATCCAATCTTTTTTTTCACTATCTATACCTTCTAAAATTTCGTAATTATCTAAATTAAAATCCTGTAATACATCTTCTAAAAATTCAATTTTTATTTCATTCATTCTTTTTTGGTTTTTAAGATCAAATGTACCTATCTTGGAAATGGCACTATCTAAACGATTTTTTGTTACATAGCTGCGTATTTCGATTATTAAGAAAGATAGTTCAACCGACTGAGAGTTTGTATTTGTCGTAAAACTCCACTTTTTCGCTAAGTGAAATTTCTTTTCTTCTTCGAATTTTTTGTTCTTTATTTTAATTATTGGTCTTTCATCTGAGTTGGTAAGAAGATCATACTGTTTAACTACTATTCCCTCAATCGTATTATCAATTATACTAGGTAAGTTTAGATCATCAGGTATTCTAGAATTAATTAATTTATCAAAATTTAAGGCATCCGACAATTTCCCGATAAATAATGGTTTTAAGAATGGAACATCGTGAGTGTAAAAATATTTTATACATTTTTTGTAAGACAAATAGTATTTAGTATCGGATACGATGGCTATATCAAATGCAGCAAAACTGATCGAAGGATTATAATAAACACCAGTTTGTATAGCTTGAACTCTTTTGTCTGGTACAACATCGATATGTGGATATGAGCCTCCAAAAAGTTCTCCGTATATGATATATTTAGTAGCTTTGTAATGCAAGCTTAGCTCTTCGAATAGTGCAAGAACTTTATTCTCCATTTGTTTGACGACTATTTGAAAGCCAAAAAAATCACTTTTCCAACTAAGGAGTTCTTTTCTTTTAGCAAATTTAAGTTCTCTATTTTCATAAATGAAACTAAAATTAGCACCGTGAATTTTTTCTGTAACTACCCAATCAACTTTGTTAAAACATTTGAAATCCTTATCATTAAAACTCTTCAAGTTTTTAACTATTTTTTCATAACTAGAAAAATCATTTTTCATTTAATTATTTTTTTTGATGAAAACACTATTCTCCAAAACCTATTAACTTTACGGTTTTTGTTTTAATATCGACATGAAAAATTACTTCTCCTCCCTTCAAGAAATATTCATCTTTTACACCTATTCTCTTGACTTTATAGATTATTCTCCACATGGACGATTTGAAATTTTTATTACCTCCTCCGAATAATAATAAATTTTCGAATTTAACAAGATTGTAATTTTCTCGTTTTAGATGAAGTTTGTCAAAATACTTATCTCCTATTTTTATTGCTTGTTTATAATCTAACATTTGAATTTGAATCTTTGGTTTTTCTGATGAGATTTTGTCGTTTTTAAACTTTTGACCTTTGATGGTTTGATTTAGAAATGCTTTGTTTGTTATAGTTCTAGTTTGCCTTGCATTGTCATATTTTACTAATAAGTTTTCAATAGAATTTGAGTGATTTTTTTGGGAAGCGGTTGATAGTAAACCCAAAGTGCTGATTGTTAACATTTTGTAAAAATTGTTCATATTCTGCATTTTATTTAGAACTCTAATTAGAGAAAATTGGTTATGTTTTAGTTTATTATCACTATAATTATCTATTCTCAATTATATTGTTTTTGTAAACTGTTGAGATTTGACGTATTTCACAAAAGTTATGATCTCCTCCCAATAGCTCGGATTTTCTACTTTCAACCAGTACCTAAATCTGGGAGGAGGTCAAGTTGAATTGTGGTTTTAGTAATAATTTGACCTGTTTTTGGTTGATAATTTATTTTATAAAATGAGTCATTCAAATTGTGTTATATGAATTAATATTATTTTGATATTACTTTTGCTTGATTCAAATAGTTTTCATTGACATCTGTTTTGATTGATAATATGGTAATTAGATCTATTATTAGTCTATCGAATAGTTTTTCCTCAAAATATCTTCGATTGAGTTAGTAAATAAATTCATTTAGATATATTTGCACATATTTATCTTTAATAATTTTCAAGTAAGTTTTGTTTTTCATTGCTTATAGTTATATGTACCCACTTCAACGTTTCTTTATCTGATTTCTCACTGATATGTAGTTCTACAAAATCAGTGATATCTATATATGAGGTACTCTTGTTAGTAAAAATAATACTTTGTTAATTTAAAGATTCTTTAACGGTGTAACCTTGGCCATTAGCCTTGTGATCTGTCAATATTTTTGCTTTAATACGACATTGACGATCTTTTTTATCGGTCTTAGGATCTTCTAAAGGAGTGTATTCTCCCATAATTATTACGTTTTACTTTTCCACTGCACCATGACCTCTTTTTCCTTTTTTTGTTACTCTATGTAAGAAGATTCAACCGTAAAATAATCTTCATACATTTCGATCTTACCTTCTAAAGTATATCAAACATACCTGTTTCCAATTGCTTTACGAAGTTTATGAATCATCGTCCAAACAGGTTCATGTCTTTTTAAACCGAGCTGTTTCTGGATTTATTTGCAAGAAAATTTTTATTTGGAAGTACTCATCAAAAATAGCATAGTCTTATATCATATAATAAAATGCAGATTAGAATTTTGCATATTAGTACTAATTCTCAAAGATGTCAAAAGCTCAACAAGATTTGCATTCATAGCTCCAAACAGATTTTATCCAATAAGGCCTGTCATGACTTTATCGTTGGCATTTAAATCTTATCTTGCCCCTTTATTGCTTGAAACGATACGATAAGTTTCTTCATTATCGAAATAAGTATTTCTAATCAATTAATAGTAATTATAGATATTCAAAAAAATGTTGCGTAGTTTGTTTTAGTTTAAAACCCAGTAAATTAATTTCACTGGTTTTTTTAATTTTAACTATCATTTAAAGCATAATATTTTGGCTATCACCAATTTTATAGTCATTATTCGTTTAATAAGCTACATTTAGTATACCTCGATCCACATAATAGAATTTCCAATATCCTCCTGATCCGTCAATCCAGTTATCCAACCAAAAATGGTTGTAACCGTTTTCATTCCCAGATATTTTGTATGCTTTAATTGCTCTACGATCTCTATACCAGTCTAATGATTTATTTGGTTTACATCTTTCTGGACCAGAAGTGTGCTGTTTTAAAAAAAAAGCATATCCATTACCAAAAATTGTAGCTTTACCTTTTTCATCTATACAGACAGCAGTTTCTTCATCGATACCTATACCTTTTCCATAAATATCCCAATCTTGGTATATGCGTGCTAGAAAGGTTATATGTCTACCTCTTCTATCTGGATCGTTGTAGTGGGTATCTGTGATAACATTATTCAAAAAAGGATTCTTAATAAAATTGTGTTTTTGTAATGTCAAATATGAGTCATATGGATTTTTTAGTGCTGTTTGGGACGTAATAGTTCCTTTTTCGGCATCAAAATAAATTCCACCCTGTATTACACAACCAGCGCTGGTGCCTCCGATTACAACTTTTTTTTCATTCCGTAGATAGTTCAAGGCGTCTTCTACTTTTGTATCTTTCCAGTAACTTACGTAGTTATTTTGATCTCCACCGGCTATAAAAACAGCCTCAGCATTTCGGATGGTAGATTCAACCAATTCATTATTGGCCATTGTCTTTGAGTTTATTAATAGAGTTTCTACCGAGTTAACCTTACCTAGGTTAAAAATATATTGGTTGTACGCATCCGTTCCATTGGCACGAAGTACTACAATATCTCCTCCTCCAGATTTATTTATCATCCAAGATATTGCTTCATCGACATCGGGCCCGCCCCCCATAAGAAGGGTTCCCCCAGAAGTTTCTGAAATCACATCATCAGGATCTCCAACTATACCAATCGAAGCAGGAGATAATTCTTTTTTTATATTATTTCTAGTTTTAGAGTTTTCAATAGAAAGGTATATTGAGCTTTCCTCTTTTTCACATGATAGATGTAATAAGCAGATTGAAAGTGTTGTAATTAAAATTAGGTGTCTCATAATAATAATTGATAAAACTCCAATAATACTACCATTATTGGAGTTTTATTACATTTTATAGTTTAACTGTAAATATTATCTTTTAATAAATTGTTTAGTGAAATTACCCACTTTTAAAAGATAGGCGCCACTATTTAATTTAGTTAAATCAATTAGTATTTCGCTGTAATTAGATTCTGTACTTTTCTTCATTCTTTTAACAGAAAAATTAGTTATTTCCATTCCATTAAGATTAAAAATTTGTACGTAATTTTCATTTAAAGTATTAGTGTCTAACTCTATAATAAGTTTATCCAAAACAGGATTAGGATAAATTTTAACTGGCTTACCTTTTAAGTTTTCTGCAGACATAAATGACATATTCCTTGAACTTGTTACAAAATTAAACCAATCTAGGTTTGCTATACCTTGCTTATTTTCTATACCCACAAAGTATATATCTTTTAGACCTTTTAAAATTTGCGCTTTGTCAATTGGTATAGGAATTTCAAAAACTTGATATCTACTCCAATTGTTTGTGTTAGGTACATTGAATTTAAGAATTTCAGGACCATTACTTGCATTGGCTCTAAGCGAAATTCTTCTATTGCTAAGTGCACAAGCTAACTTTACTTTAATAGATGAAACATCAGCTTGCGAAAAATTAAGATTAGAGAATTTAATCCAGTCTCCTGAGTCAAAATAGGATACAGCATTTGAACCGATAGTCACTCCTTTAGAGTCTGTCGCATTTTCAAATTGTATTCTCGAAAAAGCATTAATATTAGAAGTTTCTTCTCTTTTAAATTTAAACCAATCAATATTTGCTATTCCTGGACTTGTACCTACTCCTCGTAAGTATATGTCATGTACTCCTGTTATATTTGAGTTTATAGCAGTACTTTGAACCTGATAGATTGGGAAACCACCTGTTCTATTAACATTAAACACACCAAGTATAGGACCATTAACGTTATCTATTCTAATTTCAAATGTTCTATTTGTGTTATTAGAAGAAATAAAGGTCTCAAATCCTTTAGGAGATTGATCGCCAAAGTCAACATTATTGTATTTGATCCAGTCTCCGCCACTAAAATAGCCTATGACATTTGATCCTACTTGAATTCCTGAGTATTGATCTGTACTCTCTGCTTCGATCTTTTCATATGCATCACGTGAGATAGACTCATTGGCTTCCACATTGACTCTAATCGTATCTATAAAGTTTCCATCTAATGTTTTAACCTGAATATTTGTACTACCTTCTTTTAACGCAGTAAAAGTAAAGTCTGAATTGATTTTAACAATATTGTCGTTACCTATTACCCAAGTAACTTGTTGATTTGAGGCGTTTGTTGGTATAACTCTATAATCTATGTTAAAAACATTCCCTTCATCTATCGTTAAATTTGTTCTGAGAATATCAACCCCGCTAACAGAAACATTATCTGAATCAGTTTTCTTTATATATATCACCCAATCATTATTAGTATTATTTGGTGCTGTTCCTATTGATACTCTATTACCTCCAGTTACTGACCTTTTAGAGCCATTTTTAAGATTGCCTCCTTCTCTAGGGTCATACCACTTTATACTAAACTCTCCTGAAGGTAAATTAATTTCAGAACTACCTCCTGATTTAAGATATAGAATATACTCATTATTGTTTTTTGATAAGCACCAACCTCGCGATACAATATTGTCAGATGCCTTAAATAGATTGTATTTAATATTGTTATTCTTGAAGAATAACTTTGCATTTCTCAAATATTTCCAATAATCACTGTATTCTCTATAGTTCTGTACACGTAGATCAAATCCACCACCCATATAAAATTCAACGCCCGCTGCACCAGCAGTTATTGATGCCCAGATGGCATCTTTTCTAAAAGCATTTTTATTTACTAGTTCTTTGGTATAAGGCTCGTCATATGATACTACCCATTTTCTCCCTGCTTGTTTTGACTTGTTTATCCAAGAAAGAACTTTATCATGACCATTTTTTTCATCGACATCATCTTGATATGCTATACCGCTATAGCTTGAGTTTCCTAATAATGGTGTAAAAATATCAATAGGAGGGTAGTTATGAATTACAATATGATCGTTATACGGGATTATTTTTTTTAAATAATCAGCAAAACTTTTTCGCTGTGCAGTAGTATTTGGTTTTCCTCTTTGATTATTGAATTTCCATCCATTTTCTTCTCCGATATCCCAAGTAATAGCATTTAGATACCCAAATCTCGCAACAAGTTCTCGATAGTATATCTTTCTACTAATAGCAAAATCACCCCCTTCAGCAAACTCAAAGTAGTTTTGATTTTCTCTTTCGGTAAGTTGAAAGTGCACCATTAGTCCTTTTTTCATCATATGATCAAAAACAAATTGCCATTGATCTAATTTTGAAACATCATAATTATAAAAATTGTCTTTACCTGTCCACGGAAAAGCATTTTTTCCATCTCCATAGGCATTCATTGTAAGAAAATAGTTTGAGTTTATATCTTGATTAGATAAATAATTTACTACTCCTAATATATTTTTTCCTTTTCCATTCTTCCAACTACCATCTGAGTTATTCCAGTCATTTCTATGTGCATCATAAGTTCTATCGGAAGGGGTTCCGTCAAAATCATTGTATTCTAGAAATACTTCTGGTGAATTAGCTCCGAATTTTAGAAAGTACTCACCATTGTTCCATTTCAGAAAATGCTGGTTTGCATAAGAGAGTTTACCTTTAGATCTAAAATCTTTACCATTTTTATTAGTGTTATTGATTTGAAAAGTTCCAGAGTTTCCGTGAAAAGATGTAGGACTACCAGCATTAGGGTCAAGACTAGCAGCTATATTTTTACCTTTTTTAAAGGATACAGTATACTGGTAAGTTCCAGTCTCTTGAGGTAGAAAATGACATCTCCATTTATTACCTGTAGATGAACTTGTATTTTTGGCATTACCATCTGCAGCAAAATATCCTGGAACGACATATGTTTTATTGGAAGGACTTTTAAAGGTTACATTTAATCTATAATCTGCAAAAGTTTCTTTTTTTTCATTAGTATTTGGTCCATTCCAGGTAAGAGTTATTTTATGAAATTTTCTTTTTTCTCCTGCTATAGTTGCTGATACATTTTCATTCGAATCGGTTAAAGCATTGAGTACGGCATTTATATAAAGATGGTCGGCAGGGTTGTCAGTTGTATTGTTGGTAACAGCTATTACTATATTATGATTTTTAAATACAAAAACTTTATTTCCTCTCCAACCAGAAGCGTTAATGACATCTTCATTTACTTCATTAAACCTATTTTTTGCTAACCACCAACCATAAGAGTAATTTCCTTTAAGAATATTAGTAATGTCGATTTGGTTCCACTGAGTGTTTGGTCCTTGGCTTAAATTGGCTGATAAGTTATTAGGGATTTTAGAGGTATAAAGATCATCTACAAAGCTTTTTGATATAATTTGCTCACCGTTCCAAGTACCATTTGATTTTACTAACCATCCTATTCTGGCTAAATCTCGGGCACTCAGATCCCATCCGCCTCCCCATCCACTCATTATTCCATTGAAACCTACTCCATCCTGATTGCCTATAAAGTTAAATAAAGCTAGGTTTATTGATTCCTTTCGTGAAATATTGTTGAACACTTGATTTCTTAATACAGAACCATAAAAATCTACAGCATTATTATTATAAGCATAATTTTGTCCAGGTTGGTGAGGAGATAAACCATAGTCGCTAGTCATACTGAGAAACTGTTTATATGTAGCTAATGGGTTAGTTGGATTATTAGAGTTAGGAACATTTTGTTCCAAATTAACTCTTCCCATCTGCATTGCACGGGCAAATATTAGGGATGTAATGCTTTTACCTATAGAGTAAGTTTTAATTTTTTTGTTAATACTGCCAGAGCTGTAAATTAGCTTTCCATCTTTAATTACAACAACATTTCCTTTTTTAGGAATAGATTGCATATTGGCATTTAATTTGGATTGGTCTACACCAACTGAGTTAGGACTAGCTGTTTCCCACGATTGTCCTGGAAAAGTTTGCGCTAGTATTATAGGAATACTTATAAAATAAAATATTAAATAGGTTATAAGTATTGTAAACTTTTTTGCGTAAAACATACTTGAAATTTTTTTAATATGATTTGTAAAAAATATCGGCCACCAGAAAGATGATTTACTATACTTTCAAAGTAGCCGATTCCTAGCTGAGATAAATGTCAATTCTCTAGTTTGCGCCCAACTTAACTTGAGCAATTGTTTTTAATTCATTAAAAACTCTAAGTACATATAAACCTTTTGAAAGAGGCTTAAATCTAATCTGACTTTGATTATCGTTGAGATTTCCAGTTTCAATGATTCTTCCTGTTATATCATATAATTTCCAGTTCATTTTAGATGTTACTGAAACCGGAAGGGAAATATTTGTGGTATTTTCAACCAATGGATTTGGATAAACTTCTATTGGCATTAAATCTAATTCTCTGTTTTGATTTAGTTCGGAGGACTTACCATTATGTTTGATTGTAGTTTGTTGCAAACTTACATTTGGATCATAAACAAATTTTAAATGTAAATGACGAGAACGATTATCATAAAAGTAAGATGTTTTATTTACTTGTTCTAATTCTCTAAGTGTTCTTACTTTATTAAGGGCAGTTTGATTTTCTTCTGGATTTCCAAGTAATACTGTCACATTAGAAGAGATGTTCTTTAAAGTTATAGTACTACTTGAAGATGGTTGTAGTTCCATACTTACTTGAAATTCTTTTGACCAAGCTTTGTCATTATTTGCAACATATTTAGAATCGCCGAAGATATGAGAGAATTGATTTTTTTTGCTTCTTCCTAAACCTTCTTTACCACCTCTTGTTTTTATGCTATGTCTACTACTAACTAAGGTTAAATTAGAAAAATCATTACTTTTTCTTCCCGAAGCTTCAAAATAAGCAACATTATAATCCTCTCTGGGACAAATATAAGCACGCCATTCTTTCTTATAAATACATTTATTAGATTTAAGCTTAGATTTTAAAGAAACAATAAAGGAATCTGAATGTCCTGTTAAGCTACCGTCTTTATCTTCAAAGCCTCCGCCTACTTCACTATTTCTATACCAAAAAGGTTTTACTACGTTTATCTGTTTAATGTTTTCAGTAAAAGAATTAGAAAGCATTTCTTTATCAGCACCAACTACTGCTGCATATCTTTGGTCTATGATAGTAACATTTTTAGCACTTGGTCTTTTAGGACCCCCGTGTGCTATCAATTGAATTGCCCCACTGACATGATAAACTCCTTGTGTAGGAGCTTCACCTCCAATTTCGTTATCACTTTGACCTACTATGATTGAATCTTCTAATAGATTTTGCATAAGCATATGTCCCGTATTATTGTCTGCAGACATACAATTTCTCAGAATTGCGGTTTTACCTTCTATCCAAGTTCCGGATAGAGAGTTTTTATAAACTGTAAAATTTTCAAAAAGACGTTCACCCTTACTGCTGCGATCGTTACTAAATATTCCATAACCTCTAGTAGTTGGACCGTAAACATCTAAACCTCTATTAAAACTTGAATTAGAATGGGCAACATTATCCCTAAAAACTATAGGCTCTGTTATAGAATTGACAATTTGATTAATTTCGTTAGAGTTGAAGCTGTGATCATAAAAGAAACCCATACCTTGAACAGTACCGGCAGCATGATTTCCAACTAGTTCATTTAAAGGGTTTTTAAGCCAAAAAGTTCCTGGTCTATGCTCACTTTGATTAGATCTAGCAACAGTATGATTAGGAAAGGCAAAGTCTTTTACTTCTAATCTTTTGGTTAAAATACCTAAGTTGTAATAAAAGCTATTTCCTGTTTCTGTTCCATCTTCTGCAGGAACAAATGTATGAGATAGAATATTGTAAGCAACATTACGCTCTACTAATACATTATTCGTTCTATGAACAACTATACCTCTGTGGTAACTATTATGTACACTATTGTGCTTTGCGTAATTATTTACTTTAGTGCCACTAAAATGCCAGTGAATTGGATATCTTGCCTTTTCGCCAACTTGTCCCATTTGATATAGTTCTACTCCTTCTATACGTGCATTTGATCTAGGCATAACCATAATATGTCCTCCCATTCTGCTATTTCTACTATCGTCGCTTCCTTTAATCACTATATTTCTGGTTAATAGACCAACTTCGGCTCTCTCATCTAAAGTTTTGCCTTCATATTGCTGTAATTTTCCATAATGATCATATTTCAAAGCAGGAGTAAAGTTTACTGTTTTTCCATTTATATTTGTAATAGTCAGCTTTTCAGCTTCTTCAGGATCAAAAGAACTTGAAGCAATAACGATTTTATCCCCAGCTTTCCATCCTTTTGGTTCGTCTTTGAGTAATAAACTATTTTGTCCTTTTAATGCATTTTTGTTAATCTGAGACCAATCGAGATACCTAGCACTAATACCATGTAGTTCCAGAGTACCTCCATTCATTGGCATTATAAACCTTGAATTATGTTGATCTCCCGATTTTTTGGGTCCATTTAGCGTTATAATAGCTTTGTTTCTATATGGATTTTGTACTGTCCCAATTTCTAGAACACCACCATCTATTAATATTGTTTTAGCTGTTAAATTTAAATTTTCACCTTGCTTAAACATTAATTTACCTTTAATAATGATGTTACCAAGATTTGGCGTTGATACGTCTAATAGAATAGTCTTCCCTTGAGGAATAGTTATATTTTCGTTTGTTTTAGGCACATCACCATTCCAAGTTTCTGGATCTGACCATAATTGTTGTGCATTGATACCTACGGAAAACAGCAGAAATAAAATGTAAATCTGCTTGAAAGACCATCGTCTTTTGGAGTTGTTTGCATTCATGAATAAATGTTTTAAATGTTAAAAAAATGATTTGGTATATTTCTATGACTAATTTTATCCTTAGCTTTTACTAAAGGGATTAACTATTTAAATAAAATCCCTATTTCTGTTTTTCTTATGCTATCAAGAATAACATCTATTTCTCTTATATTTTTGATCATATCTACCGATTACTTTCATAATTACATGTAGATTTATGTTTTATGAAGGTTTCTTTTTACAACTTTATAGCTATATTTTTAATCTTATCTATACCTTTTCATTCATAGCCTATTTAATTCATTGAATTTTGAACATTTCATTGAATGGTCTAATACTTCTTAAGTTTTAACTTTAATAATTTCGAAACTATAAAGTTTTATGAAATCTTGTGTTTGATTCTTAAAAGTTGCAAATAAAATCAAACTCCATATGCTTATATTAAATAAGTAATTTACTGTTTGATATACTAATTATAGTTACAAAATTAAACAGCCCAATTAGTAATCCTTTTCCAATAAAAGCCTTGGTTTTAAAAAAAATGATAGAATATAAACTTGGGGAGCGATTGATTTCGGGTGATTATATTGTTAAATACAATAAATCGATAGAAACAAAAGCAGCACTATTTAAATGTTGATGCTGCTTTTGTTAGTGTTAGAATAATTCAAAATAAATATATTAATCTTAATGCATTTTTCAATAACAATTGTTAGAGATCCAGCTTCTAATAATATTTATTTTGTTTTTTAATAGTTGTGACATTGGACTATGATTATGGGTGTTGTGTAAAATTGTTGTAAAAGATCCTAAAGCATTTATTGCAGACAAGCAGTTTTGACTGCGAAACATGTTTTGTAAATTTAAATTTGATTGATTTGCTTGATTTGTTAAGTTGTTAATTTGTTGACTATTACCAAATCCAGCGTTAATTTGCTTTAGGTTATCTCTTGTTAAATGGTTTACACCTTCAATATTCTTTAAGTTTTTCATAATAATTGCTTTAATTAATATTAGCCGTTTTTGTAGACCAAATTGCTTTTCCTGTACCAGATCTAAGTACGATATTACCGTCGTTTTGTAAGATTAGTTTAACATTATTATTACCCCCAGTTGAGGATGACCATGTAGGTCGATTATTTGTGTTGTATAAAACTAAATTACCATTACGTTGCATAACCAATCTGTTTGAAGAGGTACCTGCGGTTTTACTTTGCCAAACTATTTTACTGTCTCTAAAAGCAACAAGATTACCATTTGACAAAATTCGGAAATATGTTCTTCCATCTTTTGAATTTAAAAACTGACCTTTACGCAGTACCCTGCCCGTTTCAAGAATATCATTAAAGTACATTCTTCTTACACCTTCGATATCTTTTGGAGATAAAGCTCTCCTATTGACATTGTAAATTGATCCATTTTTTCTGGTAATCGTAGGCTGCCCATTTTTACTAAAAAAATAAGGTCCATACATCATAATGCTACCTATGTCGAAAGGCGAATATTCGTTACCATCAGCATTGAAGATTTGTGGATACGAAAAGAAGTTAAATCTTGCATTATCTTGAATATTATTAAAGTTTATGGTAATAAATTTATCTCTATCCTTTCTGCTTTGCTCGTGCCATAACCCTACAGCGTGTCCTATTTCATGAATAGTATTACCGGTTGAGCAAGCAGCAGAAAGAGTAATAAATTGTTGTCCACCTATCATTCCAACGCTAGAGGAACACCCTGACCCGCTTCTAAAAGTTACATAATTAGGCTGATTACTTCTTCTTACAAATTTTATCTTAGTTTTTTGCTCCCAATGTTTGATGGCATCAAAGATCCTCTGCTTATTTGTAAGGGTTGACTGGATATTGTAAAATACGACGCCTCTGGGCCATCTGTTTTTAGTTCTGCCTGTAGCTTTTTGGTTTACTTTTTTTACTGGGATTATAATATCTCCATCTAAAATATAATTATCTTCTATTCGTTCAACTTTAAGATTTTTGCCATTATAAGTTATAGTTTCAATTGTTCCGAATTTTTCGGGAAATGCAATTTCGGAATTTTTATTTGATACAGTCTGTAAGTTATCTGTATTTTCTGTAGTATAGGAATCAATTGGTTCGCTTTCACATGAAGTAAACGTTACAAATGACAGAAATAAGATTTTTACTAAAACACGTTTCATAATAGTTTAATTTTTATTTATTATAAATCATAAATTTTCAATATTTTAGATAAGCTTCCCTCTTCTCATTGACCAAATAACTGTACCGGAACTAGAAATAATAACCATATCTCCATTATTTAAGAGAGCTAGCCTACTGTTAGGATACCCGTTAGTTCCTGAAGCCCAAGTTGGTCTATTATTGATGTTATAAAGAACTAAATTACCATCACGCTGCATTACAAGTCTATTAGATGTAGTCTTATTTGTTCTTGTTGACCACACGGCTTTCCCATCTCTATACATAACCACATTTCCGTCATTCTGCATTTTTAGATAATTTCTTCCATCTCTAGAATTTCTAAAGTTCCCTTTGTTTAATTTGTTACCAGCAGTTAGAAGATTGTTAAAATACATTCTACGTACGCCTTCTTTATCTTTCTGAGACAAAATTCTACTATTTGCATTGTAAAGTGATCCGTCTTTTTTAGTTATTGTTGGCTTACCGTTTATGCTGAATGCAAATGGATTATACATCATTATACTGCCAAAATCGAAAGCTGTATACTCATTTCCTTCTCCATTGAAAAATTCATCATAACGTGTAAATTGAGATCTTGTGATAATATCTGAAGGTAAATTTTCCCAAAGAATGTTCACATACTTATCTCTGTCTTTTCTATTTTGTTCGTGATATAAACCTACCGTATGTCCAATCTCGTGTATTACACTAGCTGTAGAACAAGAATTGCCTAAAGTGATAAATTGTGGAACACTAATCATTCCTACATTAGATGAACATCCAGAACCCTGTCTGAATGTTACGTAGTTTGGTTGATTAGTTCGCTTCACAAAACGAATTCTAGTATTTTTTTCCCAATGCTCAATGGCTGCTGTTACACGATCTTTATTGAATAAATTCGGATCTATAACATAATAAACAACTCCACCGGGCCACCTAGACTTAGTTGTACCGGTAGATTTAGATTGATCAGAAACTTCGCTAATAGGTATTATTATATCTCCATCTAGAATATAATTGTCTTCTTTTTTTATAACGGTTAAGGTCTTACCATCATAATTAATAGTTTCTATAGATTCGTTTATATCTGTGCTAGAATTTGTATTTTCGGTTAAGTCGTCCGTCAAATCCTTTTCACAGGATATTAGAGAAAAAATTAAAATTGTAAATAGTGTTGAAAACTTAAAGTAATTTTTCATTTTGAGTGATTCTTGAATGTTATTGATTAATACATTGAAAATTACATTTTCTTCTTTATGTTGTTTTTATGATTTAAATCTCCATTTTAATAAAAATGACATAAATAATCGTTTTAATAAATTAATAGGGGATCATCTATTTGTATAAAAAGCCGATGTCTTTGCAAGGGAAGTAATTCATTTTAGAATCTAATTTGCTAGAGGTTTTATTTTTAAAACTTTTTAGTTTTTTAGTAAAGTGATATTGAAGCTTATAAGATAGGTTGTTTTCAATAATGAAGAGTGTGATGTAAGAGGTTTAAATTTAACCTGAATTATAAGTTCCATTATAGTATCAATAATTAATTAACTCCCTCTCTTTTTGCAAATTTTTGTTGTTTATAATCATATGTCTTTACAGTTTATAATTTTAGCCTACAGTTGTAAATAAAAAAATCCATACGAATTCACTTATATTATTTGGTGAAATTTTTTCTTTGGTATCCTGAGAGTTGGATTTATCTAATTGTCTAGAAATGAAGGTAGATGGTCATGAATGACACAATGATGTAGAAGTAAATAAATCTCAAACAAATGAAATTAGTGCAAAACTTAATCTACCTGAGGATATAACTCCTAACTTTTGGGATTAAGATGAAATCGCATTTATTTGGCAGAGTGGTTATTAAAGAAGAGGATGGTGTTAGTTTTAATCCTGAGGATACTTTAATAAGAACTGAATTCGCAACGCTAATTAGTTTGATTATTAAACCTCGTGTAGATCCTACAGGACCCTTCAGGGTTTTTAGTGATGTAGTAGGTCACTGGGCTGCAGAAAGTATTCATCATGCTGCAAACTCCTGATATTTAATAGGTTATAATGATGGAACTTTTAGACTTAATAATAAAATTAGCAAGTTAGAAATGACCATAGCGATATCTAATGGTCTTGGATTGTCTAATGGACGTCCTTGGCAGACACAATATTTATTAGACGCAGATCTGATTCCTGAATGGGCTTTACAATCCGTGCAAAATGAAATTTTTAATGGGTTGGTAATTAATTATACGAAATGGTCAAATTTTGATCCCTATTGCGATACTGCAAAAGAGGATACTACTATGATATTTTTTCAAACATTAAACATACTTGGTAGAGCCCCGATATCATATAATACGTACATACATGATTAATTACTTAACTTCTTTAATATTAATGAGTTTTAAAAAAAATCATTTTATATAAAGCCACAGCAATTTTGGTAAAATGAAATCTGGAATTAGCTCCTAAATTTGCAAAAAATTTAAAATCATAAATTTATGTTAAACAAAAGCGGGAATTTAATTTTTGGAATAGGTATGAGTCTTTTCATTACATTTTTTTCTTCTTGTGAGAAAGAAGACCTAAGTGAGATATCGAATGGTGAATTAGGTTTAGAGTCAAATATTGAAAAAGAATCTTTTTTAAGCTGCAGTTGGGAAAATGCAGATTTAATAGATGGCAAAGGAATGTATCATAGTGATTCACAAAGGAAATGGCCCAATGCTACAGTTAAATATGTGATATCACAACAATATTTGGACGTGGATAATGCACGACCCCAAGAAATGGTTAGGACCTTGAAAAGAGCAATGAATGAGTGGACTAATAAAACTGGAATTAGGTTCCAAGAGGTTAATCCAAATACCACCTCTAGAAATGATTATACACTTGTTAAAGAATCAGCTGGAAGCAGTTCAACTCTTGGTTATGCGCCTGGATTACTTCCAATGGAACTGAAAATAAGATACAATGCCCCTTTCGGTGTTTACTTACATGAATTAGGACATGCCATTGGTCTTTATCACGAGCAACAAAGACCGGATAGAGATCGATATGTCACTGTCCACCCAAATTTAATTAATAATCAGTTATATAAGATTCCTTCTAGACAATATGTAGTTCATACTCCTTTTGATTTCAACAGTGTGATGTTGTATTCATCGTCTGGGTATTATGGTGATTACAACATGGTAAGGGCTGATAATGGTCAACCTTTTGTTTCTAACGGGTACTCTAACGGAGTTTTATCTCAGGGAGATATTGACGCGGTAAAGGCTATGTATTTTTCTAGTTTGCCAGAGGATGTCTCTTCAAATTATTGGGCCTATAATGAAATAGCCTTTATGTGGCAAAATGGTTATATAAGAGGCAGTGATGGAGTTAACTATAGGCCTAATAATAATTTAACTCGGGCTCAGTTTGCTTCTTTGATTAGCAGTATTATTAATCCGCCTGCTATAAGAGGAGATAGAAATTTTACGGATGTGCCTTCTAATCATTGGGCCAAAGCAGCTATATCCAAGGCTGTAAGAGGTGGATATTTATCCGGTTACAATGATGGTTCGTTTAAACCAAATAGGAATGTATCAAAACTAGAAATGACAATTGCTTTAGCTAATGGTCTTCGATTATCAGGTGGTAATAGTAATCATTTACTTTCATTTTCAGACCGTTCACAAATTCCATCTTGGGCTAGAGCCTCTATTCAGAATGCAACAGCGAATAAACTTGTAGTTAATTATCCTAATAAATCTTATTTCAGACCAAATAATAGTGCTACAAGAGCGGATGCGGCTATGATATTTTATCAGACACTAGTAAGATTAGGTAAGGCTCCTCGTAGAAATAATCCTTATATAGTACTACCGTAATTAATGCTCTGATTTCGGATTACGTAGTGACCTAAGAGCTTTATGCTCTTAGGTTTTTTATTTGAAGAAGCTAAAAATCAAAGGCGATGTCTAAAAAATGGATTAGAACCAAGGATAAAGAATATACTTTTTTTATTGGTAAAGAAAAAATTGGGGCTATGACTCTTTCTGTCAATTCCTTGAATATAAATGCATTTTTTACCATAAACCAAGACAGATATCTGATTAGAAAAAAAGGGTTTTGGCAACGAAATATAATCGTGTGTAATCAACGTGGGGAAACGGTAATTAGAGTGTATCCCGATAAAATGTTTGCTCACTATTTTAAATTAGAGTATTGTTCAAAAACTATTGAGTTAATTATTAGAAATAATCCTCTGTCAGAATGGGTTGTAATTGAGAATGGTAACGAATTGATAACCTATAGTTTAATGAGATGTTATGGTGAAAAAGGAATTAAAATCTAAGCCAAAACATACAATAAAGATTATATTCTTGATTTTTTATTATGATTCTTATTTCTCCCTATTGCGAATGATAATATGGGAAAGGAATTCATGTTTAGTAAAGATAGAACATACCAAATTACTAGTGATTTTTAACTCTTATTAATTTTAACAAAGATCATTTTAAGATAACTTTTTAATATCACCAAAATTGAAGTGGATAGAAAGTTTAAGAATAAATTGGTGAAAACCCAGAGGTTTCTTTCTGTTGTAGAATGTTTGTTTTTAAAAAGATGCTAATAAATTGACTTGATTTACACTCCTTTCCATTCATTATAAGGCCTTGTCTATTATTGAAATTAGTAATTAGCTATTTTTATATTAAATTCCTACAACTCATTAAAACGATGATGTTTCTGTTGTAAAAGATTGATTTTTATTATTTATGATTGTTAGATGATGTTTTACGATTTTGAAACTTTTCTACAACCAAAATAAGAAGAACCGAAAGGCCAAATAGGGGAAATACTATAGCCAATAGAGCTATAACAAAAATGACGACGGGAGAAACCACAAAGCTCTTAGGCACTTTAGGAACCATCCATTTTCCAGCAGGTTTTCTGGAGAAATAAGAAAATATAGCAGTAATACTTGAAATTGTCAAAAGGATAGCGCTAAATAACATCAACCACCAATTCCAAGGACCAAATTGTCCTTGATGAAAAGCCATTACCCACATTCGACCACGCATTAATACGCCAACCTCATTCCAATTTTGATGTAAACTCAAATTGCCCGTATATTGATTAAAATGAAATTTTTGTTGTAGACTAAGGTCAGGATAGTAAGTGTTTCCTACGCTATAGACACCATTAGGCCCTTTCGGAAAATCAATCCGAACTTCTCCAGACAGGTTTAGTGTTTTAGCCTTCGCAACGATCTTATCTAACGATATTTTCTTATCATTTGAAGGCTCTTCTATTCCAATCCCCATCCAGGATTTGGGAAATCCAGTTCCAGTGACCTTTTGTACTGTCTTAAAATTACTTCCTACTACCTCAGTCCAAGGGAAGGCTCCAGCTAATACCAGTAATAATAGCCCGGATATCCAAAAAGCTGTTATTGCGTGCAAGTCACGGAGAAGTACTTGTTTTCCTTTTTTCCATCTTGGGATGAAGAACCCTTGCAATCTCCAGTTTCTAGCAGGCCACCAAATAAATATACCAGTTAGTAGAAGCACGACCATCCAACTGGCAATAAGTTCAACTACCAACGTCCCTGTAGAACTAAGTAATAATTCACCATGCAGTTTCCTTACCGTATACATAAGACCATCAGTAGCAGTTATTCTTCCGGTTGGCTCATTGGTGTAAGGATTTATATAGATACTTTTTTTATGTCCAAATCTTCCGGAAATAAACTCTGTTGCCTGTGTATTTTTAGTGGAAACCAACATTGCATTATGAGATTTTCCTAAGATGGAATCTGCTACTCTTTTCTGTGCTTCGTAACTGAAACTGGTATGTAGAGGTTTTACCGCCTTAATAGGCTCGCGAGTTGGTTTTTCATAAATATCTTTAAAAAGATAAATACATCCGGTTATCGCCAATAAAATTATAAAAGGCGCTGAAACTAGACCAGCAATGACGTGCCATTTCCAAAGCCATTGATTAAGTTTTTTGTTTTTCATGGTTTTATGATTTAAAACTACTGCACATTATATGTTCAGTAGGCTTTGAATTACTTCTAAGAGATTAAAGGTGCACTTTTATCCCGACATGAAATGACCTTGGGTTTCCAATCGTAAAACTGTTTTCATTGCGAAATCGATTATACGAAGCCCTTGCAGAATAAAGGTCATCAAATATATTTAAGAGATGCCCCCATACTTCTAAATTTTTATATCGATAGGTAGCCCTTAGATTAAAGATATTATGTCCATCATAAGTAGCTGTCCCTGTAGTTCCATCCTCATTTTCGACTTGATTTTCAAAACTAGTATTGTATTTACCTATAAGTTCGTGTTCGGCTGTGACACTAAAATCTTCAAAGGGTCGGTATGTGATTAACGATGTTCCTAATAAATTAGGTGCAGTTTCTCTATCGGTGTCTGAGTAGTCTATTCCTGCATCAAAGAATGTTACATATCGATGAAATGCATAACTACCGTTATGGGTAATTGATAATTTTTGAGTAGGAGAATAGGTTAGACCATATTCGATACCGTAAGAACGTGTTTTACCAGCATTTGTGTTAAAAAAAGCATCATCGTCATCACGTAAGGTAATCAAGGTGTTTTTACCTTCTAACAGATAAATAGCTGTGTCAAAATTCCATTGCTCATTTAGGTTAAAATAGCCTCCGATTTCATAATTATCATAGGTACTGGGCTTAATATCCCTAAGTTCATTTCTATTGCGATAAAGTGTTGATACTTGTGGAGGCGTAAATCCTTGTGAATAATTAATATATAGTCCAATACCACTTTCAAAATTATAGTTCATTCCTAATTTTGGAGCCCAATTTTCATAATCATCTGTCGAAGACGGAACTCCTACTTCTGGAGTGCGATTTAGATAATTGTATTCAAAACGATCATAGCGTAAGGCAGCAGTAACTTTTAACCGCTTTATGGGTTCAATTTCGTATTGAAAAAATCCTGCATAGTTAAGAATATCTGCCTCGTAATTAAGGATGAAATCACCTTCTCTAATATTAAAATCTATATTACGCCCAGATTCAATATCTACAATAACATCTGTTCTTTTGGATGTATAGTCTTGGGGAGAGTAATCCACTGTACCACCAATAATAAGCGACGAATTATTAACGTTTAGCGCAACTTTATGCTGTACTAAAGCCATGTAACTTTTAAATTGATTTGAGTTTACCTCTCCAGAACCAAAACCAGTCAATGATCCCATTTCACGAAATTGACGTATACGAAACGAAGGATTTTGATCCATTCTATTATCTCTCAATACCGCATTAAAAGTTGTCTTATGAGTGTCATTCCAATTTGCCGTTAAAGTGCTTCTCAATCTAAACGCCAGCGCATCTCTTTCTGTAAAAGTCTGATCACTTTCAAAATTACCTCCAAAATAATCATCTTCTGTCAATGATCCAGACATATCAGAGCGATAGTCTATCAAATCAAATACGTTAGTCCACTCAAATTTTGATGATAAAGTGTACACTGTTTTAAAGGTTAAAGCAAATTTTTCATAATCACTATGCTCAATTGGCCCATTATTACGATTCACAAAATGCGAACCTAGATAAAAGCCAAATTTATCACTAGCCTGGTCTGAAACTTCAAAATCATAACGGCTCAAACCGATATCATTAATTTGGTATCCTAACGTTGCGGAAAATTCTGGAGATGGAGTTTTTGTTATAAAATTAAAACTTCCTCCAATGGATTCGCTACCATATATACTCGAGGCAGGACCTTTTAAAACCTCAATACGGCTATATGAAATATCATTCATTTCTAATAGTGCATTATGGTTGAATACTGATGTTGGCCTTACTTGTAATCCATCTTCTAAATAAAGAAACAATGCTCTTGTTGAAATTGGAGAACGAACAGCCATAAAGTGCTGTTCATTACTTGCTGCTCTTGAGGTAGACATAAAAACTCCTGATACCTGATTAACTAATTGGTCAATTCCAAAAGCTTTGGTCTCCTTTATGGATTGGCTATTTACAATCCCAATTGCTGCGGGAACCTCAGAGCGGAACTGTTTTTCTCGGCTAGCCGAGACCACCACTTCACTGAGTAATGAATAATTATCGATAAGTTTTATCTCTAATATAGTAGATTTTTTACTGACCTCTGCAGATAAGGTTTGGGGCGTGTAACCCAAAAGAGAAACATATAATTTATAGATCCCCTCTTTTAGCTTTATGGTGAAACGCCCTTGACTGTCTGTGGTAGCACCTTTGTTAATTTCAAGGACGGTAACATTAACATCCTTAAGTGGGATGCCATTTTGAGTTGTAATGATTCCTTCAATTTGCTGAGCTAAACATAGTTGAGTACTTAAACAAAATAAAACTATTACTAATTTATGAATTTTCATTATCTGATTTAATTTAGTATTTGTATAAAATTTATATAATTAAATGAAGTATAATTTAAAGTCAGATGACTTCTTTAGTTGTGTAGTACTGCGCGAAGCTAAATAAAAAAAGCAGAAGGTTTTGATAATTCTAATTTGAAACTAGACTTAGTATCATTTTTTTGATAATGATGTTTTTTTATGAAAAATTAAAATTGTGGATGAATACTATCTTTAAAGGAAATAAAATTTAAAAACATGAAATTTTTTACTTTACTACTGCTATTGGTGTGTTTTTCTATGAATTCACAGGGGATTAATGCTGTTAATGCGAGTTCTTCGCTATGGCCAAAAAAGAATGTCATTGACAGAAATAAAAATACGGTATGGAGCAGTAAAATCCAACCCTCACCAACCAATAAACAATGGATATCTATCCAGTTTAATAAAGCAAAGAAAATAAATTTTGTTAAGCTTAGTCCGAGATATATAAATGGTTTGGCTTACGGTTTTCCAAAATCTTTTGTAATACGTTATAGGAATAACTCGAGATGGATAAATATAAGAACAGAGAATAATTTTCCTAGAGCCAGACGAGGTGATTTTATAATTTTACCACTATCTAAAACAATAACTACAAACTCTATACAAATACTAGCGACGGTATTAGGTAATGATAATGAAGGTAATAACGTTTTTCAATTAGCTGAGTTTAATGGAGGGTTTCACCAACATTTTCAGTCTAGATTTAAATATATAGGTGGTAATTCCCCATTTAAATCAAGAGGTACAAATGAAATCAGAAATGTGGGATCAAGCAATTTTAATCCTAATAAGCTCAATGTATGGCATTATGATATTAGAAAACCTTTAATGAATAACATAAATGCTCCTAACTATTATTCTCCTTCTATTGTAAAAAACGGTAAGACGTGGAACATATATTATGGAGGTTTTGATTTCGCTAATTATGATCAGGATAACATATATCTCACTACGTCCAATGATGATTTTTTATCGTTCAAGGGTAAAAGTCATGTTATAAGTAATGTAAATTATAGGCATGCTAATAATTGCTCTGTAATCAAACAAGGTAATTCTGATTGGAAAATGTTATATACAGCATATCCTTTAAATGGAAAGAACAAGCCTCATTATGGTACATCAACCAATGGTGGTCGATGGGTCTTTAATAAACCTATTACAATGAGTAATTATCCAAGATGGGCTCAAACAAATTCTGATGGAGGAAATGTTTTATATTTTGAAAATGGAACCTACCATTTATATTTTACTGATTATAATTACCCGGATGCAGATTTTAGAGTTCATCATGCTACAAGTACTAATTTTATAGATTATAAATATAAAGGGGTGGCTAAAAATATTGATCGAATTGCTACTGATATGAAAGCATTCAGGTTCAATAATAGAAAGTATTATTTACTTGGTACACACAGAAATATTTCTAATGTACAGCTAACTGTTAGTACTAATTTAAACTCTTTTGATAAGCCATTTGTCTTCGAAAGAACCTTACCCACGTCTAATTTTCCAAAGGATAAGAACATCGCAACTTTAGGTTTTGTTACTAACGGTAACAGATTGTATGGATATATGTATGGTTCATCGTTTAAAAATTCTTTAACAGATAATAAGATTTATGCTAATTGGCTTCAGAAGAAGGTTATCTTCCAGAATAAACACGTTAGGTGGGGTGATCAGGCAGATGCATATGGACCGAATAGAGTAGAGTTATATATGAATACCCAGATAGAGACCGGTAATTTTTATATCTATGATAGTGATGGAACCACACTATTGTACAAAAGCCCTTTGGTAACAATGAAATCAGGTGATATTTGGCATTATTTAAACAATAATAAATCATCCGATTTGATAGTTGATTATGCTGATGATATATTAGAAGATGGTTTTGATTTATTAGAACCTTCTATTAATCATTATGTTACTAATAACTCAGTTTATTTAGAAACTAATGAAGACATTCAGAAGATAGAAATTTATGGTATCACAGGATCGCTATTGAAATCCGTGGAAAACAATGACAAGTATATTAACATTGATGGATTAAATACAGGTATTTATATTCTAAAGGTATATACAGATAGTAATTCACATACGCTAAAATTTATTATAGACAAGTAAAACTCTTATTAACCTAAAAATAAAGAATAATATGTTACGTAATTCAATTATTTATTGTTTGCTGAGCATTTCTATGTTTTCTCTGAAAGCTCAGGATATCAGTAAATTTATACATGTAGACCAATTTGGTTATTTACCAGATATGGAAAAAGTAGCTGTTCTAAGTAATCCTAAAATAGGATTTAATAGCCATCTTACTTATCAAGCGCCTTCTGATATCGAAATTAGAGATGCAAAAAATGATCGTATAATAATGACTGTCAAACCAAAAAAATGGCAAGGAGGTCAAACACATGATCAATCCGGAGATCAGGGTTGGTGGGTTGATTTCAGTTCACTAACCGAAGAAGGAGATTATTACATTATAGATACTAAAAGAAATCAAAGATCAGCAGTTTTTAGCATTAATAAAAACGTATATAATAGGGTGATGCGAGCAGCAGGTCGTATGTTTTATTATAATAGATGTAATAGTCCTAAAGAGGAGCCTTATGCAGAAGGATGGGCTGATAGAGATAATTTTTCTCAGGATAGAAGAGCTAGGTTTGTTTTTGATCAATCTAATGTTAACAAAGAAAAAGATCTTTCAGGCGGGTGGTTTGATGCAGGAGATTACAACAAGTACGTCACTTTTGCTAGTAGAGCTATTCATGACTTATTATCTGCCTATGAAGAGAATCCGAAGGCCTTTTCTGACAATTGGAATATTCCTGAATCTGGAAATGGTATTCCCGATATTATAGATGAAATAAAATGGGAGTTAGATTGGTTGAAAAAAATGAACAATCCGGATGGGAGTACAATCATAAAAATTGGAAGTATAAAAAACTCAAGAGGAGAAGTTGAAAATAAAAAATCTCCCCCAAGTGCTAATAATGACCTTAGATATTATGGACCTACCTGCACATCTGCCTCTATTGCGATAGCAAGTATGTTTTCTCACGCAAGTAAAGTTCTGTCTAAATTCAATTCGTTAAAACCTTATGCAAATGATCTAAGGAGAAGAGCTGTTGTTTCATATGACTATGTGACATCAAAAGTTATTAATAATCGATTAGAGACTAATTGTGATGATCAAACAATTAGAGCAGGTGATGCAGATCGCACTGTTGAAAGACAAAAAGAAGAATATCTAATAGCTTCAATTTATCTTTATGAAGCTACATCCAGCAATAAGTATAATAAATACATAAAAGAAAATGTACCTAAACTTAAGACTATAAAGGGAGGTTCGTGGGATTCCTATAAAAGAGATTTGCACGATGCATTGATTCTTTATTCACAATTGTCAAATGCAGATCAAGAAATATCCTCATCAATTTTAGAAACATTACGAAAAAAAGTAATATTTAACGGTGAAGGTTATTTTGGATTTAACAAACGTGATCTGTATAGGGCATTTCAACCTAATAGATCTTATCATTGGGGGTCAAATAATCCCAAGGCGGGTTATGCCACTGTTAATCAGCAAGTAATCAATAGTAAAATATTTTCATCAGACAATTCTAAATTCGAAAATTATATAAGTGAGGTTATACATTATTTTCATGGTGTTAATCCTTTGGGTTTAGTGTATTTGTCAAACATGTATAGTTATGAAGCAGAAAGAAGTGTAAACCAAATAGTTCATACTTGGTTTGCTGATGGAACGGATTACGATCATGCTCTTGATAGTAAATATGGTCCTCCTCCAGGTTTTGTCACAGGTGGGGCAAATAAAGATTTCACATTACCACGTTTTACTCCTCCCTACGGTCAACCAGCACAAAAAAGCTACTTGGACTATAATGATAAATATCCTAATCAAGCCTATGAGGTCTCAGAGCCAGCAATTTACTATCAAACTTCTTACATTAGGATGTTGGCTAACAGAGTAACAGTAGAAGAAGATGATCAGAAAAATAATATAACAATTAGAGCAATTGGAAAATCTGGAAAAGAAAGGATGAGTTTATTAGTAGATAATAAAGTTTTGAAAACTTGGTCCGTTTCAAAAAATTGGAAAAACTACGTGTTTAATGGAACTCTGCCAAATGGGGAGATAAAAGTAAGATTTGATAATGATATAAACGAATCTGACCTTAGAGTAGATTATGTAAAGTTTGATAGTACAATTGTTCAATCAGAATCAAGAGCTATTAATACCGGTGCTTGGGACAAAAAAACTAAAAGTTGTGGTGAAAGCTTTTCTGAATGGTTACATTGTGAAGGTTATATCAGTTTTGGGAATCCAATTAATAATTCTAATAGGAGTAAATTGATAATTAAAGCAAAGGGTGACACAGGAGAGGAGTTATTAGCAGTATTAGTAAATAATAAATTAAAGAAAGATATCAGCCTATCCAATGAATTTAACTTCTATGAAGTTTCTGGTATTAAGACGAGCGATGGATTAAAATTAGCATTAAAGAATGACAATGGCCCTCGAAATGTATTAATTGATTACATAATTAATGACAATGTATTAATCCAAGCAGAAAGTAGAAATGTTAATACCGGATCTTGGAATTCTAATCTTAATAAATGTGGAGTACCTAATTCAGAATGGTTACATTGTAATGGATTTATAGATTTTGGTAATAGTCGTGAAAGGAGTGAACAATCTTTTGAAAGTGGGAATAACAGTCCATTTTTGGAAACCGAATCAAAAGTGTTATTTACTCTTTTTCCTAATCCATCAGATGGGAAAAGACTAATATTAGAAATCAATAAGAAAATAGTAGATCCAATTAATGTTTCAATTTTCGATGTTCTAGGTAAGAAAATAATAGACTTTAAAATGGAGACAAAATTCCATGATGGTAACAAACTCGATATATCTAATTATTTTAAAGGTTTAGATTCAAGTCAATACTTCCTTAAAATTCAATATGGAAAAAATAGTCAAACACTTCCGTTAGTTATTAATAACTAATTATAATAAACTAATACAAAAAACTCTCGTTTTAACGAGAGTTTTTTGTATTAGTTATATGTAGTTTTAAATTCATAATTTTCAATTCGGAACTTATGCATAATTTGATAAATCCAAGAAAGATCTTTTCTATGCCATATGTATTTTTAGTTAGTGCTATTTTGATTATATGAATTTCGTTTTGTGTGCTATATTTAAACGACTACAAACGTTTAAAAGAGTGTAATATATGCCCATCACATATCTTAAACATTTCCTGAAAAGTATTTCCAAAAGAATTTACTCCAGCTCTTCAAAAAATTTCTTCAAAGTCAATCCATGGATATCAAGTATTCGAATTAAGGATTCGATCGTAAAATTATGACCCGCCTCAACTCGCCAATAAGTCTTGCGCGGCAGATGATGATCTGTGGCAAAAGTTTCATAACTGGTATAGCCAGCTTTTAGTCGCAATAACTTTACCTGTTTACCTATACGTTGAATTTGATCTGGTTTGTTTATATCATTCTTAGCTCCAATTTTATACTTTTTACCAGTACCTAAATTTGTGAGGAGATTACAATAGCAATGTTTTTTAAATAATAACTGATTAAAATCATTATTTCTACAATAATGATTTTTTCTGAAAAACTAGAATAACCTAGAATAACTATTTTGCATATAATACTTACTAAAATACTCAATATAAAAACTTATTGTCAAAAATCAATGTATCTATAATAATTTTACTTGAGGAAATTCTAACTGTTTAAAAGAGCTAATGAAATATGTATGATAACAAATTACCAAGATTTTTAATTTCTCAAATTGGAGTTAAAAAAGGAACGTATCAAGATTACAGAAAATGGGTAACCTGCACTTTGTACTCTAGTGTCGCAGAGTTTATATGTTTAGATTATGTCGGTGCATTTAGTACAACAAATATAAATATGACATTTTATTTCAAAAGAGAAACATGGATAGGATCACTTACTGTTAACAATTGTGATATATACGAAATGGATCCTTTAAAATTGCTCGAAGAAGCCTGGGATTATTATTCAAATTATCTTGAATGGTTGGATACACAAATAAACTCGTTCGATAAAACAATTTCAAATTAAATTGATATGTAACTATATTTAAAAAGGTTAATATTATAATTCAGGATGATTATCAAATATAAAATACTCTTTACTCTAATATTTAGCTGCTTATTTAGCGTACAAAGTTTTAGCAAAGAAGTAAAGAAACCGTTAAAAGTTGGAATAATAGGTTTAACACATACACACGTACATTGGATTTTTGGTAGTGAATCAAGAGGAGACATTAAAATTGAAGGCATTGTTGAACCTAATCAAAAACTTGCTAAAAATTATTCTGATCAATATAATTTCTCTTTGGATATTGTTTATTCTTCAATTGAAGAAATGTTTAATGAAGTAAATCCCGAAGCAGTGACAGCGTTTGGAACAATCTACGAACATTTAGAAGTAGTAGAAGCCGCTGCACCTAGAGGAATACACGTGATGGTTGAAAAACCTCTTGCTGTAAATATGGAGCACGCATTAAAGATGAAAAGTTTAGCAAAAAAACACAACATCCATTTACTTACTAATTATGAAACCACTTGGTATCCAACTACTCATAAGGCCTACCAATTAGCCAAGAATGAAAATTTTATTGGGGATATTAGAAAAATTATGGTGAATGACGGACATAAAGGACCTAAAAAAATAGGTCTAAATGAAGAATTCTTGCAATGGCTAACAGATCCTATACAAAACGGTGGAGGAGCTGAAACCGATTTTGGTTGCTATGGTGTGAACATTTTAACTTGGTTTATGGATGGAAAACGTCCTGAAAGTATAACAGCAATATTAAGGCAATTCCAACCAGAAAATAATCCAAAAGTAAATGATGAATCCATTATTTTACTTAATTACGATAATAGTTTGGCTATTATACAAGGTTCTTGGAATTGGCCAATTGGACGAAAAGATATGGAAATTTATGGCGAAAATGGTGTAATCTATGCTGATAATAGAAATGATCTTCGGATACGTATATCAAAAGGTTATGACAAATATGAAGAACAAGTGATGCATTTAAAAGAACGAAATGCTCCTTATGATGATCCCTTTGCACTTTTAGGTGCGGTAATAAGAAATGAAGTGCAACTTAATGAGTATGACTTAAACTCCATAGAAAACAATATACTTGTTGTAGAGATTTTAGACGCTGCAAAAAAAAGTGCTAAATTGAATAAAACTATTTATATGGATAAATAGCAATTGAAAAAAAATGAATATAAGACACATAATATTTGTAGTTATTACTATAGTTCAGTTTAAAACTTTTTCACAAAATCCTAAACCAAATCCAGAAACCACCATTCTGTATGATAAAGCTCGTTTTACAGTACTAAACCCTGCATTAATTAGAATGGAGTGGGATAACGAAAAGAGGTTCGAAGACAGAGCTTCTTTTACGGTTATAAACAGAAATACAAAAGCACCTAAATATAGTGTTAAAGATTCCAACGGTTGGTTGATAATCAAAACTGATTATATAAAACTTCAATACAAAAAGAACTCTGGAAAGTTTTCAGCATTGAATTTGAAAATTTCTTTTACAATTAATAAAAAAGAATTGACTTGGAAACCAGGTCTGAAAAATGAAGGAAATCTATTAGGTACAACACGTACCTTAGATGGTTGCAATGGAGAGAATACTTGGAATGGAGAATCAATTGTGCTTGAAGAAGGTATTATTTCAAAAGATGGATGGTATATGTTAGATGATTCTAACAATTTTCTGTTTGACAATACTGAATGGAACTGGGTTTCAGAAAAGAAAAATGCATCTGAACAAGATTGGTACTTTTTTGTCTATGGATATGATTATAAAAAAGCACTTAAAAATTTTACTACAATAGCGGGTAAAATTCCGATACCTCCAAGATATGCATTTGGATATTGGTGGTCTCGCTACTGGGCATATTCTGATAGAGAATTTAAAGATTTGATTGCGGATTTCAGAAGATATCAAATACCAATAGATATTTTGATTATAGATATGGACTGGCATCTCACTCATGGAGGATTAAAAGATATTAAAAATCCTAAAAAAGACCCGTTCGGAGAATTATTAGGATGGACTGGTTATACTTGGAACAAGGCTTTATTCCCGGAACCTCAAAAATTCATAGAATGGACTAATCAAGAAAAACTAAAAACAGCTCTCAATCTACACCCTGCTTCTGGTATTGCTCCTTTGGAAACTCAATATGAAAATTTTGCAAAACTTTATGGGTTTGATTCAACTAACAAAGATTGGATTCCATTTAGAATGGGAGAAAAAAAATGGGCAAAGACTTATTTTAATTCAATTCTAAAGCCTTACGAAAAATGGGGTGTAGATTTTTGGTGGATTGATTGGCAACAATTTCCTACCAGCAAAGTAATTAAAGACCTAAATAATACTTGGTGGCTCAATTATACTTTTTTTTCTAGTATGGCTGATAGAACGAATACACGTTCATTGCTTTTTCATAGATGGGGTGGTTTAGGTAATCATCGATATCAGATTGGTTTTTCGGGTGATTACAAAATTTCTTGGGAGTCCTTAAAATATCAATCTTATTTTACAAATACTGCTTCCAATGTCGGTTATTCTTATTGGAGTCATGATATAGGTGGACATTCATCAGGTAAATTAGATGATAATGCTGAATTATACACACGATGGTTACAATATGGTGTTTTCAGTCCAATTCTACGAACTCATAGCGCTAAAATATCTTCAATAGAGCGAAGGTTTTGGATGTATCCAAATGAATTTCCTCATATGTTAGAATTAATTAATCTTAGATATGCATTAGCTCCATATATTTATACTATGGCCAGAAAAACCTTTGACGATGGTATCTCGATATGTAGACCAATGTACTATGATTATTCTAAAAATGAAAATGCTTATTTATTTAAATACCAATATATGTTTGGGGATCAAATGCTTTTTTCTCCAATTTCCGAACCTGTAGGATCAGATCTAATTGTTGATCAAGATATTTGGCTTCCGGAAGGAATTTGGTATCAATGGTCAACAGGAGAACGTCTTAATGGAGAAAGGGTTATTCAAAAAAACTTTATGTTAAAAGAATTACCTCTTTATATAAAAGAAGGATCAATCATACCAATGTATCCTAAAATATCTAATCTGCAAGAAGTTCCAAATCACTTGATATTAAGAGTGTTTCCTGGTAAAGAAGGCTATTTCAATTTATACGAAGATCAAGGAGATAATGAAAACTATAAATCAAATGCTTTTTCTTTTACTAAAATTTCCCAAACTGAAAAAGAAATATCAAAAACAATAATTATTGAACCTGCTACAGGGACCTACAAAGGGATGCCAGAATTAAGAAGTTATGAAATTCAATTACCTATAAGTTTCCCTCCTGCAGAGGTTGTAGTAAATGATGAGGAATATAAATATTCTATTGACGATTCCTCCAATAGTTGGAGGTATGATGGAAATGAATTAAGTACTAGTATCTTTATACCTGAACAGTCTCTTTCTAAAAGGATAGAGATAAAGGTTACCTATGATAAATTTTATTTAAATAAAAAAAGACTTCTCTATGGGAAAAAAGGAGCTTTCAAAAGATTACAGGAAGTTGTAAGGTTAATGAAAATTGAGATAGCAAGAGAAAACTGGTGGGCACTACTCTCAGATAAAGTATTTGCTTCTGAACAAGTTCCGATTCAAATAAATTATTCCCCAAATACCATTATTGATCAGCTAGAGTTTTTTGAAAAAAATTTTAATGAGATTTTAAATGATATGCGGATGCATAGTGATGCACGAAAAGAAATTACAGATGAAATACTTATTCCCTTAGAGAAATATTAAATGGGGAAGTATCTATTTCTCAAAATTAACCACTTCCTATTGCACAAAGAGCTATTTTTTAATGTAAAAGCCTATGTTTTTTAGGAAGCTGATAAAATAAATACTAAAACGGGTAATTATATATAAGTTTACACTAAAACCTAATTAAATTAGTTTAAAATAGTATGTAATTGCTTAATAACTATCAGATTGTCATAGCCCTTCAACTCTATAATTAGAATGTTTTTTTATTAAAATAGATGGTTGTGTCTAAGTAAATTCATTAAGAATTGATACTGTATTATACTTAAATTCTGAACTTGATCAAAAAAGATTTCTGGATTGATTAAATTAGAAGATAATGACTAATATTTATTCGTTATACTCTTGGTAATACATTTTAAGCTTAAAGATTGTCATTCGCTATGATAAGCTGTGTTAATAATGTTTTTGATCTTCCATGAATAGAGAAGATGTTCGACTAGTAAAAATAGAGGGATTAATTTGTTATTTAAGCAAATGTTTAGGAATGTTCTTTTTTAATATAAATATTTAAATTTTGTCTTTTAAACTACTTTATTTTGACTTTAAATTTATTAGCTCGATAGTTTATTTCTATTAAATTTTATGGTTGGTAATTACATCGATAAAAAACTTCTACTCAGGTATTTTTTTGATTTAAAAAAAACTGAGTAGAAGTTTTTTATCGTAATTAATTGTATTTTGATATATTCTTATTAAATAATTTTTTCTCAATTCATTAATCCGTTATGATAAGATTGGTTATTCAAGCTAGAAATATTTATAAATAGAAGTTTTCGCATTAAAAACTATTAACAAGGCACTTATTGTATAGAAATATAGCTCTTAAATACATTTTTAATCATTGTCTTACTTTTTGAAAAGAAGTTGTAGCTTTAAATTTTAAAAATAGCAATAAGTTGAATATAAAATTCTTCATTGATAAATAACGCTATAAACTCTTGCACTTTCCGTGTTTTAAAGATGTATCATTTTTCTTTTGCAAACTATAACAATCAAAACGCTTTATTCTAATAACTATTAAGTCAATTTATTTTCTATTTATCTTACAATTTTAGATGCGGTATTTTTGATCAAAAAAAGCCTTTATAAACAATTTTAGAGTCGTTAAAAACCTCCTTTAAAAAAGTTTTACTACACCCTAACATCTGTCAGCTATTATTAAACCTCATTTTTTCTGTTTTTTGAAACAGGGGAGTAAAAGTTGTGCAATGAATTCTATTTCTAGTTCAATAACTTTACTTAAGTTTTAATACCAAAGGATCCTAAAGGTTATTGAAATATGTATTAGGTACTATAAGAAGTTTAATGATTGAGAAATATTAAAAAATCGCTTTTTCAGTAATTCTGACAACTACCATAAATAGGTGAAATTATTTTCGTACCGCTTGATTAGCTTGTTTTGCCCGCGGATGCTACAAAGATTTTTTTTTACGTCACGCGGAACACAAAAGGTACGTGGATTTTTAAATGTAATTTCTCAGTTTTAGCTTCTTTAATTATTAAAAACATATCAAAATGACATTAAGAGAAATTGAATCAGAGAGGCATGAATATTTTGTCGACTACGAAAAAGTATGGAAAATCATCGAAAAATATAATTGGACTCGAGAGGTTGAAGACAAGATCAAAGGAGCGCATATTGACACCCTTATTTGTACACTTAATCTGTATGAAGAGTATATAAATAGCAAGCCTCCTGTGGTAGATGAGGATTTTCTTGAGAGAAGGCTTACCATTGATGCTTTTAGAATAGGAAAACTTGCAGGATATGGAACAAGTACAATCAAAAAACACCTTCAGAAGTTGAAGGATTTAGATGTACTACAGATCGAACTGCCAATACCAGGACCTACAAAAGGCTATTACGATATTCATGTAAATTCATCTTACATCTTTATTGCAGAACCCATGGGGCTTATACTTACCAAGTAAAACAGCCTTGTAGTTTGTAGTATTACATTATTAATTTTTTAAAAACCATTATTATGAAACAACATCGTTTATTCGTCAACTATCGATTACTTTGGAGAGAAATACAAGACTCCAATAAGTTTGAACCAGTTCACAGTTGGTTATTGAGAAGAGGAAATAGTTATGTCCTTTATCAGCTTTGTAACCGCTACAAAAACCTCTTAAATCAATATATTAAAGAAGGTAAAACTATTGACGTGGATAACTTGCCTTTACTTTACATTGGTTCTTCTGATATATACAAAAAATCGCCATATCGAATGAAATCTATTACCAATGGTTTACAGACTTTAATGCGCCACACATATTGGCATTTAATTACTATTAAACCTATTTTCAATGAGTCAAAATTTGCGGTAACTATACCTTTGCGATATTTTTTCTCATTAAGCCAAACAAATCCTAATGCACCTTTAGAAGAGGAAGAATTGAGGAGATATAGGAGGTTTTAAAATGTTAAATTACGATATCGTAATTTATTTAGTATATTCGTGTGAAGTCTTGAATAAAATCAAAAATAATGCTCGATCCACAATCCGACAAACAAGAAAGTTTGCAAGAGTTGTTATCTGAAAAATTGTTCAGATCAGAACACCTTTCTTTTGTAACCAATAGACAAGTGCACCATTGGAAAGAAATTGGGTTGATAGATGATCATAGAGAGTATGCTGCCAGTGGAATGAAGAGTAGTTTTAGCTTTTATGAAGCTTTATGGATCAGAGTTATTACTGAAATCCGAGCCTTTCGGATTAGTAATTTGACCATTAAAGAAATAAAAAAGTATCTATTTAATGGTTTTAGAGAAAATTCAGTAAACATAAAGGAGGAGCGTATTTTATTCGAAACAATTATTCAGGATATTATTAGTAAGAATCAAGTTATGTTTTTAGTGTTTCTGAATGATAATACAATAAAAATCTTGGATAGAGCGACTTTTATTGGGGAGATATATGATAATAATATTGGTCATCATTTTTCTTTGAGATTAGATACTTTAATTTGGAAAATGTTATCATTATTTGTTTTCGAACCAAAAATAGAACAGATTATTCAACAATATAAAAACACGAACATGGAGTAGTTAGAAATACGGCCGCTACAAGCCGAAAGAGTACAAACCCACCTTATGACCGACGATGCAATCGGAGTAAGGCTATGGAAAACTAGAATGTTAAAGGATAATGAAGTAAGGAAGAAAAAAGAAAAGGTTTCAAGAGTTCAAAGAATGACAGCAGAAAGACTAAGGACTTTTAAAGGATTTGAAACCTACACGGATCAGAAAGCAAAAGAGGCGATTCAACAATTAGAAAATTTTGCCAAAATTATTATTAGGTACATAACCAAGAGAGAAAAGTAATGAAGGATTTATCAATGTTTAATGGCTTTGCCAAGAAAGGAAGTTCAACTGTATTTAAAGCAGATGGAAAAGCGGTGATTTATACCAGAGTTTCTTCAAAAGATCAAATGGATAATGGAGCTAGTTTGGAAACTCAAAAAGTGTACTGCGAACTATTAGCAAAACGCAAAGGAATTGTAATTGCATCCTATTTTGGAGGGACTTATGAATCCGCCAAAAGCGATGAACGTAAAGAATTCACTAAAATGTTGAATTATGTTAAACGTAAAAAGGATATATCTTACATTATTGTCTATTCATACGAACGCTTTTCGAGAACAGGTGCTAATGGAGCTTATATTAGCGATCAATTAAAGAAACAAGGTATTGTTACCTTATCAGCCACTCAAGACTTAGATCCTTGGTCTTCTTCTGGTGAATTTCAACAGAATATGTTTTATCTCTGGGGACAGTTTGATAATAATCAAAGAAGAGATAAATGTGTTACAGGAATGCAAAGTAAAGTGCGCAAAGGGTATTGGATAGGTGCAACTCCTTTCGGATACACCAATTTAAATCCAGGTAATGGTAAAATACCAAATCATGTAGTAAATGAAGAAGGAAAATTATTGCGAAAAGCTTTTCTATGGAAAGCGGAACACAATATGGCACATACAGAGATTGCAAAAAGACTCAAAGATAAAGGATTAAATGTTACAGATAAAAAGCTTAGTAAATATTTTAGAAATCCTTTTTACTGCGGTGTTATTGTAAATTCTATAGTTCCAGGAGAAGTAATTGAGGGGAAACATGAAGCAATGATCTCAAAAGAAACGTTTCTAAAAATACATAATCTATTGCAATCAAGAGAAGATGGAGTTAAATATACTTTAGATGATGAAAACCTTCCTTTAAAAATGTTTGTTCGATCATCTACTTGCAATACTCCATACACCGGTTATATTGTCAGAAAAAAAGGATTATATTATTATAAAAACAGAAGAAAAGGAAGCAAGGAAAATAAGAGTGCTAAAATTATGCACCAGAAATTTAAAGAACTATTAACCACCTTTTCATTTAGAGATACAAAATATATTCCTCCGTTTAAAGAAATTTTGACCTACACATTTTATGAAATGAATAAAGAACGGTTAGAAGATATTAAAAGAAAGGAAAATGAATTAAAACAACTTCAAACAAAATTGGATAGAATAGAAGAACGATTTGTTTTTGAGGAAATTTCAAAAGATCAGTATGATAAATTCAGAAGTAAATTAGAGCAGGAAAAATATCAAATTGAAGAAGAAGTCCAAAAAAATGATTTTAAGAGTTCGAACCTTGAAAAAGCATTGGATTTAGGGTTGCAGTATTCTTGTAATCTCCCATTATTATGGGAATCTGGGGATATTGAAACCAAAAGAGCTATTCAGTTTATGGTATTTCCTAATGGAATCTTGTATGACTTCAAAAATGATGCATTTCGAACCCCCAGAGTGAATTTAATTTTTGATTCAATTAATTTGTTATCAAGTAGTTGTGGTGTAAATAAAAAAGAGAATCTTCATTTTCAAAACGAAGATTCTCTTTTGGTGGAGTCGGAGGGATTCGAACCCTCGTCCAAACAAGTAATACAACAGCTTTCTACACGCTTAGTCCTTGTTTAATTTTCGTCGATAAGAAAGACCAAAGACCGCCAACCTATCGCTTATTCTTACTTAAATTTCGAAATTATATCAAGACACTATAATTTCTAGGTTTACTTTTACGATACCTCAAAACCAATCGCCGTAAACCAAGGCTCTTGAGAGGTATCCTGCTTGTTCGCCTAGCGAACCGAGGCACTATCTTACTATAATTCAGATTATGCAGCTAGGGCGTAGTTATTCTCGCCGTTTAAAAAAGATGAAACATGATATTTACGAGCTATATTCCAGCGCTCGACGTGCTTACCACTCCATTAATCTCGCTGTCAAAACCAGTCGACCCCGATAACTTATATAATGCATTCATTTAAAGTTAAATTGATCCAATAAACTTCATTTGAATACCAAAATGGTTGGCAAAGATAATCATATTTGTCATATCTTAGCCGCGCTTTTACATAAACAAATTACATACCAAAGCTATATGACTACATTTGGAATCATCAGAGAACGAAAAAACCCGCCAGATCGTCGCGTAGTCTTCTCTCCGCAAGGTCTTAATGACACAATGACCAAGTTTCCAGAAGCTTCTTTTAAAGTAGAAAGTTCTGATATTAGAATCTTTTCTGATGAAGCGTATAGATCAGCTGGTTTTGATGTTACAGAGGATATCAGTGATTGCGAAGTATTGTTAGGTGTAAAAGAAGTTCCCATTGATGCGTTGATCCCTAATAGAAAGTATTTTTTCTTTTCTCATACCATAAAAAAACAACCTTATAATCGTAAATTATTGAAAGCAATTCTGGATAAGAACATAGAATTGTATGATCATGAGGTAGTAGTGAATCAAGGAGGATGGAGATTAATTGGTTTTGGTAGATATGCTGGAATCGTTGGTGCTTTTAATGGGTTTAGAGCTTTTGGGTTGAAAAATGAAAGTTTTACTCTTCCCAAAGCTGAAACATTACCAGATCAAAAAGCACTTGAGGAAGAACTGTCTAAGATCAAGTTGCCCAATATCAAAATTGTATTGACCGGAAAAGGAAAAGTTGGAGGTGGAGTGAAAGAAATTTTGGATGCGATGAAAATCAAAGAAGTTTCTGCAGAAGAATATATAGTAAATGATTTTGAAGAACCAGTTTATACGCAAATAGATGTCTTGGATTACAATAAACGCAAAGACGGAACAGTAATCAATAAGCAAGATTTTTATGATAATCCACAGGAGTATGTTAGTGATTTTATGAAGTTTGCCAAGGTTAGTGATATATACATGGCGGGTCATTTCTTTGGAGATGGAGCTCCTTTTATCTATACTAGAGAAGATGCAAAATCAAAAGATTTTAATATAAAAGTAGTAGCAGATATTTCTTGCGATATTGATGGACCAGTAGCAACTACTATAAGATCCTCTACAATCGCAGATCCAATTTATGGATATCATGCCCAAAGAGAAGAAGAAATCGATTTTAAAGATCCTGAAGCTATTGTGGTGATGGCAGTAGATAATTTACCTTGTGAGTTACCAAAAGATGCTAGTGAAGGATTTGGAAACATGTTTTTAGAACATGTAATACCAGCCTTTTTTAATGATGATAAGGATGGTGTTTTAGAACGAGCGCGTATGACGCAGAATGGTAAATTAACACCGAGATACCAATATTTGCAAGAATACGTAGACGGTAGAGAATAAATAAATCAAGCTTAAATAAAAAACAATGACAACTCAAGAACTTGTAGATCAAATCTGGAAAAAGAAATCGTTTCTATGTATTGGTCTTGATGTGGACCTTAATAAAGTACCTTCATATCTGTTGGAAACAGAAGATCCAATTTTTGAGTTTAATAAGAAGATTATAGACGCCACACATCATTTAGCAGTAGCATATAAGCCAAATACCGCTTTTTATGAGGCTTATGGGTTAAAAGGTTGGAAATCTTTAGAAAAAACGATTCAATATCTCAATACGAATCATCCCGAGATTTTTACGATTGCAGATGCAAAACGAGGAGATATAGGAAATACAAGTGCTATGTATGCCAAAGCTTTTTTTGAAGACTTGGCTTTTGACTCTGTTACCGTTGCTCCGTATATGGGAAAGGATTCAATAGAACCGTTTTTGTCGTTTAAAGGAAAGCATACAATTATGTTAGCATTAACGTCTAATCAAGGAGCGTTTGATTTTCAGACAAAAACAATAGGAGGAATTGAATTGTATAAAAAAGTACTGGAAACTTCTAAAGAATGGCAAAATTCTAAGAACTTGATGTATGTGGTTGGAGCAACTAAAGCTGAGTTTATAGGAGAAATAAGAAAAATTGTTCCTAATAGTTTTTTATTAGTACCTGGCGTAGGAGCACAAGGAGGAAATTTACAGGATGTATGTAAATATGGAATTAATGATCAGATTGGATTATTAATTAATTCATCAAGAGGTATTATTTACGCTTCTAAAGAGTCAGATTTTGATGTAGTTGCTGCAGAAAAAGCAAAAGAATTACAGCAACAAATGGAAGAGATACTAAAGGCTCAATCTTAAAAAAGGAAATTAAACCTAAATTCAATTTCCTTTTCTAGTTACATTTTAAAAATCGATTAACGTCTATTGGCTTTAAACACTTGTTTTGCATAACCGATAAGTCCGTATGCAATAAAAACAACAAAAAATGCTAAGCAACAATAGATGATAATGTTGAGTATTATTGAATTCATAGCCCCAAATATTTAAATTAAAACTCTTTCTTACAATTTACTTGTTTTTTGTAAGAATTCCTAATTTAAGCTGTTGTTAATTAAGTGTTTGTGGTTTTTTGAAGATTGTGTTTTGTGGAAATAAGTTTAAGTAGATAGTTATGATTTATAAAGATCAATTACATAGGAATATCGAACTATTAAATACACCCAAAAGAATAATTTCTTTGGTTCCTTCGCAAACCGAACTATTGGTAGCATTAGGATTACAGGACTGTATAGTAGGTGTTACGAAGTTCTGTGTGCATCCAATACATATTAGAAAAGATACTTTTGTAGTAGGAGGAACGAAAAAGATTCATTTGGATAAAATTGAAGAATTAAATCCTGACATTATCCTTTGTAATAAAGAAGAAAATACCAAAGAAATAGTAGAGGTATTAGAAACAAAATATACAGTTCATGTATCCGATATTAGTACTATGGATGAAGCGATAGAACTAATTTATCAATACGGGAATATCTTTAATACTCAAGAAGCAGCTAAGCATTTAGTTTCTAAGATTCTTGAAGAACAAAAGGATTTTTTAGAATTTATCAAGTACAAACCGCAGAAAAAAGTTGCTTATTTTATTTGGAGAAAACCTTGGATGGTAGCTGGAAAAGGAACATTTATTCATCATTTACTAGAGTTGAATGAATTTGTCAATTTCTATGGAAACGAAGAAAGATATCCTGAAATATCAGAAGAGGAATTAACGTCTTTAAAAAATATTGATTTGATTTTATTATCATCAGAACCTTTTCCTTTTTCTGAAAATCATAAACAAGAAGTGGAAAAAATGATACCAGATGCCAAAGTTGTATTGGTAGATGGAGAATATTTTTCGTGGTATGGATCAAGACTTACCTCGGCTTTTAAGTATTTTAAAAGCCTTCATTGATCAATAATTCTTGAACAATCCATTAAATACTGTTAATACTCTGCAAATAGTGACTAATAAGTACTTATCTTTACGTCGTCAGTTAGTATATGCTCAATTATTCTATATATCGCCATAATACGAACCCTAAATGGGTAACCTTTGTTCATGGAGCAGGAGGAAGTTCTTCTATATGGTATAAACAAGTTAGAGAATTTAGAAAGCACTATAATGTATTGCTTTTGGATCTAAGAGGTCATGGTAATTCCAAACCTGCTATTAAAGATGCGTTTAATTCTAAATATACTTTCGATTCTATTACCGATGATATTGTAGAGGTAATTAATAAGGAAGAAATTAAATCATCACATTTTATTGGAATATCTTTAGGTACTATATTAATTAGAAATCTAGCCGAAAAACATCCTGATCGTGTAGAAAGTATGATTATGGGTGGAGCGATTATGAAACTCAACTTCAGATCACAGGTATTAATGAAGCTTGGAATTGTTTTTAAATCGGTAGTTCCTTATATGTTCTTATATAAGTTTTTTGCTTTTATTATCATGCCCAAAAAGAACCATAAAGAATCAAGAGTTCTTTTCGTAAATGAGGCTAAAAAACTATATCAGAAAGAATTTGTTCGTTGGTTTAGATTAACTTCAGAAATTAATCCTTTACTAAGATTCTTTAGATCTAAAGACATTAAAATACCTACCTTATATGTAATGGGAGAAGAAGACTATTTATTTCTGCCATCTATAAAGAAAGTCGTTTCGATGCACCAATTTTCTAATCTTTTTGTGGTAAAAGATTCGGGTCATGTAGTAAACGTAGAACAACCCGAGGTTTTTAATGAAGAATCCTTAGCCTTTTTACATCAATTTAGTAAATAGGAGATAAGTAATTAAGATTGTTGATGGTCTAATTTTTTGATTTCTATCAAAAGCTTATTTGCCTCCTCATTTAAGTTATCACTCTTTTCTTTATCTTTTAAGGCAACGATATAGGAGCTTTTCATTAAACGACAATAGCGTTTTTGTAATTTTTCGAGATCAGATTTATCCTTAGACCAATAAAACATTTTTCTTTCCTTTACTTTTAATGCAAAAATATTAGCTCTAAACAAAAATGATTCTTAAGACTAAGTTAAGTTTATTTAATACAATACTAAAAAAAGGATCGAGCAAATAAAATTACACGATCCTTTTTTTATGGCTAATCAAATAAATTATACTAATACCCGTCGTTTTGCTCTAAATTAGGATTAATGTTTATTTCTCTTTGTGGTATAGGTAATACCAATCGATTATCATCGAAAGGTATCTCTCCAACAGAAATTTCTAATCTTTTAAAATCGTGTAGTTTGTGACCTTCAAAAGACAATTCACGTAATCTTTCCAAAATAATGTCGACATAAGTAACATCAGGTAATATGAATGCATTTGATCGATTTCTTACAATATTTACGTCGTTTAGTGGAGTTGCCCCGATTGTTGTGTTAAGAATAAAATTAGACTCAGCTCTGATTAAATACATTTCTGGTAATCTAATAAACGGAATGTTCGAATTTCCAAATATCCATTTAAAGGAAGCTATCCCAGATCCAGTCTCCGAATCAATATAAAAATAACCAGCTCTTGCATCATTAAAATCATCAAAGATTCTAAAAAAAGCATCTTCTATGGAGATATCGGGATTTCCTGGTCTTCCTCCAAATCTATCAGTTGCCCAAAATGTATTCATACTATTTGTGCCATCAGAATCAGTCACCTGCCAAGCAAAAATATCTTCGGTAGAATTATCATCATTGTTATATGCATCATTAAGATTTTCAGTAAGTACATAGCGTCCTGATTGAATTACTTCATTGGACAGGTCTCTTGCTTTTTCATAATTGCCAATTTGTAAATATATTCTAGCTAACAATGATTTGGCAGCAAGTGAAGAAGCGAACACACCGTTAGTCTCTGGTAATAATACGATAGCGTCTTCTAGATCGTTTATAATAAAATCATATACTTCTCCAATTGTATTTCTAGATGGGTAAGTAATATCTTCAAGTTGGAGAACAGGTTCTCTCATAATTGGAACACCTGGCTCATCATTATTAATGCTATTGTTATTGTGCTTAGAGAAAAAACGAAGTAAATCAAAATAGGTAACTGCTCTTAAGAATTTAGCTTGGCCTTCAACAGAATTCTTTCTATCCAGATTCTCAAAAACATCTAAATTATCCAACACAATATTTGCTTGGTTGCTAATATCATATCCATTTAACCATAAATTAGTTACGAAAGTGTTGTTAGTGTTTATGGCTTTGTTGTTAAATTCACTAGGATCGGTAAAAGTACCATTCCATTTTAATTCTTGATCATTGACAAGTAATTCGGCAATAGTGTATAATTGGCCACCATAACTTGCACCTTGTCCTGCCTGGGCATAGGTCCCGATTAGTATGTTTATTACTTTCTCGGGAGTGTCAAAGGCATTTTCTGATGTTAGTGATTGCTCAGGTTCTGTATCCAGTCTGTTCTCGCAACTAATGTTAGCGAAAATTATAGTTAGGATGAATATGGTTTTTATATATCGTTTCATTTCTTTCTTAACTTTTTGGTTATAATAATAGGTTTTAATCACTTGTTAAAACTCTATGCTAACACCTAACGAGTATGTTTTTGCAGGTGGAGCAGAGTAGAAGGAAATACCAGTTCTTACTCCAGAATTTCCATTAAAATCTGCTGTTGATTCAGGATCATATCCATCATAATCTGTAATAGTAAATAGATTAAGACCACTAAAATAGAATCTTACTTTTTCCAAAAAGAATTTTTTGGAGAAGATCGGATTGATAGTGTATCCTAAGGTAATATTTCTTAGTCTAATAAAATCAGCTTCTTGGAGATAACGAGTAGAATCTGCTTGTCCATTATCTTGATTTAGTCTGGCTTGTGGAACATCCGTAATATCACCAGGATTTTGCCATCTGTCTAATTGATCTATAGTTTGGTTGTCAAAGAATTTACCATTTCCAGACGAGAATTTACCAGCTTGATCGAAGATGGACGCTCCAAACTCACCTTGGAAGGTAAATTGAAAATCAAATCCATTAACTTTTAAGGTGTTTGTAAGGCCAACTTGATATTCTGGAAAAGGATTGCCAGTTACTATCCTGTTGGCATTTGATAGATTATTGGTTGTTGATTTATCCAGTGATCCATCTGCATTTAAGGTGTTTGTGTAAAATAATGCATCTCCGTTAGCAGGATCTACTCCAGCATATTCGTAAAGATAGAATGAAGATAAAGTTTCTCCTTCTCGGATAATATTAACTCCATCTATAATATCTCCACTTGGGAGATTAGTAACTTCATTTGTATTTTTGGTAAAGAGTGTGCCTATATTCCAAGTAATTGATGGTTTAGAAATAATTCTTGCATTAAGACTAACTTCAATTCCTTTATTTACTATTTCTCCAATATTTCTAACAGTAGAAGTAAAACCAGAAGTACCTGGTATTGGTTGGTTGAATAATAAATCATTAGTAGTTTTATTGTAATAATCAAATTCTCCAGAAATAAGATTATTAAACAAACCAAAATCAACACCTAAATCATATTGAGTTGTTTTTTCCCAACGTAATTCATCGTCTCCTATCTGTATAGGGGATACACCAAGTCTTTCGTTATACGTGGTAACACCAAAAAGATCTTTGCTTGCAAAATCTCCGATCTCTGCATTTCCGGTAATACCCCAACTTCCTCTTAATTTTAAATTGCTTAAGAAGTAAGAGCTATTTAAAAACCTTTCATTACTAACTATCCATGCGGCAGAGGCTGCAGGAAACCATCCGAATTGTGAATCTTGGCCAAATCTAGAGGAACCGTCTCGACGTATACTTAAGTTTAAAAGATATTTTTCGGCGATAGAAAAACGGGATCTTGCAAAATAGGATAGAAAGTTATATTTGGTTTTGTTCGATCCGCCATTCGTTATTAAAACAGCATTATCTAAAGTTTGTAAATCGTCTGACGGAAAGCCTTGTCCTATTGAGAATTGACTTCTTCGATTAGTTTCTTCAAAACTCCCTCCAAGTGTTGCAGAAAAATCCACAGCATCACCAAGATTACGTTTGTAGGTTAGGTAATTTGTTAGAATATACCTTTCTGTGATAGCATTACTTACGGTACCAACACCTCCTGCAGAAGCGAACTCAGTTAAACTCCCTGAGAATCTTTCGGCATTTTGATTGTTAGAATCATAACCAACTTCTGATTTAAATCTTAAATAATCATTGATATAGAAATCGCCGTACATATTTGCTGTGGTTCTCCAAATATTGGTGACAAATCTTCCGGTTTGCTCCTGTCCTAAGAAATTTTGAAATAAAGTAGAATTACCATCTACATTCGCTGTTCCATCTTCCAAAAGGGCAGGTGTAAGGGGTGATTGTGCAATGGATTGGAGTGGAGATATAAAGGCATTGTCATTAGATAGACGATCAATTGTTACTTTTGAGAGATTTACATTAACTCCAATTTTTGATTTTGCAGTAATATCTGCATCAACTTTAGCTCTTAAAGTATATCTATCTAGTTCATTTCCAAGGATGATTCCTTCTGTTTTGTTGTATGAAGTAGAAACAAAATAGGTTAGGCTTTTAGTTCCTCCAGAAGCGGATAGATCTATATCCTGAGTAATACCTTCTACCAATGCTAGGTCTTGCCAATCGGTGTCTACTTCGTTATTTCTCCAATCTCTTCCTAAAGATAATTGATCAAATCTACTTTCAATTTCGCTTAATGAAAGTCCACTATTCAATGCAGCTTCTGTGTAGAAATCAACATACTGCTCTGCATTTAAGTATTCTCTTTTGTTGGTCGCAAAGTTCCATCCAGAAGCAGTGTTTAGAGTAACTTTAGTCTTTTCTGCTTTCCCTTTTTTGGTAGTAATAATAATAACTCCATTGGTTCCTCTAGCTCCATATATGGCGGCTGATGATGCATCTTTAAGGAAGTCTATAGATTCAATATCATTTGGATTAAGACCAATTAACGGATTGATCGGAGAATTGTTGATTGACTCATCATCATTAATTAAGGGTACTCCGTCCAAAACATACAATGGCTCTTGAGACGCACCTACTGTAGAGACACCCCTAACTCTTACTTTTATTCCCGATTCAACTCTTCCAGAGAGTTGTGTAATTTGAACACCAGTAACCTTACTGGTCATCAACGATTGGACACTTGGAGTATTAATATCAGCTATTCCATCAGCTTTTATACTCGCTACACTCGTTGTGATTTGTTTTTTAGAGGAGCTTCCATATCCGATTATTACAACCTGATCAAGTCCTTCAACGTTATCTTTGAGTGTTACATTGATTGCTAAAGACGAGGTGATTATAATTTCTTGAGTTTCGAAACCTACATAAGAAAAAATAAGTATATCACCTATATTAGCTTCGATGGAGTAGTTACCATCAAAATCAGTTTGTACACCATTATCGGTATTCTTAACTAAAATATTTGTTCCGGGAAGTGGAATTCCTGAAGGGTCTGTAACCATTCCGGTCACTGTTTTCTCTTGGGCCTGAATAAGTCCAGAGCACACGAACATAGCTATAGCTATGCTAAGCTTGATTAAGTTTTTCATTGAGGGCATTTTAAAATCGGAGGCGAAATTAAATTAATCTCTCAATAAAAAAAGTCTTACAACGTGGTTATGCCTTAAAAATGATGGTTAAGTTTTGAGAATACTTAAAACACTTCAAGAGAAGGGTTTCCGTATTCTTATAAAAAAATATTATTATTTGTTATTAAATCTATAAATTAAATAAAAAGCTGAATTTTTGTGAAAAATTTCAAAAATCGTTGAAAACCATACAAGGTTAGATAAAGTGTACTAAATGTAAGGTTATTCTTTCTATATTTTATTTACCATCCTGAAGCGCAAAAACTTTTCTAAGTAAATCGGTTGTTCTGGAGCTCAGTTTAGTCCTAATCTCACCTTCTTCTACAGCAATCATGGTATAAACACCGTTTAATGCTTCACCTGTCACGTAATCTGTAAGATCTGGGTTTACCTTGTTCTTAAATGGAATACTGTTATACTTATTAATAATATTAGACCAAACTCTATCCGCACCTACTTTAGAGAGTGAACTTTTTATGACAGGATTAAATTTTGAATATAAGGCAGTTTTTGTAGTTCCTTTAAGATATTGAGTAGCAGCATCCTGATTACCAAGTAAAATTTGTTTAGCATCATTAAATGTAATTTGCTTTACGGCATTTACAAAAATAGGAGTAGCTTCTTTTACTGCATCTTCTGCAGCTCTATTTAATACTTTTAAACCTTCATCGGCTAAATTGTCTAAACCAATATCTCTTAATGATTTGTCCACTTTTTTTAGCTCATCAGGTAATACAATCTTTACCAATTCATTTCTGAAAAAACCATCTTTTTGCGTAAGTTTTGTTACTTGTTTGTCGATCCCTTTATCTAACGCTTGTCTTAAACCATTTCCGATATCAACATTACTCAGGCCAATACCTCCTGTGGTTTCTTGCGGAAGGCTTTCTATTACTTGCTGCAATTCTGCGCAACTGGTAAATTGAAATATAACGAGTACTAGCAAAAATCTTTTCATCTGTTTTGTATTTAGGTTTTTTTAATCAAAGGAAGAGTTTCTTTTCTGGACAAATTAAATGTCATTAATCATTTCTTATATTATTGTTAGATTTGAGCAGATATCCTTTATTATGAATTCAAAGTTAATTTTTTTCGCTCTATCTCTTCTGATTATTTCTTGTAAAAATAAAGAAGATTCGACAAAAGGAACATCTTCGCGATATAATGACGCTCTACAATATATCACTGTATTAGGAATCGCACAAGATGGAGGATATCCGCATATTAATAATACTAATGAATTTGAAGCTGTAACTTCAGGTTCAATTAAAAAGGAATTGGTAGTTTCTTTAGGGATAATCGATAAGGAAGCGAAGAAAAAGTTTTTGATCGAGGCAACTCCTGATCTGCCAGAACAATTGGCAATATTAGATGCACATTTTCTAGATCAAGATCCTATTATTAATGGTGTATTTCTTACGCATGCGCATATCGGACATTATACAGGTCTTATGTATTTCGGTAGAGAAGCAATGGGAGCAAAAGATATTAATGTTTTTGCTATGCCTAAAATGAAATCTTTTTTAGAATCAAATGGGCCGTGGTCTCAATTGGTAACATTAGATAATATTAGAATACAGGCTTTGAAGGATAGGGAACCTTTGAAGGTTACAAATGAGATTAATGTCACTCCATTTACAGTACCTCATAGAGATGAATTTTCTGAAACGGTAGGGTATAAAATATCGGGTCCAACAAAGACGGCATTATTTATTCCAGATATCAATAAATGGTCTCTTTGGGAAAATAATATTGTGGATGAGGTGAAAAAGGTGGACTATGCGTTTTTGGATGCTACTTTTTACAAGGATGGAGAAATTCCGAGACCTATGTCCGAGGTTCCTCATCCATTTATCCAAGAAACCATAGAGTTGTTCAATAATGAGGTTGAAGAAATAAAATCAAAAATTATATTTATTCATTTTAATCACTCTAACCTTCTAATAAATCCAGAAAATAAGGATAGAAAAAAGTTAGAAGAAGAAGGATATCGTTTTGCTAATACAGGAGATGTATTCGGTTTATGAGAAAATGACTGTTTTGTTATTATAAACCAATACTTTTCTTTCTATATGGTGTTTGATAGCTCGTGATAGAACTATTTTTTCCAGATCTCTACCTTTTAGAATAAAATCCTGAACATTATGGATGTGTGATACACGAACTACTTCCTGCTCGATAATAGGACCTTCATCCAGATCTGAAGTGACATAATGGCTAGTAGCGCCAATAATTTTTACACCACGTTCATAAGCAGAATGATAGGGTTTGGCTCCTGGAAATGCTGGTAAAAAAGAATGGTGGATATTTATAATCCTATTCGTAAATTGATTTACAAAGTTTTCTGAAAGTATTTGCATATATCTCGCTAAAACAATGAAATCTACTTTATGCTCTTTAAGTAATGCCAATTGTTCGGCTTCGGCTTCAGCTTTATTTGTTTTATTAACAGGAATATGCTTAAATGGAATTTTAAAACTATCAGCAATTGGTTTTAGATCAAGATGATTACTAATGATAATGGGTATTTTTACTTTAAGCTCTCCAGAAGCATGTCTACTCAAAATATCATACAAACAGTGGTCATATTTAGAAACAAAAAGAGCCATTTTAGGCTTTTTTTCTGCGTTATACATTTCCCAATGCATGTTATAATTATCAGCAACCACTTTATTAAATGATTCTTTGAATAATGCTAACTTTTCTTCATCTTGGTCAAATTCACATTCTAACCTCATGAAAAACTCACCTAACTCTCTATCTACATGTTGCTCTATGTAGACAGTGTTTCCTTTTTTTGCTAAAATAAAATTGGTGACTGTGGCAATGATTCCTTTTTTGTCTAAACAGTGAATAAGTAGGGTGGTTTTTTTCATTTGTTTTAAATGTGGCAGATTGGTTTAAGTTTATTCAAGATATAAACATACTATTTAGTAGGTGAAATTTGTAATAATCTCCTACAAATTTAAAATGAGTAAAACCTTTTTAGATATTTTAAAATATATTACTGTTTTTTCTGAATTATTGGTAATAAAAAAGGCTAATTTATCTAATCAGCCTTTTTAAATTATTAAGATATAGAAGTTTATTTTATGTCTTCTACTACATTGTTAATTAAAGTTCTTAAATGATCTTTATGCGCTTTTGATAACTTATCTCCAGATCCATTAGAAATCATTGATCGAATTCTTTTTAAGTTGTATAAGGCCATAGATTTAGATGCGTATGTGTACTTTGGGCCTCTAGGTGTATTGGACGCAATAATATTGATAAGTCTTTTAGTATATTCTAACTGCAGGTTTTGTCTAAATGTATTAATTGATCCTGCAGCATCTACCTGGAAAATAGCATTGTTTAAATCTGTCATATACTCAGATAAAACATACTTATTTCCGTATAATTCTGAATCTGTGATACGTTGTAAAGTATTTGGGTGCAGAATATGATCTAAAACTCTTTTCTGAAGACCAAGTGTAAGATCATGAATTTTAGGATCTTCTGGGCCACCGAAAAAGTTATATCCTCTTCGTTGCATTGCGATATAATTATATAGATCATTAGGAGCACTATAAGCATCAGGAGCAAAGACATGTTTTTTCAGCGCATTCATTGCTCTTTTCTGATCTTCATAACTTACAGGAGTAAACGGTTTAGCATTTGGATCTTGACCAACCATACTTCTATCAACATATACACCTCCAATAAATCTAGAAATGACATTTCCAGCACTAGCATATTGACCTCTTAGGATGTAAAATGCTTGACGCAGTTCTTGATAGGAAGCTCCTTTTCTACTAAATTTCAGTTTAATTTTATTCATCATTTCATTCACTAATTCTATTCGGTTAATAGAATAAGTAATTTGATCATTAGACATATCTCCAATCATCACCCTTGGATCAATAGCCTTACCTGGAGAACGCATATCATCGGCATCATTACCAAAAATTAGTTCTGGTCTATGTGATTGACTTGCTATTTTTTCTAATTCATTCTGAGATGTTACTGGAGTATATCCGAATTGAATCGCCCAATCGTCATAAGGTCCAACGGTGGTAGAAAAATATGCACCTTGTTTTGTAGGATCATTGGTAACATTTATGGCAGTGTAGTCCATTACTGATCCAGTAAGACACTTTCCTTTTATCAATTCTGGATTACTAAGTTCTTCCGGAGAAAATAACTGACTAGCTTTCATATTATGATTTAAGCCTAAAGTATGTCCTACTTCATGCATGATAAGCTCTTTCATTGCCTCCTTCTTCATACCTTCCATTTCATTGTCACTAGCACCAAAAGCAGTTAGTGCTGCTTGACCAAATAATGAATTTTCCTGCATTACATGTCCGTAAGAACAATACATATGTTTATTCTTTACCATGGTTGGATAATTTTCTTCTTCCGAATAACTGCTAGCAGATAGGTTAAAAAGACGATCATACATGACACGATTGGTATGATAAACATATTCGAGCATGATATCTGCTCCTAAGATTTCACCAGTTCTTGGATTAACGAAACTAGGTCCGTAACCTCCAAAAGGAGGTCTTGGTGAAGAAGTCCATCTAAGAACATTGTATCTTATATCTCCAGCATCCCAATCTGCATCATCTGGCTGTACTTTAACGACCATAGCATTTTTAAAACCAGCCTTTTCAAAAGAATGATTCCATTCTAAAACAGCTTCTTTAATCGTTTCTCTAAACTCTACAGGAGTTGTGTTTTCTATCCACCAAGTAATCGGTGTTACTGGCTCTGAAAGTGCAAGGTTAGGGTCTTTTTTTACAAGACTCCAACGATGTATAAGATCTCTGTACGGCGTCGCACTTGCAGAGGTCATATCAGTTACTTGTGTAAAGAAATACCCTATTCTTGGATCGTCAAACCGTGGTTCATAATCATTTTCTGGCATAGCTATTAAGCTATGCTCTACCTTAATAGTTACGTTTCTACCGTCAGTCACTGCAGAAGATCCTCCATTAAGAACATTCGGTTTAGAATAAACATAATGAGTGTTGATATTTAAATTCTCTGGGTAGTTTTTAATCGTTTTGATTTTGGTTTTTTCCTTACTAAGAGAACCTACTTTAAATGAGAAAGGAGATTGTCCCGGAAAATTAGGCATTTTAATCTGCTCAAAAGTTTCTTTAAGGAAAAGGTTGTCCGATTTTATAAGATAAAAACCTTTTTCATCATCCTGCGCTTCAATTTTTAAACTAGCCATAATTCCTTCACTAATATTAGCGTTGGAGGCTTTTGATAAAGCACTGCTCTCATCAAAATAGAAAGACGCATTTTGAGTTACAAATTCAATCTTATTAAAATGTTTTTCAATTTTAAAAACCTTATTATTCATGTAGGATCCTCTAAAAGCACCTGCTTCTAAAACTCCATCAGAAATCTGACTGAAATAAATGAATTCTTTTCCAATCTGATCTTTTTTGATCAGCATTTGGGTACTCCCGTCTATGGTATCTCTATACACGGTAAATAAACCTTCGATTTTTTTACTCTTTTTGGTAAGATCTTCAATTGATTTTTCTTTAGAATCCTTTTTAGGAGTATCAATTTGTTCAGTATCTCCTTTTTTTGATTTTTTCTTTTTCTTACGTTGTGCATCTGCATTTTGGATCCCCAACCCTAATGCAAAAGCGAGCGATAAGATGATTAATTTGTTTTTTGATGATGAAATTTTCATTTTAAAAAAGTATTTGTTCAATAATCGGGGAAGATATCACTTTCTCTATATAGTTTGAAATTCTTTAACAATAGTGTTAACATTTTATTAATGAGTTTTACCATCAATTAAAATAAGTTTTTGTCGTAATCCATAAAAATAAATAGATGTAACTTTGAATGAAAATTAATGAAACGACAAATAGGGTTAAATAAATTATATAATTCTAAAAAAATATTCGTTTTCAATGCGTATTTCGTAAATTAGCAGCGCTAAAAATCCTTTTTATTATCAATGGAACAAATTGCACCTTATAAACCAAAGAATAAAGTTAGAATTGTAACTGCAGCATCTCTTTTTGATGGTCATGATGCCGCTATAAATATTATGCGTAGAATTATTCAATCCACAGGAGTTGAAGTAATTCATTTAGGTCATGATAGAAGTGTAGAGGAAGTAGTGAACTGCGCAATACAGGAAGATGCTAATGCGATTGCGATGACTTCCTATCAGGGAGGTCATAACGAATACTTTAAATATATGTATGATTTGCTAAAAGAAAAAGGAGCATCTCATATCAAAATATTTGGAGGAGGAGGAGGAGTGATCCTACCGGAAGAAATTAAGGATTTGATGGAGTACGGAATCACACGTATTTATTCTCCAGATGATGGTCGTGAGTTAGGATTGCAAGGTATGATTAATGATTTGGTACAGCAATCTGATTTTCCTATTGGAGATAGTCTTAATGGAGAAGCAGATCATCTTGTAGATAAAGAGATTGGAGCTATTGCTCGAGTAATTTCTTCTGCAGAAAATTTTCCTGAAATCGCTAAAAAGACTTTAGATCAAATACACGAGAAAAATAAAACATCCAAAACCCCAGTTCTTGGTATTACTGGAACTGGTGGAGCAGGAAAATCTTCTCTGGTGGATGAGCTAGTTCGTCGTTTTTTAATTGATTTTCCGAATAAAACCATTGGACTTATTTCTGTAGATCCTTCGAAAAGAAAAACCGGTGGAGCTTTATTAGGAGATCGAATTCGTATGAATGCAATTAGCTCTCCAAGAGTATATATGCGTTCATTAGCCACACGACAATCCAATCTTGCATTATCAAAATATGTAGCAGAAGCTATTGAAGTTTTAAAAGCTTCTGAGTTTGATTTGATCATATTAGAAACCTCAGGGATTGGACAATCTGATACCGAAATTCTAGAGCATAGTGATACTTCTTTATACGTAATGACGCCAGAGTTCGGAGCTGCTACACAGTTAGAAAAAATCGACATGCTTGATTTTGCAGATCTTGTAGCTATTAACAAGTTTGATAAAAGAGGTTCTTTAGATGCATTAAGAGACGTAAAAAAACAATATATGCGTAATCATCAGTTGTGGGATGTTCCACAAGATGATTTACCAGTATACGGAACTATTGCCTCTCAGTTCAATGACCCTGGAATGAATACCTTATACAAGGCAATCATGGATAAGGTAGTGGAGAAAACTGGTGCAGATCTACAATCGGATTTTCATATTTCTAAGGAAATGTCCGAAAAGATTTTTGTTATTCCGCCAAGTAGAACACGTTACCTGTCTGAGATTTCAGAAAATAATAGAGCCTATGACAAAACGGTAAGCACTCAGGTAGAAGTAGCGCAAAAGTTATATGGTATTTATAAGACGATTTGTAGCGTTGTAAATCTAGATTTTATAGACCTGTCCAAAAATGGTATTGATGATGAGATATTAAGAAAGGCAAAAAACGAGGATAATGAAGATTTCTTAAAATTATTATTGGCAGAGTTTGATAGAGTAAAGCTAAATCTTGATCCTCATAATTGGGAAACCATTATTGGTTGGGCAGCTAAAGTTCAAAAATATAAAGATCCTATTTATACTTTTAAAGTTAGAGATAAGGAAATAAAGATCGAAACACATACAGAATCCCTATCGCATAGTCAGATTCCAAAGGTGGCTTTGCCAAAGTATCAAGCTTGGGGAGATATTCTAAAATGGTGTTTGCAAGAAAACGTTCCAGGAGAATTTCCTTTTGCTTCTGGTTTATATCCGTTTAAACGTACTGGAGAAGATCCAACACGTATGTTTGCTGGAGAAGGAGGACCAGAACGAACCAATAGACGTTTTCATTATGTGAGTTTGGGAATGCCAGCAAAACGTTTGTCAACAGCTTTCGATTCGGTTACGCTTTACGGAAACGATCCTGATCATAGACCTGATATCTATGGTAAGATTGGTAATGCCGGAGTTTCTATCTGTTGCTTGGATGATGCTAAGAAACTATATTCTGGTTTTGATCTTACGCATGCGATGACTTCTGTAAGCATGACGATTAATGGACCAGCTCCAATGTTGTTAGGATTCTTTATGAATGCTGCAATTGATCAGAATTGTGAAAAATATATCAAAGAAAATAATCTTGAAGCTGAGGTAGAAGCAAAGATTAAGAAAATATACAAGGACAAAGGCGTAGAAAGACCTGCTTACCAAGGTGATCTTCCGGAAGGAAATGATGGATTAGGACTAATGTTATTAGGTGTTACTGGAGATCAGGTGTTACCTGCAGATGTCTATCAAGAAATTAAAGCAACTACCTTAAATACGGTTCGTGGTACAGTACAAGCGGATATTTTAAAAGAAGATCAAGCACAAAATACGTGTATTTTTTCTACAGAATTTGCTTTACGACTGATGGGAGACGTACAGGAATATTTTATCGACAAACAAGTACGTAACTTCTATTCTGTTTCTATATCCGGATATCATATTGCAGAAGCAGGAGCAAATCCAATTACACAATTAGCTTTAACATTAGCGAATGGATTTACATATGTAGAATACTATCTAAGTAGAGGAATGGATATCAATAAATTTGGACCAAATTTATCTTTCTTTTTCTCTAATGGAATTGATCCAGAGTATGCGGTTATTGGAAGAGTAGCCCGTAAGATTTGGGCAAAAGCACTGAAGCATAAATATGGAGCTAATTCTAGAGCACAGATGCTTAAATATCATATCCAAACTTCTGGGCGATCATTGCATGCTCAGGAAATTGATTTTAATGATATTCGTACTACGTTGCAGGCGTTATATGCCATTTATGATAATTGTAACTCATTGCATACCAATGCATATGATGAGGCTATCACAACACCTACAGAGGAATCGGTACGAAGAGCCATGGCCATACAGCTGATCATCAATAAAGAATTAGGGTTAGCTAAGAATGAAAATCCGATTCAAGGATCTTTTATTATCGAAGAACTAACAGATTTGGTAGAAGAAGCTGTGCTTACAGAATTCGATAGAATAACAGAAAGAGGTGGTGTTTTAGGAGCCATGGAAACCATGTATCAGCGCAGTAAGATACAAGAAGAAAGCTTGTATTATGAAACTTTAAAACATACAGGAGAATTCCCAATTATCGGTGTGAATACCTTTTTAAGTTCTAAAGGTTCTCCTACGGTAACTCCAGGAGAAGTAATTAGAGCTACCGAAGAAGAAAAACAGTATCAAATTACGATGCTTAATGAATTACATAAAGGCAATACAACTGATACCGCAGAACTGCTAAAAGACTTACAACATAAAGCGGTGAATAATCAAAACATATTTGAAGCGCTTATGGAGGTTTGTAAGAAATGTTCTTTAGGTCAAATTACTTCTGCCTTATTCGAAGTGGGAGGACAGTATCGAAGAAATATGTAAGCAGACTCTTGCTTTTGCTTTCGCAAAAGCTTAGAGGTCGCTTACCCCAAACTTGTTTTGGGATCTATACCTTATTAAGTGAAAATAAGTTAAAATCCCGTTTTATAACGGGATTTTTCTTTTCTTATAGTTTTTTATCTTTAAAGAAACACAACTCATCATGAAAAAATTACTTCTGATATTTTTTATTTGTAGTAGCACTTTTGGGCAACAAAAATCGTTAAAAGCACTAGTTGGCGGAACATTAATAGATGGTTTTGGAGCCACTCCAATTAAAAATAGTGTCATTCTTATTGAAGGAGATAAGATTAAGGAAATAGGTACGATAGCAACTTTAAAAGTGCCAAAAGGAACAGAAGTCATTTCTACCGAAGGAATGTCTGTTTTACCGGGATTGTGGGATATGCATGTACATACAATGATTAATGGTCATGCGGATTATACCTATTGGGACAAAACGTATCCACCATTATTAGAAGATGTAATTATGCCAGCATCTGCTGAGCAATTATTAATGGCAGGCGTAACAAGCGCCAGAGATTTGGGAGGTCCGCTAAAGGAAAGTTTATCTGTTAGGGATCGCATAAATAAAGGAGAGATTCCAGGAGCAACACTTTATGTCTCTGGACCATTTATACAAAAAAAGCCGTATCCAGGAACGGAAGCATTTCGATGGGGAATTAATGGAGTTGAGGATGCCAAAAAGAAAATTAAAAAGCTAGTAGATGCTGGTGTGGATTGTATTAAGTTAATTGATCAGGATCAAATGACAAGCGCAGAAGTCAAAGCAGTCATAGATACAGCACATAAGTATAAGTTAAAAGTAGTAGCGCATGGACATCGTCCTGATGAAATAAAAACCGGACTTAAAATGGGTGCAGATTGTTTCGAACATACAGGTTTGTCATCAGCCCCAAGATATCCGGATGATGTTATGAATGCTATAAGAGAACGCACAGCGCAAATGAATTTGGGACCGCTCTTTTGGTGTCCTACGGTAGAAGGATTATACAATTATGAATATGTACGAGATCATGGGGAACACTTAGATAATGATTCATGGCACAGAGGGTTACACGATACTATAATTGCAGATATAAAAAGTAGCTTTAAACATAAAGATCGCCTACCTTATTTTCAATTAACACCATTAAGAAAGCCTACCCTAGAAACCAAAATTAAACAATTAATGGATGCGGGTGTGGTATTAATGATTGGAACTGATAGTGGAATTCCTATGAAATTTCATAGCCAATCTACTTGGAATGAATTAGATGTGTGGGTAAACGAATTTGGAATTGATCCCATGTATGCTATTAAAGCAGCTACCTATTGGCCATCTGTTTGGATGGGAGTTTCCGACAAGGTAGGAACGATTACCGAAGGAAAGTATGCTGATATCATTGCTGTAAAAGGAGATGTGTTAAGACATGTAAGTTTGCTTCAGGATGTAGATGTGATTATAAAACATGGAAAAAGGTATAAGTAATGTTTAGATGGATCATATTAATATCGTTGTTATTGGTAAACGTAAATTGCTTCGCACAAAATTATGAAACTGGGAAAGTGATAGATTCTGTTTTGGTTTCAGGAAAAACACAAGAAACGTTTACGCTGTATTTGCCGAATTCATTTGATGCAACCAAAGAATCTCCGATTGTTTTTATTTTTGATCCAGGAGCAGAAGGAAAAAGAGGTATTCAACCTTTTATTGAAGCTGCAGAAAATTATGGATATATCTTGGTTTGTTCTAATCATACTAGAAACGGTCCGTATGATAGAAATTTTGATATTACCAATCGTTTGTTTGATTTCGTATTTGCTAATTTTAAGATCAAGAAAAATGAAATGTACTTATCAGGATTTTCTGGAGGTTCCCGTTTAGCTTCTGCCATTGCTGTATTAACGAATCAAGTAGCTGGTGTAGTGGGATGTGGTGCGGGTTTTTCATTGGAACCTTCACATTTACCTAGTACTCAAAATTTTTCGTATGCCGGTGTTTGTGGAGATCGAGATATGAACTATCAGGAAATGATAAGAGCAAAAGGATATTTATTGCAGTTAAATTTCTCTAACACATTAATTACCTATGATGGGAATCATAGTTGGACACCTTCAAATCAAATTCTCAGGGCATTTGATTGGTTAGAAATTCAGGCACATTTAAAAGGAATAAAGAAAAAAGAAGCTCCCGAAATTTATAAAAGCTATCAAAAGATATACAGAGAGGCTCAGGAATTCGAAAAAAAAGGAGATTTATTATATGCTATTGAAAATTATGAACGAGCACTGATTACCTTTAACTCATTTTACAATTTAGATAGCGTTTCGAACAAACTAAAAGCAATTCATAAAAGTAAAGCGTACAAAAATAAACTCAAATCAGTATCCAAAGCATTTGATAAGGAAACTACCTTAACGAAAAAGTTTACGACACGTCTTTTTGAGGGTTATAAAAATCCAAATAACATAGAATTCTCTTGGTGGGAAAAAGAATTAGGGAAACTAAAAAAGTTAGACGAGGATGATGATCCAGAAATGAAAAAAATGTTAGAGAGATTGAGATTTCAGATTTTTGCAGTTGCGTATTCTATGAATAATCCAAATTTATACCAATCTAATACGAAGCAAAAGGAATTAGCGGATAAAATCAGAGGATTGATTTATCCAAAAAAGTGAGGATTAGAAATTATAGGGTCATCATCCAATGACGCTGCAACTTTTTGAATTTCTTTACTTCTTTTCTTAAAAGTCTAACAAAGTCCTTTCCATTACTATGAGAACGTTCCAGTCGTTCACAGTTTTTGTATAGTTTGTTCGTTAGGTTTTCTAAAAGGTTTGCATGTTTTAGACGATCATCCTGAAAAACTTGATTTTCAACATCCATAATTCTAGGAACCAAAGAATCAGAATCTTTTACGATATCACCTGTAAAGTAAATAAATGGATTTTCATTACCGTTTTTTTCTAAGGGAGCTAAATCATAAGCTAAATATTTAGAAACACTTTTAGATAGTATAAGTATTTCCAAAGCTTTTTTGTAAAGAATTATATTTTCGGGGCGTCTCTCCATTCTACTATCAAAATTAAGTGTATTTACAAGGATATTGCTTTTTAGTTTAAAGCAGAATGATTATTTTGCTTTAAATATTAAAGTTTTTCATTTAGAAAAGTTAAAATAATAATGGACGATACAAATTGGAAAATTCTACAGCTATTACAAGAGAATGCTAGATTGTCAAATGCGGAGATCGGAAGAAATGTAGGACTAAGTTCTCCCGCAGTTGCAGAGCGAATAAAAAAAATGGAAGACTTAGGAATTATAGAAGGATATACCACAAAAGTTTCTTACGCTAAAACTGGTTATCAATTAAAAGCAATCATAACAATCAGAGCTTTTATGGGACGCCTTAAACCTTTTTTGTCAAAGATATCAGAATTCAAAGAAGTGCTTAATTGTTATAGAATAACTGGTAATGAAAATATCATTATGGAAGTAGTGTTGGAAGATCAGGTTCATCTTCAAGGGTTTATTGATAGATTGATTACATATGGTGAGGCCAAAACACATATTATTCTATCGAATGTGGTCGAAAACAACCCTATTCTGAACAGAAAGGACGATAAATAGATTAAATCTTATCTTTAAGACGTTATGTATGTCACTTTAGAATATTATGTTACCGCCATTGTATGTTTGATTACAGCTTTTGTAATTCAAAGAATTTATCATAAAGAAAAGTTCAAAAATCAATCTTCTATTTCCATCATTGGTATTAAATGGTTCGGTTTAGCAATATTCCTTTGGGGTTTTGGAGCCCTGATTAACATATCCCTAATAGAAGTATCTCAAATAAACCCAACACATAAACTTGTCATTTATGTAGGAGTTCTAATTTCTTTGGCAAATTCATTAAGTATTCTACTTTCATTACCATCCATAGAACATCACAAGGAGCGCAATATAGTGGTTCGATTGGTTCAGCGTTTTTCCGAAAAAGAGTTTGTCACTTTGTTTAGTGGAATATTAATAATGATTGCCTTTGTATTTATAGTAACTTCTTACAGTAATACAGAGATTAGTAATAATTTTATTTGGCTTATCGATATTCCTATTTCTTTAATTGTTGCATTTGCATTGTTAAATGAGCTTAATAAAGCTTTCGCAAATCGTAATATGAAGTTTATGGTAGTACCTTGCTTTTTACTTTTTGTTTTGATTGTTATAGCGGTTACGCAAAGAATCATTCCTCAGGATAAAGCATTAGAACTTCTAGACCAGAAATTTTGGAGTTTGTTAGGAGTTATAACAGGATTGTCATTTAAGTTTCTATTTATATTACTATTTTCTATTTTATTATACAGTTGGAAGTTTCTTTCCGAAAAAGAATTAAAACAAAATGAAGTAGAGTTACTTAATAAAGAAAAAGAGATTTTACTAAAGGAACAGCAGAAGTTGATATTGGCTAATGAAAGTCATTTAGATACTATTGCAAGATTACAAGAACGTATAAAGGAAAGTGATTTTGAAATCAATTCTTTAAAAGAATCTACAAAAATTACATTGTCTGATCGACAAAAAGAAGTTTTAGGAAATTTAGGTGTTTGCGGAGAAGGTAAATCTTATACTGAAATTGCGGAAGCTATGAATATTAGTTTAGATGGTTTTCAAACTCATATTTATCAGATTAAAAAAGTGCTTAAAATTAGTGGAGCAGATGGAAAAGAACAACTTATTGCTTTCGCCAAGGCAAACCAACTTTTACAATATGCTAGTATAGATAATGATACTAGTGATTAAGTATGTGCTTACGTACTTATAGTAGCTAATTTGATCAATGCGTAATCTTTTCTCATAGATAGTTTTATTCAATCTTCGTCCGAAATCAAAAAATCGGTCAGATGAAAAAAAATATATTGGGATGTCTTTGTTTTCTGGGATACCTAAAAGGAACAGCGCAAGAACTTCAATCTTTTGATCAAAAGATTAATACAGGATTTAAAAATATGACAGATTGGTTTGTGGATGCAATTTTTGCTGAAATTCCAATCACATCGGAGGTAGGTACTCCTTGGGTGTTAGTTGTGCTTTTAATGGGTGCTTCATATTTTACTATTTATTTTAAAGGAATCAATTTTAGGAGTTTTTGGACTTCTATTCGTATTATAAGAGGAAAATATGATGCACTTGAAAATTCAGAAATACTGGAAGTATCAGAATCTGTGCATACAACAGATGGAGATCAACCTGATACCGTTAGGGCAGAAGGAGAAATTGGAGAGGTAAGTCATTTTCAGGCATTAACAGCTGCTTTATCAGCTACCGTAGGATTAGGTAATATTGCAGGTGTAGCTATTGCATTATCAATCGGTGGAGCAGGAGCTACTTTCTGGATGATATTAGTTGGTTTTTTAGGAATGGCATCTAAGTTTGTAGAATGTACGTTGGGAGTTGCGTATAGAGAAGTTACAGAAGATGGTACTGTTTATGGTGGTCCAATGTATTATCTAAGTAAAGGTCTTAGAGAAAAAGGATTTTCTAAATTAGGAAAGGTTTTAGCAGCAATTTTTGCAATTATGTGCGTTGGCGGCTCTTTTGGTGGAGGAAATATGTTTCAAGCGAATCAAGCTTTCAAGTTATTCGAACATGTAACCGGAGCAGAAAACAGTTTCTTTTATGGAAAAGGATGGCTTTTCGGTTTAATCATGGCAATTTTAGTAGCTATTGTAATTATAGGAGGAATTAAGAAAATTGCCAAAGTAACAGATAAAATTGTACCTGCAATGGTTGTAGTCTATGTACTCGCTGTTATTACGATAATAGTAATCAATTATCAAATAGTTCCAGAAGCTTTCATGTCTATAATTGATGGTGCTTTTAGTACAAAAGGGGTAACTGGTGGAATGGTAGGAGTTATGATACAAGGGTTTAGACGAGCTGCTTTTTCTAATGAAGCTGGTATTGGATCTGCATCCATTGCTCATGCAGCAGTTAAAACAAAATATGCAGCAAGCGAAGGATTGGTGGCCTTACTAGAACCATTTATTGATACAGTTGTGATTTGTACAATGACCGCATTGGTTTTAATTATAACTGGTCAAATTAATGTTGGAGCTGAAATATCTGATGAGCAAGGTGTCTTGCTAACTGCAAATGCGTTAGAAAGTGGTATTTCATGGTTTCCTTATTTGCTAAGTTTTGCAGTGATACTCTTCGCTTTTTCATCAATGATTTCTTGGTCGTATTATGGTTATCAAGCTTGGTCCTATTTATTTGGAAGAAAAAAATATGTGTCTTATATCTACAAAACTATATTTTGTATTTGTGTAATTATTGGCTCTGCAGCTAGTCTAAACGCTGTAACTGATTTTTCGGATGCCATGATTTTTTCGATGTTAGTTCCTAATATGATTGGATTATTTATTCTAACTCCAAAGGTAGCAACTGAGCTAAGGAAGTATAAGAAGGCAATTGCTAATAGTAATTAGCTAAGTCAATGTTTTCTAAATTTTGGCACAAGGTTTGATGTATTATAAGTGTGTAAAATTTATCGAAATCTTGTGTGAGGACATTGGTTTTTAGAACCAAAGAGAGTACGGGAAAAGGATAGGAAAAACGCTCGAGCAAAACTCTGAGCGTTTTTTTATTTAATTTTTCTATTTTAGATATTTCAAAAGCCTAACTATGGAAAAACTACAGGAATATTTTGAAATAGCGATTGATAAAGTTGTTTTTTTCGCTCCCAAAATTATTGCAGCAGCTTTAGTGTTTTGGATCGGTTTTAAACTTATTAAAAAACTACTAAAGTTATTAGACAAAACGCTGGAGAAGACTGGAATTTCCGACACAATGCGCCCTTTTTTGTTGTCTATTATCTCTGTAATCTTAAAAATAGCTATCGTTTTTGCTATTGTTACCATTCTTGGAGTGGATCTTTCAGGATTATTGGCAATTCTCGCCGCAGTTGGATTTGCAATCGGAATGTCTTTACAAGGCAGCTTAGGAAATTTTGCTTCAGGAATATTAATTATGTTTTTAAAACCTTATGAGGCTGGAGATTGGATACAGGTAGGAGATTCTTTTGGGAAAGTACAAGAAATAGGAATCTTTAGTACAATTGTAGTAACGCCAGGAGATAAAGTTTTGATTATTCCAAATGCTAAAATAACGGACGATGTAGTTGCTAACTATTCTAAAAGGGGAGTTGTACGATTAGAGATTACCGTTACGATGCCGTATAATGAAGATTTCTCTAAGGTAAAAAGGGTAATAGAAAACGCTATTAATCCTATTGATAAAATTTTGGATACTCCAAAAACTGAAATAGGAATAGAAAACTTTGATTCTCATAATATTCTAATTGCTGTGCGTCCTTATGTGAAACCCGATGATTTCTGGGAAGTAACATTTATTACGCATCAAGAAATCAAAAAAGCTTTTAGTGAGCATGATATCCAAGTTGCGTACTCAGAAGGAGTAGAATTAGGAAAGATTGGAGCATAAAGTGCTATTGTTTTGGTAAAGAAGAACATACATAAAGGAATGGCATTTTTTTTGTAGCCAATATGATAGCGTAAACTTTCTAATATGAAATGTATTTCTACCAAAATTTGGTCATTTTTTATATTTATTTGTATCGTAACATCTACGTCCGGTCAGAATAGCTTAAAACTTAGAAAAGGCGTAGTCACCGACTCTATAGCAGTGCCTGAAACGGAAGGAGTTTACAGTATATATCTACCAAAATCTTTTGACCTTAATAAACCATGGCCTATTCTATTTGGTTTTGATAATAATGAAAATATAAGTGCTTTAACACATTTGTTTAAGAATGCAGCTGAAGAATTTGGATATATAGTAGCCATTTCTAATTATGGTAACAAGTTAAGTGAGAGTGATAAATCAAGTTATATACCTGTTTTTGTAAAACACATTATATCGCTTTTCCCTATCCAAGAAAAAAGAATGTATGCATTAGGTGTTGGCGATAATGCTTCTTTAAATACTTCATTGCCATTATTTTATGAACAGTTTAGTGGAGTAATCGCGATTAACGATAGTTTTGATTATCATCAGAAATTACGTAGAAATAGGAACTTCTCTTATTTTGGAATTGTTAATACCCATAATTTTAGATACCAAGACTTTTTCTTATACAATAAGTATTTAGATAGGAAAGGAATCTCTTCGTCATTATATACATATGAAGGAAATATGAAATTACCCTCTCAAGATATTGTACATAGGACATTACCTTTTTTCACTATAGACGCCATGAGAAAAGGAAATATTCCTGTTGATTCTTTATGGATTAATATGTTATACAAAAAAGATAAAGAGAACATATTTGAATTAAAAGAAAAAGGAGATTACTTAGAAGCGTATGATGAATTAACTAGAATGCAGAAGAAATTTCAAACTTTTGTAGATACTGACGAATTGAAAAATGAGCAGAAGGAAATTAAGAAAATAAAAGCCTACAAAACAGAGAAAAGAATTAAATCTAGGAATAAAAACAAAGAAATGTATTTAAGAGAATCATTGGTTTTCGATTTGGAAGAAGATATAGGTTTGAATGCATATAATAATCTTGGATGGTGGCAATATAAAATGGAGGAATTCGATAAACTATCTAGTACTAAAGAGCCATATACAACGGCTATGGTAGTAAGAATAAAAGGTTTTTTACAAAATATAGTAACTAATTATAAAAAGGAGCTTTCTAAAAGTAAAAGAGAAATCGATAGGAAAATATTCTTGAATATTTTAAGTACTATCATTGACAAAGATGATTTTGACTCCTACAAAACTATTATTGCTTTGAGTGCTATAGACGAAGATAATGAAACTGCAATCTTCTATTTAGAAAAAATGCTACAGCAGGGCTATAAAGAGATGGACAGTTTATACAATATAGAAGGCACTTTGACACTTAGAATTTCTAAGGAGTACAATAGGGTTATTAAAAAGTACTTAGGTTCCTCAAGATTTCATTCTTATTAATACTTGAAATACTGTAAAAAATGTATTTCATCGTAATTAATCAACACTTAATCGTGTTTTTGTTAATAACTTTTTGTTTGATTACGGTTTTGAAGTAGAAAAACTATTATCTTTATAATGCGTAAAATATTAAAGATGTGTATGATACAAATTAACATATCAAGAAATATGACGATATGGATTTGAAATATTAATTTGGAATACGCATTGGGATAAATTAAGTGTGAGGACATTAGTCTAAAGACCCCAAATCTAAAAACTAAAGAGAGTACATAATTTGACCCATAAGAGAAAGCGATCTATTTGTAGATCGCTTTTGTTTTATAACTATATCTGTATTTAGTAAAAAATGGAGGTAGAAGAAGAAATATCCCTCTTTTAAATAAATAAGACGATATGAGAAATCGTTAAAAACATGTATTTTTGTGTATTTCATCGATTTTTTGTGTTTTTTATCGTTTAAAATTTTGTATTAACAATTTTTTTACAATATATTTACATAAGCTTAAAAACATAACGGTGTATGGCCAGAATTAACATTTTTAAGCTGTATGACGATACAGGTTTGAAATATTAGTTTGGAATACATCAGGGCATATTAAGTGTGAGGACATTAGTCTGAAAGACCCCAAATCTTGAAGCTAAAGAGAGTACGTAATTAGCCCTAAAATTGATGAAAGCGTTTCCCGAGGGAAGCGCTTTTATATTTTCTAATACTTTTTAGCTTACTTAGAAATTATTAAATGTGGGATATTTTTTAAGTCCCAGTTAATTACCAATCCTCTTGCTAATGATTTTGCTATTTCCTTACCATATAAATGTTCGGACAAATACAAGGCAGCCTCAAAACTTTTAGCACCACCAGCCGAAGTGATATATTTTCCATCATGTACAAATAGAATATCTTTTCTGATATCCAGATCAGGAAACATATTTTTCATTTTATTGATATCGCTTGGGAAGGTAGTTGAAACTTTATCTTTTAATAATCCAGCTTTTGCTAGTACAAAAGCACCGTCGCAGTGGGACGTCATATATAAGGCTGTTTTATCTACTTTTTTTACAAAGTTGATCATAGCAGTATCTTGTAGATCTGTATCGAGATGATGTTCAGCACTGGGTACTACTAATATATCAATCCTTGGAATAGAATCTTGAACGTAATTGTAATCCGGAATAATTTTTACACCTTCAAAAGTAGTTATAGGTTTATCAGTATTAGCAACCGTAAACACATTCATTTGTTTGATGTTTTCTCGATATTGCGTATGCTGGAAAATATCAAAAGGAGCTGTAAATTCCGTATTGTAGGTACCATCCATAATTAAAAAACCTACATTATATCTGTTAGGCATTAATTTTGGAAATGTTTTTTGTCTTTGTCCAGTTTCCTTGAATTTTTTCACATCCATTGGGGATTGCTCGGGCTTGTCAGTTTTACAGCTGAATAATATGATAATTAACGAGATATGAATTAAGTACTTCATCGGAATAAATTATATTTTGTGTGTTCTTTTAGCAGTGTTCTTTAATGATATTGTGGTTTAAAAATATTGAATCTATAGGTTTTATTAGTAATTAAGTTTTTTTAAGGAGTGCTGTTTTTTCTTTTCCAATTTTATATTTCACAATAAACAATAAAAGCGTTCCTAAAGCGGCAATACTACCCATAAATAACCATGCGTTGTTATAACCATAATTATTAATGAATTGCATTCCGGTATTATGTCCCAATATATGTGCTAAAGAAAATGACATGCTATAAAAGCCCATATAATCTCCTTGTTTTCCCTTTTTAGAACGGTCTAGAGCAAAAGCGTTGCCAAAGGGAAATGAAATCATCTCGCCAAGAGTAGCTATGATCATACCAATAATAACAATTCCAGCCCAAGGAGTGATGACTAATAATAGGAAACTTATACCTGTTAGAATAAATCCATGAATAACATTTTTTATTTTGGATAATGAGGTAGATTCTAAATAAGCAATTAAGGGCATTTCGAAAATGAAAATTAGAATTCCATTCATAGCCAGTATGAGGCCAATACTTTTTTCTGATAAAAAATGAACTTCTTTATAATATAAAGGTATGGTAGAAAAGTATTGAACAAAAATAAATCCAAACAATGTTAAGGCTATTAGAAATAGCATATAAATTCCATCACTTGCTGCGGGAGTAGGGTTTTCTATGACAATTTCTTTATCAATTACTCTGGCTTTTTTAGGATGTAAAGTTTTGATCATAATAAGTCCTGCGATGATACAAGTAATTCCATCTACCCAAAACAATCCTGAATATCCTAAGGTAACTATTAAAAATCCTCCAAGAGCTGGGGCCATAGAAAATCCAAGGTTTATCGCAAGTCGTATAAATGTTAATGATCGAGTTTTGTTTTCTGGTTTACTATATGCACTAAGTGCTACGAAAAATGCTGGTCTTGCGGCATCTGCAACCGTAATTAAAATAAAAAAACTAATACAAATACTCAAAAAGCTCGAAAAATACTGTACAACGAAGAAAGAAATCCCAGTTAGCAGCAGAGATCCTAAAATTACTTTGTAATAACCAATTCGATCACTTAATTTCCCTCCAATCCAGGCACCTAATAGAGAACCTAAACCATAACAACTCATAACCCATCCAATCTCTTGTAGTGTAAAACATAAATCATCAGAAAGGTATAAAGACAAAAATGGGATGACCATAGCTCCCATTCTATTGATCAGTGTTATCAAGGCTAACCACCAGACTTCTTTGGATAATCCAGAGAAGGTATCTATATAGTTTAGAAACAGTTTTTTCACGATATGGTTAGTTGATTTGTTTAGAACCGGTAAAAGTAGCTTTTTGTCGAAAAATTGGATACAATTTTAGAGAATATTAACTTGTTTATTGTGAATGCTTTGTACTTTTGCAAAAAATAAGGGGACAGTGTACAGATTATCTTTTTTACTAATGCTATGCTTTAGCCATTTAGCGGCTCAAGATTCTACAGCAATAAAAAAAATATTAGCTTTTCAAGAAGGATTGAATAAGAAGTTCGCTTCAGAAGAAAAATCACCATTAACACCAAAGGATTTTAAAACATTTAAGGCATTAGAGTTCTTCAAAATTGATACAAACTATAGCATAAAAGCAAAGTTTGTAAGGACACCCTATGAAACTCCTTTTATTATGAAGACTACTACGAATAGAGAACCAATTTATGTGAAATATGGTGAAGCTCAATTTGTTTTAGAAGACAAAAAACAAAAACTTAATATTTATCAAAATCAAGGGTTAAAAACACAACCTGAGTACGAAAATTATCTTTTTTTACCTTTTACAGATTTAACGAATGGTGAAAGCTCATATGATGGAGGACGTTTTATAGATCTTACTATCCCAGAAGGTGATACAATAATAATCGATTTTAATACAGCATATAATCCTTATTGCGCTTACAGCGCTAGATATTCTTGCCCTATTCCTCCAGAAGAAAATCATTTAGATATAGAAATCCCAGTTGGTGTCAAAAAGTATAGTACCGTCGAAGAAAATAAATAAAAAAAGCACTCTGATATCAGAGTGCTTTTAGCATAAACAAACAATATATTAAACTATAATATATTAGAACTTATAGATTGCTCCAAGAACAAAAGAAGAAAGACTACTTGTAGCTTCTAAGTCTTTGTCAAGAAAAGCATCTTCAGATGAATCAAGTCTGAATTCTGGTTTAAAAGTTAGGTTACCAATATCATAACTTCCAGTTAGAGTGATAGCAGTTACATCAACATCATCAACACCATCTGTATCTACAAATGTATTAAAATACTCTCCTCTTAAACCAAGGGCGAAACTGTCAACTAATTGAAATTGAGGATATATTGCAGCTCCGTAGAATCCTGATCCATCTGTATCTAAATATGTACCGTTAAAACCTAGGTAAAATTTATCAGATACATCCCATCCTGTTGTTAAATCAACTTGAAACGTAGGTTCTGATGGTCCAGGTTCTCCTTCATTTCCATATCTAAAATTTAAATAAGCACTTCCACTATCTGCAGAATATCCTACTTGTGCTCCAACGATGTATGTGTCAAACGGATTATTTTCGGTATAATCTGTTGGATTCATAATTGCAACCATTGCAGACCATTGATCGCTTAGCGCAAAGTCGGCTTTTAATCCTGTATGAGAAAAAGGACCGTTAGTAAACATGTAAGAAGTGGAATAGTTAAAGTTTCCTGTAGGAGAAATTACTTCATATCCTAAATAGGTGTTGAAGTTCCCTACAGTAAGTTTAAATTTTTCCGTTACATTCCAGTATACATACAATTGATTTACGATATTAGAAGAACCTACTGAATTGAATACAGCGTCTTCACCTCTAGGACCATATACTAAATCAGCAACAAACCCTACTTTTTCTCCTTCATATCCTAAAATAACATTAGCCATACCAAGAGCAAATCCAGATTCATTTGCAAATGAAGTTCCTGGTGCTTGAAAAGGATCTGGTGTGTCTGGATTATTGTCTAAGTCAAGAGTATTAGGAGCACCAATATTGGTTCTAAAATATCCATCTACAGATCCATTAACAGAAAAATTATCGAACCATTTTTTTTCTTCTTCCTGTGCAATCGCAGAAAAACTAATAAGCGCTAGAGAAAAAAGGCATACTTTTTTAAAAAGTGTTGTTACGGTTTTTGTTTTCATAATAAACATTAATTGGTATTAATTTGTTTTTAATTGGAGCTGTAAAACTATGTTAAAACAAATTTATCCCAATAAAAAAAGGGGTATCCACCCCCATTTTTACGTTTTTACTATTTTATGCCCCTTAAAAATTAGACATTATCGTTTGTGAGTCGATTTTTTAAGAATTTGAAAGTGTTGTTTTTTGTAAAGATGTTAAATAAGTAAATAATCTTCACTAATTGTTAAATTAAGTTATATAAAAGTTAATGAGGATATAATAAGAAAAGCTTATCAAGTACTGATAAGCTCTTTTATATTAGTAAGGATTTTTTTTAATTCAAAGCTTGATTACCATGCTCGCCAGTTCGAATTCTGTAGGTATTTTGTATTTCCGAAATAAATACCTTTCCATCTCCAATTTCTCCAGTTTTTGCGGCATCAATTATGGTTTGTATTGTTTTTTCTGCAAATTCATCTGAAACTACTACCGATAGATATCTTCTTTGGATATCAGACGTACTATAACTAATACCTCTGTATAAATGCCCTTTTTTTTCATTACCAACACCCGTAACATCCCAATAAGTAAAAAAGTTTACCTCTATATCATGCAAGGCATCTCTTACTTCTTTAAATCTTGATTTACGAATGATTGCTTCTATTTTTTTCATTGGTTATAATGGTGTTGGTTATTATTTAAAATGATACTTTAAAATTATGATTTTGATAGAATATTGGTTGTTATTTTACGATCCACATACCTAAAAATACTAAAAGAAACCCTATCACAAAAGAACCAAGCGTATACACTGCGAAGTTCATAAAGTCTCCGGATCGTAAAAGCATATGATTTTCATACGCGAAAGTGGAAAATGTTGTAAACCCTCCACAGAAACCAGTAGCAAGTAATAAAACAGTGTTTTGTGATAATACATTGTTCTTTAAGGCAAGCCCAAGAATAATTCCTATAAGAAAACTACCTAGTATATTGGCAATAAAAGTCCCATAGGGTATTCCGCTAGTTTCATTATTTAGGTATTTACTAATAAGAAATCTTGCTACGCTACCTGTACCTCCTCCTATAAACACGAGCAGTATCTGTTTCATTTATATGTTATTATACTTTTGTTTTACTACTTTATCAAAAGGGTTTATTGCACAGGGATATATATTTCCGTTATCCATTCAGCTGGATTTGGTTGTAAATCTGGGCCTGACCTATAAACTTCAAAAGCAGGAGATTCGGTCGATGGAACTAAACCACTTTTCTGTATATACTGATTCGCAGCTTCCCACGCTTCTTTTAAATTCTTATAATCTCCTTTTAAAGTAGTTTTTACAACTTGTTGGCGGGGGAGTGACCCACATAAGATATTACTATCAGCTGGAGTAATTACTTCTTCTCTTACCGGAACTCCTGAAGAATATATAGCAGTTCCTAAAGCTTCATTATATTCATTAAATACCGTAAGAGGCATTCCGGTTTGTGGTAAGTTGTTCTGTCGTACATATGCCAAAACCGAGGATAACATTTGTGCTGATTTATCGGGAATCTCATCGATTGAAGATGCTGTTGCGTTATACATATAAAAACCACCTCTGTGCTCTGTTACACCATCCACATTAATAGAATATTCTTCCATTTTTTTCTGAGTATAGGTGTCCAGTTTATCTAAGCCTTTTTTATACATAGGTCTTAAACTTTCGGATACCGTGCTATCTCTAGTCATCCAAAATAGCTTTTCCATAAAACCTTGTTCTCCTTTCATTCCCCAGGTTACTTTGGTTTTTTGGTTTTCCAATTTTTCAAATTTCCAATAAACATCATTGGTAATTTGATCAACCACAGGTAGTACTATTGTTAGCTTTTGATCTATACTCGAAAAAGGAGCAGATTTTACAGTTTTCATCCCTCCATCTTCTTGTGATTCACTTTTCCAACTATAAGAAGCTCCTACACCGCTAGTTTGATTAGAATATTCTATAATTAGATCATCAGAATCAGTCATCCAAGGATTCCACTGTTCCCATGTTTTATAATCGTTAACCGTGTTAAAAAGCAATTCATCCGGAGAATTAATTACTTTACTTTCTTCTAATTGAAATGTTCCATCTATCATTGCTATGTAAGCCCCACCACCAACAACTACAATAAGAAGAAGAAAAAATAAATATTTTATGATTTTCATGTTAGTTAGTTTAGAAAATTTGAGTAGCTAAGATAATCAATTTTTGAAATGGGTTTTAGTGTAAAGGTTTTCAGAGTGTTATGCTTTTTTATTATTTGAGTGAAGTATAGAAATGTTCTTTGTAGGTTACTTAAAAATGTGATTTTTTTTATTTCGTTACATTTGCTGGAAACAATAAACATAAACAAATGATAATTAAACGTATAATCTATTTTATGCTAATTAGCGTATTGCTAATTGGATGTAAAAATGATCCAAGCATTCAGGATCAGATCAATCAACAACAAGCCGAACAAACTTCAGAACAAGAAGTTGAAGATAAGAAGTTCGATTATGTTGTTGAGCAATTTGCAGACCTTAAGATTTTAAGATATCAAATACCTGGATGGGAAAATCTTACACTAAAAGAGCAGAAGTTAGTATACTATCTTACACAAGCAGGATTGAGCGGTAGAGATATCATGTGGGATCAAAACTATCGTCATAATTTAAAGATTCGTAAGGCACTTGAAAATGTATATACTTCTTATAATGGAGATAAAACTAGCAAAGATTGGATCTCTTTCGAAACATATTTAAAAAGAGTTTGGTTTTCTAATGGTATCCACCATCACTATAGTAATGATAAAATAAAACCTGAGTTTAGTAAGGAATATTTAACTACTCTTCTGGAAGCAACGAAAACAGAGTTGAGTGAGGATGCGCTTACAGTTATTTTTGATGATAGTGATGCTAAAAAAGTGAATCAGGCAAAAGGTATAGATAATGTGGCATTATCTGCTGTTAACTTTTATGGTCCAGGTGTTACTAACGAAGATGTTACTTCTTTTTATGGAAAAATGAAATCACCCGATCCCAAAAAACCATTGTCTTATGGTTTAAATTCTCAATTGGTAAAAGAAAATGGAGAATTAAAAGAAAGGGTATATAAATCTGGCGGTTTGTATGGTGCAGCTATTGATGAAATTATCAAGTGGTTAGAAAAAGCAAAAGAAGTAGCAGAGAATAAGGCACAAGGTGATGCGCTGGGATTACTAATTGAGTATTACAAGACTGGAGATTTACAAATCTGGGACGATTATAATGTAGCTTGGACAGCAGCTACTGATGGAAATATCGACTACATTAATAGTTTTATAGAAGTGTATAATGATCCACTTGGATATAGAGGTTCTTACGAAACTATTGTTCAGATAAAGGATTTCGATATGTCAAAAAAAATGGCGGTTTTATCTGAGAATGCACAATGGTTTGAGGATAATTCTCCATTGATGGATGAACATAAAAAAGACAGTGTTGTAGGTGTAACTTATAAGGTGGTAACGGTAGCAGGAGAAGCAGGAGATGCATCGCCAAGTACTCCAATTGGAGTGAATCTGCCGAATGCTAATTGGATTAGAGCAGCAATTGGATCTAAATCCGTTTCCTTAGGGAATATAATTAATGCCTATAACAATGCTGGTGGATCAGGACGTCTTAAAGAGTTTGTTCATGATGAAGAAGAATATGAGTTAGAAGAAAAATATGGACAATTAGCAGATAAACTACATACCGCTTTACACGAGGTGGTAGGGCATGCATCTGGTCAATTAAATCCTGGTGTTGGAGAAACTAAGGAAACTCTAAAAAACTACGCTTCAACTATGGAAGAAGGAAGAGCAGATTTAGTAGGATTATATTATTTAATGGATCCTAAACTACAGGAGCTGGGATTAGTTGAAGACTGGGAAAAAGTTGGAAAAGCAGCATATGATGGCTACATCCGTAATGGACTTATGACTCAATTAATACGTCTTAATTTGGGAGATGATGTAGAAGAAGCACATATGCGTAACCGTCAGTGGGTAAGTGCATGGGCTTATGAACAAGGAACTAAAGACAATGTTATAGAAAAAGTAAGTAAAGACGGGAAAACGTATTATAATATTAATGATTATACTAAGCTGCGTGAAATTTTTGGACGTTTGCTCCGCGAAACACAGCGTATTAAGTCTGAAGGTGATTTCAAAGCTGCCGAGGAGTTAGTAGAAGGTTACGGAGTAAAAGTTGATCAAGCAATTCATACAGAGATTCTAAGAAGAAATGAGCAATTTACATCCGCTCCTTACAGTGGTTTTGTAAATCCTGTCTTAGTACCTGAAATGGATGAAAATGGAGAAATTACTAAAATAAATGTTACACAGCCTAAGGATTTTGTAACACAAATGTTAGAATATAGTAAGTCATTTGGATTCTTACCAGAAGTAAATTAGTAAAAAACATTTGGTATAAAATAAAACGCCTTCTGATCAGAATCAGAAGGCGTTTTTTAATGCTACATTTTAAGAAGCAATATCAAGTACTCCAATTTTAGATAATTGTTTTGTTACTAAAACTTTACTTTCATTATCAAGGTTACAGTCAATTTTATGAATAGGTAAAGGATGATCTTCGGCAATTAATCTATCCAGAAATGGTTCACATTGTATAGGCATGGATAATTTCAGATCATAGAATTTCACATTAATTTTGGTATTTAAAGATGTTATTCTAAATTTATTTTTTTCGCGGATTTTAATCGTTGAATTTTCATTAATCTTATCAATGTTTATCATTTGCTTCAACTGTCCTTGCGCAATGGCTTTTTGTCTGCTGTAGAAATCATCTAAAATCTCTTCGTCATGTTGTAGATTTTCTATTAGAGCTGTAACAACCTGTTTTATTTCTTCAAGCTCTTTACTTTTTTCTTTCCCATCCATTAAATGGAATTTCGTGAATTTTCTTAATGGTAAGTTATTTTTAGATTTTTCTATAAGAACCTCTGCCAAATGTTCTGCCCATGTTTTGCCTACAATTCCGGTAGTAATATGCCCAGAATTTTCATCGGTACAATAAGCATCATGAACTATACCTCTTGGGATGTATAATACATCACCCTTGTCTAGAGTAAATTCATCGATTACTTTACCAGGAACAAACGTTTCTTTATCAAAAGGAATTGTTTTATCTGCCAACGGAATTGGCTCATCATAAATACGCCAATGTTTGGAGCCTTCGAATTGAAAAATAAATACATCATGCGTATCATAATGAGTAGAAAAGCCTTGCGACTTTTTTGGTGTAAGGTAAACATTGGTTTGAATACGATGTTTGAAAAAGGTTTCTAACTCATTGGTCAGTTTTCGCAAACTATAAATTTTATTTTGTAAACCGGACATTACTAAGGTACTTCCATTTTCAAAAGCGTTGGAAAATTTTAGTGGATCTATAATATCAGATCCCTTAATTGTGTATTCTTTAGGATCTGGTTTTTCAGTTTTGGAATGATCAGCTAATCGAAAATCAGGATGATGATTAGTTAATGAAAATAAGATGGTGTCAAGATCATTTACTGATAACAAATCATCAAAAAAGCGTTTGCTTCTATTCTTAATAATTAGATGTTTTTTTTCGTAATAATCTTTAAAGAAAACATCAGGTGTGATAGGATATAATATTTCTTGTAAATTCATTGTATTGACTTTTATGGATAAGTAATTAACTAGTGTTTATATATTCATTGTAAAATGAAAAGAGCAGGAGTGAAGTGAAATTATACAAATGAGCAATAATGTTTTAACTATTTTGATGAGCAATTTCTTATGCTTCCGCTTTACCGATATAACGCTAGAGATTGATGATTTTATCATAATATTGTGTTTAGTGTTATGATAAAGTTATAGTAGATTATAAAATGAAAAAATACCCAATTAAGGGTATTTTATTTTGGTGTAACTCCAAGCATTGAATGATTAAATTAATCAGAATCAACACAATTAACTCCTGCAGCAACTGCATCACCACTATTACTATCTGTACAGACAGAACTATCCGAGGTACAAGATGTAGCAACGGCAAGTGATGATACTACGAGAGCTGAGTAAAATGTCCTTCTAAAATTGTAGTTTTTAGAAGCATTTTCGATTTCGAAATCAGAAAGTTTCAATTTAGTCATAATAACGTATTTTAAAGTTTGGGTTGAAATTAAAAACCAAGAACTCATCAAAAAATACCCAGTTAAAGGTATTTTCTGGAGATGTTGGTTATAAATGCCTCTGGAGATTTAGTTTTTAGTATAGCTTAGTGTATTGGAGTCTCCACTACTGATGGTTCCATTAAATGTATTTACAGTACTACCATTATCTCTAACCGTAATTGTATAAGAAGTAGTACTTCCACTAAAAATATTTACATAGAACTGATAAGTTCCGGAAGGACCACCATTAGCCCAGGTAATATTTTCTGAATTTCCACCAGTACAGTTCCCGGTACAGTCCACGTCTAAAGCTCCACCTGAGTTTGATTGTGGATTATTAAAAGACAGTGTTTCTCCATTAGGATCTCTAACATAAAGATCAAGATCTGCACTTCCTGACCAGGTAAGATTAAACCTAGGACTACCATCCTGACCTGCAAGCCCGCCGCAATCCGATGCATCTACCAAACCTTGACAAGATGGTTCATCACAATTTCCGCAAAGCATAGCCACATCCCTAATATTTGCTCGAGAAATATTTCCAGCGGATGTTTGTGCAAATTCATAACACTTGATATCATGACATACTTGCGAAAGATCGGCACAAATTCCTTGATTAATTAAAAAATCAAAGTTTCCTGTACCTGCGGTAGCTCCATTGGTATTGATTGGAACAAAATAAATAGGACCAGTGGTTCCAAAACGCATACCCACAGCATTGACATTACCATTAGGAGCGTTAAAAGAAATTGCATTTGTCATAGACTGTCCAGAAGCTATGGGAACGATACTAGAGGATCCACTTCTAATGGTAATAGATTCATCAATCTCAACAGTACTTGGATCCACTATAAATGAACCAGCAGGTAATACCAAATTGTCATTCATTAGGTTAGCGATTTGCGTTGGATCAGAAATACCAGGATTTCCAGAATCTCCGTTATCTTCACTACAACTGTAGCAAAATAGTATTCCAATAAGTGTGAGTAAATAAAAATTTTTCATTTGAAAAGGTGTTTTTTGTTTAAACCAAAACTACCTTTCGAACAGATACAAAAAAATACCCGTAATAGGGTATTTTGATGTTGTCGCTACCTCATTTTTTTATCGTTATTCATTCTTTGCGAAGTTTATTTCGGCTTTATAACCAAATTGTACATTAAAAAAGTTAGCACTAGCATTCAGGTCTCTTCGACCTTCTTCGTATTTCATTCTCAAAAAAAATGCGTTATCACTTTGTGGTACAAAAAAGTATACTTCAGAATGAACACTAAAAGTATCGAAATTGACGATATTGTTTTCCGTTATATTATTATTCTGATATCTATTGAAATATATGGAAGCGTTTATTCCAAAATTGGAAAAACGTTCAACTTGTATTTCCGTGCCATATCCTAAACCTAAAGTGATGGTGTTTTCCAAGTCTTCTGAATTTTCTTCGGAAGTTTCAGTGAGTCTAAGACTTCCTTTCCCTTTCGCTAGAATTTTATAAGGAAATTTTTTGCCTAACCTGACTTCATATATATCAATTTCAGTTTCTGCAGTTAAAAATGATTTTTGTATTAGATCTAAGGAATTTATGACAGGAAGATTAACTTCTCTATCATCATTGTCGAATCTAGAATAGCTAACTCCAGCTTTAAATTTTTTAAATAAATAGTGAAAGCGTCCAAGATTAAATGGGTTGAGAAAAAATGTACTATTGCCTTCGAAACTTACAATACCATTAGACGATTCATCTATTAATCCTAAAAAATCTGTATAAACCCTGAAATCTATGATAGATTTTAAATTGTTATTGATAAAAATTTTATGTTGTGAGGAGTCTTTGTGCGAAGAAAGATTGATCAATTCATTTTCTATGATATATCGTTTCCCGTTTTGATAATCATAAGTTATAAAGTCTATAAGTTTTATGTATACTCCTTCCCTTTTATTGCTCCAAAGTTTAGTTTTGTTTTTATAAGAATTAAAGCTATAGATATTAGTTGGGGATTTGTTATAAAAAAACAAAGTCTGATCATTTTTAGGGAAAACTTTGATATTGAACATTTCACCATCTTTAATTTCGATAATAACTTTTTTAATATCTATAGTTTCTGAATTTATTTCAGATGTTACAGAAACATCAGATTGATATAATTCAATTTCTGTAGTATCGACTAATTTAAAAATTCCGAAGTACTCATTTTTCTCAATATTGTAATTGTTTTTTAGTAGTTCTATGAATTCAGATGAACTTTTGTTTTGATCTGCTAGTTGTGATATTTCTTCTTCAGCGCTCTGTGCTATCGCAATAAAATTATAGCATAATATTGCGATGGTTACAATAGATTTTGTTTTCATGATTTGAAATAATTAGGAGTTAATGATTCCTAAAATTATTTCGAAATATCAAGGGAGAAAATACCCATAAAAGGGTATTTTTTTAGTTTTCAATAGGTCTTAGACCTTAGAAATCATATTTTTTCTCGATAGCATAGCGTAATAATTCTCCTTTTCCTTTAAGTCCTAATTTACGGATGATGTTTTTTCTGTGTGTTTCTACAGTTGATACAGAATTAAAACGTATAGCAGCAATTTCAGATGAGGTTTTTCCTTGTCCGATTAGGGTAAGAATTTCTCGCTCGCTTTTAGATAGCACTTGTTTTTTTACTTGTTGAATTGTATTTTCTGAAAAAAAAGTGGGGTCTATAGAAGCATCATAATAGGTGTTTCCTTTAGTCACTTCATGGATGGCAGTAAGTACTTCTTCTAAAGGAGAGTTTTTTAATAAATACCCAGAAGCACCTGCTGCAACCATTTGTCTTACAGCATCTTCCTGATCAAACATAGAGAAAGCGATAATCTTGGTGTGCGGTAATTCTTTTTTGATGATTTTAGTTGCAGCAATACCATCTACTTTCGGCATTCTAATATCCATTAATACAACTTTAGGTTGCTTTCTTCTTACAATGGATAATAATTCTTCGCCATCATTGGCCATACCAACAATACTGATTCCTTCTTCATATTTTAATAATAAATCAATACCATCAATTAATGATTGATGATCTTCTGCAATGGCTACTGTGATCATATGGGTATGTTTATGATGATGTTTGTTCCTTTTCCTATAGTAGAGTCAATTTCAAAAGTACCTTCCAGATGTTCAATACGTTTCTCTATACTTTTTAACCCCATTCCATCTTTTTCCGGTAATACTTTTGCATCGAATCCTTTTCCGTTATCCTCCACAATAATATTTAATAAAGAATCATGGTTAGTAAGAGAAATATTAATTTCTGAGGCCTTGGCATGCTTAATGGTATTGGTAATCAATTCCTGGATCATTCTAAAAATTGAAATTTCTAACGCATTGTCCAAGCGTTCCTCTAATCCATAATCCTGCACTTCTATTTGCAGCTGATCTCCGTTGGAAGCTTTTGTGGCTAATTTTTTGATCGCAGGAAGCAATCCTTGATTTGCCATAACTCCGCTATTTTTTTCATGAGCAATAGTTCGTACTTTCTGATAGGCTTCGTCTAGCAAATTATTGGTTTTACTGTAGAGCTCTTCTACATTTTCTACATTAGGATTGTTTCTATTGTTTTTTAAATGATCGAAATGAAGTTTTACAGTCGCTAGAGTGCTACCTAGGTTATCGTGCAGATCATTCGCTAAGCGCTGCCGTTCTTTTTCTTGTCCAGAAATCATGGCGTCGATCGCTGTTAGTTCTTGTTCTTTAAGCAGTTTTTCGGTTTTTTGAATTTCAATTTCTCGTTCTTGCTCGGCGATTCGTTGTTTGCGTTTGGTGTTACGATATACAAGAATTGCAATAATACTTCCCAAAAAAAGAGAACCTCCTAACCCAATTGCTATGTTTTGATTTCGTTTCTTTTGTTGCTGTTCGATTAGGATCTGTTTTTCTTTTTCGGCGGTTTGAAGTTGTTTGTTAAGTTTGATATTATCCGAAGTATTTTTTTGATAATCCAGTTCATGTTCTAATTGAACAGATCGTGTGAATTTTGTGTAGGATTCTCGATAGCTTAGAAAAGCTTTTTGAGCCATGGAGTCAATTCTAAATAGATTCTTATTTTTTTTTAATGCATTAAAAGAATCAACATATTTTTCGGCTAAACCCTTATAGTTCTCTGATATATATTTTGATATAAAAACTTGACTCCTAAGTTTATCTGAAATATCGATATGTTCTTCGGCCATTTTAATATATTTCAAACCATCTTCATTGTAGTTATTAGAATTGTATAATTCTGCCAATTTATAACAAGTTCTAAACCTAATGTATTTTAAAAAAGGAAAGTCCATAGATTCTTTTAAAGCTTTTAAATGAAGTTTTTTGGACTCTTCCATTTTTCCTTGTCTTCCTAAGTTGATTGCTTTTAAAGAAAGGAAGAGTGGTCTAATTCTATGATTTTTTTTTAACAATTTGATTTGTTGTTCGAGTTTATCTATTTCAGCAGATACTTCTCTTTCGTTTTTGTTAGTACTTTCCAATTTAAAGTAGATATAATGTAAATAATACCAAGAGTGTAAAATTGGAGTTTTTGCAAGACTTTTGAGTTCTAATAAGTATTTTTCATATTGTCTACTAGTTAGAACAAACTCATAGTGATAAAATTCAAGTATACCTAACAAGGTAAGTATTCTTAAATTAAGGTTCTTTTTTTCTTTAGCCAATCGGTAAGCCTCAAAAAAGTAAGTAAACGATGTTCCTTCATTGGGATTGTGAAATAATTCATTATATCCAAACGAAAGATTATTAAAAATTAAAAGAAGCTTGTCTTTAGTATTTAGATTTATTTGATATCCAACCGAAGTGGAGTCTTGTATTTCCTGGCCTTGATTGTATAGTATTAGATTTAATGTTTTTAAACTTTCTTTTAATCGCAAATCTTCAATTTTTTCTATTAATCTATCTGCATTCTCATACTCTAAGTTAATAATGTTATTAATGATCAACTCATGGGTTTGCCTATTACTTGAAAATGAATAAACGGTTGTTGAAAGAAAACAACAACCGTATAGAGCAATAAAAAAGAATAATTTTATCATTTATCACTATCTTATTTTAACAGTGCCTCTTGGACAAATTCCTCCTGAATGAGACATAAGTAAACTAACAGGTCCATCCGATTGAGTTTTTGGTTTTGGACATACTTCTGGATATTGATCTCCATCTTGAAGAATCCCTTCTCTATAATAAAATTCTGAATCAAAAACATTGTTTTTTAATGCTTCGCCATTTTCATGAATCTTCTTTAATCTTCTATCAAAATGTAAAAAATTATTTTTGTCAACTTTTATGCCATTTTCATTACCGCCATTTTGATGGATAAAATTCATATATTCAATATCTGGATCTGCAGTTTTTAACGCTTGGACTTCTATTAGAAAAACTAGAACTTTTTGTATTGTTGGCATTGGACTTTCTTCATCAGCATTTGGATCTTGAGGAGGTTGGTAATCTTTAGATTCAGGTCGCTTAAGATCAGAAATATTAATGTTTAATATTCCTTTATAGTTAATTGTTTTGAATTCTATTTCTTGTATATAATATCCTTCTTCCGCTTCTGTGGTAGTAAATTTTCCATAAATTCCAAAAAGAGTTCCATAAAGTTGGCTTCCATATAGAAATTGAAAGTTCTCGTTGTCAGTAAGATCAACATTTCCGATGTGTAAGTTTGACATATTTTAAATATTTGGTTGATAGTTATTATTTAGGTGCAAGAGGAAGTCCAATACCGTACAGATTGGAATTGCCCCATCGATCTAAAACATTTTTGTTAATTGCATTTAACAATTGTTCTGGACTAGCTCTACGTCTGTAACTATTGATCCTTCTATTGTTGTGAAATTTTGAAATTGTTAAAGCGAATATACCTGCTACAAATGGAGCGGAGGCACTTGTTCCAGTACAAGTTTTATAGTTTTTTTCTCCATTTTCAGATAACCAAGTTGAATAAACATCTACTCCAGGTGCTACAAAGCCTAAAGGGAGTCTTGGATACACTCCAACATTACTTTTGTTGTATAATTTGTAACATTTGTCAATTGCTCCTACCGCAATTACAGAATGCGAAGCAGCAGGGTTTGATATTATATGAGTTGTGCCAGAAGAATGATCACTATTGTTACCAGCTGCTGCGATCATAACTATTCTTTTTTTCTCTGCTTTTTCAAATAAATCAGACTGAACAGCATTACTGATGTCGTATAATTTGGAGGTTAATGACATTGATATAATGTTGCATTCATTTTTTATAGCCCAGTCTATAGCACAAAGTAAGTTAGATAAAAAACCTTCTCCATTATGATCCAACACTTTGCCAACATATAATTTCGCCTCTGGTGCAACACCATATCTTCGACCATTGGAATCCACTCCTCCCACAATAATACCAGCACAATGTGTACCGTGACCGTTTGTGTCAGAAAAATCACTTTCATTATCAATCCATGATTTTCCATCCGCAATCTTTTCTTTTAAATCTGGATGTTTTTTATCTATTCCTGTGTCAAGTATAGCTATTGAAACTTGCTTTCCATTAAAATGAGAGTCAAGTTTAATTTCGCCCATTCTAATTCCATATGTCATTTTGGTATTTTGGTCATCTTGAGCTAAGATTTCTTCTGAGGTCTGTTGATTAGAATTTTGAATTTTTAAGTCTGGAATGATTAAAAGGTTGGAATGTTTATTGGAGGATTTAAATTCCTCATCAGATAGTTTGACGATACCAACACCAGTTTTTTTAATTATGATGACTTTTTTTTCAGAAAGAACATTGTCGATACTTTTTTTTTGACTTAAAATTTTATCATAACTTATAGTTTCATAATTGAGTTCGCTACGTTTGATGTTTTTTTCTATCCTATTGGCATTATGATCATTTTGGGATAAAATAATGTATCTGCCATTAGGACTGGGTTCTTGAGAAGAAGAATCATATTTTTCTTTTAGCTCTAGGAACTTTTCAGCTCTTTTTTTCCAATAATTCATAATGACTAAAAATTAAATATTAACTGCTTGAACAAAGGTTTGTTTTATAGCATAACTTTCCCATACCCAATACCCGGTATTTTTCTAAAATTCTTTAGAAAAAACCAAAAAAGCATTTACTAGTGATCAAATGATCCTAGATAATAAAAATTACTATTTAATTGAAAACTAGGGGTATAGTTTGTTATTCTGGTCTTAAATACGTTTTTAACGCAAAAAGCAGCAAAATAAAGATAATAAAACCGATGAGAATAAAAATACTGCCTTTGTAATATTTGCGATGTAGTTGTAAGTCTTTTCTATAGCTAATAATCATCAAAACAATAAAAGCAACTACAAAACATCCTGCAAAAATCAACTGACCAGTACTAAACATAAATTGTTATTTTTACCGCAAAGATAACTTATAGAAGAATCACTTGAAATACACCATCACAAAATTTTGACAAAAGCAGATGATTAATGGTAGGTTCTAAAGAACTTCTAAAACAATAGTGTAAAAACATGAAAGATAAAATTGCAGCTGTACAAGAATTTCATACAGCATTCGAGATTGGATATAAAAATGAACCTATCGCAGATTTAGGAGAAGCGAAAAACACCCTTCGTTTTAATTTAATGAAAGAAGAGAATGAAGAATATTTTGAGGCGGCTCAAAATAACGATTTGGTAGAAGTGGCGGATGCCTTGGGAGATATGTTGTATATCTTATGTGGTACGATTATAGAGCACGGCATGCAGCATAAAATAGAAGAGGTTTTTGAGGAGATTCAACGTAGTAATATGAGTAAATTAGGAGAAGATGGTAGGCCCATCTATCGGGAAGATGGTAAAGTACTCAAAGGGCCTAATTATTTTAAACCAAACATTAAAGAAATTTTAGATAAATAAGATATTACTGCTACACTAAAACAGGTTCTATAATGATATAAAATCGGTTTTAGTGTAGCAGTAATCAAAGTTCTATTTTATGACTATTTTTTTGGTTATTGTATAATCATTTGTTGTTATTTTTAATATATACATACCTTTTAGCATAGATAGATTGATAGTATTTTGTTCTTTGTTGGCACTAAAAGACAAAATGTTTTTTCCTAAGGTGTCGTATATATATATTGTTGCATCAGTTGTTAATCCTTCTACAGTCAGCACGTCTCGTGCTGGATTTGGATATAAATGAATTGTGTTTTTCTCAAATTCTGTTGTGCTTAGTGTATTCCCCCAAACTTCTCCTAAGTTATTTCCCCATAGATATTCCGCTAATTCAGGATGATCGATAAAGGGATTTCTGTTTTGTTGGAATGAGTAATAGATGACATCATTTCTGTTACGTTCGAAATCATCTACAGGATCATCTCGATGCCATTGTAATAAGGTAGATTGTACCCCAAGGAAAGGAGTGTTATCACCAAGAGGAAGTACAGTTTCTGTTAATTCTAAATCTACGTAACCATCTAACCCTTCATAACGAACAGCCATATAAAATAGCATTCTCGCAACATCTCCTTTTACAGCATCTCTTGGCTCAAAAGAATATTCATTTGTATCTCTTTTAGATCCTGTGTCATTTCCAGATTGATCCTCTACTATTTCACAATTGGTACAATTATTAAATGCTCTGTTATTTCGACTTACATTGGTTACTATATCTAGCGGTCTCAATGCGTGGACATCCGTTCCTGGTCCTATTTCGGTTCCAAAATCTCCTCTAGATTTAGCCCAAACGTGTTCTCTGATCCATCCATTCGTGTTAAAAGGGTTAAATCTGTCATTACCATCCATGCTTACTCCAGAATAGATAAGGATCACATTATCAGGATTGTTTGGGTCTTTATCAGTCTCTTTCAGAATATCCCAAACATCTGTTTCTGAAGCTGTGTACGGAAATTCTATATGGTTGTCTATGATTTGATTTAATTTAGATTTAAGATTCGTACCACTATGGTTGACTGCTGTATCATAGTATCCATTAGGTATTTGGGAAATGAGAATTTGAAACGAACAAAGAAAAGTAAAGGTTAGAAATTTATGTAATGGTTGTAGTTTTTTCATTTTGGGCATTTTTTAGGTTTCAATAGTGATTGATTTGTTAAACTGTATTTGTATTACAATAGTATGTTTATCGCATTAATCTATCCTTTATAATCAGATAAGCGTCGGCTAGTACAACGAAATCATAAAAAAGTCCGGAAAATAATCCCGGACTTTTTTATGATTAGTATATAATTATTCTGTTATACTTTTGCTCTCCATCCAAATGGATCAGCAGCTTGGTTATACTGAATATCCATTAATGCTTTCTTAAAATAGGATGCATAGGAGTTTTCTTGTTTTTCTAATTCGTAATGTTCTCCTTTATAACCAAAAGCTTTTACAGGGCTTACTACAGCAGCAGTACCAGCTCCAAATATTTCCTTTAGGCTGCCATTTTTAAAAGCTTCTACGATTTCACTAACTTTTATAGGTCTTACATCTACATTATACCCTTGTTTTTCTGCTAATGCAATCAAACTTTTACGCGTTATACCATCAAGAATTCTATCACTCGTTGGAGCGGTTAATAAGGTGTCGTTAATTCTAAAGAATACATTCATAGTACCTGCTTCTTCTACATATTCATGTGTATTAGAATCTGTCCAGATAATTTGCTGATATCCTTGTTCTTTAGCTAATTTAGTTGGGTAGAACTGTCCAGCATAATTTCCAGCTGCTTTGGCATACCCAAATCCTCCGTTTGCAGAACGGCTAAATTTTTCAGCTACTAAAACACTTACATCTCCACTATAGTATGATTGAGCTGGAGAACAAATGATCATAAATCGATATTCATCAGCTTCAGAAGCAGAAACACTAGGTTGTGTAGCAATAACAAACGGGCGAATATATAATGAGTTCCCAAAACCAGATTGTATCCACTCATTATCTAAACGTAATAAAGTATGTAATCCATCAAAGAAGTATTCCTCAGGAAATTCTGGCATTGCTAATCGCTCAGCAGATTTATTAATTCTTTTGAAATTTTCATCTGGTCTAAACAAAAAAGTATCTCCATTATCATCTTTATAAGCTTTCATTCCTTCGAAAACAGCTTGTCCGTAATGAAATACACGCGCAGAAGGATCTAGTGTTAGAGGTCCATAGGGGACTATTTTTGGTGTTTGCCATTCGCCGTTGACGTAATCGCAAATAAACATGTGATCTGTAAAGACTTTACCAAAAGCTAAGTTTTTAAAATCTACTTGCCCAATTTTTGACTCTTGTACTTTGGTGATTTCAATCTCCTGCGGAACTGCATTTCTCATCCGATAATTATTTATAAGGTTGTGAAAGTTTGATTATAAACTACTATAGTATACAGTATGATAAGTCCGAAACTCATGACGATTCTTACAGTAGTTCAAATTTTAAACAAAAATACCCTTTTCTTATAAATTAAGAATTTTAAAAATGTTTAATTTTGCTAAACATTATTAATAATAACACATTATGAAAAAAATCGCACTATTTTTTGCAGGATTATCATGTCTAGTAGCTTGTAATTCGGTTCAAAACGAAAAAGAATCTTTTGCAATGCAGGATATAAAAATAAGCGAGTACAATACTTTTGGGGGAGAAGTTTCTTCTAATACTGTTTTATATAAAGACGCAATAACCGAAAAATATGAGAACCTTAAAGAAGGTGATACTATTGATATTGCTTTTTCGAGTACCGTAAATGATGTGTGTAAAGCAAAAGGATGCTGGATGAAAGTAGCCTTAACCAATGATCAGGAAACTATGGTGAAGTTTAAAGACTATGGTTTTTTTGTGCCGAAAGATATAGAAAATGATACCATCATTGTACAAGGAAGAGCATATGTTTCGGAAACTTCGGTAGAAGAATTAAAACATTTAGCATCCGATGCCGGAAAATCCGAAGCCGAAATTGCGGCAATAACTAGTCCTAAAAAGACCTATTCTTTTATGGCAGATGGCGTTTTGGTAAAACAATAATGGAGAAAAAACTCAAGAGAGAGATTATTAAAACTTCAGATGGCTCAACGACCATCCATTTTCCAGAATTGGATGAACACTATCATTCTAAACATGGTGCTATTAGTGAAGCAAAACATGTGTTTATAAAGAGTGGATTTGATCATCTTCTGGCTTCTAGGCAGTTTTTTGAATTGAAAATTCTGGAAATAGGTTTTGGAACTGGACTTAATGCGTTTATTACATATTTAGAGGCATTAAAGAAAGGACAACAAATTCAGTATACAGGAGTGGAGGCGTATCCAGTATTGGAAGAAGAAATACAACTCCTTAATTATGTGAATGAACTTAACGCTGAGGATTACCAGGCTATTTTTGATAGTTTGCATCAATCATCTTGGGAAAAGATGAACTCAATTTCTGATTCTTTTTTTCTAATAAAACGTCAACAGCTATTCGAAGATATTGAAGATAAAGATGCTTTTGACTTGATTTATTTTGATGCATTTGGGGCAAGAGTACAGCCTGATTTATGGGATGTAACCATTTTCAAGAAAATGTATAAAGCCCTATTGCCTAATGGAGTACTAGTAACTTATGCTGCAAAAGGAAGTGTAAGAAGAGCAATGCAAGAAGTCGGTTTTACGGTTGAACGACTTCCAGGTCCTCCTGGTAAAAGAGAAATGCTAAGAGCTTCAAAAATTTTTTAAATACCAAGTTTTTCGTAGAAATAAGAAGGTTTTAACTACTTTGTTAAACCTATAATAAAGGGATAGGTTTTGTTAAAATCACATACTATTTTGCAATTCATAATAGCAGTAATGAGTCTTTTTTTGAAGATATTTGTCTTGTGTCGTAAACGGCATCTTTGATCTTATTGATTTCAAAGCGGCTAAAATTAATATAACAAACATTAAGAAACTTAAAAATTACTTCGCCCTAGAGAATATTTAAAATTCTTAAAAAGAGAACAGATCGATAAAAGATGTTCTTCATTTTATAATGAATAATTTATAAAATAATTATTAAAAATTTAAACGTGTGAAAGTTTTAATTACGGGTGCTACTGGACTGGTTGGTCAGGAAATTGTTAAGTTATGTCATCAATCAAATATGGATGTACAGTACTTAACAACAAGTAAAAGTAAACTTACATCTCAGCATAATTATAAAGGATATTATTGGAATCCGAGTGCAGGAGAAATAGATCTTGATTGTTTTAAAGATGTCGAGGTAATTATACATTTAGTTGGTGCTACAGTGGCTAAGCGCTGGACCAAAAGCTATAAGCAAGAAATACTCGATAGCCGTACCGTCACTACTTCTTTACTTATTGATTCTTTACAAAAGATAAAGCATTCTGTTCGTCAAATTGTATCGGCAAGTGCTATTGGCATCTATCCAGATTCTTTTCAGAATTATTATATGGAGGATTCTAAAGAAGTGGATACAGGTTTCTTGGGAGAGGTAGTACAAGAATGGGAATCTGCAGTTTTGGATTTTGAAACCTTGGATGTCGAAGTAACGTTGCTAAGAATCGGACTTGTGCTATCATCTAAGGGAGGAGCTTTTCCGAAGATAGTAAAACCAATTAAACAAGGAATAGGAGCTGTTTTCGGAAACGGAAAACAATGGCAAAGCTGGATACACGTGGAAGACTTAGCCCGATTGTTTCTATATGCTGTAGAAGAAGAAATATATGGATTGTATAATGCTGTGGCTCCGAATCCAGTTTCCAATCATAAGTTAACACATACTATTGCCAATAGATTAGACAAGAAAATAGTATTACCAGGTATTCCACGTTTTGTAATGAAACTTGTTCTAGGAGAAATGCATGTATTACTATTTGGAAGCCAGCGAGTATGCTGTGATAAAATAATGAAGAGTGGTTTTAATTTTATGTATGATAATATTACGCACGCCGTAGAAGATTTAATCTAAATATTAATTTTAAGAAGTCTTTTTACATGGCTTTTGATTCTTTTGTATAAGGGTAAATAACAGATAAAATAAAGGCTAACATATAGTTTATGTTAGCCTTTATTTTATTATAATGTTGGAATGTCCAATATTAAGCTTTGTTTGCTTTTAAGCTTACTTTTAATTCTATATCGTCTAAGATAAACTTATCTCCTAGGTTTTCGAAAACAGATTTAGAACCATAGTTTACACCCCAATCAGTACGATTAATGGTAAATACTTCACTATTTAAGGTCATTGTGTCTCCTTCTACAGTGGTAGTTGCAGGAAAAGAAATATTTTTCTTGATTCCTTTAATAGTTAAATTTCCTTCGATCATAGATTTACCATCTTTTTCAGTGATACCAGTAACTTCAAAAGAAGCATTAGGGAATTTAGCTACATTAAAAAAGTGATCTTCTTTTCCTTCACCTTCACCTTTAAGGTGACCTTCTAAACCTGCTTTTTGCTTTCCTTCTAAATCAGTTACATTGATAGAAGTCATATCGATTACGAAAGAACCACTTTGAATTTTTCCATCCTGTGTTTTTACTTTTCCTTTTGCTATACTAATGGTACCAGTATGATTTTCGGTAGGTTTTTTTCCAACCCAATCAATAGTACTAGCGGCGTTATCTACAACAAAAGTGATGGCTTCTGCTGGAGCTTCTTTTACTTCTTCAGCAGCAGTAGCTTCAGTTTCATTTTTTTTCTCTCCTTTACAAGATATTGCAGAAACAATAATTACAGCAATTGCAAGTAGATTCACTAATTTAGTTTTCATAATAATGTTAGTTTATAAGTTTTAGAGATCAAAATTATTTTTTTCGAAAATGAATACTCTTAAATATATACTAAAATATTCCTGTGACATTATGACATTAATTCAAAAATGGCAGTACTTTTGCATCTTCAGAAAATAAACTTATAAAAGGTACTAGTTACATGAGTAAGAAAAATAAAAATACAGAAGAGGTAAAAGATCAGGTAGAAGAGGTACTTGACACAACAATAGAGGAAACTGAAGTGGAAGAAGTAGAAGAAAAAGATGCAGAAACTCAATTAAAAGAGGATCTTGAAAAGGAAAAAGATAAATTTTTAAGACTTTTTGCTGAGTTTGAAAATTATAAAAAACGTACTTCCAAAGAGCGCGTAGAGTTATTTAAAACTGCTGGTCAGGATATTATGCAATCTATGTTGCCAGTACTTGATGATTTTGATCGTGCCATGAAGGAAATTGAAAAGTCTGAAGACAAGGATCTTTTAAAAGGTGTAGAACTAATACATAATAAATTGAAGGAAACCTTAAAAGGTAAAGGGCTAACAGAGGTGGAAGTAGGTGCTGGAGATGCTTTTAATGCAGATGATCATGAGGCAATTACACAAATTCCTGCTCCGAGTGATGAGCTGAAAGGAAAAATTGTAGATGTTATAGAAAAAGGATATAAATTAGGAGATAAGGTAATTCGTTTTCCTAAGGTGGTAACCGGACAATAATAGAGAGATGAAAGAAGATTTTTATGATATTTTAGGTATTAGTAAGAATGCTACGGAAGCTGAGATAAAGAAAGCATACCGTAAAAAAGCTATAGAATATCATCCGGATAAAAACCCTGGAGATGCCACGGCAGAAGAAAAGTTTAAGAAAGCTGCTGAGGCGTATGAGGTTTTAAGCGATCCTGATAAGAAAGCACGATATGATCAGTTCGGACACCAAGCTTTTGAAGGCGGAGGTGGCTTTGGAGGTGGCGGAATGAATATGGATGATATATTCAGTCAGTTCGGAGATATTTTCGGTGGCGGAGGTTTTGGCGGCTTCGGTGGTTTCGGAGGTGGCGGTGGAAGACAACGCCGAGTAAAAGGAAGTAATCTTCGCATTAGAGTAAAACTTACTTTAGAAGAAATAGCTAATGGTGTAGAGAAAAAAATCAAGGTAAAACGAAAAATTCAAGCACCTGGAGTTACCTATAAAACTTGTTCTACATGTAATGGTAGCGGTCAGGTTACAAGAATTACCAACACGATATTAGGTAGAATGCAAACTTCTACTACCTGTTCTACCTGTGGTGGATCTGGACAGATTATAGATCATAGACCTGCAGATGCAGATGGTCAGGGTCTTAAAGTGTCTGAAGAAACTGTAAGTATTAAAATTCCAGCTGGAGTGGAAGATGGAATGCAGCTAAAGGTGTCAGGTAAAGGAAATGAAGCCCCAGGAAATGGTATTGCTGGAGATTTATTGGTAGCAATCGAAGAACAGGAACATCCACAACTGCAACGTGAAGGGGATAATCTTCACTACGATCTTTACATCAGTTTTTCAGAAGCTGCTCTAGGAGCGTCTAGAGAAATTGATACAGTTTCAGGAAAAGTTCGTATTAAAATCGAAGAAGGAGTGCAGAGTGGTAAGATATTACGTCTTAGAGGAAAAGGTATTCCAAGTATAAATGGCTATGGAAAAGGTGATCTATTGGTACATGTAAATGTATGGACTCCTAAGACCCTTAATAAAGAACAAAGAGAGTTTTTCGAAAAAATGGCACAGGATGATCACTTTAAACCAAGTCCTGATAGTAAAGACAAGTCATTTTTCGAAAAAGTTAAAGATATGTTTTCTTAAAAAGGAAATTCAAAAAATATGAGAAGAATCATTTCGAAATGCTAATTTTTGTTTAATAAAAATTTGTATATTTGAGACATCACTAGCGCATTTAGTGATAATTTTTCTTTTTCATAGCAATTTTTTTCCCATCCTTAATACTCGTATTTAGGGTGGGTTTTGTTTTTAGATGAAAGAATCATCATGATTTTACCTTTTATAAGCCATGATTAGATGGTATTAAACAATATGTAGGTGTATAATAGGTTTATGTAGGAGATTTATTTCATTTCATCAATATTTTGACTTAATTAGCATAGTTTTTAATTCTTTTACACAAATCAAATTATTTATATGTCTAATCTTTTAGAGGTACAAGAAGCATCAAAACGATTTGGAGATTTTATAGCTCTTAATAACGTTTCTGTTACCGTACCTAAAGGAAGTATTTTTGGTTTACTAGGACCAAATGGAGCTGGAAAAACCACGCTTATTAGAATCATCAATCAAATAACACTTCCGGATACAGGAAAGGTGTTTTTAGATGGAGACCCTTTGCAATCTCATCATATTAAAGATATTGGGTATCTGCCAGAAGAACGAGGATTGTATAAATCAATGAAAGTCGGAGAGCAAGCACTATATCTTGCTCAATTAAAAGGATTAAGTAAAAAAGAAGCAAAAGAACGATTAAAGTATTGGTTCGATAAATTTGATATTTCTCATTGGTGGAATAAGAAAATACAGGAATTGTCTAAAGGAATGGCGCAGAAGGTACAGTTTATAGTAACTGTCTTGCACAGACCAAAACTGTTAATTTTTGACGAACCGTTTAGCGGATTTGATCCTATAAATGCAAATGTAATTAAAGATGAGATTCTTCAATTACGGGATGAAGGAGCAACGGTGATTTTTTCTACCCATAGAATGGAAAGCGTCGAAGAATTATGTGATCATATTGCATTGATTCACAAGTCTAATAAAATATTGGAAGGTAAAGTTTCAGATATTAAGAAAGCGTATAAATCAAATACCTTTGAAGTTGGGTTGTTATCGGACAATATGTTGGAGTTAGAAAAAACTTTACAAAACAAGTTTAATACCGAACCTGCAGATTTTAAAGCTATAGATGAGCAATTAAAACTCAAAATTTCTTTGGATAAACAAGTAGCACCCAATGAACTTTTAAGCTTTTTAACAGAAAAAGCTCAGGTAGTTAGATTTAATGAGGTGATACCAAGCGTAAACGAAATATTCATTAAAACCATCACAGAAAATGAGTAGTAATTTACAGTTGATTATTAAAAGAGAATTTATATCTCGAGTTAGAAATAGAACCTTTGTCATAATGACTTTTTTAAGCCCATTAATTGTTGTGGGAATGGTCGGTTTAATTGGATGGTTAACAACGTTAAATAGTGATGAAGTAAAAGAGGTTGTAGTAGTAGATGAAACCAAGCTGTTTATACAAGATTTTCAAAATACAAAAGAGGTAGCCTATTTAGATTATAGCAATTTTGATCTTGATGTTGCTAAAGATTCGGTGATATCTAAAAAGCTGTATGGTCTGCTATATATTCCAAACAAAACTTCTAATGATGATCTGGCCAAGTCTATTCAGTTTTATGCAGAAGAATCGCCTAATTTTTCTGTTTTAAATAAGATCGAAAGAATCATTTCCAATAAACTAACCGAACAGAATTATAAAAATGAAGGTCTTAACTTGGCGGTTATAGAGAGATCGAAAGCAAAAATTAATATTCAGATAGAAAACTTTTCAGGAGAGAAGACTTCAAAAATGTCTAATTATGTAAAAATGGCTTTTGGAGGTTTGGCAGGGTATTTATTAATGATGTTCATTATCATCTACGGAAATATGGTAATGAGGTCTGTGATAGAGGAGAAAACAAATAGGATTATAGAAATCATTATATCTTCTGTAAAGCCTATGCAGTTAATGTTGGGTAAAATTTTAGGAACTTCTTTTGCTGGGATATTACAATTTTTGATTTGGGTATTATTAGGTGGAATATTGTTAATAATAGCTACCTCTTTATTTGGAATTGATCCACAACCAGCAGGAGTTGATCCTTCGGTAGCATTAGAAGCTAGTAATCAAGAGGAGATTCAGTTATTAATTCAAGATATCTTAAAGCTGCCTTTAGTTACCTTAGTGTTATCATTCTTTATATACTTTGTAGGAGGGTATTTTCTATATAGTTCTATATATGCAGCAATTGGAGCAGCAGTAGATAGTGAGACTGATTCGCAACAATTTATGTTGCCAATCATATTACCACTTATGTTGGGTATTTATGTCGGCTTTTTTGCGGTTATAGAAAATCCTCATGGAACAGTTTCAACGGTTTTTTCTATGATTCCACTAACTTCTCCGATAGTAATGTTAATGCGAATTCCTTTTGGAGTTCCTTGGTGGCAAATATTAGTGTCTATCTCGTTATTAATTGGAAGTATTATTTTTATGGTATGGTTTGCTGGTAAAATATATAGAATAGGTATTTTGATGTATGGCAAAAAACCAAGCTATAAGGAGTTATTTAAATGGTTGAAGTATTAATATGATACAAGAGGAAATAACAGATCAAGTTAAAGAAGTAATTCAGGAAGATGTTTGGGGAAACATCAAGAAGTTTCTGGATTATGAAATCATTCATATTGGTCCAGACGACCATTCGATTATACTTACAGTAGGTCTGTTACTCTTTGTAATCTTGATCCTCGTTGTTACTACAGTATCATTAAGACTTATTCGGAAAATTGTTACTAGGAAACTGAGAAAAGAAGATAAATTAAAATTTGAATCGGTTTTTTCGTTTTCTAAGTATTTTATTTATGTTATTGTTGTTCTGATCACTCTAGATAGTATTGGTTTAAACATTACGGCTATTTTTGCAGCCTCGGCAGCGTTACTAGTAGGAGTTGGTCTAGCATTGCAAACATTAATTCAGGATGTAATATCAGGTATTTTTATTCTGATTGATCAAACAGTTCACGTCGGTGACATTATTGAATTAGAAGGTAAAGTAGGAAGAGTAGAAGATATCAAACTAAGAACTACAAGGGCAGTAACCATAGATAACAAGGTGCTGATTATTCCGAATCACAAGTATCTTACGTCTACATTATATAATTGGACACAAAATGGTAAAATCACTAGAGAATCGGTAGAGATTGGAGTGGCTTATGGAAGCGATGTCAATTTGGTAAAAGAATTACTGCTAAAAATCGCGGTCGAAAATGATAAGATTTTGCAATATCCAGAACCTTTAGTTTTATTTACTAACTTCGGAGATAGCTCTTTAAATTTTAAGCTTATTTTTACAATGAATGATAGTTTTCAGGCTGCCGTTCCTAAAAGTGAAATAAGATTCGAAATTGATCGTTTGTTTAGAGAAAATAATATAAGTATCCCATTCCCACAACGAGAAGTAACGATCTTAAACCCTAGCAAAGAGTAATATAAAGTTTTATGAGGTAAAAAATGAATTATAAAAGTCTACTTGTGCCCTTTATTTTGATCTGTTGTGCTATTCAAATAGTACAATCACAAGATACAAATCTGGCTAGAGTAGAATATGCATACATTCCTCAGTCCAAAAGTGATAATAGTTATAATAGTCTAAGGGTTTCAGGGAATTATCCTATTAAAATGAATGAAAAGGGTACGTACTTGGTATTGGCCTTTCAGTATCGATTGAATAATCTACAACTTAAGGACGATATCGTAGTAGATACTCAAGGTCTACAGGAGTTTCATACATTTGGATTTGAGCTAGGATATACCTTTAAGATGAAGAATGATTGGAGATTTGGAGCAAAATTAGGAACCAGACTTTCTTCCAATTTAGAAGCTTCGGGTGTGGATAGTGACGATTTTAGATATGTAGGTTCTGTCTATTTCGTAAAGAGCTATGGAAATAAAAAAGCAATAAACTCTTCAAGATTGGTGCTTGGGCTTAGATACGCCTCTCCGGCGAGCATTAATTTTCCATTACCAATCATTAACTATTCAAAACGCTTTCATCCAAATTGGTCCTATTCGTTAGGTACACCTAAGACAAGTATTAAATATTTTTTTAATGATAAGAATACGTTACAGGCATTTATAGGTTTGGATCGTTTTTATGGTAATATACAGAATAACAGAGCGTTTGTGGATGAAAATGGAGATACGAAACTTGCAGAAAATGCTTCGATGTTACTTATAAATAGTGCTTTGGGTTATGAGTATTATTTTACGGAACATTTATTGCTATTTGCATATGGTGGATATACATTAAGCAATGAAATCCGCCTTAGAGATAAAAATCAAGAAAATGTATTAGTTCTCAATGATAGAAATACGTTCTATATGCGAGGAGGAATTAAATTAAAATTATAATGGCGAAAATATTAGTTATAGAAGACGAAGCTGCAATCAGAAGAGTGCTTGTAAAAATATTATCTGAAGAAAATGATAAATATGAAGTTTTTGAGGCAGAAGATGGATTAGCAGGTATTGATATGATCAAAAGTGATGATTATGATTTGGTTTTATGTGATATCAAGATGCCTAAAATGGATGGAGTAGAGGTATTGGAAGCTGCAAAAAAAATAAAACCAGAAGTACCTATGGTAATGATTTCTGGTCATGGAGATTTAGACACAGCGGTGAATACAATGCGTTTAGGAGCTTTTGATTATATTTCGAAACCGCCAGATTTAAATAGACTACTTAACACGGTTCGTAACGCATTGGATAGAAAGGAACTGGTAGTAGAAAATAAAATGCTTAAGAAAAAGGTGTCTAAGAATTATGAAATGATAGGAGAATCTCCAGCTATTACAGACATCAAAAATATGATCGAAAAAGTCGCTGCTACCGATGCTAGAGTGTTGATTACAGGTCCTAATGGAACTGGAAAAGAACTCGTAGCACATTGGATACATCAAAAAAGTGATCGTTCTAAAGGACAAATGATCGAAGTTAATTGTGCGGCAATTCCTGGTGAACTTATCGAGAGTGAATTATTTGGTCATGTAAAAGGTGCATTTACTTCGGCTAATAAAGATAGAGCTGGTAAATTTGAAGCAGCAAATGGCGGTACTATTTTTCTAGATGAAATTGGTGATATGAGCCTTTCTGCACAAGCAAAAGTATTGAGAGCTTTACAAGAAAATAAAATACAGCGTGTAGGTAGTGATAAAGACATTAAGGTAGACGTAAGAGTAGTGGCTGCAACAAATAAGGATCTGAAAAAAGAAATTGCGGATAACAAGTTTAGAGAAGATCTTTACCATCGTCTGGCCGTTATCCTTGTGAAAGTGCCTGCACTAAATGATAGAAGAGAAGATATTCCGCTTTTGGTAGATTACTTTACAAAGAAGATAGCAGGCGAACAAGGTTCTCCGGCGAAAACATTTTCTGATAAAGCTATTAAGCAATTACAACAATATGATTGGACAGGTAATATTAGAGAACTTAGAAATGTTGTTGAACGACTTATTATTTTAGGAGGAAACGAAGTAAGCGAGGAAGATGTTAAACTTTTTGCTGCAAAGTAAGGAGAATCATTATCTTGCGACTTATCTCTAATATATTTGCCCCTAATGAAGAGAGTTCTTTTTATCATTTTACTATTTGCTAGCTTTTTATCAAATGCGCAATACGAACCCAGTGCGATTAATTATGGTTTGGTGGCTATCAAAAGTTTCGGTTCTGTAGAAGAGGTTGGATTGGGAGCACGTTTGGAATATGCTCCTAATTGCTATACCACTTATATGGGAGAATATAATAGATTGTTTTCTATTGGTGCTAGTGATGAGGTAGAAGGGTATAATGAATTGGCAATTGGAGTAAATCTGATTCTGTTTAATTGGTACCCAACCACAATAACAGCAGGTTTCGGCTATATTGGTAATGATTCTAGTGTTTTCGAAGAAATTGAAGATGATGCGTTAATAGCATTTAGAAGTGGGGATTTTAATCATGGAGCTCAGATAAAGCTAAGAGCTTTGCACCAGATATCAATTCCGATACATATTTTTGCAGAATTAAACATTAAAAGTCTCGGAAGAAGATACGATACATTTCTTATCGGATTTAGCTATGATTTCGACGCTAGATAAACTACGTTTAGTTTGACGTTAAATTATCAATTTGGGATACTTCTTATGTGTCTATTCTGGCTAGAATTATTGTGCTTAGGACTTTTCTTTTTTTCAACAATCCAAAACTTTAGTATCTTACAAAAGATAATACAAATCATACTATGAATACGATCAATCACGAAGATTTTAAAGTTTCTCAATCAATAGAATTGTCTAACGTTCCTACTACGTTTGATCTTGGAGCGGATAAAAAGAAAATAGAAAAAGAATTAGAAGAGGTTCGGGAAAAGTTAGGGGACTTTCAGGATACCATTTATGCACATGATAAATATGCCATCCTAATATGTTTACAAGGAATGGATACTGCTGGTAAAGACAGTCTTATTCGTGAAGTTTTTAAGGACTTTAATACCAGAGGTATTGTAGTTCATAGTTTTAAAGTTCCTACAGAACTAGAACTTGGTCATGATTATTTATGGAGGCATTATATAGCCTTGCCACAACGAGGTAAGTTTTCAGTCTTTAATAGGACTCACTACGAGAATGTATTGGTAACCCGAGTACATCCAGAATATATTATGAGTGAAAAACTTCCAAATGTTAACTCGGTAGATGATATTGATGATGCATTTTGGGAAAAGAGATTTGAGCAAATTAGAAACTTTGAAAAGCATATTGCTGAAAATGGCACCTTGATTTATAAATTTTATTTACACTTGTCAAAAGACGAACAAAAAAATAGATTACTCAGAAGGCTAGAAAAGAAGGAAAAGAACTGGAAGTTTTCTGCTGGAGATCTTAAAGAAAGAAAACTATGGGATCAATATCAGTCTTGCTATCAGGATGCAATTAATAAAACATCCCTTCCACATGCTCCATGGTATATAATTCCTGCAGATGATAAGCCAACTGCGCGATATATTGTGGCAAAAACACTTTATGATACGCTTACTAAGTTTGAAGATATTAAAGAACCAGAATTGGACGATGAAACAAAATCCAATTTATCATTATATAAAGAACAATTAGAAAACGAATAGTTGATCATTTAGAAAGATAAATAATTTATATAAAATACCTCAGTGAAAAAGATAGTCCTTATACTTTGTGCATTTTTTTTCTATACGTCCTACGGACAAGAGAAAGTTAATAAAGAAGATTCGATAACCATTAAAAATTTTTATAATTCATCATTATTAAAAGGTAAGAGTTATTCTTGGCTGGATTATTTGTCTAATCAAATTGGCCCTAGATTATCAGGATCTTTAAATGCACAGAAAGCCGTGGAATGGACAGAGGCTGAACTAAAGGAAATAGGCTTAGATAAAGTATGGCTACAGTCGGTAATGGTTCCAAAATGGACAAGAGGTGTTACCGAGTTTGCTTATATCGAAACACAACCAGGTCAAACTACCAATGTACCTATTTGTGCTCTGGGAGGTTCTGTACCAACTCCAATAGGAGGTGTGAAAGCAGAAATTGTGGAAGTACAAGAGTTAGAAGATCTTCGAAAATTAGGGACTGATAAAATAGAAGGAAAAATCGTTTTCTATAACCGTCCGATGCAGGCAGATTTAATTAATACTTTTGAAGCTTATGGAGGATGTGTTGATCAGAGATATTCTGGAGCTGCTGAAGCTGCTAAATTTGGAGCGGTTGGAGTAATTGTTCGCTCTCTGAATCTAAGGTTAGATGATTTTCCTCATACAGGAACGATGAGTTACGGTAATTTAACAGACTTAGAGAAAATACCGGCGGCTGCTATCAGTACAAATGGTGCTGAGTTATTGCATTCAATGTTAACGCTAAATCCAAAAATCAAGTTTTTGTTTAATATGAACTGTAGAACATGGAAGGATGTGGAATCTTTTAATGTAATTGGAGAAATTACCGGAAGTGAATTTCCAAATGAATATATGGTTGTAGGTGGTCATTTGGATTCATGGGATTTAGGAGATGGTTCACATGATGATGGTGCTGGTGTGGTGCAATCTATGGAAGTATTACGTTTATTCAAAGAAACAGGATATAAACCCAAGAGATCTATTAGAGTAGTTTTATTTATGAACGAAGAAAATGGATTACGAGGAGGTAAAAAATATGCTAAGGTAGCAGAGACTAAAGGAGAAAATCATGTTTTTGCGCTGGAAAGTGATGCTGGAGGTTTTACTCCCAGAGGTTTTTCATTTGATTGTAATATGGATAATTATACTCAGATTCAAAGTTGGAAACCACTTTTTGAACCTTATTTGATACATTATTTTGCAAAAGGTGGAAGTGGTGCAGATATTGGACCATTAAAGAAGGATGGAGTTGTTTTAGCTGGCTTACGTCCAGATTCCCAAAGATACTTCGATTATCATCATGCTAAAAATGATACGTTTGATGCCATAAACAAAAGAGAATTAGAGCTAGGTGCTGCTACCATGGCAAGTTTAGTTTATCTATTCGATAAATACGGAGTAAAATAAGTAATAAGTATTTTGGCTTAACGTAACCTTTAATTCTCAGTGTTTTAAAGCGTAATTCACTTGTACTTTTTTATTCTTTAAAAAATAAGAGAAGATTTTAGTAATGTTACCGATTAGCTAGGGAATTCATTTCTAATAATATTCTAATTCATTTAAGTAGTATCCTGTCTTTATGATCAACTTGCTATTATAATATTCCTGTAGCGTATAATTCTATGTTAGTATGTTTTTGTTCAATAAAACACATGTAAAAAGGGGAATATTTCTATTAATTGGACGTAATAATGTAAAAATATTATGTTTTTGATCTAGCTGTTTTTTCAAAATTCCAATATACTGTAAGTTGTTTCTTGTTTAAAAAATTAACGATTTTAAGAATATTTTTATAGGAAAACATGTGTAAAATTGTTTTTTTGTTAAATAGGTTTATGGTTTTACCATTGAGAAAGTTATTTTTTTTTATAAAAAAATGATTTTTTCAAAATTATTTTAGCTTAAAAATCTTAGTATCTTCTTAACAAAGTGTTTTTTTTCATTTTTCTGTAAGTTAAGAGCTAAGTATGCTATACCACTTTTTTCCCCTAAAACAGCATGCTATAGAACTGTCTATGAATACTGTCTATGTTTATATGAAGACATGTTAAGAGGTAGTAAAGGTATCAATGCTCATACTTTTACCTCGGAGTTGTTATAACTTTGAATATCGTTTCGATGGTAATCAGATGTTAATAGTAAAAAAATGAAAATCAAATCTGATAACGTAAAACATCGATGAACGGAATGATTTAAAATAACACACATTGTGTCATATATCTTCCCTAAAAGATGGTGATGCAATTTTAATGACATTGAACTTAAACTAAACTAACTATGCACAAACTCACAACTAAAGAGATATTATTATCTCAAGCGCTATTGTATCTAATAGGATACTTCTGATCTCAATAACGAAGCATACATTCTATAGCTGATTTCTCAAAATGATTTTAGACTAATCGGATATTAAGAACATATAATATTCAGGTAGAATAATTTTAAATTTTAAAATTGGTTAACCAATTCTATTGAATATTAAATTAAAACCAACAAATTCTTTCTAAACCATATCACTTACTAATTAGTCCCAAAAGAAAATTGATTTCACAGCTAGTTTTGTCGTTTCGGTAATGGTAACAAAAAACTTAAAACCTAATCTAAAAACACAATTCTTAAAACTACACTTACAATGAAAAATTTAATTAAAATGGGCACAGTACTCCTACTGTGTTTATTTTGCACACACTTATCCGCACAATTTAATTACGGAGAAGCATTGCAAAAGTCTTTGCTTTTTTATGAAACCCAACAGTCTGGGGTGTTACCCGATTGGAATAGAATAAGTTGGAGGTCTGATTCAGGAATCAATGATGGAGCAGATGTAGGACTTGATCTAACAGGAGGGTGGAATGATGCAGGAGATCATGTAAAATTTGGTTTCCCAATGGCATTTTCCGTCACTGCACTTAATTGGGGGTTTCTAGAGTATAAAGATGGGTATGATGCAGCCAATCAAACCGAGCATTTCAAAAGAAATATTAAATGGGTAACGGATTACTTTATTAAATGTCATCCTTCTCCCAATGTTTTTTATGCTCAAGTGGCAGATAGTAAATCACAGGATCATAATTTTTGGATGCCAGCCGAGATGGTGGATGTGCATCCTATGTATGGACAACGAAAATCCTACGCATTAACAACAGCTAATCCAGGTACGGAAGTAGCTTGCGAGACTGCTGCGGCTTTAGCATCTGCAAGTATTATATTCAAGGATAGTGATCCAGCATATAGTGCAACCTTGCTAAGTCATGCTATCGAATTATATGAGTTTGGAGATACCTATAGAGGATTATATACTTCAGAAGGAAATATCCCAGCAGTGGGGACGTACACATCTGGAAACTTTCAGGATGAATTAACTTGGGGTGCACTTTGGTTATATAAAGCTACTGGAGACCAGAAATATCTGGATAAAGCAGAAGCAGAATATACACAGCCAGATTTTTTATGGAGTTTGGTTTGGGAGGATAAATCCTATGGTAATATGGTTTTATTATCCATTATTACTGGAAAAGATATTTACAAAACAGATGCAGAACGTCATTTGGATTGGTGGCAAGAAGGTAATGGAGGAGTAAACTATTCTCCAGGAGGTCAGGCTCACTTAACTCAGTGGGGATCTTTACGTCATGCTATGAATGCTTCGTTAACAGCATTAATATATAGCGATAACGTAAATACTCCAAAAAGCAATCAATACAAAAACTTTGCGATTAATCAGGTGAATTATGCGTTGGGTGATAATCCGAATAATAGAAGTTTGGTAACAGGTTTCGGTGTAAACCCTCCAACAAAACCGCATCACAGAGGACAACACTCAAGTTGGTCAAGAAGTAGTGCTAATCCTGTTGAGTCTCGACATACAATGTACGGAGCATTAATGGGAGGGCCTGCTAAACCAGATGACTTTTTCGAAGAAGATAGAGATGATTTTCAGGCTAATGAAGTAGCAACTGATTACAATGCTTGTTATCAGGGAGTATTAGCAAGAATGGTTATGGAATTTGGTGGATCACCATTACCTAATTTTCCACAGCCAGAAACTCCAGGATTAGAGTTTGCAAACGAAGTTAAACTCAATAACGATCAAGCAAAATTTACAGAGGTTGCTATCTGGCTTAACAACCGTTCTGGATGGCCAGCAAGAGTTCCGAATACTCTTAAAGCTCGCTACTTTGTAGATATTTCAGAAGGTATCGCGGCTGGATATGCTGCTAGTGATTATGAACTAACAGCTAGAGGAGCTGGAGGCACAACAATTAACGGTCTACAAGAATGGGATGCTACAAGTAATATTTACTATGCAGAAATAGAGGTGGATCAAGATCAGATGCCATTCCCAGGAGGTCAAGGAGAGTATAGAAGCGAAATACAATTAAGAATTTCTCTCCCTACAAGTGCACCAGAAAGTGCATGGGATGCATCCAATGATTTTTCGTATCAAGGACTAAATAATACTTTAAAAATTTCTGATAACGTACCAATCTATGCAGATGGCGTATTGGTTGGAGGAAAAGAACCAAATGGTGGAGAAATACCAACTGCTTCTTTTACCGCAACTCCAGAATCTGGAACAGCACCGTTAGAGGTTTCGTTTGACGCTTCTTCTTCTTCGGATCCTAACGGAGATGCGTTAACATACAACTGGGATTTCGGAAATGGACAGACTTCATCAGTGGTAGATCCACTTATTACCTATACAGCAATAGGTTCATATTTAGTGACATTAACTGTTAGTGATGGACAAAATACATCTTCAGAATTTACTAGAACCATTACCGTATTAGATGGTAATATTGCTCCTGTAGCAGATTTTACTGCTACGCCAACATCTGGTGTTGCACCAGTATCTGTTAATTTTGATGCATCCACATCTACAGATGAGAACGGAGATTCACTAACCTATATATGGGATTTTGGAGATGGAGAATCTGGTGCTGGTGTAACCATTACACATGAATATGCAGCAATTGGAGAGTATGAAGCGAAACTAACTGTTAGTGATGGAAGTAAAGAAGATAGTAAAACAATTACAATAACTGTTACAGATGGCAGTCCGATTGCTTCTTTTACAGTAAGTACAGATTCAGGAGTTGCTCCTTTGGATGTTACTTTTGATGCTTCAGGATCAGTAGACCCAACAGGTGGTAGCTTGGCATATAGTTGGGATTTAGGTAATGGACAGACCGCTTCTACGGTAAGCACGTCTACTACTTACACACAAATAGGCCAGGTTACAGTTACTTTAACTGTAACAAATGCAGCAGGCGATACAGATGTTGCTACGCAAACTATTAATGTTACTGATGGAAGTACAAGTTGTGCTTTTGATACACCGATTGCAACGCCGTTACAAAATATTAATGATAGATATACCAATGTATTTGTCTTAGGTGAAGGTGGTCCAAGTTTAAGTAATTTTAGAGAGTTCTCTATTAATTGGGACTTGCAAAATGATGGATTGTATGAATTCGCAATGAATACAACAGATGGACAACCAAATTGGTACATAGATCTTAGAGACAATCTTACCCAGACCTTTAACTCCGCTAGTCCTGATGCTGTTCTTGCAGGTACTGGAATCCCAGGTTTTGATGGTGCTTATTGGGTGACAATTGACGAAGGAAGTTTTGTTATGGTTTCTAAAACTGCAGGATATACAATTTACTTTACAAACTCTGATGTAGAACCACAATGTGGTACTGTTACTCCAGTTGTAGTTGACGGAGGAACAATTACAGGAGGACCATTTACATTTACCGTTGGAGATGGTGTTGCAGATAATGTATCTGGAATAACTTTAGCTGGAGCTGAAGGAACCAATAGTACTTGGGTAATCACCGATGATTTAAACAATATTTTAGGATTACCACCAACATTAGCAGACGTAGAAGGAGTAGATTTTGATGGCGCTGGTACAGGAGTTTGTTTGATATGGCATTTAAGTTTCGAAGATGGATTACAAGGAGCAACTGTAGGTAATAATGCAGCGGATCTTATAGGAGATTTCGATCTTTCGAATTCAATAACGGTTACTAGAAATCCAGTGGCTACTCCTGTAGTTGATGGAGGAACAATTACTGGAGGACCGTTTACATTTACGGTTGGAGATGGTATTGCGGATAACGTATCTGGAATAACTTTAGCTGGAGCTGAAGGAACGAATAGTACTTGGGTAATCACCGATGATTTAAACAATATTTTAGGATTACCACCAACATTAGCAGACGTAGAAGGAGTAGATTTTGATGGCGCTGGTACAGGAGTTTGTTTAATATGGCATTTAAGTTTCGAAGATGGATTGCAAGGAGCAGCTGTAGGTAACAATGCAGCGGATCTTGTAGGAGATTTTGACCTTTCGAATTCAATTACTGTAACTAGAAATCCAGTAGTAACTCCAGTTGTTGATGGAGGAACAATTACTGGAGGACCGTTTACATTTACGGTTGGAGATGGTATTGCGGATAACGTATCTGGAATAACTTTAGCTGGAGCTGAAGGAACGAATAGTACTTGGGTAATTACTGATGATCTAAACAATATTTTAGGATTACCATCAACATTAGCGGACGTAGAAGGAGTAGATTTTGATGGCGCTGGTACAGGAGTTTGTTTAATATGGCATTTAAGCTTCGAAGATGGATTGCAAGGAGCAGCTGTAGGTAACAATGCAGCGGATCTTATAGGAGATTTTGACCTTTCGAATTCAATTACTGTAACTAGAAATCCGGCTTCAAATGGGAATGATTGTTCTTTCGAAACACCAATTTCAACAGCTTTACCAAGTATTGATAACAGATATTCTCATGTTCATGTATTAGGAACTGGAGGTCCAAGCTTAAGCAATTTTAGAGAATTCTCTATTAATTGGGATTTACAAAATACAGGATTATATGTATTCGCAATGAATACGAACGATGGACAACCAAATTGGTATGTAGATCTTAGAAGTAATTTGACCTATAACTTTAGCTCTGCAAATCCTGAAGCAAGTCTATCAGGAACAGGAATAAATGGATTGGATGGAGATTATTGGGTTACTGTAAATGAAACTGATTTTGTAATGGTTGCTAAAACAGGAGGATTTACGATATACTTTAGTAATTCTGCTATCGCTCCAGATTGCGATAATAGTGGAGGTAATACTGACCCTGTGGCGGATATTTCAGCAACTCCTATTTCAGGTGATGCACCATTGCTAGTAACGTTTGATGCTACGGCTTCTTCTGACCCAGATGGAGATGCATTAAGTTACGCATGGGATTTTGGTGATGGAAATACAGCAAATGGAGTAACAGTTGAAAATACATTTACTGCTATTGGAACGTATTCAGTAACCTTGGTGGTAGATGATGGAAATGGAGGAACGGACCAAGCTGTTATTACCATTAATGTTACGGATGGTGATATTATCATTACTCCTCCTTCAGATAATGCATACATCAATAGATTTATAGAGTTACGAAATGAGTTCTATGATCCTGCTAACGGATACTTTAGTGCGGACGGTTCTCCACATCATTCTATAGAAACATTAATTGTAGAGGCGCCAGATTATGGTCATGAATCTACAAGTGAATTGTATTCCTATTGGTTATGGTTAGAGGTTATGAACGGAAGAATAACTAAAGATTGGGCACCATTAAGTAACGTATGGGACAAAATAGAACAGTTTATTATTCCTACAACCGCTGATCAGCCTAGCAATGCTGCTTATAACCCTTCTTCTCCTGCAGCATTTGCAGCAGAATTCCCGTTACCAAGTGATTATCCAGCTCCGTTAGAGTTTAACGCGCCTGTAGGAGTAGATCCTGTTTCTGCGGATTTAACAGCAACCTATGGACCAGATGTATACCAAATGCACTGGTTATTGGATAATGATAATTTTTATGGATATGGTAATAGAGGAGATGGAGTAAGTACACCATCTTATATAAATACATTCCAAAGAGGAGAGCAAGAATCTGTATATGAGACAATACCACATCCGTCTTGGGAGTCATTTGATTGGGGTGGATCAGATGGTTTCTTACCATTATTTGTAGAAGATCAGAATTATGCGCAACAATGGAGATATACAAGTGCTCCAGATGCAGATGCTAGAGCAGTACAAGCAATGTTTTGGGCACAATTATACGCCAAAGAACAAGGAGCTAGTTTAGGAAGCTTAGACTTAGATAAAGCTACCAAAATGGGAGATTATTTGAGAATAGCCATGTTTGATAAATATTTTAAGCCCTTAGGAGTACAAAGTGCTTCTAGTGGAGCGGGGTCTGGATATGACAGTGCACATTACTTAATGTCGTGGTACATGTCTTGGGGTGGTTCGGCAGATCCTGCTTCGCAATGGGCATTTAGAATAAGTTCTAGTCATTGTCATTTTGGATATCAAAATCCGATGGCTGCATATGCATTAACGCAAGTGAATGAACTAAAACCTCAATCTCAAAATGGAGAAAGAGACTGGAATGAAAGTTTAACTAGACAAATGGAGTTCTATACTTGGTTACAGTCTAAAGAAGGTGCAATCGCTGGTGGTGCTACTAATAGCTGGAATGGTGATTATAGTGTATATCCTTCAGGTAAATCTACATTCTATGGAATGGCGTACGACAAAGATCCAGTATATCATGATCCAGGAAGTGGAACTTGGTTTGGATGGCAAGCTTGGTCAATGGAAAGAGTAGCTGAGTATTACTATATTACCAATGATCCAATGGCCAAAAACTTAATGGATAAATGGGTTGCTTGGGTAAAAAGTGAAGTAAAACTTATCGGTACCGATGATTTCGAAATTCCAGCTACATTAGAGTGGACTGGAGAGCCTGATACTTGGGACGCTGATAGTCCAGGAAGTAACAATAATTTAAGTGTTACCGTTACGGATTATGGAAAAGATCTGGGAGTTGCTGCTTCAATGGCTAAGGCATTAATTTATTATGCTGCAGCTACTCAGAAACATGCTACTTTTGACACAGACGCTAGAGACCTTGCTAAAGAAGTACTTGATAGAATGTGGAATACCTATAGAGATGATAAAGGAGTTTCTTCTCCTGAAGATAGAGGTGATTTTGCAAGAATCTTCGAGCAAGAAGTATATGTTCCAAATGGTTTTACAGGAACTATGCCTAATGGCGATATGATCGAACCAGGTGTTTCATTCTTGGATATAAGATCTGATTATAAAAATGATCCAGAATTTGATAGACTTCAAACAGCTTATAATGCTGGAGAAGAATATACACAACGTTACCATAGAAGTTGGGCTCAGATAGAAGTTGCTTTGGCTAATGCTGAGTTTGGATTCTTCTTTTCAGATCAAGAACCAGGAACTAAGGCTCCAGAAGAAGTGCTTAAAGTAACAGCGACTCCAAATCCAGCCTCAGAGTTTATCAATATCACAACTAATTTTGATATGAAAAATACTAGAGTTAGAATAATTGATATTGCTGGAAATGTGGTAAGAACAGAATCGCTAGTGAATAAACAAAAGTCTACTAGACTTTCAGTAAATGAATTACCTACTGGAATGTATATCTTAGAAATTTATGATATCATTTCAGGAGATAAATTCAGAGATAAAATTATTAAAAATTAAAGTCCAAAACGAGAGAGGTATTATGTGCCTCTCTCTACTTTTTTTGCCCTTTATAAAAGAAGAAGATATAATGATAGCTATTTATTTTAATCAATTTGGTGAAGAAATTGGTTATCACTATATCTACACTTCTAAAATCTAAATACATAATCAATAAAGATATTTTAGAATATTAGAATTTACTGATAAAATCAGCCACTTAACTTTTATCAATAGTAAAATAAGATGTTACTAATAAGTATCACTCCGTGTTCTGAAAAACTCTAGATGATCAAATTTCATCTCAGATCAAAAACAATAAAAAACTAACTACAAATGAAACGATTTATAAACTATACGATAGCACTGCTATTGCTTTTGGGCAATGTGTCAGGTGTCTATGCACAACAACAAAACTGGCTTTCGGTTTCTGGGAATAAATTATTCGATTCCACAGGAAAGGAAGTAAGACTTACTGGGGTAAATTGGTTCGGTTTTGAAACACAAACCTATTTTCCTCATGGAATTTGGAGTCGTGATATGAAAAGCGTACTCCAACAAATCAAAGATTTAGGATTCAACACTATTAGAGTACCATGGTCTAATGAAATGCTAAATCCAAGTTCTACTATTAGTATTAATTCGTACGGAGCCGATGCGTATACTGGGATATCTCCTATGAATGAGGAAGAATCACAAATCACCAAACCAATAGAACTCATGGATATTTTGGTACAGTGGTGTCAGGATAATGATATTAAAATTGTATTGGATAATCATTCCAGAGCAGCCGATGGATACTTAATAGAAGATCTTTGGTATACGAATGAATATTCAGAACAAAGATGGATTAATGATTGGCTATTCATGGCTGAGCGTTATAAAAACTATTCGGCTGTGGTAGGTATGGATTTAAATAATGAGCCTCATGGATCTTCTTGGGGTAATAGCAATCCAGCTACCGATTGGAATAAAGCTGCAGAACGATGTGGAAATGCGATTTTGGAAGTAAATCCTAATGTGTTAATCATTGTAGAAGGCGTTGGTGAGTTTGAAGGAAATTCCTATTGGTGGGGAGGACAGTTAATGGGAGCAAGACAATATCCTGTACAATTATCAAACCCTTCGAAATTAATGTATTCTGCTCATGAATATGGACCAGAAGTGGCACCTCAAGATTGGTTTGAAGCAGCTTCATTTCCTCAGAATATGCCACCAATATGGACAGAAAATTTTCATTATTTATATGAAGAAGAAACATCACCATTATTTATTGGAGAGTTTGGAATTAAAGATCAAGATGCCTTCGGAGGGGTAGCTTTTACTTGGTTTACAGAATGGGTTGATTTTATGGGAAGTATATATTCCTGGACATTTTGGACGATGAACCCAAATTCTGGAGATACGGGTGGAATATTACAAGATGATTGGACTACTGTAAATGAATGGAAAATGGATGTGCTTCGACCACACTTCGCACCATTTATTCCAAATGTTATTGGGGGCACAGGTAATTTACCACCTTCTGCTAGTTTTACAAATGATCTTAGTTCTGGTAATGCACCATTAACAGTACAATTTGATGCTTCTCAATCTTCAGATCCCGATGGTGATACACTATCGTATTCTTGGAATTTTGGGGATGGAACCACAGCTACTGGTGTTAGCATTTCACATGTTTTTGACACACCTGGTAGCTATCAGGTAAGTTTAACAGTTAGTGATGGTTCTTTGAATGATACAACTAGTAAAACTATAACTGTAAATGATGATACTACTCCAGTAATTACAGCAAGTATTTCGGTAGATAGTAATTCTGGAATAGCTCCTGCGACAATTACTTTTGATGGATCAGGTTCTACATCATCAGATGGAAGCAGTTTATCATACAACTGGGATTTTGGTGATGGTACTTCTGGTACTGGGTTTATTGTAAGTCATGATTACACAACAGCAGGGGATTACATTGCTATCTTAACAGTAACAAACACTGATGGAATTTCGGATACGGATCAATTAACGATAACCATAACAGGATCAGGTAATGGAGGTGATTGTACATTCGGTGCTCCATTAGCAAATCCGCTACCAACCATTGCTAATAATTCTTATTCTAATATTTACGTATTGGGATCTGGAGGTCCAGACTTAAGCAATGTGACTAATTTTACAATCAACTGGGATCTACAAAATAATGGATTATGGCAATTCTCTATGAATACCAATAATGGAGTTCCAAGTTGGTGGAATGATCTTAAAAACAATGTAACTAGTCAAAATTTTAATTCAGCACAGCCAAGTATAACACTTTCTGGAACTGGATTTGCAAATCTTGATGGGGCGTATTACGCAACACAAGATGGTCAAAATTTTGCTCTAGTAGCTCAGGATAAAACCTACACCATCTATTTTAGTAATAGTGATACGGCACCTAATTGTACAGATCAATTAAGAAAGCCTGAAGAAGATACTACTATTGAAATCAAAGCTTATCCAAATCCTGTCTCTGATAAATTAATAATATCATCAAAGAGTATTCTTAAAACCAATCAGGTAGATATTGTTGATGTAACAGGGAAAGTACTGAAAAAGGTTTCTTTAAACAAAAACATGAATACTGACTTTATTGAAGTAGATCTGGTAGATTTAAAATCAGGGATTTACTTTTTGAAAATCAGAAACCAAAAAGAAACAATCACAAAACAGATTATAAAACAATAATAAAATCATCAAAGGAAAGAGATTATTACCTTCCTTAACTCTTTAGTCTCTTTCCTTTTTTATAGCATTCAAAAACAGCTTTTTTTTAATAAAAAGTACAACAAAACAATTCAAAAAACTCACAACTTATTATGGGACCAACACCAAAAAATAAGTGTGGATGGCTCGCGTATTTTAAAAATGTACGTAAAACGCTTTTTTACACAATAGGAGTTCTCATTTTATCTGGTCTGGTAGCACTATCTTCATTCAATATGATGTACGATGGTACTGCCGGTCCGGAAATGACAACACAAACCTGGCCTGCAGGAACTTTTCTTGCCAACTTTCCGGAAGGGGATAGAATTAATACCTACCACCGCAATTACTTAATGATTAATGGACAGGCAGGAACGGGAGTTTGGGATATCTCTAATCCTACGGCTCCAAAAAGAGTTCAGTTTAGTGATGCAGCAAATAATGGGCATCGATGGTGGAAACTAGATGGCGATCTTTTTTATAGAGAATATTCTGTGCCAGAAGTGGAGGGTACAGGTTATAAATATTTAGATCTTTCTGATATGTTAGATCGTAAGCCTGTTACTTCTTCGGATATACTGTATACTGTACAAGATGGACAATCTAACTATGATAATTTAGAAACATTTCCACATACAATTAATGGCAGTCGAGTATTCGACATGCGATCAGGAGATCAGGTAGATGATATACCTGTTTCGGTCTCACTACCAGATGTAGTAGTGCGTGTAGGGAATTATGTCTTTTATGCTCCTCAAACTGGTGATATTAGTGTTTTCGATTTTGGAAACCCTGATGACATTAAGTTTTTAGGATCTTTTGGTGGAGATATTCCACATGAACAATATAGCACGGGAATTCAACTTTGGAGAAACTATCTGGTTTTCATGAGTGGGAACCAAGGTCCTGATGCATTAGTAGGTTTTGATATTAGTGATCCTACAAATGTAAAAAGAGGATTTAGCTTGCATTCTGATCAGATTACTTTAGGTCGATACATGATCTTTCAGGATGAATATGGTTTTTCTGGAAGATTTGACAGAGGTGTGAAGTTCAATTTTGAAACGATGGAAATTGAACAAGAGTTTATACCTCCTTCTAGTGATGAAACGCTACAGTTTATAGACAATCAATGGATGCCAATCGGGCATATTTTGGTAGCTAGTGGAGATGATAAGACATCGATTTTTGCACACCAAGATGGTTTAGATACTAAAGCCCCTTCTGTTGGGCATCATTTCCCAGTAGCAGGAGCAATTAATCAGCCTGTTACCACAACTGTTGGTTTTGTAATTAACGAAACTCTAAATGATCTTACCCTTAATGATCAAACGATTCAGGTAAGTCCGTTAGGTGGTCAGCCGATTAAAGGAGATATAACAACTACCTCTTATCAAGTTATTAATTATGCTCCAAAAGAAAAGTTATTACCTAATACTACGTATGAAGTAAAGTTTGTGGAAGATGGAATAAAAGATGCTGTTGGTAACGGAATGGAAGAATACATATTTTATTTCACTACAGGAGGAGATTCTTCTAACCAATCGCCAGAAGTTACTAATATAGAATTGAATATTCCATCACCAATAATTGTGGGTACTAATTTAGAGTTTACCGTAAATGCCACAGATCCCGACGGTAATTCATTGAACTACCGATGGGATTTTGGTGATGGTTCTCCTAAAACAGATTGGATAGGGAATACTACAAATCACATTTTTACCGAAGCAGGAAATTACACTGTTCAGGTACAGGTTTCTGATAATAATGGTGGATTTGCAGTAGCATCTCAGTCAATAGTGGTGACCAATAATATAGCAGGTAGTGGACCAAAGCAATCAAGTCCAATTATAGTGGATGAGGATAATAGAATTGTATGGTCTGTCAATCCAGATAATAATTCAGTTACACTTATAAATGCCGATAATTTTTCGATTATAGACGAAGTTACTGTAGGAGAAGATCCAATAAATATAGCACTGGATACTAATAATAATGCTTGGGTCACCTGTAGAGATTCGGATGAACTCTATATTCTAAATAATCAAGGTATTCTTATAAAGAAAATAGCTTTAGATAGAGGATCTAGACCTTATGGTATTGTATTTACTCCAGATGGCACGCGTGGTTTTGTTTCTGCTTTTGGATCAGGAGAATTGATAGAGGTTAGCGCTGCCACAAATACTCTTACATCTTCAATAGCTATAGGAAATACGCCAAGAGCACTTGCTATAACAGGTGATGGCGAAAAACTATTAGTAACAAGATTTATATCACCAGATCAAGAAGGTCAAATATGGGAAGTAGATCTATCTACTTTTACTCTTCAAAATACCATTGGGTTAGCATTGGATGACTTTACAGTGGATAATGGTAATGAAGGTAGAGGATTGCCTAATTATATTGCTGGAATTAGTATTCATCCAGATAACAATACAGCTTGGTCTGTAGCAAAAAAAGATAATACATTACGAGGTTTAGCTAGAGATGGAAAAACATTAACTTTTGATAATGTGGTACGAACTGCAATATCACCACTTAATCTAACGACCAGCACCGAGATCCTTCAGAATAGGTTAGATATTGATAACCATGGTCAGCCTTCTTCAGCATTGTTTAGTCCTACAGGAAATTATCTTTTTATCACGATGCAAGGTAATAACCGAATCGTAGTTATTGATCCTAAAACTGGTTTAGAACTAAATAAAAAAGATGTAGGTAAAGCACCTCAGGGAATGGTGTTTGATCAAACTACGAATCGATTATTTGTGAAGAACTTCATGGATCGTACGGTTACCGTATTTGATGCGGATCAAATGGTTACACAAGGAACAACGCTCTTAGAAGAAATAGCAACAATTCATACGGTTACTCTAGAATTATTAAGTGCTGAGGTTCTTAAAGGGAAGCAAATATTTTATGATGCTGCCGACATCAGAATGGGAACAGATGGTTATGTAAGTTGTGCTAGTTGTCATATCGATGGAACCCAAGATGGAAGAATCTGGGATTTTACAGATCGTGGAGAGGGACTTCGTAATACTATTTCTTTGGTTGGTCGCTCTGGAACTGGTCATGGAAGAGTGCATTGGAGTGCCAACTTTGATGAGATTCAAGATTTTGAGAATGATATTCGTTTTCATTTCAAAGGACAAGGATTTATCGATAATGCAACTTTTAATGAAGGTACTACAGCATTAACTTTAGGAAGTCCAAAAGCTGGTAAATCTCCTGATTTAGATGCTTTAGCAGCATATATAGAATCTTTAAATCAATTTGACCCAAGTCCATACCGAAATCAAGATGGTTCCTTGACCGCCGATGCAGTAGCTGGAAAATCAATTTTCACAGACCTACAATGTATGTCATGTCATGGTGGCGATAGTTTTACAGATAGTCCATCTGGAAAATTACACGATGTAGGGACTATTATTGCTACAAGCGGGAATCGTTTAGAAAAATCATTGCTAGGGATAGACGTTCCAACGTTAAAAGATGTTTGGGCTACTGCACCATATCTGCATGATGGGGCTGCTCCAACAATTAGAGATGTACTAACGACCTATAATCCAAATGACGCACACGGAGCGGTATCTGCATTGAGTGCTAGTGAAATTGATCAACTAGAAGCATATATCAAGCAGATTGATGGTTCAGAGTCTGCGATAGCAGGAACTCAACTATTAGAAATATCTTCTCCAATTGATGGAGCTCAAATTGATACCTCAGATGCTGTAAGACTTGCTGTAAATACGAATATTACAGATGTTTCTAAAATCGAATATTATATAGATGATGATTTAATAGGAAGTGTAACAACCTCGCCTTATGAAATGGATTGGAACCCTGTGATTTGGAAAACGTATAGAATAACAGCAAAGGTTTTCTATAATGCGGGCAAAACAGCTTCGATTACACCAGAAATTGAAGTAAACTACAAGAATACGATCAAAGTGATGTTTGTGGTAGGAGATAAGGATAATCTTTCTAATGAAGATCAACGTATAAAATCCAGATTGGAACAAAAGTTAGGATTTGCAATTACGTTATTCTCTGATGAAGAAGCTACCAGTCCTCAATCTGCTAATCCTTTTGATTTAGTATTAATTTCCTCTTCTGTAGATCCTAGAGAACTAGGGAATGATCTGGAAGGTGCACGTGTGCCATTAATGACATGGAATCCTTTCATGTATGGAAAACTAAGAATGACTTCAGGACCATTAAATTCTGGCTTCGGAATTACCTCTGAAGGGTTTTCTAAGGTTACCATTGCAGATACAGATCATCCAATGGCAGCTGATGCTGATGCGCAAACTGCTTTATATGGAATCACTCAGAGTTTACCATTCGGAAACCCATCTGATGAAGCTATTATCGTGGCAAAGGCAGGAACGCAACCAATTTTGTTCGGATACGAAGCCAGCATTTCAATTCCATCCAGAAGAACAGCATTTCCATTAAGAGATCAGTTCATGCATTTACTAACAGAGCAAGGGCTTAAAATGTTTGATGCTGCTGTTATCTGGACACTACATGGTGGTGATGCTACTACTCCAATTGGGCCATTGCCAGATATCTTCTTTACATCTCCAGTAGATGGGCAAATGGTGAATGCTCCAATAACCATCAATTTTGAAACAGAAGGCTGGGAATTACCATCACAGCAATATAAACTTCGATTTAAAATAGATGGTCAGGATAGAGGACTAATTGATGCCGAAGGTCCTCATGCAGATGGAACAGCTTTATCGGAAGGTCCTCATGAATTAACCTTGCAAATGGAGCGAAGTGATAACTCCGTTACAGATTTGGGAGAAACAATTACCGTAATTGTTACCAAAGATCAATTACCTCAAGATCCTACTGTAATGATACAATCTCCATCTGATGGTGGATTGGTAGGTCCAGATTTTGAAATAGAATTTACCACATTCTTATGGGATATCGCTCCTAATGGTCAGCATATTAAATATTTTATTGATAATATTGAACAAGGTTCGGTGTATACAGTGGCACCAATTGCCGTAACAAATCTTACTGAAGGAGAACATACTGTAAAACTAGTAAGAGCTGCTACAGATGGAGAAATAGTTGGTGATCCTACCGAGATTACGATTACTGTAGATGAAAGATTTGGAGATTTACCAGATACAGATTTCAGTGTAGAATATCGTGATAATAGTTCAGGAGTTGCTACTGTAGAATTAAAACCAGTATTCCAAATTGTAAATGAATCTAATCAAAGTGTTTCGTTAGATGATTTCAAAATAAGATATTGGTTTACTCCAGAACATGATATTCCGATGAACTTTAATATTGACTATTCACAACCTATTGGTGTTAATGGTACTTTTGGAATTCAGGATAGTGAGCATTATCTAGAAGTAGGTTTCTCTGCATCATCAGGTAATATCAATGCAAATGATAAGTCTGGACAGATACAAACCAGATTACATCACGCAGGATTCCAAACACATAATCAGAGTAACGATTTCTCTTACGATGGATCTAAAACTTCGTTAAAACCACATGTGCTGGTAACGTTGTACTATCAAGGAGTATTAGTTTGGGGATTAGAACCAATTTCGGGAGACAATACCAATAGAAGTCCTAATGCAGTGATAACGAATAATGTTAGTTCTGGAGAAGCTCCATTAGCTGTTAGTTTTGATGCTAGTAATTCTACTGATCCAGATGGTGATATACTTTCTTACAGTTGGGATTTTGGAAATGGAGATACAGCTACAGCTACAGGAGTAACTACTTCATATACATATCAACAGGTTGGAACCTATCAAGTGGTACTTACAGTAGATGATGGCAATGGAAAGACAGATACCGATACTCAGACAATAGAAGTACAAAGTACCTTACCTGGATTAGAAGCTAATTTTACGGCTACACCAGTTTCTGGTGATGTTCCATTACTAGTAAGTTTTGATGCTTCAAGTTCTGTTTTCCCTTCAGGAGCTAGCATTGATTATTTATGGGATTTTGGAGATGGTAATACTAGTAATTTAAAAAACCCTTCGCATACCTATACTTTAGCTGGATCTTATGCTGCTACTTTAACCATTAGTGATGGAGTACAATCAGACACATCGATACCAACGACAATTACTGTTTTGGAAGGAAATGTAGCTCCTGAGGCAAGTTTTGATACTTCTGTAACAACAGGAATAGCTCCATTGATCGTAGCTATGGATGCATCAGCATCTTCAGATGCCAATGGAGATATTTTAGAGTATGTATGGGATTTTGGTGATGGTTCTACCGGAAATGGTGAAACTGTAAATCATACGTATACGATAGAAGGAGTATATGCAATTACATTGACGGTGAGTGATGGTTCTTTGTCAGATAGCGTAGCACAAACTATTACCATTACCCAACCATCATCTGGTAATGATTGTAGTTTTGGAGCACCAATGAGTACCGCATTACCAACCTTAGCTAATATTTCTTATGATAAAGTTTATGTGCTAGGTCAGAATGGTCCAGATTTGAGTAACGTAACCAATTTTACAGTCAATTGGGATTTACAAAATAATGGATTATGGCAACTTTCTATGAGCACAAATAATGGAAATCCAGGATGGTGGATAGATTTGAAAGCTGCTATTACCAGCCAAACATTTGAGCAAGTGGGGCCTGATATTGTTTTGTCCGGAACTGGAATATCAAATTTTGATGGTGCTTATCTGGTAACCATGGATGGAGATAATTTTGTTCTGGTCTCTAAAAGTGGAGAATATACCATTTATTTTACGAATCAGAGTGACATTCCTGACTGTCAAAATAAAGAAAATGATCCTTCATTGTCAGAACAATCTTTAAGTGTAACTGCTTTTCCAAATCCGGTAACAGATTATCTAATATTAGATAGTAATTACAGTTTTAAAGATGCCTTCATTCGTGTCGTAGATATCAGTGGAAAAACAATATCATCCAGATATGTTCAAGACGATATAAAAGAAATGAAACTAGACATGACTTCAGTTCAGTCAGGTATGTATTTTATTCAGATTCAAGTAGATAAAAAAACAATAATTAAACAGATTGCCAAATAAATGTGAAACTGTTGGGTGTCAAATTCTTCATAGACATCCAACAGTTATCTAAAACATCAAATTAAAGAAGTAAAAGTGATCGTTGATCCAGGACTAAAAAGGGGAATGTCTTGTGATTAAGTGATGCTGTGTTGATAGTTGGAGTACAAAAGATACAATTCAAAAAACAACAAATTTAAAAACTCAACTAATCTATTTTAAGATGAAAACTAACATTAGCACAATAACATTTCTATGCTTACTATTTTTTGGTATGGAATCGTTTTCGCAAAGAATGCCATCATCAGACTTTGTCTATACAGATGGTGAGAAATTTATGCTAGACGGAAGGCCCTACTATTTTTCTGGGGCCAATGTATATGACTTTTTTACTTATGGTTCTTCTAGCGGTGATATCGAAACACAATTTATGGACAAAGATCGCATTGATGAACATATGCGAAGGTTATATGAAAATGGAGTGAGAGTAGTACGACTATGGGGTTTTAGCCACGAGGATTGGCATGGATTCGAACCTCAAAAAGGAGTCTACAGTGAAGGACAATTTTCACTATTTGATTATGTGATCAAATCTGCAGAAGCAAATGGAATTAAACTGATCGTGGCTTTAGAAAATTACTGGAATGATTACGGAGGCATCAAAGATCGACTCAAATGGGAAGGTATCGAGGTAGAAGGAGCAGGAACGCATGATCAAGGACAGTTCTTTACAAATGCCTCTGCTATTCAAGGGTATAAAGATTATGTAGAATATTTTCTTACTCGTGTTAATCACTACGATGGTGTAGAATATAGAAATGATCCTACAATTCTTGCTTGGGAGTTGATGAATGAACCAAGATATCAAGGATTTGGAGATGATGTAACTTCGGATGTATTGAGAGCTTGGGTAGATGATATGGGAGCTTTTATAAAAGCTATTGACTCTAATCACTTATTGAGTACTGGTTTAGAAGCGCATGGAACTCGCTATGGATTTGGTGGAGATGAAGGAAATGATTTTATCAAAATTCATCAATCACCTTATATAGATTTTGCTTCTGCACATCCCTATATTCGTGAGAGTTGGTCCAATTTTACATTAGAAGAAACCTTAAAACTAGTCTGTGATTGGGCTGATGAATCCCATCAAATTCTAAAGAAACCATTATACATCGGAGAATTTAATGTTGAAATTCAAGAGCGATACGAATGGTGGGAAGAAATGTATGGATTCATCGAACAAAAAAAGATTGGTGCTAGTGCGTTTTGGTGGTTTCCAGATAACAATACACCAAGGGATAAATTCGGAGTTTTTGAAGGAGATGTAGAAGTGGCTATTTATAAAGAACATTCGCTTAAAATGGAAGCAATGTCTGGGGGAGAAGCTATTTATTTATCATTAATGTCTCCAAAATCTGGTGATAAATATGTTTCAGGAAGTACAGTTCATATAGAAGCCAACTTATTAAATGAAAGTAATAATGTTCTTAAGGTAGAATTTTTTAGTAATGGAGAATTAGTAGGTGAAGATACAACAGCACCTTATGAATTAGATGTAACTGGATTGCCAGATGGAAATTATCAAATTACATCTGTAGCGACAGGAATTAACGGTGTTACCAAAACATCAACTCCAAGAAACATTCAAATTGGTGGAGATGGCATTCTAACATTGGAGTATAAGGATGCTTCAGAAGGAGCAGTTACGAATATTATCAAACCACATTTTAGAATTTTTAATAATTCTTCGGAAGATGTTGCATACGCTGATCTAAGTATTCGCTACTGGTTTGAAACAGAAACAGATTTACCGCTGAATTTCTTTGTGGATTATGCAATGATTGGTAGTACTAATGTAAAAGGGCAAATCGTAAATACCGAAGGAAATAATCATTATGTAGAGATTACCTTTGATCCAGCAGCAGGTATGCTAGGAAGAAGTGATGGTTCTGGTAGAATGGAGCCTAAAATAGCCAATAGCAATTGGTCAGATACGGATCAATCTAATGATTACTCATATGACGGCACCAAAAAAGAGTTTGCGCCGTGGGATCAAGTAGCATTATATCTCAATGGAAAGTTAGTTAGTGGGATCGAACCTGGAGGAAGTAATGCTCCCGTAGCAAGAGTAACTGCAACACCAGTTTCAGGCTTTGCGCCATTGTTAGTAGATTTTGATGCTTTAGCTTCTAGCGATCCTAATGGTGACACACTATCGTATGCTTGGGATTTTGGAAATGGAGATACCGCAGTTGGAGTGACTACATCTTATGAATTTACACAAATAGGAGATCAATTAGTAACACTTACCGTAACTGATCCTGATGGAAACTCTAATAGTACTACAATAACAATAGAAGTACTAGATGCTAATCAAGCTCCGATAGCTCAATTTACATCAGATGTTGATCTTGGAATTGCACCATTATTGGTAGGTTTTGATGCGTCTGGGTCTTCCGATCCTGATAATGATGTATTAACGTATTCATGGGATTTTGGAAATGGTGAAACAGCTACTGGAATTACTACCGATTTTGAATTTATAAATCCAGGAGTCTATGAAGTCAAGCTTACAGTAAGTGATGGGAAATTAGAGGATATGATTACCAAATCAATAACCGTTTCCGATGGAAGCCTTATTGTTGACTTTGTAGCAGATAATCAATCAGGGTCTGCTCCTTTGATAGTAAGTTTCGACGCATCAGCATCTTCTGACCCATTAGGGAATCCACTTTCATACACTTGGGATTTTGGAGACGGTACTACCGGAAATGGAGTTAGTATTACACATACATTTGATAGCATTGGAACATATCTAGTTTCATTAACGATCGATAATGGTGTTGGACAAACAGCTACAAAATCGCTAGAAATTTCTGTTACTGATGCACCTAGTGGTGATTTAGTACTAGAATATATTGATGGAGGGAGAGGAAATGCAACGGATAATATGATCAATCCACATCTCAGAATAGTAAATAATGGAAGTCAATCGGTATCTTTTGAAGAGCTAAGCATTAGATATTGGTTTACTTCAGAAGGTAATAATGATCTCAATTTTTGGTGTGATTGGGCACAACTAGGAACTAATGTTGTGAATGGTACTTTTGGTCAGGATAGAGGTATGGATTATTTAGAAATTACTTTTGATATCGGTGCTGGAGTATTAGATCCTTCTCAAAATTCAGGACCTATTCAAACTCGTTTTGCCAAAGCAAACTGGAGTGCCTTTAATGAATCAGATGATTATTCATATCAATCTGCTGGAACAGCGTATACGTCAAATCAAAATATAACCCTTTATAGCAATAATAACTTGGTTTGGGGTGTAGAACCATCCTCTTCCTTAGTGGCATTAAGAATCTTTGATGAGATTAAGGTATTTCCAAATCCAACAAAAGATTTTGTCAACCTTTCGGGTCTTGAATCTCTTAAGAATCCAGAATATAAGCTGACTGATTTTGTTGGAAACGTCATCAAAACAGAAAAACTAAAAGAGCAACAAAAGCAAGTGTCTATCTCATTTCAAGGATTGCATCAAGGAATTTATGTTCTTGAAATAAAAGATACAGAAAGCAATCAAACCATTCGAAAGAAAATTTTTGTAAACAGATAACTCTGATATCAGGTATTTCAGGAAAAATTATGAAGAATAGGAACAATTAAAAGCTTCCTAAGATTGTCTTCTCTTGTCATAATTTTTTCTGGAATACTTAACGAATTCTTTAATAAACAATACGATTACTAAAACTATAACGTCGGAAAGCTAGAGTAGAACTAACTTTCAGGCAACTAAACTCAACTAACAGTCATGAAAAATTTTAAAACTCTCTTAAGGAGGTATGTTTTGGTGTTTTTAATCGCCATCGTATCTTCTGTAAATGCTAAAAACATTTACGTATCGAAAAACGGGAATGATTCTAATCCCGGAACACAAGCCAAACCCTACAAAACTATTTCAAAAGCATCTTCAGTTGCGCAACCAGGTGATGTTATTGTTATTGGAGGAGGTACCTATGAAGAAGTCATCAGACCAGCCAGGTCAGGTCAAGCGGGTCAACCGATTACATATACTTCAAAACAAGGAGAAAAAGTGATTATCAGTGCCATGCAAGCACTTAGCGGTTGGCAAAAGGACAATGGAGCTATCTACAAAATCAAAATAAACTGGGATTTAGGACAAGAAAACTTTGTTCTAAATGGTAATACAGCAATGGATTTAGCAAGGTGGCCTAATAATACAGATGGAGATCCTTTTACATTAAATTCTCGTAGAAATGATGGAGGTAGTGGAAGCAATGTCGTTAACGGAGCTTTTTTAACATCTTCACAAATTCCTAATATTAATTGGTCAGGAGGATCTGTTTTCTTTTATGGTGATAAACCTGGATCAGGGTGGATTGCCTGGAAAGCATTTATTAATAGTAGTTCCTCAGGAAGGGTGAATTTTACACTTGATAAAAATCCTGCATGGATTAGAACCTTTCATGCTCCAGCTGATAAAGGAGATTTCTATTTAGAAGGAGTAAAAGGAGCTTTAGATTATCAAAACGAATGGTGGTTTAATAAGCAAACAAAGGAACTATTTGTGCAAATGCCTGGTGGACGGGCACCAGTTAATGGGGTTGTGCAAATGAGAAGAAGAACAACAACCGTAGATCTAAGTGGTAGAAGTTTTATTCATATCAGAAACCTCGCTGTTTTTGGAGGATCGATCAATATGCCTAGAAATTCAAACAATAATGTGATTTATGGTGTTTCTTCTTTCTACGGAAATCATACACAAGGAGTTCAAAAAGGTTTTTCCGCCAATAAACAAAGCGTGTTGATGGAGGGAAATAATAATACTATAGAGCGTTGTGAGATAGCTTTTGGAGCTGCCAATGGTATTAAAGTAAGTGGAGATAAAAATAGAATTCTTAATTCTAGAATTCATGATTTTAATTATATCGGATCTTATGATGCACCTATAAATGCGAGAGGTGGAAAAAATACACTTTTCAAAGGAAACACAATTTTTAGAGCCGGAAGAGATGGTATTCAATTCTTTAATAATAGAAGTGAGTTTGCCTATAATGATGTATACAGGTCAAACTTAATTAATGATGATTGTGCTTTACTGTACACGGTAGGTGGACCGCATTATGGAGAGATTCATCATAATTGGTTTCATGATAGTGAAGGTAGAGGAAAATTAAGAAAAGCTGCAGCCATATATTTGGATAATGATGCAGAAGCATTTTCGGTACATCATAATGTAGTATGGAATGTAGAGTGGACTGGAGTCCAGATTAATTGGAATGGTAAAGACATTGATATTTTTAATAATACTTTAGTTAAGACAGAAGGAGGAGCAATGGGAGCTTGGCATAAGCCAGGAACAGCGTTTTCGAATGTAAAAGTTTGGAATAATATTGCCGATGTTAGAACTGAAGATGACCCTTCTACACAGGAAGACGAAGGTACTTTTGAAAGAGATGCGGATAAACAAAATAATGTAATTACTAAATTAGGATATACGAACTACAACGGAAATGATTTTACGTTAAGGTCAAACTCCCCAGCCGTAAATGCTGGTAGAAGAATATCTGGTATAACAGATGGTTTTGTAGGATCTGCACCAGATGCCGGGGCATATGAATATGGAGGAACAAAATGGGTTCCAGGAATCAACTGGAATGCAGATTTAGGTCCTACAGGAAATGGATGCTATGGACTACCAGGAGAAGATTGTAATGTTAGTACTACTCCTGATGAGGTTACTTTTGTAAATCCAGCAATGACTATTCAACCACAAACTTCCTACGATTTTAAAGTGAATTATAGTGCTTCCACGAATAGAGAAATTGTGGTAGAATTTTGGTCGTCAACTGGCTGGTTAGGTCAGCAGATGGTTACGGTGAATGCAGGAACAGGAACAGCAAATGTTACTGTTGATTTAGCCTCTGCACCAACTCCAGGTACTGGATATATCTACAAAGCACATATAAGACCAGTAGGAACTACTTGGCAAGAAGCTATCGATAGAGATCAGGTGGAAAATGTAACTGTTGCGAATCAAACATTTACAGATAAGGTTTCCTTTAGCAATGCACCAACTACTATTGTACAAGCTACTTCATATTCATTTGATATTAATTATGAAGCTTCGACCACCAGAGATATCATCGTAGAGTTTTGGTCATCTACAGGTTGGATTGCACAACAAAATGAGCAAGTTGCTAAAGGTTCAGGTACAAAAACAATTACTGTTAACCTACCTAGTTTGCCTGCACCAGGAAGTGGATACGTTTATAAAGTTCATATTCGACCATTAAATTCATCTTGGCAAGATGCTATTGCTAGAGATCAGGTAAATAATGTGACAGTAAATGCTCGTTTTACTCAGTTGATTCCAAATGGTATTTATCATATAGAATCTCCTCAAAATAATGAAAGATTATTAGCACGTGCTCTAGAGAGTCATAGTGCTAGAATGCATAAGCCAGCAAATTTTGATGATCAGAAATGGGAGATTAATCATGTGAGTGATAATTCATATACGATTAGGAATGTGGGGACTAATAGATATTTAGAAGTTCCTTATGCTCGTTGCGAAAATGGAACCAATGTTGCCACATGGACCGATGATGTAGATTCACATAAGAAATGGAAAATCGTTACGAATGGCAACGGTATTTATGGGATAAAACCAATGCATTGTCTATCGAGAGGTTTGGATAGAGCAGGAGGAGCAGTTGGAGCAAATGCTATTATCTGGAATTATAGTAGTACTAATGCAAATCAAAAGTGGAAGATTTTATCTGTTGGAAACAGACAGGATCCGACAACAGATAATTCATTATTAGCGGTATATCCAAATCCATCCAAAGAATCTATTACTATTCTAGGAGTTGAGGATAATGATATTGTTACCATTTATGATATCACTGGTAAGACAATTAAGAAAGCGAAACTAACTTCTGCAGATGAATTGATATCCATTTCAGACATGGAATCTGGAGTCTATATCTTGTCTGTCTTCGGAAAGAGTAAAACACAATTTGTAAAAGAATAAATCAGCTAATTAGATTAATTTATAATAATCAAACCATGAAAATTAAATTTTTAATTGGCTTTCTCTGGGTAGTTTTTACCCAGAGTTTACTTGCCAAAGACTATTATGTCGCAACTAACGGGAATGATAGTAATAATGGTTCTTTAGGTAGTCCTTTCAAAACTTTTGCTAAAGCAGTTTCAGTAATGAAAGCTGGTGATGTTTGTATTATAAAAGGAGGAGTGTATACAGAGCCTTTAGTAATTAATAAAAAAGGAACCCCAAATAATTATATCACCTTTAAAGCTGCAGATGGAGAAAATGTAAAAATCAAGGCAACAAAGTTTATAAATGGATGGCAATTACATGCAGGTAATATTTATAAAGCTTCTGTTAATATGACTATTGAAGAAAGGTTTAGGAATGTGTACCATAATCAACAATATATGGATTTGGCTCGATGGCCAAATAATGTTGATAATAATAGATTTACGGTAGATTGTAAGTTTGTTGATAATGGAGGTAGTAATTATTTCAGTGTTTCAGGGATACCAAGCTTCGATTGGACAGGCGGATTAGTGTATTATATAGGAGGACATTCTGGTACAAGTTGGACGAGAAGAATTACTCGTAGTACCGGAAATAGAATTGAACATGCAGGAGTAAATATTAATAAATGGCCATTCAATCCTCATAACCCGACAATTGTAAGAAATGGACATAGAGGGCAATTGTATTTATTTAATAAGTTAGAAGCCTTAGATTATGCCAGAGAATGGTATTATGATACTGCTACTAAAACGCTTTATTTTCAGCCAGCTAATGGTAAAAAACCTGCTAATAATACTGTAGAGTATGCTACTCGTAAATTTATTGCTGAAATAAAAGGGGATTATGTAAAAATTCAGGGTATTGAGTTTTTTGGAGGAAGTGTAAAGATCAATGGACGTTCTAATATCTTTGAGAGTAATAAAGTAATCCATGGTAGCGAAGGTTTTGACAACATAAATAGTACGAGTGCAGGAGTAGGTGAATCCTCAATTGAAGTGTTGGGACCAAATACCATTATAAGAAATTGTACTGTTAATCATAGTTCTGCAAATGGAATTTCGGTTCAGAGTTGGGCAAATGCTCATAATTCTATTATCGAGAAAAATACTATTTCTAATATCGATTATTTAGGAATTCATGCAACACCAATTAGAACAAGAGCTAATAATGTAAAAGTTTTAAAGAATAAAATAATCAACTCAGGACGAGATGGAATGTACGTTAGTGGAGATAACTGCGAAGTTGCTTATAACGATGTGTCGAGAGCGCAGTTAATTAATGCTGATTCTGGAGTTTTTTATACGGTTGGTGACGATAGACGAAAAGGAACTGAAATCCATCATAATTGGTTTCATGATTCAAAACCACCTTCATATGCTGGAAATAAAGCTGCAGGTATTTACCTAGATAATAATAGTAAAGGATATGTTGTCCATCATAATGTAGTTTGGAATGTATCCTGGACCGGTTATCAGGTAAACTGGAATAATGAGCATTTAGACTTTTTTCATAACACTATCTGGAATGCAGGAGAAGCAATGGGTTCATGGGTAAATGGTTATCCACAAAGTAATAATAGAGTTTATAATAATTATTCTAATAAAGAGGGATGGCATGAAGCGCCAGGATTTGATTACAAGAATAATATTATAAGTGCTACTTCTCCATTTGAGAATGCAAATGGTCTAAATTTTATGCCAAAATCTAATGGATCTGTAGTCAATAGTGGAAGAGTGATAGCAGGATTCGAAAAAGCTTATAAAGGTTCTGCGCCAGATATTGGAGCTTACGAACGAGGAGGAACGAGATGGACCGCAGGAATTGATGCAGTAGAAGATACAGGAGAAGGAGATACAGAAAATGATCAAATAGCATTTATCAATCCTACCACTACAATTGCTTCTCAAACTTCCTATGATTTTGAAATACAATACAGTGCAGATACTAATAGAGATATTGTGGTACAATTTTGGTCAGCTACCCAATGGTTAGGTCAAAAGAGAATTACTGTAGGAAGTGGTTCTGATAGAGTCACAATCACCGTAGAATTGCCTACTGCGCCTAATCCAGGGACTGGCTATATCTATAAAACAGATATTAGACCTGTAGGAGCTAGTTGGCAAGAGGCAATTGATACAGATCAGGTTAATAATGTCACTGTCCAAGGTCAAACATTTGAAGATAAAATATCTTTTAGTAATTCTCCGAATAGTATGGTGCAGGCCACTTCTTATACTTTAGATGTAAACTATGAGGCTTCTTCTAATAGAGAAATTGTAATGTCTTTTTGGTCAGCTACCGGATGGATTGCAGCGCAAGAGGAAGTTGTAGCAAAAGGAATTGGATCTAAAGCAATTACAATCGATCTTCCGAATATGCCACAACCTAGCCCAGGATATTTATTTAAGGTTCATATTAGACCAGTAGGAACTGGTTGGCAAGATGCATTAGATACTGATCAGACAAATGATATTACGATTACTAAGCTTTTTATGCAGTTAATCCCAAATGGTATTTACCATATTGAATCTCCTCAGAATAATGAAAGATTACTAGCTCGTGCCTTAGAAAGCCATAGTGCGAGAATGCATAAGCCCGCAAATTTTGATGATCAGAAATGGGAGATTAAACATGTGAGTGGTAATTCATATACCATTAGAAACGTGGGGACTAACAGATATTTAGAAGTTCCTTATGCTCGTTGTGAAAATGGAAGTAATGTGGGTACTTGGATCAATGATGTAGATTCTCATAAGAAATGGAAAATCGTTAAGAATGGTAACGATATTTATGGAATAAAACCAATGCATTGTCTATCGAGAGGTTTGGACAGAGCAGGAGGAGCAGTTGGAGCAAATGCTATTATTTGGAATTATAGTAGTACCAATGCAAATCAAAAGTGGAAGATTTTATCTGTTGGAAACAGACAAGATCCGACATCCGATAATTCATTATTAGCAGTATATCCGAATCCATCCAAAGAATCAATTGCTATTCTAGGAGTTGAGGCTAATGATATTGTCACTATTTATGATATCACCGGTAAAACAATTAAGAAAGCGAAACTAACTTCTGTAGATGAATTGATATCTATTTCAGACATGGAATCTGGAGTTTATATCTTATCTGTCTTCGGAAAGAGTAAAACACAATTTGTAAAAGAGTAACATACTCTGAGAACTATTCAATTCAAAGAAAACATTCCTTATGCGGTTATCAAGAATATGGTAAGCGCGTAAGGTGATGTTAGCGAACTAAACCGATTGATATTTTGGATCAAAATTTTTAGGGGAAATTATCTATATCTAGAATAAAAGAACCTTGATATAGTACTAAATTATATAATGGTCTCAAAATATCCAACGAATTCTTTTTGAATCCTAGCGATTAATAAAATAGAAAAACAACTTTTAAATGTAGTTTATACATTTAAAAACCAAAAACTACTCAAAACCATGAAAACTAACCAAAAACTTCAATTCATATTGCAAAAATATGTTTTGATATTATTCTTAACACTAGCATCATCGTTATGTGCTAAGAATATTTATGTTTCCAAGAATGGAAACGATAATAATCCCGGAACCCAAACTAAACCATATAAGACGATTGCAAAAGCTTCTTCGGTTGCTCAGGCAGGAGATGTGGTGATCATTGGAGGAGGAACGTATGAAGAATTGTTACAACCTGCACGATCTGGAACAGCAGGGAATCCAATAATATACCGATCCAAAACAGGAGAAAAGGTAATCATAACAGCAATGCAAGCTGTTAACAATTGGACTAAAGACCAAGGAAAGATCTATAAGGCACAAGTTTCTTGGGATTTAGGACAAGATAACATGACACTACACAATGATAAGCTCATGGATCTGGCTAGATGGCCAAACAATCTGACCCAAAACCTATTCGACCGTGATTATTTACCGGCTTGTAATAGAGGTGCCGCAGGTGGTGGAAAAACTTGGTTAAATTATAATGGGAGTCAATCCAATGGGCATGCAACAAGTATTCCTCATGCTGGTAAATGGGAAAATGGAGGTTCGATTCACTTTTATGGTGGAGCAGGGTTTTTAGCCTGGACGGATTATGTTACCAATTCCTCTTCTAGTAGAGTGGATTTTAAATTACAGAGAGCTCAAAACTGGATTCAATTAAGACATAATCCAGGGTATACTGGACATGGGATCAAAAAAGGAGAGTTTTTTCTTCAAGGTATAAAAGAGGCTTTGGATTATAAAAATGAGTGGTTTTATGATAAAAAAAATAAAACACTTTATGTTCAAATTGAAGGTGGAGGAGTACCAGCAAACAATTCTATTCGTTTTAGGAGAAGAACACAAACTATAAATCTAAATAAAAATTACATTCATATTGAAGGAATTGCTGTCTTTGGCGGTTCCATTGATATTAGTGGTAGTAATAATAAGTTGTATGCGGTTTCAAGTTTTTATGGTAATCATACCTTAGGTGTTATCAATGGATTTGACTCTAGACGACAAAGTGTTTTGATAACAGGTAATAAGAATCTTATCGAAAAATGTGAAATTGCTTGGGGAGCAGGAAATGGAGTTTATGATAAAGGGGATGATAATAGACTTTTGAATTCTTATGTTCATGATTTTAATTATTTAGGTAACTATGATTGTGTGCTAAATACTCGTGGAGCGAAACGAGGAAAATATAGAAACAATACCCTAACTAGAGCGGGTAAAGATGTAATTCAGGCATATGTTGATGGCGGAGAATTTGCATATAATGATATTAGTAATAATAACTTTATCGCTGATGATGGAGGATTACTTTATACGACTAACGCAAGAGCTGCTAAATCATCTATTCATCATAATACTTTTCATGACTCTAAAGCTCGAACAGGTCGATTTAAAGGAGCAGGAATTTATTTGGATAATGATTCTAAAAATTGGGATGTCCACCATAATGTTGTATGGAACACTAAATGGACCAACATACAGATTAATTGGGATGGTACAAACCTCAATATTTTCAATAACACCTTTGCTAAAGGTTCTGCAACCATGGGAGCATGGCACAAACCAGGTACTCAATTCAGTAATGTAAAAGTTTGGAATAACATTACAGATAAAGAAGCTACAGATCAAGATGGAAATCAAGAAACGGAAAGTACTTGGGAGCCACAGTCCGATAAGCAGAATAACTTAGTAAGCAGAAATTCTTTTAAAAACTATAATAATAATGATTATACTTTAAAATCAGGAGCTCAAGCAATTGATTACGGAAGAGTGATTAGTGGGTATACAGATGGTTACCAAGGGAATAAACCAGATGTAGGAGCTTATGAGTTTGGTGTGCCACCATTTAGAACAGGAATTAACTGGAATCCGGATTTAGGTCCTACAGGAAATGGATGCTATGGACTACCAGGAGAAGATTGTAACGTAAGTACCACTCCAGATGAGGTTGCTTTTGTAAATCCGGCAACGACTATTCAACCACAAACTTCTTATGATTTTAAAGTGAATTATAGTGCTTCTACCAATAGAGAAATTGTGGTAGAATTTTGGTCATCAACTGGCTGGTTAGGTCAGCAGATGGTTACGGTGAATGCAGGTACAGGAACAGCAAACGTCACAGTTAATTTAGCATCTGCACCAACTCCAGGTACTGGATATATCTACAAAGCACATATTAGACCAGTAGGTACTACTTGGCAAGAAGCTATCAATAGAGATCAGGTCGAAAATGTAACCGTTGCTAATCAAACATTTGTAGATAAGGTATCTTTTAGTAATGCACCAACTACTATTGTACAAGCTACTTCATATTCATTTGATATTAATTATGAAGCTTCTACTACCAGAGATATTATCGTAGAGTTTTGGTCATCTACAGGTTGGATTGCACAGCAAAATGAGCAAGTTGCTAAAGGTTCGGGTACAAAAACGATTACTGTTAACCTACCTAGTTTTCCGGCACCAGGAAGCGGATATGTTTATAAAGTTCATATCAGACCATTAAATTCCTCTTGGCAAGATGCTATTGCGAGAGATCAGGTAAATAATGTGACAGTAAATGCTCGTTTTACTCAGTTGATTCCAAATGGTATTTACCATATCGAATCTCCTCAAAATAATGAAAGATTATTAGCACGTGCTCTAGAGAGTCATAGTGCTAGAATGCATAAACCAGCAAATTTTGATGATCAGAAATGGGAGATCAAGCATGTTAGCGATAATTCATATACGATTAGAAACGTGGGTGCTAATAGATATTTAGAAGTTCCTTATGCTCGTTGCGAAAATGGGACCAATGTTGCCACTTGGACGGATGATGTAGATTCTCATAAGAAATGGAAAATTGTTACCAATGGCAATAATATTTATGGGATAAAACCGATGCATTGTCTATCGAGAGGTTTGGATAGAGCAGGAGGAGCAGTTGGAGCGAACGCTATTATCTGGAATTATAGTAGTACTAATGCAAATCAAAAGTGGAAAATTCTCTCTATCGGAAATAGACAGGATCCGACATCAGATGATTCATTATTAAAAGTATATCCAAATCCATCCAAAGAATCGATTGCTATTCGAGGAGTTCAGGTTAATGATATTGTTACCATTTATGATATCACCGGTAAAACAATTAAGAAAGCGAAACTTACTTCTGTAGATGAATTGATATCAATTTCAGATATGGAATCTGGGGTTTATATCTTATCTGTCTTCGGAAAGAGTAAAACACAATTTGTAAAAGAGTAAATCAACTAAAATAATTTCAGAACAAATAACAATGGGGGATGAGTCCTTCCAAATCCCCCTTTTTCAATTCTTAAAATATTTTGTGAACAATAAACAAATAAGTTAAATAAAAGTTAAAAAATCAATTCAATTTAGTAGGATTATGATACTCAACAACTCATTTTAGGTAAAAATAGAATAGAATGACATAATGATTAACTATCGAATTCTAGACAAAGAGTAACGAATTCTATTTGTAAAATATCGTTTAATAAATTCTTAAAAAAAACAGAAATTTTTGGTCCTTTAACTCAAGAACTTTTTAAAACGTTTAATACGTGTTAAAAGCTGTTAACCGAATGGTTATGTGGGTTTTAACGTTGGAATTTAACGTAATAAAATCCGTTCTTTGAGGTCTTACATAAACTCATACATATTTAAAAACTACACACGCAAAAAACAATTTGAAATTATGAAATTAACCAAGCTTAATGCTTTCTTAGCATTGTTATTCTTAGGATTTTTAGTCCAAGGACAGACCCCAGAAGGAGAATTAAAACGGTGGCATAAAGTCACATTGACATTTAACGGACCTAATACGTCCGAAACAGCAAGTCCCAATCCATTTTCAGATTATCGTTTGGATGTAACATTTACACATCAGGGAAGTAATGCAAGTTATACGGTACCAGGATATTTTGCAGCTTGTGGAAACGCAGAAAATAATAGTTGTAATTCAGGAAACAAGTGGAGAGTACACTTTGCTCCTGATAGAACTGGTACATGGAATTGGTCCGCTTCCTTTAAATCTGGTTCTAATGTAGCCATAAATGGAGGAGGCTCTAATGCTGGATTCATGAATGGAGATACTGGATCTTTTAACGTAGCAGAATCAAACAAGTCTGGAAGAGACTTTAGAAGTAAAGATCTTGGAAGATTAAAATACATAGGTGAACACTACCTAAAGCATGTTGGATCAAATCCAACTAGTCCTAACGGACCTTGGTTCGTAAAGGCAGGGGCAGATTCACCAGAAAATGCATTCAATTATGTTGATTTTGATGCTACACCAAGTTTTAATAATAACCTAAATAAAATAGGAAATAAAACTTGGCAACCACACCAAAGAGATTACGTAGCCGCTGATGCTTCTGCATATACTTGGGGAAATGGTAAAGGAACCGAAATCTTAGGGATGATCAATTACCTTTCTAGCGAAGGAGCTAACGTTGTTTCTTTCCTAACCTGGAATACTTCAGGTGATGGTGGAGCAGTTTTTCCTCATGTATTAAAAGTTTCTGAACAAGAGTATGGAAATACTTCCAGAGCGCAGCAATGGAATAAAGTACATCACGATAGATTTGATGTGTCTAAAATGGCACAGTGGGAAAAAGTGATGGAGTATGCAGATAAAAAAGGAGTATATCTGCACTTTAAAACCATGGAGACAGAAAATGATAATAAGATGGATGGTGATAATTTCGGTAGAGAAAGAAAATTATACTATCGAGAATTAATTGCTAGATTTAGCCATCATTTGGCATTAAATTGGAACCTAACAGAAGAAACAACGTTAAAGGATCAAGTTGCAAAAGCCACTGCTACTTATATCAAAAATATTGATCCATATGATCATAATATTGTAATCCATACATATCCAAATCAGCAAGATCAACGATATAATCCATTATTAGGAAACAACTCTGATTTAACAGGAGCTTCTATCCAAACAGGAAAAAACAACGTTCATAATGACGTAAGAAGATGGTTAGAAAAATCCAGAAATTCTGGTAAAAAATGGGTGGTTGCTAATGATGAGCAAGGACCAGCATCTACAGGAGTTAGAATTTCGGATAAGGAAGTAAGACATAGAATCCTTTGGGCTACTTTAATGGCAGGAGGAACAGGAGTAGAGTATTACAGCGGTTATACCAATGATGACGGTGATATTAATGGTAATGACCAGAGAAAAAGAGGTAATAAATATAAAGAAGGTGGTTACGCTCTTAATTTCTTTAATCGTTACCTACAATCTAATATGGTAAATATGGTAAGTTCTGATGGAGTAACATCAGATAGCAATGATTACGTATTTGCTAAGGCAGGAAGTGTATATGCGGTTTATAGACCTAATGGTGGATCTACAGGATTAAATTTACCAGGAGGTAATAATAAATATGATGTACAATGGTACAACCCTCGTTCAGGTGGAAATTTATCTGCGAAGCAAACTTTAGGTAACAATTTAGTTGCTCCAGATAATAATGACTGGGTAGCATTAGTAACTAGTAAAGATGGTGATAATAATGGAGGAGGAAATTGTGGTACAATTTCTATGCAGGCTATTACAGATTTTCCTACACTTTCGGTTGCTGGTTTTTCACCTGCCTACAAAGATAATGCCCGAAATGCTCTAGCAATTAATGCTGCACAATACAAGGATAAGTTTGCTGCTGCAGAAGCTACTTTTAATGGAGATTCTGGAACTTATGATATCAATTTAGCTACACTTACAGAAATTGATGGAGAATCAACATATAGAGTTTCTGTTAATGGAACACGTATTGGTGAATTTGTAAACCCAACAACCAGCACGGATTATACTGCATCAGGTACAACTTTTACAGGTATTCAGGTTACTAAAGGTGATAAAATTAGAGTAGAATTTAACTCCCATACCAATGGTACCATACCAGAAGGTAATAGCACTGCATATTCTAGAGGAAGATGGACAGCTTTAAACTTCACTTGTACCGACAATGGTGGTGATGGAGGCGACGGCGGAGACGGCGGTGGCGATGGAGATAACTGTATCCCAACGGAACAAAATGGAATCGTAGCCGTAGAAGCGGAGAAGTTTGAAAGCCAAACTAAAGTAGCTGATAGAAAATGGTATGTATTAGATGGTAGTGGGGCTTCAACTCCTACACCAGACCCGGATCCAGATCACTCTAATGGAGCTAGTGGGGGCGGATACTTAGAAATTTTACCAGATACGCGAGTAACTCATAGTGATCCATTAGTAAATGGAGTAAGTTTTTCTAATACTCCTGGACAAGTAGCGATCATCGATTACAAAGTTAAGTTTACGAGTGCAGGAAGATATTTTGTGTGGGTTAGAGCGCATTCTACTGGATCCGAAGATAATGGAATTCATGTAGGTTTAAATGGAAACTGGCCATCATCAGGTGCCAGAATGCAATGGTGTGCTGGTAAAAACCAATGGACTTGGGAAAGCAAGCAAAGAACCAATGCAAATCACTGTGGAGAAGCACAAAAGATCTATTTAGACATTCCTTCCGCAGGAGTGCATACAATCTCTTTCTCTATGAGAGAAGATGGTTTCGAAATGGATAAATTTGTATTATCAAAAGCATATAATAAGCCATCAGGTGCAGGACCAGATGTATTCTATACAGATTGCCAGGATCAAAATACAGCTCCTCAAGTTTCTGTAACATCTCCTGCCAATGGAGCAAGCTATGATATAGGTCAAACAATTCCATTAGTGGCAAATGCTTCTGATAGTGATGGATCTATTGCAAAAGTTGAGTTTTATATCAATAACAACTTAACAGCTACAGAGCAAGTTGCTCCTTATGAAACATCAACAACCATTAATGCTGCAGGTAACTACACAATTACTGCAAAAGCAACTGATAATGATGGAGCGACAAAAACATCTTCTCCAATAACGATTACTGTTAAAGATGATTCTACTCCACCAACTGATGCAATCGATATTCCTGGTTCTTTTGAAGCAGAAGATTTCGAATTAAAATCAGGAAGTGTGCGAATAGAAAATACTCCAAATAGTACTGGTAAAAATCTTGGGTTTATTAATAATGGAGATTTCGTATCATACAACGTGAATGTTGATGCAACTAGCGAATACACTTTTGATTTCTATGCTTCTAGTAAAGGAACAGGTGGTACTGTGGATATTATTGAAGCAGGAGCAGTTGTAGGATCTGTATCAATTCCAGTGAATGGGCAATGGCACGATTACAAGAAGTATTCTACTTCAGTGTCTCTTTCTTCGGGAGAAAAAGAATTGAGATTCGTATTCAAAGGAGGAGAAGGATATCTATATAATGTAGATAAAGTGGTTGCTACAAAAATACAACCAGTAGAGCAAACCGTAACGCTTACACCAATACATGATGCATACATGCAAGGATCAACAAGATTCAATAACGATATGGTTCGTGTAGAATCAAATAAGAGAACAGGATATTTAATGTTCGACCTTTCTTCTATCAACGGAACCATTACCAAAGCAGATCTTAAGTTCACTGTATATTCTGATCCTGGAAATGGTAACATTAGTATAACTAAAGGGAACAGCAATAACTGGACAGAAGGTAATTTGTCAAATTCAAACAAGCCTGGAAAAGGAACTCAGTTAGGATCTCTAAATGCTAATTTCCCTGAAGGCAGCACAAAGACGATTCCACTAAAAACTGGACAGATATCAGGAAATAGACTTTCGTTGATTATTGATGCGCTTTCAGGAAATGATTTTGCTTTTGCATCCAAAGAAAATGGATCTGTATCGAAACCTCAGTTAGTAATTACATATACCACAAATAGAGATGATGGACAGGTAGAAGATGATATTACATTATATCCAAATCCAGTTGTAGATGTAATCAATATTTCTGGTTCTACTGCTGGAAAGACAATCAAAGTATTTAATACCGTAGGTGTTCTTGTAAAAGAAGTATCATTAACAGATGGTCAAAATACTGTTGATATGAGCAACTTGTCATCTGGATATTACATCATAAATATCTTAGAAGCAGGTAAAACGAATAAGGTTCTTTCTGCTAAGAAAGTATTAAAACGTTAATCAAATTCTTTCATCTTTTATTAGATCAAAATAAAATGTAAAGAGAAAAAATAGGAAAATAGGCGGTCATTTTGAGACCGCCTTTTCCTCTAATGTATTATGAGTATAAATGGTGAAAAGTTTTAAATTTTTTACCTCAAAATATTTAGACTTCTCGTGTTATGCAATCTGAAAAAGATTGGGTTTTGATCTAAAAAATAAAACGATTTTAATCATGGAAAAAAATAACAAATCAATCATATTCTTATTGTTATGTATGCTAACAGTAAGTGTTTTTGCACAACCAACACCTCCAAATGGAAAGAAGTGGGAAAAAATAGACATTATGTCTGATGAATTTAATGGTTCTTCATTAAATACTAATAAATGGGCAATAAATAGTCCTCAATGGGAAGGTAGAAAACCGGCCAGATTTGAAACATCATCAGTTTCTGTTGGTAGCGGAAACCTTAAGATTTCAGCTTCTAAAAAGACCAATCCATTCAATGGTTGGACTCATAACGGAGGTCTTGTTAGATCCTTAACAAAAAATACATACGGATATTACGAAACCCGAATGAAAGGTAATAAAACCTTTATGTCATCTACCTTTTGGCTTATTAATCAACGAAATGAAGGTAGTGGATGTAATCTTCGTGTAACAGAGTTAGATATTACAGAGACGGTTGGTGTTAATTCTAATGGAGCAAATTGGGTGAATAATATGATCACCAATATGAATTCCAATACACATAGCAGAAATACAAATTGTAATAATACACCTGTTGGACAGCAGGGAAACAAAGCTCCATTGGGAGAAGCTTCTTGGAAGAATTATCATACTTATGGAGTTTGGTGGAAAAGTAAAAGTGAGATTTTATTTTATCTAGATGGTCAGTTTGTTGGGCAAATAAAGCCACCAGCAGATTTTAATCTTCCAATGTATTTACGTATGGTAGTCGAGACTTACGATTGGAATCCACCAAAAAATGGTCAGGATGGAATGAATGATTCTCTAGAAAATCGTACTACATACTATGATTGGGTACGTTCTTACCGATTAGTCGATGATTCAAATCCAAATACTCCTCCAACAGTTAATGTTACGGCACCTACAAATGGTGCAAGTTATCAGGTAGGTCAAACGATACCTCTAAAAGCGAATGCGTCCGATAGTGATGGATCTGTCTCCAAAGTGGAATTTTTTGTAAATAATAGTTTAACAGCGACAGAGCAAGTTGCTCCATATGAAACAACAACTGTTATTAATACAGTAGGCAGCTACACTATAACGGCAAAGGCTACTGATAATGATGGTGCTGTAAAAACTTCTCAGCCAATTACCATCACTGTTAAAGATGATTCCACTCCACCAACTGATGCAATTGCGATACCAGGTTCTTTTGAAGTGGAAGATTTTGAAGCTAAATCAGGTAGCGTAAGAATAGAAAATACTCCAGGTACCAATTCTGGTAAGAATTTAGGATATATAAAGAATAATGATTTTACAACCTATAAAGTAAAAGTTAATGGAACTAGCCAATATACCGTAGATGTTTATGCTTCTAGTCAAGGGGTTGGTGGTAAAGTTGATATTTTAGAATCGGGAAATCTAGTTGGTTCGGTAAATATTCCTGTTAATGGACAATGGCATGACTATAAGAAGTACTCCACAACAGTTTCTCTTTCTTCTGGGGAAAAAACCTTAAGATTATCGTTTAAGGGAGGTGCTGGTTATTTGTATAATATCGATAAGGTTGTAACTACAAAAATTCAATCTGTTGAGCAAACAGTAACATTGAGTCCGATACATGATGCGTATATGCAAGGATCTACTCGATATAATAATAATATGGTGCGTATAGAATCAAATAAGAGAACCGGATTCCTAATGTTTGATCTTTCTTCCATTAATGGAACGATTACAAAAGCTGATCTAAAATTTACCATATTTTCTGACCCAGGAAATGGTAACATTGCTATCAATAAAGGAAATAGTAGCAACTGGACTGAAGCTAATTTATCCAATTCTAATAAGCCAGAAAAAGGAACACAATTAGGTTCATTAAACGCTAATTTCCAAATTGGAGCTACGAAAACAATACCTTTAAAGACTGCTCAAATTTCAGGGAATAGACTTTCATTAATTGTAAGTGCACTTTCAGGAAATGATTTTGCTTTTGCTTCCAAAGAGAATGGATCTGTTAGCAAACCACAATTAGTAATTACATATACTGTCAACCGTGATAATAATGATGCAAATGAAATTGTATCACTATATCCAAATCCTGTAATCAATAGCATTAATTTTTCTCAAGAAATGACAGGAAAGACGATTAAGGTCTTTAATGTTCAAGGATTATTAGTAAAAGAGAAATTGATGAAAGAGGGAGAGAATTTTATGGACGTGAGTAGTTTGTCATCTGGATATTATATCGTTAATATTTTAGAAGCAGGAAAGACAAATAAGAATATTAAGTCTATAAAAATAATCAAACAATAATTTAGGGTGCTAAAAACAAATATTGAATAACTATCAATAGAGTTCTAACACAAACTCAGCCAGGAGAAACTGTCTTTTTCGTTAAAGGCAGTTTCTCTTCTTAATTTTAGAATAACATAAAAAATGTTCTTGTAGGATTTTTTTTCAAAAACTAAAAAAGATCTTATCACTCTCTTAACAAATCAAAAAAAACATAATATAAAAGCCAAAAACAGAGTTAATAATGACTTATCAAACCACACAAATTATATAATCACAAATCATTCAAAACATGAAAAAAAACTTACTAAGCTTATTGGTAATCTTTTTAGGATTACAAGGAACACAAGTCGTCGCACAATTTAATTATGGAGAAGCATTACAGAAATCAATTTTATTTTATGAATCCCAACAGTCTGGAGTATTGCCGGATTGGAATAGAGTAAGTTGGAGAAGTGATGCTGGAGTAAATGATGGTCAAGATGTAGGATTAGATCTTACTGGTGGATGGTTCGATGCTGGAGATCATATAAAATTTGGATTTCCTATGGCATTTTCAGTTACAGCATTAAACTGGGGATTTTTAGAATACAAAGATGGATATGACGCGGTAAATCAAACAGAACATTTTAAAAGAAATATTAAGTGGGTAACCGATTACTTTATTAAATGTCATCCAACAAAATTTGAGTTTTATGCTCAGGTTTCTAAAAAAGGACAAGATCATAGTTTCTGGATGCCAGCAGAAATGATAGATGTTCACCCACAATACGGCCAAAGAGAATCTTTTAAACTAGATACGAGCCATCCTGGAACAGAAGTAGTTTGTGAAACAGCTGCTGCATTAGCTTCGGCGAGTATAATTTTTAAAGATAGCGATCCAACCTATAGTGCTACATTATTACAGCACGCCAAAGATTTATATGAATTCGGTGAAACGTATAAAGGTAAATATACCGAAGAAGGTGGTATTCCTGCTGTAGGAACCTATTCTTCTGGTGGATACGAAGATGAATTAACATGGGGAGCCCTTTGGTTGTATAAAGCAACAGGAGATAATACATACCTACAAAAAGCAGAAGCTACCTATGGAGAACCTGATTACTTATGGAGTCTTGTATGGGACGATAAAAGATATGGTAATATGGTATTGTTAGCAGAGCTTACAGGGAAGCAACAATATATTGATAATACAGAAAGGCATTTGCAATTTTGGATTGATAATAATAATGGTATCACATACTCTCCAGGAGGTCAGGCACATTTAACGCAATGGGGATCTCTACGTCATTCTATGAATGCAGCATTAACAGCTTTGATTTTTGTGAATAATGTAAATACTCCTAATAATCAAGACTATTATGATTTTGCTGTAAGTCAGGTAAAGTATGCTTTGGGAGATAATCCAAACAACCGAAGTTTAGTAACTGGATTTGGAGTAAATCCACCAACTAAGCCACACCATAGAGGTCAACATTCTAGTTGGACTCGAAGTGAGTCTATCCCAGAAGAATCTAGACACACTTTGTGGGGTGCATTAATGGGAGGACCTGGAAACCCTGATGATGTATTTGTTGAGAATCGTTCAGATTTTCAGGCAAATGAGGTAGCTTGTGATTACAATGCTTGTTACCAGGGTGTATTAGCAAAAATGGTCATGGATTTCGGAGGATCGGAATTACCAAATTTCCCAACAGAAGAAGCCTCTGGAGTAGAGTTTTTAAATGAAACTAAAATCAATAGCGAATCTGGGAGGTTTACAGAATTAGCAATTTGGTTAAATAATAGATCGGCTTGGCCAGCTCGAGTTCCAGGAAGTCTAACAGCTAGATATTTTATCGATATCACGGAAGGAATTAATGCGGGATACGCTCCAGAGGATTATGAAATCACAGGAAGAGGAAATGGTGGAGCAACAGGTGGATTGCAAGCTTGGGATCCAGATAACAATATTTATTATGTAGAGGTAGCGATTGATAGTGACCAAATGCCTTTCCCAGGTGGTCAAGGAGAACATAGAAAAGAAATTCAGGTAAGAGTATCCGTACCTAATAATGCTGCCGAAAGCTCTTGGGATCCTACCAACGATTTTTCTTATGATGGTCTAAGTAGTACCCTGATAGAATCTGAGAGAGTACCAATTTATGCAGATGGAGTTTTGGTTTGGGGTATCGAACCGTCGAGATCATTGTCTGTAGATGAACTTGAAACATTAGGATTTCAATTATATCCTAATCCAGTAAAGAATGAGCTTTATCTTTCTGGAGATTTATCAAAAATTCAGAATTCAACAATTGTTATTTCTGGAATTACTGGTGCCACAGTAAAGTCTGTAAAAGTGTCTGATGTTACTGCAAATCAAATTTCAATACCAACATGGGATTTGTCTTCGGGAATGTACTTTATCAGTTTAACAAGCACTAATGGAAGTACAGTCACTTCTAAATTTATGAAAAACTAATTTATAAAACTACAACAGTTTGATAAAGAAAAAGGTGCTTGAGAAAGCACCTTTTTTTGTGCTTAAAGTTCCGTTAATCATACAATATTCCAAAAAGGAATCTCCTTATCTTTGACAACTTAATTTGTATTCATGTTGCAACAATACACAAAAGAGTTTAATTATAACCTTCGGTTAGCAGCTCCAGTAATGCTAGGTATGCTTGGGCATACTTTTGTGGGATTGATAGACAATATCATGGTAGGTCAATTAGGTACTGCAGAATTAGCAGCTGTATCTTTAGGTAATAGTTTTATGTTTATAGCAATGTCTCTTGGAATAGGGTTTTCTACTGCTATTACTCCGTTAATTGCCGAGGCTGATGGTGAGAACAATTTTGCAAGTGGAAAGCTCGCCTTTAAGCATGGACTATTTTTATGTACTACACTTGGAATTATCCTGTTTTTAGGAATTCTTGTTGCCAAACCCTTAATGTATTACATGGAACAGCCTATAGAGGTTGTAGAATTGGCGATTCCCTATTTAGATTTAGTAGCAGTTTCATTAATACCCTTGATTGTTTTTCAGGCATTCAAACAATTTTCTGATGGATTATCCATGACCAAGTATCCAATGTATGCAACATTAATCGCCAATATTGTAAATATATTTTTAAACTACTTATTAATATTTGGAAAATTTGGTTTACCGCAAATGGGTATCGTTGGTGCAGCCATAGGAACTTTGGTTTCCAGATTGATAATGGTTGTGTTTTTATGGTTCTTTTTAAAAAGAAGAGAAAAATCTAAAGCTTATGTTACCAATGTTAAGCTCTTTGTCCTTCAAAGTAATATGCTCAAAAAGATACTTACGTTAGGGTTTCCTTCTGCGTTGCAGATGTTTTTTGAAGTTGGAATTTTTACATCGGCGATTTGGATTTCTGGGATATTAGGTAAAAATCCACAAGCAGCAAATCAAATAGCGCTAAACCTGTCTGCTATGACTTTTATGGTTGCTATGGGACTAAGTGTCGCAGCCATGGTACGAGTAGGTAATCAAAAAGGACTGCAACAATATAGAGAGTTAAGAAGAATTGCTTTTTCGATCTTTCTACTTACATTTTTTATCGAGATTATTTTTGCCTTGTGTTTTATTATTTTTAATAATATGCTACCAGAAATTTACTTGGATGTAGATGATATGGAAAACCTTGTGGATAATACAGAAGTAATGACTATTGCCGCCAAACTTTTATTGATTGCTGCTTTGTTTCAAATATCTGATGGAATCCAAGTAGCAGTACTAGGAGCATTGAGAGGATTGCAAGATGTAACAATGCCAACAGCTATTACATTTTTTGCTTATTGGGTGATTGGTTTTCCAGTTAGTTTTTATCTTGGGTTGTATACAGAATATAAAAGTGTAGGAATTTGGATTGGCCTATTGGCAGGTCTAACAACATCGGCTTTATTACTTTATGCACGTTTTCATTATTTGAGTAAAGATTTGATAATTAAAAAGGATAATTCATAACAGTTTTGGAATCTTTTTTGTCACTTACAATATAGATAGTTTTGGTTCGTTTCTTTTTTTGGACTAGTTTTTGTTACTTGTCAAAGTATATTTCATATTAAGAAATATTTAACTATATTTCGAATATATCTAAACCTGAAAAGAAAAGAGATGAACAGCCCAAAATCTAACCTTTACCTTTTATTGATTACCATTGCTATGATTAGTGTTACTTCTAATGCAATAGCCCAAAATTTAATTCCTAATCCAAGTTTTGAAGAAACTAATCCTTCAGTAAAAAAGATGAAGCATGCCATGAGAAATTTTGGTATTCTTTCAGATTGGAAAACCTTAACAAATACACCAGATGCCCATCATCCAGCAGTAAGCGAAATGAAATTTACTCACAAGGCACCTGGTTTTCTAGAACAGTTTGGCCCTCAGGAACCAAGATCGGGTGAGGCAAAAGTAGGTTTATATATAACTAGTAATAATACTAAAGAATCTATAGTAACTAAACTAAAAAGTCCTTTAAAAGCTGGTAAATATTATTATTTTCATATGTATGTTTCTTTAGGCGAAGGTGCTATCACTAATTCTTGTACATCATCTATTGGATCTTATTTTACTGCTAGAATGCCAAGATTTACTGAAACATCGGAATACAAACTGCATATAGAGTCTTCGGAGATGATTTGTGATACGAAAAATTGGACAAAGGTATGTGGAGTGTATAAAGCAAAGGGAACTGAAAAGTATATCTCAATTGGATATTTTTCTGATAATCCAAATGGGAAATCATTAAGATCTGGAAGTACATTCAGTGATGCTTATTATTATATTGATGATGTGGAGCTAAGAGAGATGCAAGATGTACGAGGAGTTAATGTAGATGCTATTTGTGATATGGCGTTAGATTTCTCAGATATCGAATATTTAATTGGAGAAAGTGAAGTATATGAGGAAATCAAAGCTGCTTTAGATTCATATCTGCAGTACTTGAAAGTATTCAAGTTTAATAGCATAAAAATAGTAGGTCATGCCAATGATTCGGAAATAGAATTCGAAAATGAGATCCTATCATCTGCTCGTGCAGGTTTTGTAAAAGACTATTTAATAGCCAATGGCATCGATGAGACTTTAATAACCTATGAAGGTGTTAGCAATACCCAGCCTAGAGAAGAAGAAGGTGTTGATAATAATGAGTTAGGATCCAATGCTAGAGTACAAATTATTATCGAATAATAAGTATTAGAAAGATATTTAAAAAGAGGTGAATTCTAATTTATAGATTTACCTCTTTTTGTTTTTGTTACTTTATCTGTAAACTTTGTAGCTTTGCTGAATATAATTTAAGTGTATATGAGTCTTCCAAAATTCTTATTAGGTGATAATACTGATTATCCCAATGCTATATTTGTAATCCATACGGAGTTTCCAAGGTTTGTGATCAATTTAGAAAACGATGAGGTCGAGTGGTTCGAAGAATTTGATAAAAGCGATGAGAAAGAGCTTGAGAGTGAAGCTGAGAATTTATTCCAGGCTGCTAATGATTTTTATGATCGTGAGATCGAACGATACGAAGAATAGGATTATAAAATCATATATTTATCAAATAAATAACCAACTGTTCTTATGGATGAAATCATACAACTAGATAAAGATCTTTTTTTATATCTGAACAACTTAGGCACGCCGCTTTGGGATGGATTTTGGTTATTTATGACCGAAAAGCTTTATCAAATTCCATTGTACGTATTACTCTTGTATTTTTTCTATAAATATTTTGGAATAAAAGGAACCATAATTACACTCGTAATTGTGGCTGCATTGATTACAGCATCGGACCAATTATCTAACTTGTTTAAAAATGTATTATTTATGAGACCAAGGCCTTGTAGAGCGGAAGGTGTTGGAGAGTTTACAAGATTTATTGCAGAAAGATGCGGAAGACATGGTTATTTTTCGGCGCATGCAGCAAGTTCTATGGCATTAGCATTTTTTACAGGCTTGGCACTACAAAAAAGGCTTAAATATATCTTCCCATTTATGGTTGTTTGGTCGATTGTTGTAAGCTATAGCAGAATTTATGTTGGAGTACACTATCCAGGGGATATCATAACAGGAATGGCTATCGGTATTCTTCTAGGACTTGGAGCATATAAATTACATATATTTTTAGTAGCAAAATACGGCACCCAATAACACGCCTATTTTATAATTATTTTTTGAGGTTTTTTATTTTCGAGAGATAAAAAGTATAAGCCAGATTGTAATGAAGAAGTGTTTATGGAATTTGCGTTTCCTTCTTTTATTTTTTTACCATTACTATCAGAAAGTATCCAAGGTTTAGAGTTGTTTGTAAAATATAATATTTCAGAAGCAGGATTTGGATAAAAAGAAAGTTTGGTTGTCTCAAGGTTATCTACGGATAGTGCTTCCGTGCATTCTGATGGAGTAGAGAATTGTTTTCCAGTATTATAATCTATGTTTAAGTCTATTGGAATATTTTCAAAAGTTAATTCTTCTCCCAAAACTGAGGTAATTCTTAAATTCATAGGAGAAGCAATACCTTCGGTTTCGATAAAGAAATTAAATAACTCACGGTTTACCGATTTCCATGTATTATCAGGTAATTGATATTCCATTTTGGTTATAGCATGCTTAATATCTCTAAATTGTATTGCTGTCCAATATATACTGGAACCTTCCTTAAAATTAATTTTTATGGATTCGTTATTCGTGATATCGCAAGGCACAAATTTCCAGGATATTGGTACTCTTCCATCTACGATGTCGGCGATCATACCAAAAGCCTGTTCTGTCATATCCACATCTCCTTCAACACATTCTGGGCATCGGTCTACAACTTTTAGTTTTACGCTGCCTTTTGCTCCAGTTACTTCGATGCAAGCTCCACACGCATTACTACTATTATAGTTAATGGTATTTAGTGCACAATGCATATAATCTCCTGTTGCTACAGGCAAAGAACAATTTCCAAAAATACCACCATCAACACCATCGTAGTAGGTACCTTCTCCTGTATGAACTGTATCATTACAGTCTTGTGCGCTTAGATTGAACGTACAGATAAATGCAAGGCTATATATGAGTAATATGTAGGTTTTCATAAGTGAAGTTTTAAGTTGGTATATTTATGTATGTATCATTACGCAGAAAAACAGGTATTAGTATATTTTTCACCACAATTTTTACCGATTAAATAATATTACATATGAATTTTAGTCGATTTTAGACTTTCTAAAATCTATAAAGAACAATAGGATCATTATAACCATTAATAACGAAAAAGGGAGCGAAGTAATAATTAGTAGCTTTTGCATTGCGGTCAAGACGTTAATGTCTTCTTTTGCATTTCCTAATAGTATGATGCCAATAGCAAATATAGTAAGTACAATACTCCATAATAAACGATGTTTTTTAGAAGGATTTTGTTTGCCTTGATCAGTAAACATGCTAAGCACAAAAACTGCTGAGTCTAAGGATGTAACTAAAAAGCTAATAAGCAGCAGTATAACTGTGGTATTGATGAATCCTTGAAAAGTATAATTTTCAAAAAAAACAAAAATAGAACTAAAGACATTGTCAAACTCTCCCTGATAGAAATCAAGATTGTCTACTATTTGAAATGCAGATTCACCAAATACGGTAAACCAGAAAAAAGTTCCTAATGATGGTACAAGCAAAACACCTATAATTAATTCTCGTAGTGTTCTTCCTCTAGAAATTCTAGCAATAAAAATACCAGTAAAAGGAGCCCAAGCAAGCCAAAAGGCCCAATAGTAATAGGTCCAATCCGTAAGAAAGCTTTCTCCTGGATCATAAACTCCATATGCAATACTTAAAGGAATAAAATCAACTATATAATGGAAAAGCGAATAACAAAATTGAGAGAGAATAGCTACTATATCACTCTGAGTAAAAACAAAAATCAACAAAGCAAAAGTAATATAGATATTCCAAGTGGAAATCACTTTTATTCCTTTGTTCACGCCTTTAAAAACGGATATGAATGCCAAACCAGAAATTAGGATTAGTAAGAGGATTGTAATTTTAGAATCAAAATTTGTCTGCAATAAATGATCAAGCCCTCCTTTTATTTGAGTAGTTCCTAATCCGATTGCCGCTACCAGTCCAAATACGGTCGTTAATATTGCAAGAATATCAATCCCCTTAAACACCAAGTTTTGAGCGTTTTTAGAAACGATGATACCTTCTAATGAACTAAAAGCGCTACTAGATAGTACTTTTTTAGATCTCACAAAAAGATAATATCCAATAACAATCGCAAAAACTGCATAAAACGCCCATGCCGTAAAACCCCATTGATAAAAGGTATACTCTAACGCTATGTTTTCTAACGTAGTGTTAGTGTAAATAGGGGCATAGCATCTCATAAATACAGGTTCTTGGACCGCTCTTAATAATATCCCAGATCCCATTCCAGCACTATACAACATGGATATCCAAGCAAGTCTAGAAAATTGTGGCCTGTCTTGATCCTGCCCTAAACGACGTTTGCCCCATGGTGAGACTGCTAACACTAGTAAGAGTAAAACTGTTCCTAGCCCTAACCATAAATAAAAACCACCAAACCATTTTCTTATGAAAATCGAAGTAGTTTCAATTTGTATATAGACTTCCTCAGTGAATATGTAAAGAAAGAAGGAAAAAAATAAAAGAATGCCTAATGAGATTTTTAATAAACTACTCGAAGTATACTTAGACATCAGAAGTAATATTAGTGTTACTTTTTTAAATTATTTTTCTAAATGTACAGGTTTTAATTTTTATAAATTGAAAGTTTGAGGAAAACACCCCATTTTTTTGAAGATTATTTGCAAAGATTTTAATTTTTTTATTTTAACTTGTAATAGTCATTTACACATTAATATAGTGAGAGAAATTCATGTGAAATACTTAGCTGACAGTTGTTTAAGTTTTTTGATATGAAATTAGGATAAGATATTCAGTAGTACCATAACCAACTAATTCTTATAGACTATGAAAAGAGTAATTGTTGACTACAAAAAGCTTAATAAAGACATTGTAAATCTTTTAGTAGAAAAGTTTCCGGATGGCTATTCAGATAAAGATATAATATCTTTCAAAAACCATCATAATGATACCATAGAAGCGGTAGAAGTAAAAACCATTGACACTATTTATTTAGTAAAAATTAGTGAGCGCTTAGCAGGAGTTATGCAAGATTATGAAGAAAATACTTCCGATTCTGAAATTCCAACATCAGTGACAAAAGAACAAGTAGGAGAGGTGGATCTTGATGATTAACTTATCTAGTTCTAAGGGTTTTATGATTATTAGGAGTTTTTATGCTTGTCCAATAAATATTTGGCCGCAGTAAAAGGAGTAATCTGGTGCTTTTGTATAGCATCCAACTGATCAGATAAAGCCTTTTTAATTTCTGGGTGATTATAAAAAGAACTTTTTAGTTGCTCTTCAATAGTTTGCAGTAGCCAAAATTTATTTTGTTCGGTTCGATTTTTTTCGAAATATCCATTACTAGCAGAAATTTCTAAATAGTTTAGAACTAACTCCCAAACTTCTTCTATACCGTTTTTTGTTAATGCACTACAAGTAAGTACTTGAGGAGTCCAGGCATTTTCTCCAATGGGATAGAGGTGTAAAGCTTTTTTAAATTGATTTTTGGCCTCTCTGGCGCGTTTTACATTATCTCCATCAGCCTTGTTAATAACAATAGCATCAGCCATTTCGATAATACCTCGTTTGATGCCTTGCAATTCATCTCCAGCTCCTGCAAGTTTTAATAATAAAAAGAAATCAACCATACTATGCACGGCTGTTTCGCTTTGCCCAACCCCAACCGTCTCAATAATAATCACATCATATCCAGCAGCTTCGCATAAAATAATGGATTCTCGTGTTTTCTGAGCTACACCACCTAATGAATTTCCAGAAGGAGAGGGTCTTATAAACGCTTCTTTGGATCTGACCAAAGATTCCATTCTTGTTTTATCTCCTAAAATACTGCCACCAGAAATAGTACTGCTTGGATCTACAGCTAATACAGCTACTTTCTTACCTTTTTCAATAAGTACATTCCCTAATGCTTCTATAAATGTGCTTTTCCCAACTCCTGGAACTCCTGTAATACCAATTCTAATTGATTTATTGGCATGTGGAAGACATTTTTCAATCAGTTCTTGCGTTTTTGCACTATGCTTTTGTTGGGTGCTTTCTACTAAGGTAATACCTTTACTAAGAGCAGCGGTGTTTTGTGTAATGATCCCTTCAAAAATATCGGAAATTGAAATCTCTTTTTGTTGTAGTTTTCTAAATCGATCAATGGCACTTTTATTAGTGCTATGGGGTAGTTTCGAAGACTTATCACGATGTTCCATTTGATCTCAATTAAAAAGCGGCAAAGTAACAAATGTATGAATTCATTTCAGTTAATTGTAGTATTTCTAAAGTAATCTAAAGATATACAATTACTCAGATTTTATAGGTATAGCAATACTAGTTTGATCCCAAACTAAAAACATTATAGTAAAGTTGTTTGCTTCCTGAAAATAAATAGAAAATTGCTCTACTATATTTAGCAAATGTTGTACTGGTACCTCGATAGTCAATATATCTTCTTCTGGATTTCTTGCTGGTTCTCCATTGATTAGATCCACTCCCCATTTGTATTGATCTTTATTAAAAATAACTTTCCAAGATTCTTTTCCCGGTATTGTCCATAGGGTATAGGTGCCTGCTTCTAATTCAGAACCATCTACTAGTATGTTTTTATCCGTAGTAAAAGTAGTGGCTTCATTCGCGCCCGTTCTCCAAACTTGATCAAATGGTACTAGATCTCCAAAGATTACCCTTCCCTTTTTGAAGGGGCGGTTATAGAATACAGTAAAAGTATTATCCTTACTAATGTGTGTGATGGTATCTTCTGGACTGTGCTTTTTGGTATTGAGTTTAAGAATAAACACAATGATTACAGAGAGACTGATAATTCCAATTAATAAAATGAATGATCTTTTCTGAAATATAGACATACACTTTTTTAATTTTAAAGATACCTCTTTTTATATATGCAAATACATATATTTCTTACTTTTGATTCCTTACTTCATATATATGGTAGAAAAATCCTATAAAAAATTTACTGAAGATATTGAGTTTACCAATGATACTTATGTAATTGTTGGTTCTGGTGTTGGTGGATTAACAACTGCAGTTTTTTTGGCAAAAGCAGGTAAGAAAGTAGTGGTATTAGAACAGCATTATACACCAGGTGGTTTTACTCATACCTTCAAAAGAAGAAAAGGATTAGTTTGGGATGTAGGTGTTCACTATGTTGGGAATATGGAAGAAAATTCTGGATTGCGTAGGATATTTAATTATTTATCCGATAACAAACTGGAATGGGATGCCATGGGAGATCCATATGATGTTGCATACATAGGAGATCGTAAGTTTGAATTTGTTGCTGGGAAGGAAAATTTTAGGAAAAAATTTCATGAATATTTTCCAAATGATCAGTCGGCAATTGATAAATATTTGCAATTGTTAGAGAAGTCTACTAAAAAAAATCTTTTATATTTTGCGCAAAAAGCTTTCCCTAGTCTATTAAGTATTAGTCTAGGTCCTTTGTTTAGAAGAATTCAACGTCCGATTTCTAGTAAAACTACCTATGAAGTACTGAGTAGTATCACAGATAATCAAGAATTAATTGCGGCCTTATGTGCACAATGTGGTAACTATGGATTGTCGCCAAAGGAAAGTAGTTTTGCTTCGCATTGTATTGTGATAAATCATTTTATGGAAGGAGGTTATTATCCAAGAGGAGGAGCTAATAGAATTCATGAGACCATTATAGAAAATTTAGCATCTTTAGGGGTTCCTGTGTATATTAAAGCCAATGTAGAAAAGATCATCACAAAAGGAAAAGCAGTAAAAGGACTATTGATTAATGGAAAAGAGTATCCTTGTAAAAAAGTAATAAGTAACGCAGGTGCTCGTAATACTTTTTTACATTTATTAGATCCATCAGCAGTTAATAAAAAGCATGTCCATTTTAAAAACGTACAAGCTTCTACCTGTCATTTATGTTTATATATAGGATTGAACAAAAGTGATCTTGATCTGAAGCTTCCCAAATATAACATATGGTGGTATGAAAATAAGGATACTGATCAGATTCTAAATGATAAAAATAATCTTTCTAACGATAAGTTATCCTTTGCTTATATCTCATTCCCTTCTGCAAAAGATAGTGCCTGGTCAAAAGAGCATCCAGATCAAGCAACTATTCAGTTGATTGGACGCGCATGGTATCCGGATTTTAAGAGCTATGAAGATAAGCCCTGGCTAAATCGTGGTGATGCATATGATCAGATTAAAGAAGATTTTAAAGACAAAGGATTACGATTGTTATTTGAGTTATTTCCACAATTAGAACAACATATTATTCATGCAGAGGTTTCGACTCCAGTTTCGACCCGAAAATTTAGTAACTATAAAGAAGGAGAGATTTATGGGGTTACACATGCTCCAGAACGATATAAGACAAAAGTTTTAAGACCTAGAACTCATATTAAAGGACTGTATCTAACTGGGCAAGATATCACATTGGTAGGTGTAGGTGGTGCAATGGGAAGTGGAATTCTAACGTCTACTACTATTATAAAGTGGAATATGAGTAAACAATTTAAAGAGATAGCGGCAAAGTACTAGATACTATATTCCTTTCATTACCTTCATAAAATTCATAGCGTTTACTGCATATGCATTTCTTTGAGTAACCAAAAGATCTAGAACTGACTTCGGAAGCGGTTTTGATTCTAAAAAATTGTCAATCTGCTTAATTATTGCATTGGTATGATCAACATTACTCTTCATAAGATTCATCACACTTTCTAATTCATTTGAGTTTGTGTAGTTGTAATTAATAGAGTTATACATTTGTTTGATAATTTGTGATTAAAATGATGTTGTTGTTAGAGTAGTCTTTGATTTCTTTAAAAACTTACTAGAATTTTATTTTTTTATTAATGTTTTGAAAATCAGTACTTTTTATTTTTTTCGTTTTTTTATCTTTAATTTTGCAACATATTAATCAGTGATCTCGTCTTTAGAAGAGAATAGTAATTAGAACAGTTTTAAAGAAGTAATCACTAACCAAAATTCAAGTAAGTTTGTTACAGAGCGAGCTAATAGAACAGTGTAGAGCTAACGACCGTAAAGCGCAGATGAAGCTTTATAATAAATACTGTGATGGTATGTATTATGTTGCTTTGCGATTTCTTAAAGATCCTTTCGAGGCTGAAGAAGCAATGCAGGAGTCTTTTATAAAGGCCTTTATGAAATTACATCAGTTTACAGGTGATGTAACCTTTGGTGCGTGGCTAAAAAGAATAGTGATTAACAAAAGTATTGATATGCTGAAGGCGAAAAAAATGAATATGGTTGCTATCAATGAACAAGTGATGTCTACGGTAGAAGAACAGGATGATTGGTCTGTTTCTGATGGAACTACTGTAGAGGAAGTGAAAAACGCAATTGAAAGATTGCCAGAAAAGTATAAGTATGCCGTAATGCTATTTTTAATAGAGGGATACGATCATAAAGAGATAAGTGAAATATTAGATATTACTCCAGTTGCTTCTAGAACTTTAGTACATAGAGGAAAGAAACAACTTCAGGATCAACTAAAACATTTAAGAGATGGGACAGGATATTAGAGAATTGCTTAAGCAAGATAATCGGATTCCTTCTGAACGTTTAACAGAAGGTCATCAGGATCGTTTTTTAGCTAGATTAGAAGAAGAACTTCCTAAAAGAGCAAGAAAGTTTAACTATGGTTGGTTAAAAATTGCTGCAAGCGTAGTTGTGATCTTATCAGTCTCGATGCTAGCGTTCAATGAGTTTGGAAAAAACGGAGGTAATAATACTCAGATTGTAAATGCTGATAATTCAGAAGTAAAAAATGCTACCGTGGTTTTGAGTAAGCAGACGTCTTCACTAGCCGAGATGTTTCCTGAGTATGAAAAAACAGAGAATTATTTACTAACAGGAATAAAATTTCAATTATCTCAAATTAATGTAGATGATACTAATAGAGACTTAGTAGAAAGTTTTATGAAACGATTAGAAAAATTAAATACGGAGTATCTGGATCTTAATAAGGAATTGATAGAAGTAGGTCCTAACGTACAAAGTGCCGAGGCAATGATAGAAAATTTGACACTTAGATTATCTCTCTTAAATAGACTAAAAGACAAACTAAAAGAATTAGAAAAAATTGAGAATGAAAATTACATTGATATACAAGCTTAATCTTTTTGCACTTAGCGTAACATGTTTTTCCGGTGTGTTTGCTCAGGAAAGACTACCAAAACTTAGTGAAAAGTTTGTAGTAAATGAGGATGTTACTATCCATTTAAATACTAGTCATACAGAAATTGTTTTCGAAGGCTGGAATAAAAACACAGTCGAAGTCGAAGCGTATATCGAAGGAGATGACATTAATGAGAATAATAAAGAACGTTTTCTTCAGAACTGGAAGATAGAAGCTTTAGGTAATAGCAGAGAGATTAAGATCAATTCGTTGACAGGAAACTTTTGGTCAGGAAATATATCTTCTACCAACAATGCTCCTACTCAACCAGAGTATAATAGGTTGGAACCAGTAATTTCGGATATGCTAAGACCCATTCTGAAAAATATAGAAAATAATCCAATGCCTAGCGCTCTTTCTGAAAACTTAGCAAGTATGAATTTCGATACAAACAAGTTTAAAGAAAATGAAGAGAAATATATCCAACAATGGGGAGATCAAATCAAGGAAAAGTTTGGAGATAATTATGAGAGTGTTGTCAAAAATTGGACAAATGAACTAAATAAAAACGCACAACAAATTCAACCCAATTCCAACTTGAATTCACAAGATTGGGCTGGAGAAGAGTTTGCTAGAAAAATGCAAGCATGGGCTTCTCAATTCTCGGGAGATTTAGAAATTACACAACGTAATGGTTCCAATGTAACTGTCTATAGATATAGTTCTAGAATGAATAATTCTTCAAGAACAGTACATAGAATAGTAAAGATAAAAATGCCTAAAGAAGCTTTGCTGAAACTGAATATCAGACATGGAAATGTACAATTGGCTGAAAAGACAACGAATATGATTGCTTCATTATCTCATACCAGTTTACAAGGAGATATAATAGATGGAGATCGTACTTTTATTAGAACATCTTATTCTCCTATATCCATTAAACAATGGAATAATGGAAGATTAGCGGTAAACTATGTGAAGAATTGTAGAATTCAAAAGGCCAAAAATCTCAGAGTTAATGCAGATTCGAGCAATTTGTTTATTCAGGAGTTAGAAGATAATGCTGCAATATCTGGTAGTTTTGGAGCAATTACAGTTGCTAATCTTTCAGCATCTTTTTCGACTTTGGATCTAGCAGTGGAGAATAGTGACTTCAAATTAAAACTACCTGAAGCTGCCTTTAATATCGCTTATAGTGGAGTGCAAAGTAGAATTTCATTACCAAAAACAATGGAAGTTAATGCGCGAAGAAATTTTGGGAATGTATTTGTAAATGGTTTTAATCAGACTAGAGATACAGATAAAGTTATCACTATTAACTCTAAATATAGCGATATCATACTGCAATAATTTTATTATAATGTGTTAATTGTTTAAAAGCTCTGCTAATATAAATTGGCAGGGCTTTTTTGATTAGATGTCAATTATCAACTATGTAAACTAAAAGAATCTGTTATTTAATGGTGTTTAAAGGGAAAATATCTGTTAATAAACGGTGATAAACGAGCGTTGGTCGTTAAAAAATAACGTAATCTGTTCGATTATGCTAAATAATTGGTTATCAAAATACAGCAATTCAGTACTTGGAAATTTCCTTAATATAATGTTAAATGAATTTGTATTTAGATTGAATTATTAATAATTTTTTAAGAAATCTATAACAATAAAAATATACATAATTGTCTTTTTAACTATATAATATGTATTTAATCTATGATTCTTACAGTTTAATAATTATTAAACAACTGATTGTTAGTTATTTAATTTTTAAATCCTACGCAAAAATACTATTTTGTGTCATTGATCGAAAATCGAAATCATTTGATCTAAAAGTTGCTCAAATTTTTCCATTAACGGTAATTAAACAATATTATTGTATGGTAATCACGTAAAAAGTTTACCGTTAAATTTCCAGACAATGAGGGCTTTTGTAATTATTTTATCATTCTTTTTCTTTAGTAATGTAAGTGCGTCCAATGAAGATAACTTGCAAATTACTAAGGACGGTTTTATTGTAGTTGTAGTAGATTTTAAAGAAGGTGATAAAATAAAATTGTTTGAAGTAGAGACTGGAGATCATATTTTGTCTAAAACTAGAGGTCAGGTTGATTTAAGTTTATTGCCTTTAGGGAAGTACTTGTTAGAAAACAATGAAGGAAAATCTGTTGTGATTGAAAGAACAGATGAAGATATTGTGATTGAAGAATTAGGTACTGAATATATGGTGGAAAGGGATAGTGAACGAATGGCTGCAACTGAAATCACAGTGGAGGAAGAATTAGAAGATATTTATTACCGTTCTGAAGTGAATCCATTAGCAGTTTCAAGAGAAGGTGATGTGTTTACGGTTTTGGATTTTGTAGAAGGAGATACCATCAAATTATTTGAGGTGGTTGATAAAATTCATGTATTAACTAAAACAACTAAAATTGTAGATTTAACTCAATTGTCAGTTGGAAAATATATTTTAGAAAACGATAGAGGTCAGTCTATCATCATTGAGAAATATGATATGCAGATGGAATATACCGACATTGTAGCTTATAATTAAGATTTACTTTATTTATATAAAATAAGTAGAATTTGGGGAAGACCTATCAGAAATGATAGGTCTTTATAATTTATGGTCATTTTAGTTTTCTTTTTTGTCTAGGTTTTTTGTCATCGTAAAACCAGTGAACAATCCCATACCTGCCATAAAGAAAATCGTACCAGGATATGCCACTTCTCCGTGAACTCCCAAAGAGTAATGTAAAATACCAGCAATAAAGATTCCTGATCCTATACCCATTAGTAATAATGAAAAATTAAGAATAAAGACTTTCCATACAGGAGTTACTCTTTTTTCTTTACTGCTGTAGAAAATAGAAGCATCGGCCCCTTTTTCGATTAATGACATGCGCTCTTTGTTTCTAGCAGCTATAAACAAATAGAAAATACCAAAAATACATCCAAATATAGATAGTGGTATTAGTGCTTCAATAAAACTCATAATTTTTAGATTTAATAAATTTAACTTAACTGTTCGTTTTTCATTATGACGGCACTTCCTAAACTATGGTTACAAAAAAATAAGAAAAAAATATTTTGTATATTTTTTGTAACCGAAAAAGATTCTTATTCGTCTTATGAATAAATGAACCATCAATCAGATCAATATTATATCAACCAAGTATTAGAAGGAGATGCAAATTCCTATGGAATACTGGTGCAACGTTATCAAAGTTTGGTATATACAGTGGTATATAGAATGGTTAAGAATAAAGAAGAGGCAGAAGAAATAGCGCAAGATACTTTTGTGAAAGCTTACCAATCATTGGTTAATTACCGTGGAGAATCAAAGTTTTCTACTTGGCTTTACACTATAGCATATCGCAAAAGCCTTGATGCGATTAAGGTAAAAAAACGGTTTGTATCCACAGAGTTAATCGAAGAGATTAGCGAAGGAGAAATAGGAATGGTAAATGACGCATTAAATTATTTGCAAACCAAAGAAAGAAAGAAAATAATAGCTGATAGCATTCTTAAACTGCCAGAAGAAGAGGCTGCAATTGTAACGTTATACTATTTTGAAGAAAAAAGTGTAAAAGAAATAAAAGAAATTGTAGGCTTAACCGAAGAAAATATTAAAATAAAACTGTACCGAAGTAGAAAAAAGTTATATTCGGTACTTAGACATTATGTTTCACCAGAAATGAATACTAGGAATGGAAGAGCAATATAATGACATAGGAAGATTAGTAAAGGAAGCCGGAAACGAATCTCCATCCTTGGATTTTTTGCAAAATGTAATGCAAGAAGTAAAAACTATTCCAGTACATGAACCTTTGGTGTATCAGCCGTTAATTTCCAAAAAAGCTTGGATGTTTATCGGCATGGTAGTATTCAGTATATTGGCAATTCTTCTATATTTTTCTGAAGGAAATTCTCTTTTTGATAATGTAAATGGTTCTTTAATAAGTTTACCAAAAATAGAAAATCCATTTTCAGGCTTTAAATTCCATAATACTACGATGTACGGAATCATTTTTCTAGCTATTTTATTGGCTATACAAATCACCGTAATCAAAAGAAGAATGGATAAATCGTATTCTGTTTAGAACTTTTTAGTGTTGTAAACCAAAAATATTTTTTAAAAATCAATACATTCTTTATTTTACCTACGCTTTAGTTAGCTTAAAGTATGAAAAAAAGAATATGTATTATTGGAGCAGGTCCTAGTGGAATTACAGCACTAAAAAATTTGAAGGATAAAGATCTTGAGGTTGTAGTATATGATCGCAATCTAGATGTGGGTGGTAATTGGATCTTTTCTGAGAATATAAGTCATTCTAGTGTTTTCGAAACTACACATATCATTAGCTCCAAGACCTTATCACAATACGAGGATTTTACTTTTGATGATTTTGATGCCACAGTAGCGGATTATCCCTCACATGATGAATTAAGAAGATATTTTCAGGCGTATGCCAAACATTTTAATTTGTATCCTTTTATAGAATTTGAAACTGAAGTAAAATATTGTAAAAGAATAAATGAAACGCAATGGAATATTTCGATTGTTCAAAACGGAAAAGAACGATTAGAAAAGTTTACAGATTTAGTAGTTTGTAACGGGCATCATTCTGTTCCTAGAATTCCAGATTATCCAGGAAAGTTTTCTGGTGATTTTATCCATTCTCATGCTTACAAAAAGGCTGCTCCTTTTACAAATAAAAGAGTTCTTGTTATTGGTGGTGGTAATTCGGCCTGCGATGTAGCAGTAGAAACAAGTAGAGTAAGTAAAACTACAGCGATTAGCTGGCGAAGAGGTTACCGTATTATTCCTAAGTTCTTTTTTGGGTTGCCTTCAGATGTTGTAGGAGCAAGATCAGCGTGGCTTCCATTGAGGATCAGAAGTTGGTTTAATGATATCTTACTAAAAATAATGCTTGGTAGTAATAAATTGTATGGACTACAAGAAGTTAAAACTAAATTCGGAGCAACACATCCAACAATTAATGATGAGCTTTTGTACAAATTAAGACACGGAAAAGTGCATCCAAAAGTAGATATTGATAGTGTAGATGGGCAAACAGTATCTTTTAAAGATGGAACTAAAGAAGATTTTGATACTATTATTGCATGTACAGGATATATATTAAAGCATCCGTTTTTTGATTCTTCATTTATTGATTATAGTTCAGGAGCTGTTCCCTTGTATTTAAAGATGTTTCATGAAACGTATCATAATTTGTTTTTTGTAGGAATGTTTCAACCTTTAGGGTGTATCTGGCCTGGATCAGAATTACAAAGTAAATTACTAGCTAACTATTTAACAGGAACATGGAAAATGCCTTCGAATATCAGTAAGCTATGTAAAAAAGAAATTACCCATCCACATTACAGACAAATTGATACTCCTAGGCATACCATAACAGTCGATTATCATAAGTTTAGGAAAGCATTACTAAAACAATTACCTAAAAATTGGATTCATAAAACACCAAAAACACAAAAAGCTTATCATGATTGAAACTCCATTTTCTAAATTTATAAATACTCTCTCGCAAAATTTTGTTCCAGTAGTTAATGCACAGTTTTCCAAAAAAGACTATGCTCCTATAGATTTATCATTAGATAATCCATCTCTAAAGGTAATAGACGTTTCTTCTTCTGCTGCATTCGATATATATATAAATGAATATTTAAAGACACGCAATGCATTAGTTGCTTTTGGTGGGTATAATGAAAAAAGAGGGATTTATAATAGGAGTGAACATTTTAATCAACAAGATCCTGAAACCGAAAGAAATATTCATTTAGGATTAGATGTTTGGTGTGATGCGGGTACAGATGTGTTAGCTCCTTTAGAAGGAAAGGTTCACAGTTTTAAGAATAATCAAAACTTTGGTGACTATGGTCCAACGATTATTTTAGAGCATACGATTCAATCTATTACCTTTTATACTTTATATGGTCACTTAAGTGAAAAATCGATAGAAGATCTCACTATCGGTCAAAGTTTCAAAAAAGGAGAAGTGATTGCACAATTAGGCTCTGCAGAAGTTAATGGTGACTATGCCCCTCATTTACATTTTCAAATTATAAAAGATATTGAGGATAAGAAAGGGGATTATCCAGGCGTATCTAATAAAATAGATCTAGACTTCTATCTAGAGAATTGCCCCGATCCCAATTTGTTGTTAAAGATCTAATACTTCTATATGCCACAATTCGCAGTTTTGAGTTCGATTTGGCCAATAAACTACCTGAAAAGTATGTAAATGCTTTGTTAATTATTTTTTCAATTTTTTAGATCTATGATGATTTGTAGGAAGAAATTTGTGTTTTTAAACGATTAAACAATGTCGTTAAACAGTTTTATTTCGTTTTTTGTTTTTTAAATAATTGAAAATCAGTTATTTGTATTTTTTTTAACAATATTTTTGTATTTGAACGAAAATTCGAGCTATTTGATCTAAAAGTCTGATTTCTAGTTGGTGGCACAGATATTTTGAACTATACTTGTATGGTAAAGCCGTAATAACTTAACTTTAAAGCCCCCGAATAAAATGAAAGTTACAGCCCTAATATTCAGTCTATTTTTATCACTAACGATTTTTGCAAACGAAGATAATAAGCTTACTGTTCAGCAGGATGGTATGACGATCGAAGTTCTTAATTTCGAAGATGGAGACAAGCTTAAATTATTTGAATTAGAGTCTGGTGATCATATCTTATCTAAATCATACTCTTTTATTGATTTAAGTCAATTACCAATAGGATCTTATTTGTTAGAGAATAACGAAGGAAAGTCTGTAATCATTGACCGTCAGGAAGAAGAGCTTATTATAGATGGAGCAGTTATTACTATAGAAGAAGATTTTGTAGTGGAGGCTGATAGTGAATTGGTAAGTGAAGAGGCTGTAAGTGTAGAGGAGGAGTTTATCAATACATATGTAAATAAGAATGATAACTTATTAGCTATTGAAAGAAATGGGGATGTTATCGAAGTGATAGATTTCGAAGATGGGGATAAGTTAAAGTTATTTGAAGTAAAAGATACAGTACACGTATTGTCAAAAACTACTAACGTAATCGATTTAAGTCAATTACCTGTAGGATTATATGTTTTAGAAAATAGTAAAGGAGCTTCTGTAATCGTTGAAAAGTTTACAGAAAGTCAAAATACACTTACAGATTTGTAAAAATCTGTAAAAGTGGGGGGAAACAGGATCTAGGATCCATTAATTAAAGCGGATTGATTTTCAGTCCGCTTTGATTTTTTATAAAGGTTTTAAGTTTGTTATTCGTTTATTATTTCTTTTAAGATGTAGGAGTTTCCCTCTCCATGTGTAAACACCCCAGTAATTTGTTCTTGATTGTTAATATGGTTTATCAGCTCTGAACATAAATCTCCACAGTTTATAGAAATAGTGGAGTTGGTTAAATAAAAGTTGTTTTCCTGATCTAGTTCCACCCAATTTAGAAACGTATCGTTATTAGTATGTAAAGTTAACTGTATTCTGAATTCAGTATCCAAAAGTACCGGTTGCTTTGATAGTACTTCAATTAACTCTATTTTAATACTAGAACCGTCCTGAGGTGGATCAGATATTTGAGTTTTCTTTACTAAAAGATCATGTATAAAACCAAGTTCATACTGAAATCCTTGAATTCCTTCATAACTACTTAAAAATTCTTCTTGCCCAATTTGATCTCCTTCTTGGATTAAGTTAATTACTCCAAGATCTCCAAAAAAGGTGATAAAACCTGTGTCTAAATAATGGTTTACTCGAATTGAGGTGATTTCCATATGTTCATCGTCATCTTTACATGTGATTGTAGTTAACGATATGATTAGTAAAAGAGTTAGCTTTTTCATGATTGATTGTTTGTTATAAGATTCAAAATTGCCCAGATGGTTGCGGGGATGATCTGCTATAAATATTTCCAAAACATAAAAATAATACATAGAATTATGATGTATTGTTTTTTTATGTATATTTGAACTATGTATTCAAAAGAACTTTTAAAAGGAACATTGTCGGTAATCATTCTTAATCTTTTATCAGAAAAAGGAAGAATGTACGGGTATGAGATTTTTCAACAGGTAAAGGAAAGGTCTGATGGTAAAATATTGTTGAAAGATGGGTCTTTGTATCCAGCACTTCAAAAAATGCGAAAAGATGGTCTATTGTCTTGTGAGGAAGAATATGTGGGTAAAAGAGTGCGAAAGTATTACTTGTTGACCACTAAAGGAGAAGAAGAAAAAGTGAACTATCTCGAGGAGTTAAAGGACTTTATGGAGACCCTGAATAAGGTAATTTTTCCAAAACTAGATGTCATATGAGATTAGATGAAGAGCAGGAAAAAAGAATCGAAGAATTTGTAGACAAGCAAGACTTTAGGTTGGTATCTCTAAGAGATGATATTCTTGATCATCTATGCTGTGTAGTAGAGAGTGATCTTAGAGCAGGAAAAACATTCGATCAGTCATTAAAGGACGCTGTGTTTGATCTGGCACCGAATGGATTGATTGATTTAGAAAAGAAAACATTTTTTTTATTAAACTCAAAACGAATTATTATGATGAAAAAACTGATGTATTTAATTGGATTTATTGGATCACTGACGTTAACAACAGGGATCGTATTTAAACTACTATGGTACCCAGGTGCTAACATGTTATTGATGACAGGTTTTTTAGTATTGTTATTAATTTTTGTTCCTATAGTAACTATAGATAGGTATAAAGTAACAATCGCAAAAAATCTATCAGAACGATTAAAAATCATTCTTGGTTGCGTTTCAGCCGTTGTTGTTGGTCTGGCAGGTCTATTTAAAGTAATGCATTGGATGGGAGCAGAGGTGTTATTGCTGGCAGGAGGACTTATTTTTGCAGTGGGATACCTTCCATTTTTATTCTTTACGATGTATAAAAAATCTTTGGCTTAGAAATTAGCTTCAAAAAAAAACTCCCTTAGATATCATTTCTAAGGGAGTTTTTTCTTTATTGTTTAATACTTACTTATTCATTCACAAGTACCCATTCTCCTTTTTCGATTAATGGGATTGCTTGTTTGTATTTTACAGTTTTATTTTCTCCACTCATCACGTGTTTGATAGTAACTTTATCATTACGCCCTATTTTTGGTTGGTCGCGTGTAATAGTTTCTGTTACTTGTGGACGTTGTTGAGTTTGTCCTGCCGCTCTGTTTTGCGCAGCACGTTCATCCATATTGGGAATTTCTTCTTTAGAAATTTCTAATTTTTCCTTTTTACGTACCTGTCGAGCTTCAGAAATATCTTGTGTATTACCAGTTGGTAATTCTCCTTTGAATAAGAATGAGATCACATCTTTATTTACATCTTCAATCATCGCTTTAAACAATTCAAAAGCTTCGAACTTGTAGATTAACAAAGGATCTTTTTGTTCGTGTACTGCCAACTGAACACTTTGTTTTAATTCATCCATCTTACGAAGATGTGTTTTCCAAGCATCATCGATAATGGCTAAAGTGATATTCTTTTCAAAGTCTGTTATTAGTTGCTTTCCTTCACTTTCATATGCTTTTTCTAGATTGGTAGCAACGTTTAGACTTTTAACGCCATCTGTAAAAGGAACTAAAATACGTTCATAATTGCTTGATGGGTCTTCATATACTTGTTTGATCACTGGATAAGCTGCTTCCGCATTACGCTTCATCTTATCCTGATAGTGTTCATAAGCTGCTTTGTAAACTTCTCCAGCAATCTTCTGGGTATCCATTTTTTCAAATTCGTTAGCACTTATAGGGCTACTCATAGAAAAATAACGTATCAGTTCAAATTCAAAGTTCTTATAATCTTGAGCGTTCTTGTTAGATTCTGTAATCACCTCTGCAGTATCATAAATCATATTGGCAAGATCTACTCTTAAGCGCTCTCCAAATAAGGCGTGGTAACGTCGTTTGTATACTACTTCACGCTGAGCGTTCATTACATCATCATATTCTAATAATCTCTTACGTACACCAAAGTTATTTTCCTCTACTTTTTTCTGTGCTCTCTCAATAGATTTAGAAATCATAGAATGTTGGATTACTTCACCTTCTTTTAATCCCATTCTATCCATCATCTTTGCGATACGTTCAGAACCGAATAAACGCATTAGATTGTCTTCTAGAGATACATAAAACTGAGAGCTTCCTGGATCTCCCTGACGCCCAGCACGACCACGTAACTGTCTGTCTACTCGTCTAGAGTCATGGCGTTCCGTGCCAATAATTGCTAAACCTCCAGCAGCTTTTACATCGTCGGTTAATTTAATATCCGTTCCACGACCAGCCATATTTGTAGCGATAGTAACTACTCCTGGGTTTCCTGCTTCTGCAACAATGTCAGCTTCTTTTTTATGAAGTTTCGCATTTAATACATTGTGGGGTACTTTACGAATGGTAAGCATTCTACCTAGCAATTCAGAAATTTCTACAGAAGTAGTACCAATTAATACTGGTCTTCCTGCTCTTGCTAACTCAGTAACTTCATCAATCACTGCGTTATATTTCTCACGTTTTGTTTTATATACTAAGTCTTCTTTGTCTTTTCTCGCAATTGGTCGGTTTGTTGGAATTTCTACTACATCAAGTTTGTAAATTTCCCAAAGTTCTCCTGCTTCTGTAACTGCTGTTCCTGTCATACCAGATAGCTTACCATACATTCTAAAGTAGTTTTGCAAAGTAACTGTAGCAAAAGTCTGTGTAGCATCTTCAATTTTTACATTTTCTTTGGCTTCTATTGCTTGATGTAATCCATCACTATATCGACGACCATCCATAATACGACCAGTCTGCTCATCTACGATTTTTACTTTGTTATCCATAACCACATATTCTACATCTTTTTCGAATAATGAATATGCCTTTAGTAATTGTCGTAAAGTATGAATACGCTCGCTTTTTACGCTGTAGTCTCTAAACAGATCTTCTTTCTTTTCAGCTTCTTCTTCTTTAGAAAGACCTAGGTTTTCTATTTTAGCAATTTCCATTCCGATCTGCGGAAGTACGAAGAAATCTGGATCATCCTTACCAGAAAGATATTCAACACCTTTATCGGTAAGATCTATTTGATTATTTTTTTCCTCAATCACGTAGTACAGATCAGCATCAATTTTGTGCATCTCGCGATTGTTGTCTTGCATATAGAAATTCTCAGTTTTTTGAAGTAGCATTTTTACTCCTTCTTCACTTAAGAACTTGATCAAAGCTTTATTCTTAGGAATCCCTCTATAAACTTGTAAAAGTTTAAAACCACCATCTTTTGTGTTACCTTCCTTGATTAACTTTTTAGCTTCGGCTAGAACAGAGGTTAAATATTTTTGTTGTACAGAAACAATATCTGCAATTTTTGGTTTTAGTTCGTTAAATTCGTGAATATCTCCTTTCGGAATAGGTCCAGAAATAATTAGAGGAGTACGAGCATCATCGATTAATACAGAATCTACCTCGTCAATAATAGCATAATTATGCGGTCTTTGTACCAAATCTTCCGGTGCGTGAGACATGTTATCTCTTAGGTAGTCAAAACCAAACTCATTATTAGTCCCATAGGTAATATCTGCATTGTAAGCAGCTCTTCGTTCTGCAGAATTTGGTCTGTGATTATCAATACAGTCTACCGTTAGGCCATGGAACTGAAAGATCGGTGCCATCCATTCACTATCACGTCGTGCTAGGTAATCATTTACCGTTACTAAGTGTACACCATTACCAGACAATGCATTTAAATATACTGGTAAGGTAGCTACTAACGTTTTACCTTCTCCAGTTTGCATTTCTGCTACTTTTCCTTCGTGTAAAGCGATACCACCAATTAACTGCACATCATAGTGAATCATATCCCATTTCACTTCTTTACCGGCAGCATCCCAACTAGTAGACCAGATAGCTTGATCTCCGTCTAAGGTGATATGATCTCTAGTTCCTGATAGTTCTCTGTCGTATGCAGTTGCTTCAACGGTTATCGTTTCATTTTCTGCGAATCTTTTAGCAGTTTCTTTAACCACAGCAAAAGCTTCTGGTAAAATGGTATTTAATGCTTTTTCGGTCGCTTCGTAGGCATCTTTCTTTAGTTTATCAATCTCTCCATAGATATCTTCTTTTCTATCGATATCTTCTGTAGCATCTGCTTCTTCTTTTAGAGAGTCTATTTTAGCATTGATATCCGCACGAGCATCGTTAATAAACTTTTTGAACTCTACAGTTTTTTCGCGTAGTTCATTGTCGGAAAGAGCAGCTATACCGCCTGCTGCTTTTTTTATTAATTCAACTTTCGGTTGAATTTCTTTTATATCTTTTTTGGATTTATCTCCAACGAATACTTTTAATACAGAATCTAAAACTCCCATGATTGATTTATGGTTATGTGTTTATTTTGAGATATACAATAAGATTCAATTTGTTACATCATCTAATAGTATTTTAACTACTATTTAGGTTTGTTGAATTTGTGGTAATCTCTGTGCCTTACAGGCAATATTATACAATGCTTCACAGGGCTTTGGTAAGCCTAGGGAAGGGCGTAATTTACGCAAAAAAAAAGCCTCTTGCGAGACTTTTAGTACTATTTAAATATTTTTTTAATATTCATCCTCATTCCAAAGATAATCTTCGTCGGTAGGATAATCTGGCCATATCTCTTCTATAGAATCATACGAATCTCCTTCATCTTCAATCGATTGTAGGTTTTCCACAACCTCCAGCGGTGCTCCCGTACGAATTGCATAGTCAATTAACTCATCTTTGGTTGCTGGCCAAGGTGCATCACTTAAATAAGATGCTAATTCTAAAGTCCAATACATATGCTGCTGGTATTAATTTTTTTGCAAAAATAATTTTTTAGTTTAAAAAGTCAAGTAAAAAATTAATTATTTAAACAATAATTATAAGAACGTGATTTTTTGGGTATTACCCTTGATTTATTTTTAAAGCTGTAGAGCATTTAAGAATCTTTTTGAGGAATCCATTTTATCTCTTCTGCTTGTAAATCGTGTGACAACTTTCGTGCCAGTACAAACAGATAGTCAGATAGTCGGTTTAAGTATTGTAAAGTAGTCTCTTCAAAAGGTGATATTTCATATAAAGCAGTTGCTAAACGCTCTGCTCTTCTGCATACACAGCGTGCAATGTGACAGAATGACACGGTTTGGTGTCCTCCAGGTAAAACAAAATGTGTCATTGGTGGTAAAGATTCGTTCATACGATCCATTTCAGTTTCTAAGAGCGTAATGTCTTCAGGAGAAATAGTAGGGATGTTTAGTCTTTTCTTTCCGCTCTTTAAAATAGCTTTCTCAGGATCGGTAGCTAAAACAGCTCCTACAGTAAATAACCTATCCTGAATTTTTACTAATATATTTTTACTGAGTTCGTCAATTTTCTGATCTCTGATAAGTCCTATATGAGAATTTAGTTCATCTACAGTCCCATAACTGTCAATACGAATATGATGTTTTGGAACTCTAGTACCACCAAAAAGCGCTGTTGTACCTTTATCTCCTGTTTTTGTGTATATTTTCATCTGTTTTTTCTTGATTTTCCTTTTTATAATTCGAAATATCTTGCTTAGCTTTTTTAACATTAAGGTAAACAAATACTGCTCCGATACCTACTGCGATCCAAAACCATGGAAAACTCATTTCTTTTTCTTCTTAAAATAATTTTTCCTAAAATCTCTACCGTCTCGTTGGTATAGTTTTCTTTTGTTTCTGGCAGAATTCCAGCGAACAATGAAAAATAATACTGCAATTCCAATAACAAGCAATACCAATTGGGTTTCTTCAGAAAGTGATTCAAGCATGGTTCGATGTTTTGTGGTAAAAGTAGTAAAATAGTAGTGAGTATTCTAGTAGTTGAGTAAGTGAGTATTGCAGTGAGTAATTAACGGTTTATTTTGATGGTTTTTTTATAGAATCAGCCTGCTAAATTCCAAATCTCAAAAACTAATCAACTCACATACTATTTTAGTACATTTGTATCGCTATGGAATTCTCATCAAAATTATTGGAAAATGCAGTGTATGAAATGTCTCAATTGCCTGGTATAGGTAAACGAACTGCGTTGAGATTAGTTTTACATCTATTACGTCAACCAGAAACCCAAACGCAACATTTAGTAAAAGCTTTAGGAACCCTAAGAGAAGATGTAAAGTTCTGTAAAAAATGTCATAGTATTAGCGATGTAGAAATCTGTGATATTTGTAGTAACCCAAATAGAATTCAGGATATTGTATGTGTTGTAGAGGATATTCGGGATGTTATGGCAATAGAAAGTACTGGACAGTATAGAGGATTATATCATGTTTTGGGAGGGAAAATTAGTCCAATGGATGGGATCGGTCCTCAGGACCTTAAAATTCATACTTTAGTTGAAAAGGTAAAATCAGGTCAGGTGAATGAATTGATTTTTGCGCTTAGTGCTACCATGGAAGGTGATACGACTAATTTTTATATTTATAAACAATTAGAGGGGGTAGAGGTTAAAATAGCTACCATTGCTCGGGGAATAGGTGTGAATGACGAACTAGAATATGCAGATGAAGTGACATTGGGTCGAAGTATCATAAATCGAATTCCTTTCGAAAACGCTTTGAAGAGTTCTTAATATATTACCTAATTAAAAAAATATCTCCTGGAACTATCAGTTATCATTCTTAATTACAATGTACGTCATTTTTTAGAGCTCTGTGTTCTTAGTGTACAGGAGGCTGCAAAAGATCTAGATGCAGAAATTATTGTTATTGATAATAATTCTCCGGATAATAGTTGTGAAGTAATAAAAGAGCGCTTTCCCAATGTTATACTTGTAGAGAATAAAGAAAACGTAGGCTTTGCCAAAGCAAACAATCAAGGTGTGGCTATAGCTAAGGGAGAATATATATGCATTCTTAATCCAGATACGGTAGTCGCTGAAGATACATTTTCTAATATTCTGTCGAGTTCAAAGAAACTGTTTCATATGGGAATGGTGGGACCTAGATTAATTGATGGAACGGGTAGTTTTTTGCCAGAGAGTAAACGTAATGTACCTTCTCCTTTAACATCGTTTAGACGTCTGTTTGGAATTAAGCTAGGTAAGGTTAAAAATTATTATGCTGATCATATATCCGAGACTGATATTGGTGATGTAGATATACTCGTAGGAGCATTTATCTTGGTTAAAAAAACTGTCTATGAATCTGTGTCTGGCTTTGATGAGGATTATTTTATGTATGGGGAGGATATTGATCTTTCTTATAAAATTAAGAGAAAGGGGTTGGAGAACTATTATATAGGTTCGATCCCTGTGATTCATTACAAAGGAGAAAGTACAGATCGAAATGCTGAGTATATAAAACGTTTTTACGGAGCAATGCGATTATTTTATCGAAAACACTTTAAGAGTAATTGGTTTTTAGATACAATAGTTTCGGTGGGCATTAGACTTACTTCCATAGTACAATCTTTTAAAAATTACCATAAAGAAAAGGAGATAACTGAAAGTTATTATTTGGTATCTGATAATGAGGAGATAAGAGAGCGACTCATAAACGTTTTACAAAAAGAAGTGCAATTTACTTCTTTGGAATCTGCTCGTGATTTGGGATATAGTAATAACGAACTTATCTTTGACAATGATTTTGTAAGCTTTGGAGAGATTATTGAAGAAATGCAACAATTAAAGAATTTGAATATAACCTTTAAGATCATTCCCAAGGGATGTGATTTTATGTTAGGAAGTGATTTTAGTGATGGAAAAGGAGAGGTAATCACTTTTTAAATAAACTTTAATAAAGAAAAAATAATCTAAGAGCTTTAATTTTATTAATTTCGCAAAAAATATAACTAATAAATACCTTTGATTAAGAATATGGCAAAATTTGAGCTTAAACTTCCGAAGATGGGTGAAAGTGTTGCAGAAGCAACGATAACAACTTGGTTAAAAGAGGTTGGTGATACTATCGAAATGGACGATGCAGTATTGGAGATTGCAACGGATAAAGTGGATAGTGAAGTACCTTGTGAAGTAGAAGGAGTATTGGTTGAAAAACTTTTTGAAGTTGATGATGTAGTAAAAGTTGGTCAAACAATTGCCATTATAGAGACAGAGGGAGAAGGTAGTGTTGATGTGTCTCCAGCAGAAACTCCTAAAGAAGTTGCAGCTCCAGAAGCAGCGGCAGCGGTTATAGAAAATGATATTGCAGTGGTGAAAGAAGCGGTTACTGTAAATGCAACTGCTGACTATTCTGAAAGTTCTAAGTTTTATTCGCCATTAGTAAAAAATATAGCTTCTGCAGAAGGTATTTCGGTGGCAGAATTAGAAAGTATATCAGGAACTGGTAAAGATGGTAGGGTAACGAAGAATGATATTTTACAATATGTTGAAGATCGAAAAGCTGGAAAAACAACTCCTGTAGCTGCAGCACCTAAAACTGAAGTTGTCAAAGAAGTTGCTCCAGCTCCAAAGAAAGAAACTCCAAAAGCAACTCCAGTGGTGGCTTCTGGAGATGATGAAATTATCGAGATGACCAGAATGGGTAAATTGATTTCTCATCACATGGTAGCATCCGTGCAGACTTCAGCACATGTACAGTCATTTATTGAAGCTGATGTTACAAATATTTGGAATTGGAGAAATAAAGTAAAAGGTGACTTTATGAAGAGGGAAGGAGAAAAACTAACGTTTACTCCTATATTTATGGAAGCTGTTGCTAAGGCAATTCGAGATTTCCCATTAATTAATATTTCAGTTTCAGGAGATTCTATTATCAAAAAGAAGAATATTAATTTAGGAATGGCGGCTGCCTTACCAGATGGAAACCTTATCGTACCAGTTATCAAAAATGCAGATCAGTTGAATCTGGTAGGGATGACAAAAGCTGTAAACGACTTAGCGAATCGTGCAAGAAACAATGCGCTAAAGCCAGATGATATTCAGGATGGGACTTATACGGTAACCAACGTGGGTACTTTTGGCAGCATTATGGGAACTCCTATTATTAATCAACCTCAAGTAGCTATTTTAGCGTTAGGAGCTATTCGTAAAGTACCTGCAGTAATAGAAACACCTGATGGAGATTTTATTGGTATCCGCTATAAAATGTTCTTATCTCACTCGTATGATCATAGAGTAGTAAATGGAGCATTAGGAGGACAGTTTGTGCAAAGAGTGAAAGATTATTTAGAAGCATTTGATGCAAATAGAGAGTTCTAAAGAATTTTTTAAATAAAATATTAGATAAAACCATACTACACCAAGTGTGGTTTTTTTATTTCACTGAAAACGGTGTGGTACTACAATTGGATTTTGTTCAAATTTGTTTTCCTGATAGTAGAGATAATAATCGTGATGAGAAACACTATTCTGAGGAAAGTAAATCAACCCATGTTTCTGGTATTAACACTTATGTTCAGTGCTAATATACTTTTGGGGCAAGAGACATTGCTTATAGAAGGCAAAGGTATCTGGGTTCGTGAGACGCCTAAAACAGGCAAAGTTGTCATGAAACTAAATGAAGGAGATGTTTGTGTGGTTCTACAAAAATCAGATGCACAAGTAATCAGAGGTAGGAGAGATTTTTGGTATTACATAGATTTTAACGGTAAAAAAGGATGGGTTTTTGGTTCGCAAACCTCTATAAAACAAAAAGCTTCTGTACACAATTTTCAGCCTTTTTTAAAATACTTTTTAGAGATCTCTTTTTTTAACAAGGATATCAATAATCTTATAAAAGATAAATCGCCTAAAGTAACTCAGTTCGTAAAAAAAGAAATAGGTGTACATCGACTTTTTAATCCAGGTTCAACCTGCGTATTGGATAGCTTTGAATCTTATATACCTTTATTTCTTCCGATAGGTCCTCTTACATTATTTGAAAATCAACCACCTAAAGATGGTTTTTGTGATAATAGTAAAGAAGCAGATGGAGTGTATTACAGTAAAATAGATGAATTTCCTACCTTTTACGATATGGGAAAAGATACTGCAGGACAAATTGATATTCCAAAAAAATATCATGACAGTGAGAAAATTAAGGTAGATATTTTAAAAGACAAAAGCATTATCAAAACTATGTATTTTATAACGGCAGATGATAATTGGTGGCTTGTTTTGATGGATGATTGCGACTGTTCGGCTTAGTTTTGATAAGAGTATGATCTGGAGAAGGTTCCTTATATAAGTATGCTTTTGTTAATTTGTTGTAACAAAAGCGCTACAATGTGCACTAATTATATAGATAGTAGTTCTTAACGCTAAATTTTTATAGTATGGATATTAATGAAGCAGTGAAGTTTTTTAAGAATCTTATTACTGAAACAGAGGATGCATCTGAAGTGAAAACATATAAGAAGTTTGTGAATGTATTGTCGCAATTAGCGTCTAGAGATCTTTCTAATGAGCAATTGGATGGTATACATGACAAGCTAGAAACTATTGTCATTGAAGTTAAAAGGGAAGAAAGAAAAAAATATTTTAAAAAGAAACTTTCCGAGTTCATCAAATATGTTAAAGAACAACTTTCCCTGATTTCTAGTGAGCATTATATGACGATTTTCATGAGTATAGGAATGTTATTAGGAATGAGTATGGGGATGGTTTTTGGACTCGTTTTTGGATCTGATAAGTCAAACGGTCTGGTTTTTGGCATGAGCTTCGGTATGCCAATCGGAATGTCTATTGGTTTAGCAATTGGTGCTGCTATGGATCAAAAAGCTAAAAAAGAGGGCAAAGTTTTGAGTGTTAAGTGTGAGTAAGAAATTTGCCTATATAACAGATGTGCACTTAGACGAGGAGTTTCCAAAGTCTAAAGGTGTAGATGCTAGAAAAAACTGGGAAAAAGTCCTTGAGGATATATCCAAAAGAGGCATTACACAAATTGTCATAGGTGGAGACATAGGAGCAAGGGATTCTCTATCTTGGTTTTTTAAATCGTTAGAACCATATGATTGGTTCATTTCATTAGGAAATCACGATAGTTTTTCTTCAATATTTCCTTATTGGAAAGAACAACAAGTTGTTGCTGTTGATACTTCTTTTTATAGTATAGAAACAGATTTCTTTAAATATATCTTCTTAGATTCGAGTAAAGAAATAGTAGATCAGGAACAACTGGATTGGTTTCAAAAGGAATCAATAATTTCAAAAAAGATTGTACTATTTGTTCATCATCCTATTCTGCCCGTTTCCACACTCACGGATAAAAAGTTTTTTCTTGAAGGAAGAGAAAAAATACGATCAATATTACATCAAATTCCTAATGATGTTTTTATCTTTTCTGGTCACTATCATATGCAGGATAATCGTTTGGATAAGAATATTAATCAATATATTACTCCTGCAGTATCCTATCAAGTAGAAAAAGATCCTGATGAGGTAAAAATTAATAATGATTCATTTGGGTATAGAATCATTGAATTAGAAAAGGATCAATTATTTGCTGAAGTTATTTTATTTTAGGATTAGCGAATAATTAAATAATTTTTAATCTTTATGGATCTATTTTAAAAATATGTACAAAGGACTAAAAGCTTCATCAATAATAATATCCGATAACATATTTCCATCAATATCAAATTCAAAAATACCAGCCTTAAATGTTTGATCAGCATAGGTAAGGTAAGTTGAAATCAGGACAGTATTTTTGTCAAAATCAAAAACACTATCAATTATCGAAATACCTGCAATATTATTGTTTGATTTGTAATCATTAAATGCGACAAAAAAGTCGATGACTTTGTTTGTTTTCGTTTCTAGATTATAAACGGCAGGGTAATATGCATAAGGACCTGGTTGTGCAAGCGGTTGAAGGTAGTAGACACTATTTTCTTTATACAATCCGTAATCAATTCCTTCTATACCAGCTTCTATGGTGTATTCTTTGGTTAATTCCATGTCGTTTAAAGTATATAAGCCAAAAGTAAAAGAAAACCCATGTCTTAGAAATAGATTTCCAGAATTATCAGTGGATATAAATTGAACTTGGGAGTCAAACTTCAGTGTTTTTACGATTGTATTATCAATTGTGTTTAATACAGATACATAATGCGAAGTATCTAAGTTTTCTGTTAGTGAATAGGCTATGATTAACCTATTTTGAGAGTATAATAAGCCATACACCCAATCAGCCTTGCCTATTAGAATATCAACTTCTGTAGAAGTAGCAATATCTTCAGCTCTAATATACAGGTCATTTGATATTAATGGTTTTTCGTATGCAGTAAATATGGTACTACCAGAATTTTCATTTAAAAAAACAGACTCTCCATCTGATGGATCAAAGAAATTTTCTCTGGTGATAATATTGTTTGTATTTATATCTTTAATCCAAAGTGATTGCAGTTGGTAAAAAGAAAGTAGATTTTCTTTAAAATTTACAGCATTGAAAAAAGGTGGAGTTTGATCCGTAATATTTTTTAATTCACCAGATTGTGATTCTTTACTAAAATCATATTGAAATGTATTCTCGTTAGTATCTCTTCCAATAACTAAAAAAGAAGATATATCCTGTAGATCATCAACAGTGTCCTCATCAGGATTATCAATAGTGTCTTCTTCCATACTGTTATTATCGTTGTCCGAACTACAGGATAATGAAACTATTGTAATTAAGCTAAGTACTAATTTTAGTGAGAAATTTTTTATCATTTTTAGTTTAATTTATTTGCGCAAATATATAATTTTTAAAGGTTAGAAAGTTTTATGGTGGTTGAAAACGTTATTCCATTTTTTTACAACTTGATTTCACTTATTCCAGTAAATTATATGTGACATCTTTTTTTTATAAGTCTTTGCTCTTCGGTAAAAGTAAGAAGGAATTATAAGTTGTTATCAGGTCATTGAATTATAAATAATCAATTATTTGCTGAAGTTGTTCTATTTTAGGAAAATATAAAAAGGCCTAAAGTCTTCTTCGATCAAAATGTTTGATAACATATTTCCGTTAAAATCAAATAAAAAGATACTAGCTTTAGTTGTGGAAGAATTACCTGTAGCAGTCGTTATATTAGCTGAAACTAAGACTGTATTATTGTTTACATCAAAGGCTCCATTTATTACAGAAATATTAGCAATGTTATTGTTCTGAGCATAAGCTTCTATAGCAGGTAAGATGTTAATGCTATTACTAGTGTTGGTTTCAATATTAAAAATTGAAGGTAAAAAGGTTATAGCGCTAGGTTGAGGAAAACCTTGTAAATAAAATAAGGTATTGTCCCGAAATAATCCATCATTAACTCCTGTGAAGAATGTGTCAGACGAGTATTCCCCTAATAATTCCATTGTGTTTAATGTGTAAACTTTAAGTTCCATTGTTGAAGAAGAGCTGGGATATCCTAATACTAAATCTTTCGTATTATCAGTAGTCATAAACTGAACAGTAGCATCAAATTGGAGTGTTTTTACAATAGAATTGTTAGCAGTGTTAAGTACAGAAACGTAATATGATGTTTCTTGATTCTCTGATACAAAATATGAGATCACTAAATGATTTTGAGAATATAAAATACCGGTTACTCGATCAGCTTTTGCAATTGGTATATCTACTTGAGTATTATCAAAAATATTTTTTGATCGAATGTACATATCATTAGACCTATCATTTTTCGATATGCCGAAAATATATGGGTGCTCGAATATGTATGTAAAAAAGCTGATTCTCCATTGGAACCATCGAAGATGATTTCTACTGTAGTAACGTTATCAGTTCTTATATTTTTGAATGATGTAGATTGAGGTGCAGCAAAACAAAGCACATCTTCTTTTAAGTCTACAGAATTAAAATTAGCGGGAATTTGCTCATCTGCCAAATTGATTAGTTCGCCAGATTGAGATTCTCTTTGATAGTCATACAGAAATCCATTGTCATTATCTTTTTTACCAACAATAATAAAACTAGGCATTTGCTGTTGGGTGTTATTTTCGGTATCATCAGAACCGCAAGACGAAAGCGTTATTGTAATTAAACCAGTAAGAATTCTTAGTGCGAAATTTCGAATCATGAAAAGTTGTCTTTTTTAGGCAAAAATAGGGGTTTTCTTGAAAAAACTTTTTTAGAATAAAGAAGTTCGTTTTACTTTTATTTCTCCTTTCTTTTCTTTCAGTTTTAAGATTTCAATAAACTCATCAAAATCATCAATTGGATAAAATAATCTTTTGTTTGTTTTGGCAAAAGGTAGCTCAATATTCTCTCTCGTATATCCTTGATCTTTCATTTTTCTCCAAAAAACTGGAGATAGTAAATTATTTTTACCGTTGATGTCCACCTCTAAAAATTTCACTTCTTTTTCTTTTAACTTTTGGATTAAAGTATTGCAAGTTTTACAATCTTGAGATATAAATACAAAAAGGTTATGTTTTGATACCGTTCGAGGAGGAACCGCATTCGGTTTTTCTTGGGAACTTATATAGGCAGTCTGAAATAGAATGACTAAATAGGTTACAAGATTAATGGTGTTTTTAAGAGTTTTGATCATTCCCTTAGTATTATAACAAGTGAGTAAAAAATAAACTTATTCTCAAAATTAATTAGCCTCTAAATAAGAAAAATCGATCTTTCATTTTTTCAATCTCTGAATTCTTATTTGTGATAATATAATCAATAGCCTCTTTCGTAAAATGTTGGCCTTTTTCTGTTAAAGAAACAATGTCATTTTTAATTGTGATCATATTGTTTTTTAGCGCTAAATCTAAAACTGATTTTGATCGTACTTTTTGCCAGTTAATATGATCATTAAGATGTTTTACATGTCTTTCGTTTTCGTCGTCAACATGGTTGCCTAGATGTAGCAGAAAGGTTAGTAAAGAAACTTCAATTCGTTGTTGTCGTTGTCTGTATAGAACGGAGAAATATCCTCGATTTGGAGCGAATAGGTAAACTATTAGGAATATGATACCGAGTATAGTAGTCATAGAGCCAGATATAGAAGCATCTAAACCGTGTGCTAACCAATATCCTGAAATTGCTGCGGTTATACCAAAAATACAGGCTAGCAATATCATTTTTTTTAAGTCATTTGTAAGTAGGTACGCCGTTGCGGCAGGAGCAATCATAAAAGCTATTACCAAAATCGCTCCGACAGCATCAAAAGCTCCAACTGTAGTTATGGACGCAACAGTCATTAATCCATAATGCATAACTACTGGAGATAATCCCAAAGCAGCGGCTAGTCCGGCATCAAATGTGCTCACTTTTAATTCTTTGAAAAAAGCAAAAAGTAAGAGACAAGTACTCAAGAGGATAGAGCCAATAATCCAAAGAGATTTAGGTCCCATATCCATTCCCTGTATCGTCAGTCTATCAAAAGGAGCAAAAGCGAGTTCTCCTAAAAGAACAGCATCTATATCTAAATGCACGTCGTTCGCATTTTGTGCTATCATGATCACTCCGATACTAAATAATGCAGGAAAAACTAAGCCAATAGCTGTGTCTTCTTTAACTAAACCTGTCTTTTGAATAAACTCTACTAAAACTACTGTAAGAACACCACTTAATGCAGCAAGAAATATTAGTAGCGGCGATGATAAATCGTGAGTGATAAAAAAACCGATAACAATACCAGGTAATATAGAGTGACTTATTGCATCTGTAATCAATGCCATTTTACGTAAAACTAAAAATGTGCCAGGAATTGCACAGGCAATGGCAACCAGACAAGCAATTAACTGTATTTCGATCTGGGCGCTACTCATCGTTCATAGGTGTTATTTGGTTATAAAGATTAGCCGCAGTTTTATATCCAGATGTTGTTAGAGACCACATGTTTCCTTCAATTTTCACAAGGTTTTTGTTCTCAAGTTTTTGTAATGATCTTTTAGTAAATCCCTGAAAGTTATTCAATATTTTAATCGCATGAGGATGTGATATGTCTTCATGGTCTTTTGCAATATTATACATGAAAGATAAGGTTTTGTGTAACTCCAAATCATTTCTGTTCTTCCTAAATCGAATTTCTCTAAATAAAAGACCTCTTCCAGGAGAAAATATAAAGGAGACTAATACAAATACTGCTGCTACAAGTACTATCACAGGTCCTGTAGATAAGTTATTATGACTAGCGCTTATTGCTGTTCCGATGACACCTGATGAGGCTCCAAAAATGGCAGCAAGAATTACCATAATCGAAAGGCTATTAGTCCATTGTCTAGCGGCTGCGGCAGGAGCAAGAATCATAGCGCTCATGAGCACTACACCTACGGTTTGTAATCCTAAAACAATTGCAATTACAATAAAGGTGGTAATTAAAATATCCAGAAATTTAATATCAAAACCTAATGTTTTGGTATAATCTGGATCAAAAAGAGATAATTTAAGTTCTTTCCAGAAAAGTAATAGAACAACAAGGCAAATCCCAGTAATTAAAGACATTACCCATACATCACTTACTAACAATGTAGCAGCTTGACCAAAAAGATAGTTTTCCAATCCTGCTTGATTCGCATTTGGTAACTTTTGTATAAAAGTAAGTAACAACATTCCAAAACCGAAAAAGAGAGAAAGAATTAATCCTAAAGCGGTATCCGATTTTAGATGTGTTTTTTTGATAATACCTCGAATCCAAAAACTACCAATTAACCCGCTGATTAAGGCACCTATCAAAAATGCATTACTATTTTTTGTTCCAACAATTAAGAATGCTAAAGCTATACCAGGCAATGCAGCATGTGAGATGGCATCTCCTAATAAGCTCTGTTTTCGCAGTACAGCAAAACTTCCAAGCATACCGCAAATTGCTCCTAAAACCGCAGTACCCAAAGTAATCGTTCTTAAGGTGTAGTCTGTAAAAACAAGTTCTATATATTCTAAAACATCCATTTTATGTATGCATTGCTTCAAACAAATTAAGCGTTATTGTTGTACGCTTACCTTGTAATTAATTCCGTAGGTTTTGGTAAGGTTATCGTCATTAAAAATATCCTTAACAGGTCCAGTAGCTATTTTCTTTACATTTAAGAAAGTCACCCAGTCGAAATATTCTGGAACGGTTTGTAAATCGTGATGAACTACAATTACTGTTTTTCCTGCTTTTCTTAGTTCTTTAAGGATGTTTATAATTGCTTTTTCTGTTGTGGCGTCAACTCCTTGAAAAGGTTCATCCATAAAATAAATAGAAGCATTTTGAACAAGTGCTCTAGCTAAAAATATGCGTTGTTGTTGCCCGCCAGAAAGTTGACTAATTTGTCTACTTTTAAAAGCTAACATTCCCACTTTTTCCAGTGCTTCTAGAGCTGCTTTTTTTTGTTTCTGCCCAGGTCTTTTTATCCATCCTAAACTTCCATAAGTCCCCATCATTACTACATCCAAAGCTGTTGTGGGAAAATCCCAATCAACACTTCCTTTTTGCGGGACATATGCAACTAAGGATCGTTGTTTTTGATAGGGTTTTGCGTATATTTTTACACTTCCTGCAATAGGTTTTATAATATCTAAAACAGATTTTATTAAAGTTGATTTTCCAGCACCGTTGGGGCCTACAATAGCCATAAGAACTCCTTCAGGTATTGTCAAATCAATATCCCATAAAACAGGTTTGTAATTATAAGCTACTGTTAGGTCATCTATTTGTACGGCAATTTTTTCTTCCATTATTTCAAAGCATTTACAATGGTATTTACATTGTGTTCAAACATTCCTATATACGTTCCTTCTTTTGTGCCTTCTGTTCCTAAGGCATCGGAGTATAAGGTTCCTCCAATAGATACTTCATGATCCTTGGATGTTACAGCTGCTTGTAGTGCTTCAATAGTTCTTTTAGGAACAGAGCTTTCAACAAAAATAGCTTTCACTTTATTCTCAATGATAAAATTTGCTAATCTCTGAACATCCTGAACTCCTGCCTCTGTAGCTGTAGATAAGCCTTGTAACCCTACTACATTAAATTTATACTCCTTTCCGAAATAACTAAAAGCATCATGCGCTGTAACCAGTATCCTTTTCTCTTCTGGTAAAGAATCAACGGTGTTTTTGATATTCTTAGCTAATTCATCTAGTTGTTTTAAATAAGCGTTTCCGTTAGCCTCAAAAGTCTCAGCATTTTTTGGGTCTAATTCTTTCAATTTTTGAATAGCAAAAGAAGTAACTTGTTTCCAACGATTAATACTAAACCAAATGTGTGGATCATAGTTGGATGCAAAATAATCAGACCCTATTAAAGTGTTTTTATCCAAAACTTCTCCTAAGGCAATAGTTTTGGTGTTTTGATTTCCCATTTTTTCAAATACCTCTACTAGTTTTCCTTCAAGATGTAAACCATTGTAAAATATAGCATCAGCATTAACTAATTTATTTACATCACCTTCGCTAGCCTTATACAAGTGTGGATCTACTCCAGACCCCATAAGTCCTTCTACAGAGATTACATCTTTTCCAATATTTGTGATTAAATCAGTTATCATCGTTGTCGTAGTCACTACTTGTAGTTTTGAATTGTTTTTTTTATTCTCTTTTTTACAAGAAAAAGCCGTGAATATTAAGGTGAGAAGAACTGCAATATGTTTTGTCATTTTTCTAATTTTAAGTTGTTATCAATGCAAGACATTTGATAGCTAATAAATACTAAGTTTAAAAAGAAAAAACTTTCCTATCAACAAAAGGAATGGGCTATTAGCCACTTTAATTGTATTAGGTTTAGTATTTTTGTTTAATTATATACGCAAAACTAAAAAAGTTAGTCATGACTAACAAAGCAAATTTGAATAATTTAACAAAAAGCGAAGAGGATTACTTAAAAGCTCTTTTTCAGTTGTTAATAGAAGATAATTCAGAAAAGGTAGGTAATAATCAATTAGCAGAATACCTTAAGGTTTCGCCTGCTTCTACTAATAACATGATAAAAAAGTTGAAAACTAAGAATTATGTTGTTAGTGAAAAATATGGAAAACTAGAGCTTACTGATGAAGGACGCGCAATCGCAGTTAGGTTAATACGAAAGCATAGACTATGGGAAACCTTTTTGTATAATTATCTTAATTTTAGTTGGGATGAGGTACATGAAGTAGCTGAGCAATTAGAGCATATCAAATCATACAAGTTAATTGACGAGTTGGATCGTTTTATGGATTTCCCAGAGAAAGATCCTCATGGAGAGTTAATTCCTAATGCAAAAGGGGAGTATAAGGTAATTCCGAAAATAACATTATCATCCTTAGCAGAAGGAGATGTCTGCCAACTTGTGGCTGTGAATGATGGTTCGGTAAATTTCTTGCGATTTGTTTCAGAAATTGGATTAGCGCTAAGTAGTGAAATAAAAGTTCTTGAAGTACGAGAATTTGATAAATCTATTCGTATTCAGTTTAATGATACAGTAGAAACGGTAACACGTAAATTTGCGGATAATGTCTTTGTGAAAGTTGTCTAATACAATAATAAATGTTAAAAAAACGAGACTACTGTAGATTATAATTTATTACCTGTTATCTTTGGAGTACACAATCAATTTATGGAGCTTAAATTAAAGAAACCGATCTGTTTTTTTGATCTGGAAACGACCGGTATAAACATATCTAAAGATCGAATTGTTGAAATTTCTATTCTCAAGGTTTTTCCTAATGGCAATAAGGAGAGTAAAACTTGGTTAGTGAATCCTGAAATGCCAATTCCTCCTGAAACTACAGAAGTTCATGGGATTACAGACGAGAAAGTAGCTAATGAACCGACCTTTAAACAGTTAGCGAGTAAGGTTAGTGATATGATAAAGGGTTGTGATCTAGGAGGTTTTAACTCCAATCGTTTTGATATTCCTCTGTTGGCAGAAGAGTTATTGCGAGCAGATGTAGATTTTGATATGAAAAATACTGTTGCCGTCGATGTACAAACTATTTTTCATAAAATGGAAAAACGAACTTTAGAAGCAGCTTACAAATTTTACTGTGATAAGGAATTAAAGGATGCGCACTCTGCTGAAGCTGATACGAATGCTACTTATGAGGTTCTAAAAGCACAATTAGATAGGTATCCCGAATTAGAAAATGACACAAAGTTTTTAGCAGAATTTAGTGCTAGAAAACAATTTGCAGATTTTGCAGGTTTTATTGCATACGACAAAGAAGGAAGAGAAATATTCTCTTTTGGAAAGCACAAAGGTAAATTGGTAGAAAAAGTAATGGAAGATGAGCCTGGTTATTTTGGATGGTTGCAAAATGCCGATTTTCCATTGTATACAAAGAAGGTGCTTACCGCTGTACGACTACGTAAACTAAATAATAGTCTTAAATTATAATAACCAAATCAATTTATGAAGCTTATTTGTATAGGTCGTAATTATACAGACCATATTGAGGAGTTGGAAAATGAAAAACCAACAGATCCTGTAGTTTTTTTGAAACCAGACACCTCAATTCTCTTAAAAAAACAACCTTTTTTTATTCCAGATTTCTCAAATGATATTCATCATGAAGTAGAAATTCTTGTAAAAATTAAGAAGTTAGGGAAGTATATCGACAAGAAGTTTGCGCATAAATATTATGATGAAATTAGTCTGGGAATTGATTTTACTGCCAGAGATTTGCAGAGTCAACTAAAGGCGAAAGGATTACCTTGGGAAAAAGCAAAAGCTTTTGATGGAGCAGCAGTTATTGGGCAATGGGTATCTAAAGAAAATTTTTCTGATGTAGATGATATTAATTTCCGTCTAGAGAAAAATGATACAATTGTTCAAGACGGGAATACCAAATTAATGCTTTGGAAAATTAATGAGTTGATAGTATATGTATCTCAATTTTTTACTTTGAAGATTGGTGATATCATTTTTACAGGTACTCCAGCAGGAGTGGGATCCGTGAAAACAAATGATAATTTAACTGGTTTTATTGAAGATCAAGAAATGTTTTCAATAAAAGTGAAGTGATTTCAAGATTACTTGTAAGTTATAATGCAGACTGTAATTTTTTGGGACTCATGTACTCGAAATATCGCTTTCGTACCTTAAATTTTTCATCTAAAAATATAATAGCGGGTAAGGAAAAAGCAGTATTTTTTCTAGAAGCCAAAAGAGTAGGGATTTCATGAATGGCATTTCTCTCTGTTAAACTGTTTTTGTTTGTAAATGTAGCGCCGTCAAATGCGATAGTATCTGTGCTTTCTGCATTCATTTTTACCGCATAATATTCTTCATTTATTTTCTGAATTATTTCAGGTTTTGTAAATGAAACTCTATCCATTTTTTTGCAGTACGAACACCAATCTGCATAGAAGTTGATGAGCACTTTTTTAGGTTTTGTGCTTAAAGAATCATCTAATTGTTCAAAGGTAATCCAATTAATTGTTTGTTTCTCTTGAGCTACTATTTCATAGTTCATTATGATCATCAATAAAAAAGTAAGTACTACACTATGTTTCATAATTAGTCAAGTTTTCCAAATTTAATTCCGATAAAAAATGTTCTAGGGTTTCCAGGACCGTAGATGTAATCTGAATCTCTCAATGGTCCGATGTCAAAATCATCTTGATAGCTGTTGAATATATTTTTTACTCCTCCGCTAAAAGTCATCTGAAAATTTTCAGAAACGTCAGTATGATACTCAGCTTTTAAGTTCATATCTAAAAATGAATTTGTATCAACCAAGTTTAAAAATCCAGATTCGCTTACAACTCTAGGTACCGTCATTCTTCCGGTGTAAGTTCCGGTAATATCTATGTTAAATTTTTTATTTGGAATCCAAGAAGCATTAAGATAGCCATATGAATTAGGGTTTCTTACAAATTCATCTACAACTATATCTGTTTCGCCTGTAACAGAACCATCTGTTTCAAAAAGAATTTGATCTTCATCATATGCGGATTTCTGAATGGTTCCTCCGAATTGAAATTGCCATTTTTTCGATGGAGATATTCCAATTTCAAAATTTGTTCCAAATACTTTTGCTCCAGATCCATTTCTTACTTCTTCTAGTATAGATCCGTTTTCTAATACAGCACCAGTGCTTACTAATGTAAAAGGATCTCTAAGGTCTGTGAAGAACCCTTCTAGTAGAAAGTCCGTTTGGATTTTATTGAAGTTCTTAGAGTAGTTTAAAGAAGCAGTAAAAGCATTTGAAAATTCTGTATCCAAATCCTCTGATAGTATCACGAATTGTGGTTCTCCTCCAACAGATGAGATGTGTAGGTCTTCATTAAAAGCCTGAGGAGCTCTAAATCCGCGAGCATAACCACCTCGAAATTTTAAAGAATTAAGGATGCTATAAGATATAGTTATACGAGGGCTAAGTACAGTTCTGTCAATAGATACATTTCGAGAAATTCCTCCGATATTATAATTACCGTCCACATCTACATGATCTAATCTTGTACCAATCAAAGCGGTTAGCTTGTCGTTAGGTTTCCATTCATACTGAGCGTAAGAACCTATAGTATGAACCTGTTGATCGATCAATCGGTTATATCCGGTAATGATATCTTCAGTATCACTTATATTGTATTCTACACCTGCTGTAATAATATCATTGTTTTTTAAATTTTGAGTAAACTGAACGCCAGTAAGTAAGGCAATGTCTTTTGTTGTTCCATACGAGTTCAGTGCAAGAATACTATCCTGTCTTGTTCGAGAGCCTCCTAATCCGCCATAGTAACTGTCTCTTTCTGTGTATTGCCCAGAACTGTAAATAGAAAAGTTGTTCGTTTCTTTTTTGTTTTTTACCTCATAAGTGATCCCTCCAATAAAGGTATTGTGATCTAGTTCTTCGGTGATATCTGTAAAATGTGGGGCAAGATCAAGCCGATCACCACCACGTCGATATTCTTGGATGGTTGTTAGATCCAGTGAAATCTTACTTCTTTCATTTGTTTTTAGAAATGTTTTTAGACCAAATGTAGTGTTTTGAAGCGTGGTTAATTCTGTAAAACCATCTCCATTTGCATCAAATTCTTCTCGATCTCTATAGAGCCCGAAAACTGTAATCCCAGACATTAAATCATCACTTACTAGAGAAGAGTTAAAATTTAGAGTGCGATCTGGAGTATCACCGTTTACTAGTCCTAAATAGGTTCCAACTTCCCAAGTGTTTAGTATAGGGTCTTTGGTGATGATATTAATAGTTCCGGCAATTGCATTTGAACCATATAATGCGGATCCTCCACTTCTAATTACTTCAATACGATCGACAATATTGGTTGGTATTTGTTCTAATCCATAGACGCTATTTAGTGCACTAAATACAGCTCTACTATTAATAAGTACTTGTGTGTAGCTGCCATCTAAACCATTTAGTCTTACTTGAGTAAAACCACAGTTTTGACAATTGTTCTCCACGCGTACACCTGGAGAGAAGTTTAATCCTTCTGATATAGATATAGATTGAGTAGCTTCTAGAAGTTTTGGACTCAAAACATTAACAACTACAGGAGCTTTCTGTTTATTAACTCGATTCCTAGTAGCACTTACTACGACTTGATCAAGGTTTAGTCGATCCTCGATAAGTGAGATTGTTTTGGATTGATTATTGGAATCTATAGTGATAGTTTCTGATGAGGTTTGGAATCCGAGTAGACTAGTGATTATAGAATAATTTCCAAAAGGTATTTGTTTTATTTCGAAAAGACCATTTTCATCAGAATAAACTACGGTTTTAAAGGAAGAACCAGATATTTCAATTGTAGCATACGGAATAGGAGTTTTTTCGTTCACAACAACTCCTTCTAAGTTTCCTGTTTGACTAAGGATTAATGAGGTTTTTAATAGAACTAAAAGAAATAAAAAGGATTTCATTTTTTGATTAACGTGAATTTTTATTAGATTTAGCAAATATATAAAGTTAGTTATGACTAACAAATTGTTTTAACTAATTATAAAGATTGTTTTAGTTTAGGGTAAAATGTTGTTTTTCATATCTAGAAAAAGTATATTATAATAGTTGAAAGGGTGAATGATTCTTTATGGTTTGTGATTTGATTTTAGAATAATCAATGAAATATTTTACTTTAAAGAATGGAGATATTATCTTTACAAGAACACGAGTTGATTTTAAAAGGCAATAAAGCTATATATGATTAACTGATTTTAAGAAAACACGATAATTATAATCAATAAGATTTAAATACATGAGCAAAGGTTACAGCTTAGAAAGTGTAAATGAGTTATCTGGTGGGGATGATGAATTTATAACAGTATTAGTGCAAACGTTTTTAGAAGAAATACCACCAGATTTGGAAGGTATGGGGCAAGCAGTTAAAGATAATGATCCGAAAACTGCATATCAATTTGCACATAAGATGAAACCAAACCTTCAATTATTTGGAATTGATCTTTTAAAAGAAATAAAACAGGTTGAGGCTTGGTCTAAGTCTGGTATGGAAAAATCAGAAATTGAGACTATTTTAAATCATATCGTAACTACGGTGAATAATGCAATTAATGACCTGAAAGTTGATTTTCAATAACTATGCTTGCAGAAATAATAACTATTGGCGATGAAATCCTCATAGGTCAAGTAATAGATTCCAATTCAGCTTTTATTGGTAAAGAATTAAATAAAATTGGAATTGATGTATATCAAATTACTTCAATTCAAGATGATAAGCAACATATTCTTAACGCTTTTGAAGCTGCTAAAAATAGAGTAGATGTTGTTCTAATTACAGGTGGTTTGGGACCTACTAAAGATGATATCACAAAACATACTATTTGCGAATACTTTGGTGATAAGCTAATTCAAGATGACACTGTTCTTCTTCATATTGAAGAGCTTTTTGCTAAGTATATAAATACTCCGGTAACTGATATTAATAGAATGCAAGCACTGGTTCCGAGTACGTCAACTGTATTGATGAATAGTTATGGAACGGCGCCAGGAATTTGGTTAGAAAAGGATGATACAGTATTTGTATCTATGCCAGGAGTTCCTTTTGAGATGAAAAATCTTATGAAGGATCATGTGTTGCCTAAACTTCAGGAGAAATTTGATAGACCTTTTATACTGCATAAAACAGTCCTTACTTATGGTATGGGAGAAAGTGCTATTGCAAAAAAGATTGAGCAATGGGAAGATGATTTGCCTTCTTTTATAAAGTTAGCATACCTTCCTAATCTAGGTAGAGTAAGATTACGTCTTTCTGCTCGTGGGTCGGATGAATTAGTATTATCAAATGCTATAGAAGAGAACATTAAGAGCTTACATAAGTTAATCGGTGATATTATTGTGGGGTATGAAAGCGAAGATTCTATTGAAAGTCTAATTGGTAAAAAACTGGTTGAAAAAGGTAAGTATCTTGCGGTAGCAGAAAGTTGTACAGGTGGTAGAATTGCTCAGTCGTTAACCGCTGGTACTGGTGCCTCCGCTTTTTTTAAAGGCGCAGCCGTAACGTACGCTACACATTCGAAATCTGATATTTTGGGAGTTAGTGAGACCTTAATCGATAAGTATACTGTTACTAGTAATCAAGTGGCGGAGGCAATGGCAATAGGTGTTAAAAATAAATTTAAAGCAGATTATAGTATTGCCACAACCGGAAATGCTGGTCCTGCCAAAGGAGATGGTAATGTCGAAGTTGGTACTGTTTTTATTGCTATTTCTACACCAGATAAGACTTTTTCGGAAAAATTTGTATTCAGTAATCTAAGAGAGCGAACGATTGGTAAAGCTGTAAATAAGGCTTTGGAGTTAATGCTGAAGGAATTAGATTAGAGTTATCTATTTAAAACTTCTTTTTTACTCCAGAGTATAGCATCCTCTAGATTTCTAAAATTGTAAAAAGGTTTTTTTGCAAAATGTTTCTCGATTTCTGTAGATATTTCATTCACCTCATTATAGATTACTACACCATATCCTTTAAAGTTTTCCATATAGGTAAAAGGGCAATCTAAATAATCAGTAGGAATAATAGAGTGCGAATGAATTCTGTTAGAGATATAGGTAAACGGTTTCCTATCACCATAATGCTTTTGTATGGTAGGCATTAAATCCTGAAGCTTACTTAGTGTAATAGTAACCCCTTCGTTAATTTCTGCAATGATGTATTCTTCATAAAAGTAATATGTCCCTAATGTGTGGTTGAATTTTTCTATTAAAAGATCTTTGGATTGAGTTTTCATGACTTTATTTTCTTGTTAGTCATACATCTGTCGAAAGATATTGAGTTTAATTACTTGTTAGTCAGTATTTTGTGATGTTTTTAAGGATTTCAAACATTATAGTTGTTTTACATTGAGAAAACTTTAAGGAGGCTAATCAGATGGTATTCTTGACTACTATAGCAAAAGAAAATACTTTAGTATTGCTTAATTACTATCAATTAATGGTTGGATGAGTGTTTCTTTCCATTGCAATGCATCATTTAGGTTGTCAAAGATGGCTGTCTCGTTATCAAGGAAAGATTGCTCTAATGTTGCTATTTTAGTGTTGATGGAATTATATGTTACGACACCGTACCCAATAAAATTAGGAAAGAGTTTGGAAGATTTAAAATGACCAGTAGGTACAAAAGAAAAAGAATTCTTTCTATTAGATATGTATACAAAAGGAATCGTAGTTCCGTAATAGGATCGTAATAGATCAAATAGAGCTGAACAATTTTCAAAAGTTAGTGTTACTCCTTCTTTTATTTCTGAAATAATATGGTTTTTATAAAAATAAAATATACCAATATCAAGTTCATGCTTATGAATAAGCTTTCTGTTAAAATCGTAAGTCATGTTCTAGAGTGTAGTTTCCAATTACACAAGAAAGATACTTTATTGTTAATAAATATGCAATTTATTTAAATGATTAATAATTTTAGATGGTTCTTGATACAGATTTTCTAAATAGCAAGGTGCTGGGGAAAAATTATTTTTTAGCTATAAGTTGATCGCTCCAATGTACTGCATCTTTTAAATTGTCAAAAACTTTAGTGGGTACCTCTAGAAAGGACTGTTCTAGAGTTGCAATTTTTGTATTAATAGCGTCGTAGGTTACTACTGCATACCCTTTTACATATGGGAGATATTTTTTAGCTTCAAAATGAACAGTGGGTTGCAGAGAGTATGAATGTATTCTATTGGAGATATAGACAAAAGGATTATCGAATGAGTAATACTTTTTTGTAAATTCATCAGATATCTTTAGAACAATATCTAATTCAATTTTAGTTCCTTCGTCGATTTCTGAAATCATAAAGTTGTCGTAGTAGTAAAAAACTCCAACTCCATTGACTATATGTTTTTGTAGCAGTCTATCTTTTAGTGAGTTGTGCATGGTGATTTAAATCAAATGAAAGACTAAATATACAATACAAGACGCTAAAAACTTATTTTTAATTGATTGTGTTTTATGTTTCTAATCATGAAATAAAAAAAGCGGATCCTAAGATCCGCTTGTTTACTACTCAATTACCCCATATCAAGTAGTTAGTTACAGTTATGAAAACTAACTGGTGTAAAAGTAATAGCTATCGGCGATTTACTATATACGTAAAAACCCCCGTTTTTAATTTTGAGTATTAAAAGTGATATAAATTAAAAGTGATGAACTCTAAAAATAGCATTAAATTTGACCTCTTTTTATGGGTTTATGGAGTGATGGGAATGAAATTTAAAAAAAGAGAAAAAAAACATAATAGTATTATTGGTGGTTCGGTAAATAATTCGTTAATTTGCACCCTGTTTTGAAATAATACCAAAATTACGAAGAGATGTCAAGAGTTTGCGAGCTTACAGGTAAAAAAGCAATGGTGGGAAATAATGTTTCTCACGCAATGAATAAAACAAAACGTAAATTCAACGCGAATTTAATTAAGAAGCGTTTTTATATTCCTGAAGAAGATAGATGGGTAACACTTAAAGTGTCTACTGCAGCTTTGAAAAATATAAATAAGAACGGTATTGCTGCTGTTTTAAAAGAAGCAAGAGCTAAAGGTTTCTTAACAAAATAAATCAGCTTTTAAAAAAATATTACAATGGCAAAGAAAGGTAATAGAGTTCAGGTAATCTTAGAATGTACAGAGCATAAAGCTTCTGGTCAGCCAGGTACTTCAAGGTATATTACAACAAAAAATAAAAAGAACACTCCTGATAGAATGGAAATAAAGAAATTTAATCCAATTCTTAAGAGAATGACTGTTCATAAAGAAATAAAATAATAACATGGCAAAGAAATCAGTAGCATCGTTACAGACAGGATCTAAGAGATTAACCAAAGCTATTAAGATGGTTAAATCTCCAAAAACAGGAGCTTATACTTTTGTAGAGTCAATTATGGCACCTGATGCAGTAAATGACTTTTTCAAGAAAAAGTAATTTGTAAGAAAATATTTTAAAAAGAAGCCGTTTCAATTTTATTGGAATGGCTCTTTCTTTTTATATTTATAGAAGTTTGTGGTATAGTTATATTTTTTAATTTATAGTATTCTGAATACAACACATGAGTTTGTTTAAAAAAATATTCTCTTCAGAGAAAAAAGAAACCCTAGATAAAGGGTTAGAAAAATCTAAAACTAGTTTTTTTTCTAAATTAAGTAAAGCTGTAGCTGGGAAGTCTAAAGTAGATGATGATGTCTTAGATAATTTAGAAGAAGTTTTGGTTACTAGCGATGTTGGTGTAAAAACGACTATTAAAGTAATCGAAAGAATTGAAAACAGAGTTGCTAAAGATAAATATTTAGGAACAGAAGAATTAAATAAAATTCTTAGAGAGGAAATTGCAGGCTTGCTTTCTGAAACAAATTCGGGAGAAGCATCGGATTTTGAAATACCGGATGTTAAAAAGCCGTATGTGTTAATGGTGGTAGGAGTTAATGGTGTGGGAAAAACCACCACCATTGGTAAACTTGCCTATCAGTTTAATAAAAAAGGATTAAAAGTGGTTTTAGGTGCTGCGGATACCTTTAGAGCTGCAGCTATCGATCAGTTACAGGTATGGGCAGATCGAGTAAATGTTCCAATTGTAAAGCAAGATATGGGAAGTGATCCAGCGTCTGTTGCATTTGATACATTGCAGTCTGGAGTAAATCAGGATGCAGATGTTATCATTATTGATACAGCAGGTCGATTGCATAATAAAATAAACCTGATGAACGAGCTGACCAAAGTAAAGCGTGTGATGCAAAAGGTGGTTGGTGATGCACCGCATGACGTATTGCTAGTTTTAGATGGTTCAACAGGGCAAAATGCTTTTGAACAGGCAAAACAATTTACTGCTGCCACCGAAGTTACTTCATTGGCTGTTACTAAACTAGATGGTACTGCTAAGGGTGGTGTAGTAATCGGTATTAGTGATCAGTTTCAGATCCCTGTAAAATATATTGGGGTAGGAGAAGGAATAGAAGATCTACAAGTATTTAATAAGTATGAATTTGTAGATTCTTTCTTTAAGTAGGACAGATTTACTTGTTACAAAATAGTTAAAAGGGACATTGTTATAGATTACAATGTCCCTTTTTGTTATTTTGAGATGATATTTCCGTAAACACACAAACTCATGATGTATAGAATAATAAGTCTTCTTATCACAATTTCTCTTTTTTCTTCTTGTAAAAAAGAAACTACTCCAGAAGTAATTACTAAACAACCTAGGTTAACATGGCAACCTTATGATGAATCTGAAGATATAAAGGCAACGCTTGATTTAGAACAGTCACGTATGCATCTAAAACTGGTTAACTCCAAAGTATTAGATAAAAACCAGATTTGGAGGCCGTTAGAATCGGAATTGGATTATTTTTCTGAAGAAGATTATAATGCTTTAAAACCTCTTATTTTAGAGAAGGATATTCCTTCTTTACAAACAAGTATAAAACAAGGAAAGCTTACTTATGAGAAATTAGTGCTTTTTTACTTGTACCGAATTAGAAAATATGAAAGTGATAATCAGCTTTCTCTCAATGGTATTATTGCACTTAATCCTTTGGTCGTTGAGCAAGCAAGAGAATTAGATAAAATGGATACATCTAATATAGATATTCACTCTGTTTATGGTATACCCATTTTGCTTAAAGATAATATCAATGCCAAAGGTATGCCTACAACAGCAGGTGCTGTTGCTTTACAAAACAATAATGCTGAAAACGCTTTTATTGCTAATCGTTTGTTAGAAAAAAAAGCTTTGTTACTGGGTAAGGCAAATCTAAGTGAGTGGGCGTATTTTTTCTGTTCTGGTTGTCCAGTAGGATATAGTGCAATTGGCGGGCAAACAATGAATCCATATGGAAGAATGATTTTTGAATCAGGTGGTTCCAGTTCGGGAAGTGGGGTTACAGTTGCGGCTAATTTTTGTGTAGCAGCTATTGGAACAGAGACTAGTGGTTCTATATTATCGCCATCGAGTCAAAACTCGGTAGTAGGATTAAAGCCTACGATTGGAGTTTTTAGTAGAAGTGGAATTGTGCCTATTTCCAGTACATTAGATACTCCAGGTCCAATGACAAAATCAGTGATTGATAATGTGATTTTATACAATGCACTCGTAGGTAAGGATACTACAGATAGTGCTTCTATTCAGGCAAAAACGGTTTCCTTGCCAAAAATTACAAATACCAACTTAGCAGGAAAAAAAATTGGTGTTTTGAAATCCTATCTTACAGATTCCCTCTATACTAGAGCAGTAGAAAAAATTAAAAATTCAGGAGCAGAAATAGTTGAGTTAGAACCTGAGAACACACCACTTCCTGGTTTCTTAACGATTTTAAATATCGACATGAAACATGATCTACCACAATATATAGCTAAGTATGCAAGCGATAATATTGCGACGAAAACTATCGAAGATATTATTGCATTTAATTTACAAGACTCATTGATAAGAATGCCATATGGTCAAGCATTGTTAGAGGGAATTGTGAGTGATAGTACTACAACGAAAGAGTTGAAAACGATCAAGGAGAATTTACAAAGTGTTTCTAGAAGTTATTTCGATACACATATAGATACTCATAATTTGGATGCAATTTTATCTATAAATAATTATCATGCAGGATATGCTGCTGTGGCCAAATATCCTGCTATAACGGTTCCGATGGGATATACTGATAAAGGAGAACCTAAGAGTTTAACTTTTATTGCAAAGTCATTTTCTGAACATAAACTGTTAGCATTGGCATTTGCGTATGAACAAATTTCCAAAGAACGTCGGGCACCAATAAAGTATAATTAATTAATCAGTTTATTAATTTTAATCCATAAATCATTATCAAAACTAGAAGGACCTAATAGTGTTTCTCCTGTATCATCTCCCATACGAACGATTACAAGATTCTGACTAGGTACTACATATAGTTTTTGATCGTCTTTGCCTAAACCAGCAAAAAGATCATCTGGAGCATCTGGCATAAGCTCTCCCGGAAATTCGGTTTCGAATGAAGGTGCTCGAAAACTTGTTTTTCCGTTGAGCCACCATAGGTATCCGTATGAAGGGTTAAGATTTTGAGAACTACTGGTCATTTCTGTAAAATAAGCTAGATCTGTAAGAATAGGAGTGTTTTCCCAAGTTCCTTTATTTAAGTTTAATAAGCCAAAACGAGCCATGCTTCTGGCTGTGCTGTAATAAACATTAGCATACCCAAGACTTAACCATGTGCCATTCATTCCTATGTTGTTTTTGATTTTAGTGTCAAAATAGTCCGTGTATTCAATTCCTGTGGCTCCTGTAATAATATCCGATAATAGGGTATAAGCAGCATTATGATAGTACCAAAAGGACCCAGCTTCATTTAGATATGTTAAACAGTTAGGATCGGTACAATTTTGATTGGCTACATTATAGTCTAAACCAGTAGTCATGGTCAGGTGGTTCTTTACACTGATATTATTTTCTTGATCAGATGTAATTGTTGCCCATTGATCACCCAAGTAGGTATTAGACGATTGTTCTATGTTTAATAATCCTTCTTGCTGTGCTAATCCTATCATAAATGATGTCAGGGTTTTTCCAGCAGAGTACCAAGGGTTATTATCTGTAGCTGTGGCACCATTAAAATACTGTTCTATTACTATCTTACCATCTTTTAGAATAATAAAAGCCTTTGTGTTTTTTTCTTCAAGGAAATTGTAAAGATCCATTTCAGCATCGGAATTCCAGCCAAGATCTGATATGGATACCGTTTCCCATTCTTCAGAATCAATAGGTGGGAAATATAAAGAACCTTGATCTGGATTAGGATCTGGATTTTCAATGAACATTTCTTCCGAATCACTTGAACAAGAAAAAATACAAGAAAATGCCAGAAAAAGGATAGGGGATATCTTTTTCTTCATAGCGTATTTTGGTTATATATGTAGATTTAGACGCTACAATATACAAAAGGTTTAAATTATTTATTGTTTTCAGAAGAGAGTTGTTGCAATTATATACTAAACTTTAGTTATTCATTGTATCTTTGCACACCTTTAATAGAACCGGTTAGATTGATTCAAACGATATGAGAACAAAGACTTTAAAGAAGAATAAGATCAATGTAGTGACATTAGGTTGTAGTAAGAATGTGTATGATAGCGAAGTTCTTATGGGACAGCTTAAGGCAAACAACAAAGAAGTTGTTCATGAAGAAGAAGGAAATGTAGTAGTGATCAATACATGTGGTTTTATTGCCAATGCAAAAGAAGAATCTGTAAATACTATTTTAGAGTATGTACAGAAAAAAGATCAAGGTATTGTAGATAAAGTTTTTGTTACCGGTTGTTTATCGGAAAGATATAAGCCTGATTTAGAAGAAGAGATTCCTGATGTAGATCAGTATTTTGGTACTACTGAACTTCCTGGGTTATTAAAAGCCTTGGGAGCGGATTATAAGCATGAATTAATTGGGGAGAGATTGACAACAACGCCTAAAAATTATGCTTATTTAAAAATAGCAGAAGGATGCGATCGTCCTTGTTCTTTTTGTGCAATTCCTTTAATGAGAGGTAAGCACAAATCCACTCCTATAGAGGAATTAGTAACCGAAGCAGAAAAACTTGCGGCCGATGGTGTAAAAGAACTAGTCCTAATAGCACAAGATCTAACATATTATGGATTAGATCTTTATAAAGAAAGGAGATTAGCAGATTTACTACGCGCTTTAGTCAACGTAGATGGTATAGAATGGATTCGATTACATTATGCATTTCCAACAGGTTTTCCAATGGAAGTTTTGGAAGTAATGAGAGAAGAACCTAAAATATGTAATTATATTGATATTCCGTTACAGCATATTGCAGATCCAATTCTGAAATCTATGCGAAGAGGCACTACCAAAGCGAAAACGACTAAATTACTTAAAGAGTTTAGAGCAGCGGTACCTGAGATGGCTATCAGAACGACTTTAATTGTAGGATATCCAGGAGAAACACAAGAAGATTTCGAAACGTTGCGAGATTGGGTAAAAGAAATGCGTTTTGAACGACTAGGTTGTTTTACGTATTCTCATGAAGAAAATACACATGCATATAACTTGGAAGATGATGTTCCTGAAGAAGTAAAAATGGATCGTGCTAATGAAATTATGGAGATTCAATCTCAAATTTCCTGGGAGCTTAATCAGGAAAAAATAGGACAAGAGTTTAAAGTAGTTATCGATAGAAAAGAAGGGAAGTATTTTGTTGGTAGAACAGAATTTGATTCTCCAGATGTAGATAACGAAGTATTAATAGATGCTTCTAAGTTTTATCTAAAAACAGGGGAATATACGACTGTTAAGATATATGATGCTGAGGATTTTGATTTGTATGGAGAAGTGGTAGTTTAGTTATCTACTATTGGTTTGTAGTCTCCATCAAATATAACTTTCCAGGTTTTACCTTTGTCCTTACTTTGACTCCATATTTGTCGAACTGTTTTGTCTTCATTTTGTTGCCAAGTTATTTTATTAGATAGGGTGTTATTTTTTTGTAAGTTGATTGTGTTTTCTAAAATCATCTTACCATCGTTTAGATTTCCAATAATATGAAGTGTTAGTCCGGAATTATCTACCCAAAATTGCTCCCATTGATTTGTTCTAGGGTTATATTTATTTAAACTGGTTCCCTTAAACTTGGATGTTGTAGCATGATAGGTTTCTTTGATAACCTTGTTATCAATAATTGCTTCTATTTTACTTTTTCCTACTATTGTGTCAGTATTGTGCTTGTATACATTCCATTCTCCAATCCAAAAATTGAACTCAGCGTACTTATGATCGATACTGTTCTGAGAAGAAATTAGCGAAAATGATAATAGGAAGAATATAGAAATTATTTGTTTTAACATTTCCAAGAGCTTTTGAGGAGTGTGATTTAAAGATAAAAAAAATCGAGGATAATTTCTATCCTCGATTCTGTTGCGTAAATGCTCTTTAATATTTTCTTGGCTAATTCAAATCTAAAGAGAACTTTATGTCTTTATTTTATTAAGGGACAAAGTTTTATAATAAACGCTTTATTTTCAATTTAATTTTATTTCGAGCGCAAAAGTATTTAAAAAAGAGACATAAATTGTTGAATTTCAGCTTACAGGAAGAGTTTCAGTGTTCGTAACAAAAAATTAAAGTCGATTTTTCGCAATCTATTGATTATCAGTGGTAAAATATCCGCAATAAAGTGTTGAAAATGTTGATATCGGTATATTGTTTTTGGCTTTTTGTTAGAATAAGTTCAATACAGCTTTTACTTTAAAAAAATGCATAATTAACAATTTGATAATATTTGGACGTCATTTTTATATGATCATTATTTCTTTTCTAATTCCATGTTGAATTTATTATTTGCCTAAAATGACTTAGCTAAGAATAGAACCCCTTTGTCTTATAAACAAAATAAGGCTTACAACTAAATGTAAACCTCGTTTCGAATTAATGTATAATCATCACAAGATTATATGGTTTCGAATAGTTCTTGTATTGGTTTTCGAACTTTCTTACTATGTTGGGTCATATCTTCTTCAGAACGATATCCTATGGTGGCAATTACGGCAGCAGATAACCCCTTCTCCGATAGATTTAGAATATTATCATATCCTTCTGGACTAAAACCTTCCATAGGACAAGCATCGATTTTTAACTCTGCACAAGCTACCAATAAATTACCAAGACCTATATAAGTTTGCTTAGCTGTCCAAGCTTTCATTATCTCATCAGGTAATTCGGTGATTTTTGATTTCATAAAGTCTCCATAATCCTTTAGATCCTCTAGGTTTAAATTCTGGATATCTGCTTTTAGTTTTAAATAATCATCGATTACTTGGTTATCTACATTTGTATAATTACAAAAAACAATAAGTTGAGAAGCGTCCACAATTTGTGATTGCCCCCAAGATTCTGGTTGTAATTTTTTTCGAATTTCTGGATCTTCTATGATCAATACCTTATAAGCTTGTAATCCGTAAGAGGAGGCAGCTAAAGAAATTGTTTTTTTGATATTTTCTAAGTCTGATTTTGAAACTTTTTTTTCGGGATCAAACTTTTTGGTGGCATATCGCCATTCTAGATTTTGTATTAGTTGCATAACTTTATAATTTAGTGTGTGATTGGTACTTCCATTACTAATATTTTAGAAGCACTTTTAGATTCAATTTTAATTTCATTCGTATCCCATATACCTAATCCATCTCTTCGTTCCAATTCCTGTTTTTCTATCGTAATGTTACCTTCAAGAACAAAAATATAAACCCCATTTTTATTATTTTTCAATGTGTAATTTTCGGTATGGTCTTCGTTAAATTGACCTAAATGAAACCAAGCATTTTGATGTATCCATACACCATCATCATCATCATTTGGAGACAAGATTTGGTATAAATTGTCTTTTATATCCTCATTATTTAGGGTAATTTGGTCGTATCTTGGAGTTACATTTCTTTGGTTAGGAGTAATCCAAATTTGTAAAAATTTCACTTCTTTATCGGAGTTCTTATTGTACTCACTATGAAATATCCCTGTTCCAGCACTCATGACTTGTATGTCTCCTTTTTTGATAACAGTAGTATTTCCCATGCTGTCTTTATGCTCTAAGGCTCCTTCTAAAGGAATAGATATGATCTCCATATTATCGTGTGGATGTTTTCCAAAACCCATTCCGGCAGATACTATATCATCATTAAGTACTCTTAACGCTCCAAAGCTCATCCTTTCTGGATTGTAGTAGTTTCCAAAGCTAAAAGAATGATGAGAGTTTAACCACCCTAAATTAGCTGTTCCTCTTGTTTCTGATTTATGCATGATCGTTTTCATAATATATCCTTTCATTTTATATTCTACACAAATTTCATCTTTTAAAGATGTAATTGGAATATAAGAATACGTAAGAACCTTGTAAAAATCCGATCTTATCTATTTTTTTTAAAAGTAGTCGGAGAGTGACCTGTGCATTTTTTAAAGAAATTACTAAAATTAGCAGGTTCGGTGAATCCTAATCCATAACCGATTTCCTTTGTAGAGTTTTCTGAAAAAGTTAAAAGCCGTTTTGCCTCAATAATAATTCTAGATTGTAAATATTCTTTAGCGGTTTTTCCGATTAGTGATTTTATAGTTCTATTAAGATGATCTGGAGTTACATGTAATGCTTCTGCATACTGTTGTACTTTATGCCACTTAGCAAACTGTTGTTCTACTAAATCTCTATAAGATGTTAAAATTAGTGATCCTGTTTGTAATTGCTGTGGGTCCTTGGGATGGGTACTACAAATATTGTTGCTATAGATTAAGAATAACTTTATCCATGCACCGATTGCGGCTAACCTAAATTTCGAATCAGAATTAAAGGTTTCAAAAATTTCTTGAGTATACTGGTTTAACTGGTTAAATTGGATTTTATTTAAGGAAAGGGGAGGAGTGTACCCATAATCTTGGAATAGATTAATGTCCTCTATGAATCGATAATCAATATTGTTTTTCACCAAAAATTGTCTGGAAAAAGTGATTACCCAACCAAATGATTTTTCTAGTTCAATCATTTGATGTACTTGTCCCGGACTTAGAAAAAATACTTGATGATTTTCTAATAAAAATTCATTAAAGTCGATAATATGGGTTCCTTTTGCTTTAAAAACTAATAAGATAATATAGAAATCATGTCTATGTGGTGAATCAACTAAACCATTTTTTAAATCATATATCTCCTCCATTCTTTTTATATCAAAAGTCATTTGATTATCCACGGTCTCGTTCAGTTGATATGTCTTAATAGAGTTCAAATATTTTAAATAAAAAGTTCAGTATTAATATACAGGTTTTACTGTTCTTTCGGTTTAGGTTTATAGGTTATTTAAGATAATTATAGTTTTTTAAGAATCTTTTCAAATTCTTACCGTCTATAAATAAAAAAGGGAAAGCTATTATGCTTTCCCTCATCGAAGTAATTATACTTCTATATTTTGGTTAATTCTATTATAAAAGAGAATCTTTTTAATTATTGGTTTCCACCTGTAATTTCTTCTCCATCTTCTCCATCAGTTGTTTCTTCTGTGTCAGTTGTAGTATCTTCGTTGAATACTGAGTCTTCAAAAGATTCGTTTTCACATGCAACAAAAATTGAAGCTAATACTAATAAAAATGCGATTTTTTTCATGTCTGTTTTGTTTTAATTTATTTTGAGGATATTTTTTGTTTTAGTTTCCTAAACCGTAGCTACTGTCTTCGTGTATATCGTTGATCTCTACGTCTTCATTTTCAGAAACTTCGATTTCAGTATCTGCATTGAACACTTCGTCTTCTACGGATGAGCTTTCACATGATGCTACTACTAAAGCTATCATAACTAGAAATGGGAATTTTTTAATCATTTTAATAAAAGTTTTTTATGTTTTGTGATATGTTGTTATCTGCTTTTTTAAAAACCGGGGCAAATGTATTCAAAAAACCTATTCGAAATCATAAAATTATCTTAACAGCCCTTTATTCATAGTGATTTCGATGAAAATCTAGTGTCTAGTTTTTAATAAAAACGAGGATAATTTTAAAATTCGTTATTGCTTTGAAATGAAATGATGAATTATGTGCAATTTTTTGATGTTTCTATTAAGAATCAGATAAAAATGAAAAACCTCTTTAATTAACAATTTGATAATATAGAGTCCTTAAAGGATGTTAATTTTGAATTATTGTTAGTTAAAAAACATTTTTAATGATAATTATTTAAAGTATTTAAGATTTTGTAAAACTCTAATTAGATAATTTATTCCCTTATTATTGAGTCGTTAATTAAGAGTTTTGATAAAATATTTCAATAGTAGATATGAATACACTGTATTTTATACCTTGTTTATCCAGAAAAACGTCAATCATTAGACTTTTTTATAAAAAAGTTGACTTTTAGAATATTGACATGACTATGTAGAAAGAGTAATATTGGCTTAAGAATTCACATGGATTTTTATGGCAAAACTTACATAGCCTTCTCCAAAATAGTGATCATTTTATTCCCAATACCAGCATTAAATGGATGAATACTGGATTTTAATAAGGTCAATGTATCATAGTAACCTCCATAAACTTTCATCTTAGCGTTTACATTAGCTCCTTTGTTGATTAAAAAGTCAGTAATCATCCGGAGGTTTTTTGGCGCTTTCTGCCTCCACATTTCTACACCATTACTAGCAGTATAGTGAAGTAAAGTAGCTTGATGTCCATAATTAGATCTTTTGGATATTATATGTGGATAAGCTTGTATCGTATGTTTAAGAGCATTAAAATCTCCATTGATGAGTTGATTTACCGCATTTTCAAAAATTACATCGTAACGAATATTTGATTGCTCAACTGTTTCCCAGTTCTTAAAACCGTATTCACTAGCAATAGTTCTTTTGCAATCATCAATAGTGAAATTGATTGTTTTTAAGTCTTCTATCGATATGCCTAAATATTTAGAATGATAATTGTTTATTTCTGTATAAATAATATTTTCTTGAGCTATAATACCTTCTAACATTCGATCAGCAATTTTAGACAAATGCCTTTTGATCAATGAATATTTATTGAACTCTAAAAGAAGCGAACCATAAAAGGATTCAATACTCATTATTTATATAGTTATCTGCGTAAGATATTTCATTTATACTCTTACTATAATATCCGATTCTGTTGGTGCTTTACTTTTTTGGTTATTATCTTAATCTTTTACTTTTTTAGTTTTTTCATTTAATAGTATAGGCGTTCCATATCCAAGTTCTTCTAATTTCTTTAGCTGTGTTTTTGCATCACCAACAACTAAGTATATCATTTTATTAGGATCAAGATATTTATTAGCTAATGATTTAATCTGATCTACTGTCATCTCATTTACGATAGCTTCTCGTTTAGTTATATAGTCTTTAGCATATCCTAAAGTACTTATATTAGTAAGCATATTTAATTTGGCACCTAGGGTTTCGAATGCTCTTGCATTACTTTTTATAAGTGAGCTTTTTGTTATTTCTAGATCATTTTCATTGTAATCTTTACCATAGTTTTCTAAAATCTCTTTTACCAAACTACTAGATTCATAGGTGACATTAGAACGTACACCACTAGAAATTGAAAAAGATCCAGGTATTATAGTTCCAGAAAATCGAGATCCTATTCCATAGGTATACCCTTTTCCTTCTCTTAATTGTTGCGTAAGTTGAGATGCGAATCCACCACCACCAAGTCGGTAGTTCATAATTGTAGCAGGATAAAAATCTTTATCTGTGGCAGCCATTGCCGGATATCCAAAACGTATCATGGATTGTTTCGCTCCTGGCACATCATAAAAGTAAACGCGAGACCTTTCTGGAGCGGTTGGAGTATTTAGCTCTGGAAATACCACTTTTTTAACATCCCAGTTTTTATTCAATTCTGATAACGAAGCGCTTACTTGATCTTTAGAAATATCTCCCGCTAGATGAATTTTTGTAACCGATGGAGAAATATTGGAATTGTAATAACTTTTTAGATCTTCTACTGTAATTTCTTTTATTGTCTTTTCTGATCCTAAATTATTACAGGAGAGAATATGATCTTTACCATAGATTAGTTTCGCAAATTCATTAGTAGCGATACTTCTCGGACTTGCTTTTTGCTGTTGCAATTGGCTGCTGATGTCTTGTTTTATCAGTTCAAATTCTTTTTCATCCCATCTCGGTTCAAGAATAATCTCTTGAACCAATTTTATGGTTTTATCGTAGTTTTTGGATAAAGTACTACCACTAATACTAATATTTTGATCCGTAGCATACATATTTATTATAGCTCCAAGACTTTCTATTTCATTTTCTAATTGTTCAGTGGTTTTGTTTTTAGTTCCTTTCATCATTAATCGAGCAAGCATGTTTGAAACTCCTACTTTATTAGCTTGTTCAAGTAATAAACCACCTTTAATATCTATTCTAAACTGAACCAAAGGAACTTCATCGTTTTGAATTCCATATACTTTGAGTCCTGAGGTCAAATTATCTTCCCAAACTTCAGGAATTGTTACTTTAGGTGTTTCTCCATAAGGTGGTTCCTGAGATCGATCAAAACTAGACGGAGTTTTTTCGTAGGTAGCTGCTATGCTAGGATCAAAATTTTCTTCTGCTCCTTCTACTATTTTTTCTTCCACTATTTTTGCAAGTGTAGAGTTTGTAAGAATTAGGTCAGTTTGTCCAATAGGAACAAAACTTGTTGCTACAAAGTGTTTTCCTTTTATATATTGGTTATACACTCGCATTACATCATCGGTAGTAACGGCAAGTATGTTTTTTACATCCTGATTTATAAATCCAGGATCTCCTGCAAAAATTTCATATTGTGCTAGTTGAAACCCTTTTCCTAACACACTAGATAAACCATTGTAAAAGTTTGTCTCTTGTCCCGCTTTAATTCGATCCAAATCTTTCTGTGAGATTCCTTCAGCTTCAAATTTTGTAAAAGCTTCTTGTACAGCTTGTTCGATATCATTCAAGTTTACTTTTTCGAACCCTCGTATTTGTAATCTAAATTCACCAGCCAATTCTGATCCAAAATGAAACATAGTTACATTCGGAGCCAACTGTTTGTCATCAATTATTATTTGGTTAAAAGGTGCTTTCTTTCCTTCAGATAAATAGCTTGATAACACTTGTAATGCATAAGAATCTGGATGATACTGATGTACTGCAGGCCAAGTCATTGTCAATTGAGGAAGTCTTGCAAAATTATCCTCGTAATATAGTTTTTTAGTTTCTGAAAGCGTTACAGGCTGTTTTTTTAAGGGAGTAATATCTTCTCCACGTTTAATCTCATCAAAATATTTGTGTACCCATTCTTTTGCTTGTGTTGTATCAAAATCTCCAGCTATAGTAAGTGTTACATTATTAGGGACATACCATTTGTTATAGAAGTCTTTCACATCTTGTAAAGTGGCATTTTGAAGATCTTCTAACGAGCCAATTACTTGCCAGTTATATGGATGCCCTTTTGGGAAAAGGTTTTTACCTATGACATAGGAAACATGTCCATAAGGACGATTGTCAATGCTTTGTCGTTTTTCATTTTTTACTACTTGTTTTTCTTTGGCTAATACAGGATCAGTAACAGTATTAATAAAGAAACCTAATTTATCCGCTTCAGCCCAGATCATTTTTTCTAGCGCATCTTTTGGAACTGTTTGGAAATAATTTGTTCTATCCCTACTGGTAGATCCGTTAGCTCCAGAACCTCCAATTCTTGCACTCATTTTGTCCAATCCTCCTTTTCCAAGGTTTTCTGATTCTAGAAATAACAAGTGTTCAAACAAGTGTGCGAAACCTGTTCTTCCTTCTATTTCTCTTGCTGAACCAACATGGGCTGTTAACGCTACTGCAACTACGGGATCAGAACGATCAACATGAAAGATAACCTGTAATCCATTATCCAAAGTAAATTTCTCGAAATCTACTTTAAATTCTTTTGTTTCTTTAGCAACCTGATCTTCGGTAACAGGAGTGTCTTTTTTGCAAGAAAAGATAAGGGTGGTACATATAAAAACCCATAATAAAGATTTAGTTGTTTTCATAATTGATGAATTTACGCTTGTTTATTTTTTTTTGGAGTTGAATCATTCAAAATAATGAGCTTTTGCCATATTTTTCTACTCAATCCAGTTGTTAAAATTTCTATTTCATTTGCAGCATGTACTACTGTTTCTTCTGGAAGACTTTGTGAGTACAAAGCTGCTACTTTACCTACTAATGCTGTCGCTTCTGAGCAATAGTCTAAATACCTCTGGAGCTCAAACCTTGTTAAAGTCCTTTTTGGAGAATTTTCAGTGGATGTATTATTACTATCAGTTAGGTTAGGATCTTTAGTGAGTTGATGCATATCGATAACATGAGCAATTCCTCTCAATTCATTGAGTGCTTTTAATGCTCTTTTGGTTTTTAACTTAGATTCTAAGGAAATCAGAAAGAAGATTGCCGCTCCTATCAAAATAATATCATTAAATATTGCTTCAGATAATGAAACAATATTACCTAAAGTTGTATTTTCAATTTCCCAATTAATATAGGTAATGCTATATACTAGTCCACCTAATCCTACTAGAATAACCAGATATGCAAAAATTCTTAAAGATATATTCGGTTTTGAGATCCATTCTATATTCTGTTTACTATCTAGTGCTACATGCAAAAAGTTGTGGCATACTTTTTCTAAACCTGAATTAGGAAATCTATCACGAATACGTTTTTCTAGTAAAGAAATCGTATCGATGATTTTTTCAGGTTGTAATTGCACATTTTTTTCCATTTATTTAATTAGGTAGGAAGCCTTTTTATAATAAACTTTATCTGTCCTCTATGATTAGATTCATGTTCACATACATGAAACCATTTTGCATAATTATTAGTAGGTTGATTACTAAAAAAAGGTTCGGATTTCATGATCCATGAATCATCTCTTTTTGCAAATTCTTTTTTGGTGATCTCTCTTACTTCTTTAAGCGTTTGGAGATAATAATTAATTGGATTTCCTTTAATTATTTCTCTTCCTTTTTTGCCTAAACCACTTGCGATATCCCATTCTTTTTTAATGTCCTCATCCCATTTACCCCAAGGAATTTCATCAAAAGTATTAAGTTGATAGTATCTTTCTGTAGCTGCTAGATGTAATAACATAGCACCAATAGAATTAGATTGTTCATCTATTTGAAAATCTAATTGTTCTATGGTAAGATCTTTTACGGTTCTGATAACCCAAGCTCTCATCATAGTCATGGTTGATAATAGAGTACCAATCTGAGGAGAGTACCCTTTCTGAGGACCGACTAAGTAGATGTTATCCGTGGTGTCCGGAAGAACTACTTCATTTGTAAAACTCATCAATGGAGTAGCAGCGATACCTGCTGCTAATATTGATGATCCTTTAATGAATTTTCTTCTAGTAGTAGTATTTGATTCCTTCATCATCTTTCAGTTTTTTTATGAATCTCGATTAATAATACTTAATTTTAATTTCTGTTGACTGGAAATCCACGATCCCTCATTAACGCTTCTATGTTAGCTTCTCGACCACGAAATAGCTTATAGGCTTCTGCAGGATCCGTAGCGTTACGAGGAGCAAAAAGATACTTTACTAGTTTTGTTGCCATATCCTTATCATAAAAGCCATCAGGAGCTTCTGCAAATGCCTCAGCGGCATCAGCTGTAAGAACATCTGCCCACATATATCCATAATAGGCTGTAGCATATCCCTCTCCAGAAAATACATGTCCAAAATGAGGAGTACGATGACGCATTACCAGTTCTTTAGGCATTTTTAGTTCGGATAAAGTTTCTTTTTCAAACGCATCTACATCAATATTAGTTGGATCAGCTAAGTGAAATTTCATATCCATCAAAGCGGAAGCTAGATATTCGGTAGTGGCAAAACCTTGATTAAAGGTAGCTGCTTTTTTAACTTTTTCAACTAGTTCTTTTGGCATAGGTTGGCCAGTTTTATAGTGCACTAAATATGTATTGATAACTTTATCTGTAGCTAACCAACGCTCTAATAATTGTGATTGAAATTCTGTGTAATCACGTACACCTCCATTTAATGTAGGATATCTCACTTCAGAAGAGAAAAAGTGTAGTGCATGACCGAACTCATGAAAAAATGTTTCTGCGTCGTCCCAAGAAACTAATACAGGCTCTCCAGGAGCAGGTTTTACAAAATTAGAGTTATTAGAAGCTAAAACAGTCTTTTTTCCATCAAAAGTAGTATGACTTCTATAAGTTGTAGCCCAAGCTCCAGAACGTTTTCCTGTTCTTGCAAAAGGATCTAAATACCACAGACCAATATGCTCTCCAGAGGATTTATCGTTTACCTCCCAAACATTTACATCTTCATGGAAAACAGGAATACTTCCTTCTGCAACTGGAGTGAATTTGTAATTGAATAATTCTCCTGCCACAAAGAACATCGCTTCCCTGAGTTTGTCTAATTGTAGATATTGTTTTACTTCGTCAGAATCAAGATCATACTTTTGTTTTCTTACTTTTTCTGCATAATATCTATAATCCCAAGGTTCTATAGTAATATTATTTTTATTGTTATCAGCAATGGTTTGCATGTCTGATACTTCTTCTTTAACTCGTGCAATGGCAGCCGGCCATACCTCATTCATTAGCTTCATTGCATTTTCGGGGTTTTTTGCCATACGGTTTTGTAATCTCCAATCCGCATAATTATCATACCCTAACAATCCAACACGCTCTTTTCGAAGCTGTAATATTTTTGCAATATTCTTATTGTTATCTTTTTCATCTCCATTATCACCGCGAGAATAATAATTTTTCCAAACTTGCTCTCGTAACTTTCTTTCGGTAGAATATTTTAGAAAAGGATCCATTGAAGATCTAGTATTCGTAACTGCATACATGTTTTGCTTTCCTCTATCATTAGCAGCTTTTTCATAAGCTTTAGTTAAGGGGGCGGATAATCCTCCTAATTGATCTTTGGATAAGTAGGTTATATACCCTTCTTCATCTGCTAAAATATTATTAGAAAAGTTGGTGTATAACTCTGATAATTCTTTATTAATGGCAGCGTACCTTTTCTTTTTGTCTTCATCTAATTCGGCTCCATTCATAGCAAATTGCTCATAAATTAACTGTGTTACTCTTTGTTGATCGTCTTCTAATGGTTCCTTTTGTGAATTATCATATACTGATTTTATTCGTTGGAATAATATCTTGTTTTGTGAGATTTTAGATCGAAAATCTGATAATTTTGGAGCCATTTCCTTTTGAATTTCTCTAAATTCAGGAGAGGATAGATTACTACTTAAAATACCATAGTAAGTAAAAACCCTGTTGAGTTCTTTTCCTGACTTTTCGAATGGTACAATCGTATTCTCAAAAGTCGGATTTTCTTGGTTTGTAGTGATAGCATCAATATCTGCCAGATTTAGTTCCATTCCTTTTTCTAAAGCTGGTTTGATATCTGAAATTTTGACTTTGTCAAACGCAGGAACTCCTCCATAGGGTCCTGTCCATTCTTTTAATAAAATATTTTCCGTAGCAGTAGCAGTAGTTTCAGATTTTAAATTTTCCACACTTTCTTTCTTTTTATTACAACTAGTAGTTATGATCAGGGAACAGATCAATAACTTAAATATTTTTGAGATGTGTTGAGCGTTCATAAGTTGAATGTATTGAGTAAGCAGTATATACTAAATTCTGAATTTATTGTTGTTAGTTAAGAATATAGCATTCACAAAAAATAGTTTTCCATTTTCCCAAAAGGATCTAAATAGTGGGTTATCCACCATATAAATAATGCTTCCTCTTCCCATTCTGGCCTCTCCAAAAACTAATGAATTTTTAAGTCCTTTTAATGCGTCTTTCCCAGAAAAACCAGATACGCTTGTGGGTTCTTGTATGTACGCAACATTATATCCATTTTGTAAAAATTTATAGGAGCTACTTCCTAGCTTAAGGCTAAAATAAGTGTCACTATATCCAAACGCTAATGGATGTGATGGATCCACTGTTGTTTTATAAATACTTCCTGTAATAAAATTTTTAACACTTTCTCGCTCACGTTTATCATAAGGAATTAGATTTCCTAAAGAATCTTTTTTCTTTTCTTTTGGTTTATTGCGCTTTAGATCAAACCCGTCTTTATTGGCAAAAGTACTTACTGCATTTCCTATTGCAATCACTTTTCCTCCACTTCGAATCCAGCTTTTTAATTTATTCATAGCACTTTCGTCTAGATATCCTCCGTAATAACCATTAGGTAGTACTAATACATCATACTTGTCTAAATCTACTCTTTTAAAGTAATCCGTGTCAATAGAGGTAATAGGATATTGAAGTTGTTTTTCAAAGAAATGCCAAATTTCTCCATAACTAAGAGAAGATGTATAATTTCCTTTTAGTACCGCAATACTTGCTTTATTAATCAATTTTACATCTGGAGAACCAAAATCGACACCAGTAGTAGCGAAGCTAGTTGCAGTACCGTGTAATTTTCGATTATGCTTGTTTGCGATGTCGACAACAGTTTTATCATAATCTTTTGTTTTACGATTATCACTTTTAGTTATGATAAGACTTCCTTTTTTAAATTTTACTCCTTTATTAGTGAAGTCTTTCTCGCTAAATCTTACTTTAATTTTATTTCGTAGAAGTTCTGCTAAGAAAGCAGCATCATCCATACTGTTCCACTTAGCAATATATCCAGCACCAGAAGCATTAGTATTATTATTAACTGTAATAGTTGATTTAGTGGCATTAGCCGATATTAATGAGGTGGAAGCAATTGCTTCTAAACCATAAGCATGTGGGATGCTCCAAGCGGTAATATCATAGGTAAGAGGATCACTTAAATTTGCATTTGGTTCAAATAATACTTTTACCATTTTACCTTTTGGTTGATCTGTACTTACAACTAAAGCTCCTTTTGCATCTATACTGCCTTGTTTATTTTCTCTAAAATTGAAACCAGATATTTTTGTACTATTTGTATATCCATATTTAATTTCATGTTTGTCTAATAACTCAGTTAAAGCATTGATTTTATCTGTTGTCCCATTCAATACATAGCTTTTATATTTAAGCGAAGCGTTATTAAAGAATTTTTTAAACTCTATATTTAGTTTTTCTGCATTTTTGGAAGATATTTCTACAGTCGATAATCCTGTTGTGGTATGATGTAATGCACGATCTTTTAAGGTTAGAACGTATCCTTCGTCTGTTTGGATTCCTAATCCAGCACGTCCATGTCCCGCTTGCTCGTAAGTCATCCCAATAGCTCCCATAAATGTAGGATAGGTGTCTCCATAACTAGGATATAATAGGTCAAAACGTTCTCTTGTAAAAAACAACCAACCCTCAGCATCAAAATACTTTGCATGATTTTTTCCTATCTGAGTCTGGAAATCACGCTGCCATGGAGTTATGATCTCATGGAACGGTTCTGCTGCTGGAGCAAAATAATAAGGTTCATTAATTCCTTGTTCATGGAAATCTACATGAACATGAGGCATCCATTTGTTATAAGCATTTAGCCTGCTGTAAGATTCTACTTGTGTAGCCCATGCCCAATCTCTATTCAAATCAAAAAGATAATGATTAGGTCTTCCGCCTGGCCAAGGTTCATTATGCTCCGTTGCGTTTTGGTCAATATTGTAAGGAGTTGCTTTTGATTGATTATACCAATTAGCATATCGATCTCTACCATCTGGATTTACACATGGATCTATAATAACCACCGTATTTTGTAACCAATCTTTTTTTGTGGTTATTAATTCATAAATGGTTGTCATAGCAGCTTCTGTGCTTGAAGCTTCATTTCCATGTACATTATAACTCAACCAAACTATCGCAACTTTTGGTGTGCTATTACCACTAACAATTCCTGTGTTTTTAAGATGGTCTAATCTTATGTTTTCTATGTTTGATTGATTCTCTTTGCTAGTTACAATAGCATAGGTTAGAGGTCTTCTCTCATTAGTTTTTCCGTACGTGTGATACGTAACCAAATCAGAGTTGTCAGCAACATGATTAAAATAATTAGTAACATCTGCATGACGTGTAAATTGACTTCCAATTTCATAACCAAGAAATTGTGCTGGCGATTGAAGTGTGTTTTGAGCATATGCCCAAGAAGAAACAATAAATAGAAGTGTGAAGAGTGTTTTTTTCATTGATGAGTTTTTAATTTTGGTAAAATACCGCCTTAAATTTAGGATATATATTGTATTAACTAAAATTTAGTATTTAAGATATCCTTATTCTTAATATTTCTGTTTTCAAAAGTAATGTGTTCTGGTAAATTCTGTTTTTACTATTAAAAAAAATATAAAATAATCGATGCAATAACAATCTCTTGTATATTTATCGATCAAAAAAGAACACCCTATGCCAAGTGACTGTATTCCGTTTAGAAAAACAAATTACTTTTCTTCATTTATTTGTGATTACTTAGACGAAAAAGCCGAGCTAAAAGAGTTTTATCATAGATTTCCTAAATTAGAAAGTTTTGAGGCTCAGATTTTAGAAAAACAACAGTCATTTTCTGATCAAAATCGTTCCGTTTTACAACAATCTTTTATTGCTCAATATAAAGATTTTAAAGTGTCTTCGAGTACTAAAGAGAATTTAGATAAGTTATCTGATCACAATACATTTACAGTTACTACTGGGCATCAATTAAACCTGTTTACAGGTCCTTTGTATTTCTTATATAAAATTGTTTCGACAATTAACCTATCCAATGTTCTAAAAGAAAGATATCCTAGTTATGACTTCGTGCCAGTATATTGGATGGCTACTGAAGATCATGATTTTGATGAGATTAATTATTTTAATTTCAAAGGAAAAAAGATTCAATGGAATCGACCAGATGGAGGAGCTGTCGGAGTTTTTGAGACTGAAGGTTTAGATAAAGTTTTTGAAATTTTTTCGGCCGAATTAGGATCTGGTCGGAATGCAGAAAAGTTGAGGTTTTTATTCCAGAAAGCATATTTAAATCATCATAATTTGGCGGATGCAACTAGATATTTGGCAAATGAATTATTTGGAGAATATGGATTAGTTATTGTAGATGGAGATGATAAAGAATTGAAACGACTTTTTATTCCTTTTGTACAAAAAGAACTGGAAGAACAAGTTTCTTACAAGAATGTTTTACCAAAAGCTGAAAAGTTAGCTGCGAAAGGATATAAAGTACAAGTAAACCCTCGCGAAATTAATTTGTTTTATCTCTCTAAAGGTGTTCGGGAAAGAGTTATTGAAAAGGAAGGGGCTTATTATGTAAATGATACTGATATTGTTTGGAGTAAAGATGAAATATTACAAAAGCTTCAGGATACTCCAGAACAGTTTAGTCCTAATGTGATGATGAGACCACTATATCAAGAAGTTATTTTACCAAACCTTTGTTATATCGGTGGAGGTGGAGAATTAGCATATTGGTTAGAGCTCAAGGATTATTTCGATACTGTTCAGATTCCATTCCCAATGTTATTGTTGCGTAATTCTGTATTAATGCAAACAGCAAAACAATCTGCGAAAATTGAAAAATTAGCTGTAACCACCACAGAATTGTTTTTAAAACAGCATGAACTTATTAATAGAAAAGTACGACAAATATCTAATATAGATATCAATTTTGATCCGCAGCGTAATCATTTAAAGGAGCAGTTTAAAGCAATGTATGAGTTAGCAGAGCAAACGGATGTTACCTTCAAGAATGCTATAAAAGCGCAAGAAGTAAAACAACTTAAGGGATTGGATATGTTAGAAAAGAGATTGCTAAAAGCTCAGCGATTAAAGCTAAAAGATCATGTGGGTAGATTAACCAGTATCCAAAATGAATTATTTCCTAACCAGAGTTTGCAAGAACGTACTACAAATTTTTCTGAAATGTATTTAGAATACGGAGAGGAACTAATTCCAATGTTATTGAAATGTTTGGATCCTTTAAAAGGAGAGTTTACAGTGATAACAAATTAGGTTGCTTATCATATTTTTATTTAAAATGGGGGACTACACTTTCTCCTAGCTCTTCTATTACATCACTCGCAGGTCTGGATCCGTATTTTAGATTAATAATTACATGATTGACTCCAGAGGATTCTAAAGTTTTTAGATGTTCTATAGCGTAAGATACTCCTGATTGAAATCCCAGATGAATTCCCTTTGGAGTTGCTTTTGGATCCTCTAATAAATCAATATATAGAGATTGCATGTAAGGTTTCCAAGGTTGTTCGTTTTTTTCTAAAGCGTTTAACCAATCAGACATAGTACGTTGTAAGAAAGCAAAATCTCTCGGATAGTATAACCAACCATCTGTATTTTTTGCAATCCAATCTAGAGACTGTCCAGAATGACCGGTTACTAAAATTGGAGTCGTATACTCTGATTTTGGAAGTAAATCAATTCTGCCATCCATTACACCATAATGTCTAGATTGATGTAATGGAAAATCATTTTGTAATGCTTTTATATATTGAAAACTATCACGAAACAGTTCGCTCTTTTCATGTAGTTTATAGTTAAATGCTGGGTATTCTATAGGCCGATCGCCTGATGCAGTACCAACGATAATTCTTCCTTTAGATAGGTGTTGTAAACTTTGGATGGATTTTGCTGTATGAATTGGATGTCGCAAAGGAAGAATTATACTGCCTGTAGCAAGCATAATATCTTTAGTCTGATTCATAATGTGAGTCATATAGATCCAGGGATCATATAATTGTCCTGCATCACCAAAAGAAGGATCATGAAATGGAACATCACGGAACCATAGTGCTTTAAAACCAAGTTCTTCAGCTCTTTTTGCAAGTTTTTCTTGGTTCTCCATTTTTGCTATTGCTCCCTGATACGATTCTAGTGGGAATACTAATCCTAAGCTTAACTTATTTTTGGAAGCTATTTTTTGTAACGACTCCATATTTCTAGGATAAAACTGAATTGGTAATTGCTATTAATTCTTCTATTTTATTGGAGTCATATGCATCAGGATGCGCTTGCGAAAAAATACCTTTATCATTATCAAAATATTTGCCAGAACTATTGCTGTGCTCATCAGAAATAGCTAGACTACATAAGATATTTACACCTTTTTCTGGAGGAGCCCAATGGGTTCCATAAGCTTCTTGAACCATACGAGTATTAAGCAATGAACCAGGATTTACCGCAATAATATTAATATCGCTGTATTCCTTGGCAAGATAGAAACTCCACATAGTCAATGCAAGCTTACTTTCTGCATAAGCTTCTTGTTCCGATAATGCTATAGAATTGGATAGCGCTTCAAGTTGAACGGATGATTGCGCGGCAGAACTAAGATTGATGATTCTTGGCGAAGTACCTTTTTGTAAAAGTGGAATTAGTTTTTTGGTAAGGAGAAAAGGAGCTAGGTAATTTACTACAAATCTAATGTCTATGCCATTTTCATTATGTGATATTTTACTTTTAAAAACCCCAGCATTATTAATCAATACATCAATATGTGATACTTCTTTCTCAATTTCAAATACCATTTTTTCTACGCTATCCAAATCGGAAAGATCTGCTAAAAACCCATTTGTATTTTTATTACCTGTACTTTCTTGAATTTCTAGAATTGTATTTTCTAGTTTTTGTGCGTTCCTGCCATGTACAAAAACGCTATGTCCTTGTTTGGCTAGTTCGATAGCTGTTAATTTTCCAATTCCGTCTGTACTACCTGTGATAAATATGGTTTTCATAAGAATGATTTATTTTGAAATTTGCTTTGCAAGACCTTCTTTGTATTTGATATAAAAGTTAAGCTCCAATAACCTTAATACTTCCATTGGTTTTTATATAAAGAAGTACCTCTTGGTTATTTTTGTTGTTAAGAGTATGAATGGCTTTATCTGTTGAATTAAAGTAACTTCCAGCATCTAAAACTTTTGTTTCTTTACTTCTAGGCATTAAATAGTTCAATTCTCCTTTAATAAGTACCGAGTGCAAAACAGAACCATTACTTTCTATTTGTCCATTAAAATTTCCTGGCAGTTTTATAAAAATACCTCTCATATGCTCTTCAAATTTACTATCCCATAAAAAGCTGATTTTTGCATTGCTAGAAGAAGATATCCAATTAGATTGGTGATGATCTAACCAAACTATATTAGTAATATCAATATTTACAGGTCGTTCACCACTGTCAAAAGCTTCTTCCACCGGTTTTACTAAATAAGGTCCGTTATCAATTTCTACCAAAGCGATATTTTCAGTTCCTTTTGCAGAAGTGATATGTGCTTCTCCTTTAGGTTGTGTCCAGAAACTTCCAGGTTGCATCCACATATTTTCTGCTTTAGGGTCGTCATTATGGATACTCCCTTTGATAACAACTGCTCTATACGTAACATTATGAATATGCGGTGGAGATGAAAAACCGTCTACAAATTTAGCAAGAAATCCTGTCGGCACCTCTCCTTTACGGTCACCCCAAATAGTTCCTGCCTGTGGACTTTGATCCCCACGAGCTGGATTTAGTTTTTTCCAGACAATTTCTGTACTTAAAAGAACTTTATTCGTTATGTTTTCTTCAGGTTTACTGTCTTTTTGTGCTACCTTGTCTTTAGAGTTATTACAAGAGATTGTAACGATGGTGACCAGTAAAATCAGAATTGTGGTGATTTTATTCATTTTATTTTCTTTAGAGAATCTAAGATTGATTGATCTATGCAATATGGGTCATTTCATGCAGGGTAAATTCTTCTACAGCACCATTAGTTGCTTCCATATATGCTGTTAGGTGAGAATTATTCATATGTTGTTGCCATAATTCTCTATTTTCCCAGTTCTCATAAAATAAGAATAAGTTCTCATTTTCATTATCCTGATGTAAGTCGTAGTTGATACAACCTTTTTCTGCTTGGGTAATATCTATAAGTTTTAGTAATTCAGTTTTTACTAAATCTCTTTTCTCTTCCTTCGCAAGAATTTTTGCAACAATGGTAAGTTTTTGTGTTGTCATTTTTTTTAATTTTAGTTGTTTTTATGCTAAGCTAAATCGTCTTTTGCTTCTATCAGAAAATGATGGCTTATAGCACCTGATGTTCTGGCTTCTAGATGTGGAACATATTCAGGATCTTTCATAAAGTTAGTAGCCGCTTCTTTAGAAGGCCATTCTAAAATGATCCTTAGTGCTGCATTTTGTGCTTCACCCTCTATTTGTTCGTGAGAAGTTGTTCTTGCTAAATATTTTCCACCATGTTTTTTAACAATGTCTCCAGACACGGAAACATAATCTGAAACCCATTCATTATTGGTTGGAGTTACATCTAATACAGAATAATATGCCATGATTTTATTTTTTATGTTAGTTTAATAGGGTGATGATTTCCTCTTCTGGCAATCTAGATTTTGGAGTTTTGTTCGGAATGTTAAAGTCTGACTCATCACGATAACCTAGAGCTACCACTGCTACTGAAGTAAACCCTTTTTTACGTAAATCGAATTCTTCGTCTAATGCTTTTAGATCCACACCTTCCATAGGAAGAGCATCTATACCTAATGTTGCTGCTCCAAGTAAAAAATTACCGATATTTAGGTATACTTGTTTTTCTAGCCAATGCTGAAAATCTTTCACATCGTAGCGATGAATATCAGCAAAAATATTTCTAGCGTTGTATACATTTTGTTTGATCTCATCATTCGGAAATCGTTTGTCTTGATTTTCTTGTTGCAATAGGTGCTGCATATATTCTTCATCAGCACTAGTTCTCGAACAAAATAAAACAACATGGGAAGCCTTTAAGATTTTTGGTTCATTAAAATGAAAAAATCCTTGTGCTCCTTTAGCAATTCTGCTTTTTCCTGCTTCTGTATTGGCTATTACAAAATGCCAAGGTTGAATATTTGTACTAGATGGACTATATCTTAGTAGCGCTTTTAATTGTTCGAAATTATCTTTAGAAATTTTTTTGTTTGGGTCAAAACTCTTAGTTGAGTATCTCCAATTAAGTATTTTCTTTATATCCATTTTATTACTATAAAAATTATAGTAGCAAAACTAACTATAGTTTAATATCTTTGCAATAACGGTCAAAAATGATAGTATAAGAAAATGAAAGAATCTGCACCAAAAATGTTAAAATTTAAGGGTAAAGAATACCCTTGTTGTGCCAGCTTAACTATGGGGATCATAGGAGGAAAGTGGAAAACAGTAATATTGTTTCATTTGCTCGAGGGTACACTTAGATATAGTGAGTTACGAAAGGAGATGCCAACAGTTACGGAACGTACTTTAAGTCTTCAGTTAAAAGCATTGGAAGAAGATGGGTTAATTCATAGGAAAGTATATACTTCTAAACCTCCATTAAAGGTAGAATATTCCTTAACAGATTTTGGTAAAACTTTAACACCATTAATTCAGTCGATAGCTAATTGGGGAGATTTCGTTTTAGAAAATTATGCAGATTAAAAACTTTGATCTAAGAACTTAGCTCTTTTGAGAAATATATTCTTCTGTGTCCTTCAGGGAAGTTATTAATTTCTCCTATTGGCTGGTACCCATTTTTTAGGTAAAACCCTTCTGCTTGGAAGTCAAAAGTGTTAACCATAGCGGTTTTTACACCTTTTGTTTTAGCGAGATGTTCTACATGGCCTAGTAAACGAGATCCAATTCCATTTTTTCTATGTGATTCTTTTACCCATAGTATTTTAATTTCTAATCCATTCCAGTATCCAATACCGCCTAAAATTCCACCTATTTCTTCTCCGTCTGAATTTGTAGCTACAAATTCCAAAGGAGTCCACATCTCTGAAAGAGCAGCAACTTTGCTAAGGTTATATGAATTAAGTCCATCAACTATGGTTTTTATATTTTCTTTATTACAGGGGTTGATGGTAAATTCTGGTATCATTTGTTTTTTTCTAAGAAATCGTGCGCAATGTAATAAGTTTTAATAGATAAACTTTAATTTAATATTATAAGTTTAGAATCATATCAATTAGAACATTATTGCTTGGAATTTCCAGTTTTTTACGTAATCGGTATCGTGCTTTTCGAACACCTTCTTGTGTGATATTTAGAATGGTAGCAATTTCCTTAGAGGATAGGTTCATTTTAAGCAGGGCCATAAGACGTAATTCATTGGTGGTAACATTAGGGTACTGGTTTTTAATTTTGCTGTAGAAATCTTTATGAATTTGTTCAAAATGTTTTTTGAAGTGATCCCAGTGATGATCATCTTTAAAATCGAAGTTTATAATCTGAAGTACTTTTTGATAATTGTATTGTGCATTTTGATCTTCAGCAAATCTCATAACTTCTACTTCTTCTTTTAAGTGCTCTAAAACTTTATTCTTTTTTACAAGACGAAGAGAGTTGGTGGTTAGCTCCTTATTCTTAGTATCTAATTCTGTGCTTAATAATGCTTTTTCGAGACAACTAAGTTTAAATTTTTTTCTAAAAAAGAATACGAAAATTCCGAGTGTCAAAACTCCAATTCCAAGACCCAAGGTCAATAATAGATTTTGGGATTTTGCATATTCATTTTTTTTCTCTAATTCATGAATTTTAAGTTCCTTTTTGTTTGTTTGAAATTGAGTTTCTAGTACTCTAGCTTGCGCCTTTTTTTCTATGGAATCTAACGAGTCCTTAATTTTTGATAAGTTTTTGTAGTATTGATAAGCAGCTACACTATTGTTCGATTTTTCTGCTAATAATGCTAGCGTTTTATTTGCTTCTTTTTCAGCGTTGAGGTCTAAAGCTATCTTTGCAGATCGTAGTGATTTTTCTGCATAATAATTGGCAGAGTCTAGTTGATTTAGTTGTAATAATGATTTCGCAATATAATTTTGAGTGCTTGCTTTTTGAATATGATCCCCCTTATTGCTGAAGTTTTGTAATGCTCGTTTTAGGTGTAAAAGTCCTTTATTGTAGCGTTTCATATGGTAATAAGTGTTGCCAATATCCGATTCTATTAACGCAATTGTTTTTGGACTTTCTATTCTAAATGATAAAGATTTTTGGAAGTAACTTAATGCTTTAGTATAATTACCCAAACCCTTATAACTAATTCCTATATTTCTTAGAGTTGCACTTAAATGGGTTTTGTTTCCAGTTTCTCTTATAACAGGTAGTGATTCCTCTAAGTATTGCAATGCTTTATGGTACTCTTCTTGTTTTATTAATATATTGCTAATCTTAAAGTAGGTACGGGCGACACCTGACTTATTTTTTAATTTTTCATATAATTGATTTGCTTTTATATAATATTCTAATGCTTTCTTTTGGTATTTCATTAGGCTGTATGAAACCCCTGTATTTTCAATGGATTTTATATAAGAGATAGAATCATTTAATGATATGAATATGTTGCCAGCTTCGTTGAAGCTTTCAATAGCATCATAGTATTGATTTAAATGATTATGAACTACACCAATTTGATGAAATGCAGAAGCTTGCCCCCAAGAATGACCTATTTCTTGGTTGATTTTCAAAGCTTTCTCAAAATGAACTAATGCAGAATCATATTCTTTTTGATAATAATATACTACCCCAAGACAGTTGTAAGAACCGGCCATGCCTCGCGGTTTGTTAATATTTTGAGCTATTTTTAAAGCTGCTCTAATTTGTTTTTTGGCTAATAATGAATTCGAAGTAGCGTATTGTATTCCAATATCATTAAAGGCTTTGATTAAAGTAGTGTCGGGAGTATTTTTATTCTTTGTTATTCGATATAGGCTATCTACTATTTTTTGATTTTGCGCTGAAGCATTAGTATAAACTAATATCACTAAACAGAGTATGCTTCTTGCACGAAAAAACTTCATTATCTAGGGTATGGAGGTTAAAAGAGGGGCAAAAATAATTTATTGTTCAAAAACTTGATGGTCGTTAACACATAGGTAATGTAATCTTAAAATTAAGATTCTTATTGAACACAGCTGTTGGCTTTTAGCTTAATTTGTTATGATTAAAAAAGTAGATAGAAAAGAGTGCCTGGTAAATAGAATACTAGCGTTGTGCATAACAGTTTTTCATCGTGGTTTTTTTGAGGTCTAACTTTTTAATACATATGTGTTATATCATTTATAAACGCAAAACCTTAACTAGATTAGGGGTAATATTACGGATTAAATAATTTTAATTAGATAATAACGTTATGATAACAAACACCAATCCTCATGAAATTATATACTCTTTTTACAGCCTTATTGTTGATGTTAACTATAAACCTTTTTGCTCAGGAAAAGGTATTAGTGTTTACTAAAACTAATGGTTTTACACATCCCTCAATTGGTGCTGGAATTACAATGATTCGAGAACTAGGAAATGATAATGGTTTGTGGACCACTGATGATACTGATGATGCAAATGCTTTCACTGATGCTAATTTATCCCAATATGCAGCGGTTATTTGGTGTAATACGAGTGGGAATAATTTATTGAATGCTTCTCAACGGGAAGCTTTTGAAAATTTTATAGCCTCTGGTGGTGGTTTCCTGGGGATTCATGCTGCGACCGATACGTATAGAGATCGAAGCTGGCCTTTTTATAATGAGCTCGTTGGTGGTATTGTACAATCTGGACCGAATCATACCAGTAATAATTTTAATGCAGATATGACTATTGTAAATTCTCATCCTTCTGTAGATTTTCTTGGGAATGTTGGTGATATTTGGAATAAATCTGAGGAATATTATTACTGGAGAAATAATGGTGGGCAGTTGTTTAATGGTAATATCGATGTATTAATGGTTGAATCTACAGGTTCCAATGATTATGATGAGGCTAGACCCATTTCCTGGTATAAAGAATACGGTGGAGGAAGATCTTTTTATACAGCTTTAGGGCATAATTCGAGTGATTATACAAACAACACAAATTTTATAAAGCATGTAGAGGAAGGTATAAAATATGTTATTGGCAATACGTTAAGTGTTGGTGGTCCAGAACAAGAAATACCCCTTCAGATTGCCCCAAACCCAGTTCAAGACGTTATGCGACTTTCTACTTCAGGAATGCTTAGTTCTAAATCACTAATGATTTATAATATAAATGGAAAACTTGTTTATCAAAGTGAAATTCCTGCAGAAGTTCCCTATACAGATATTAACCTCGAAAAATTAGCTAGCGGTTTATATATAGGAAGTCTCATATCTAATAATGAACAAAGCACTTTTAAATTTGTAAAAAGGAATTAGAATATCATCTAAATAAATTAATTCCATACCTCATTCTGTAACCATGGAATACTGGTTTTCAGGATGTCTTTGTATTCACAGGCTTTGATATGAGTATTCCCTTCAGCCTCTACAAAGGTGATATTGCACCCAAGTGCTTTGGCTTCAGTTATTCTTTTTCGTACTTTTTTGATAGGGAAGAATTTATCTTTGGTTCCCTGAATTACATATATAGGAATCTCTAATTTTTCTTCTACCTTGCAGTTCGACCCCATTAAAATCATTGCAGAAAAAATATCCTTGTAATCGTTGGCGTACTTCCAGCCAGCCATGGCACCATTGCTGTATCCTACTAATACTATTTTATTTGGGTCTACAGGCCAATTTTCTTTAGCCAAATCTATAAAATCCAAGATTCTTTTTTCTAGATAATCTAGTGTCCAAGTACGCCAAGCACCAGAAGGACTAAAAACGAAACCTCCAGCATCTTGTAAGCCTGGAGTTACTAGGCAATTACTAAATTTTGTGTAGTTTTTGCTACCTACACCTCCATGGAGTACAATAAATAAAGGTACTTTTTCTCTTTCTTTAATTTTTGGGATTGTTAAATCATACTTCCATTCAGATTCTTTGTCGTTTACCTTTATAGTACTAATTCGATTACCTGGTGTTAATGGAATTGCTTTAAACGAAGTAGCATCAATACTACTTACGTAATTTGCTTTTCCTCTGCTATCCAGTCCACTTTTACATGATGTACTGGTAATAAAAACAATACAACAAAAAATGTAGTATAAGATTGAAGATTTCATAGTTTTTCTATAAATATACTAACTATGTCGTTATTTTTTTAATCAATTAACGAGGTCTTTATAAAATAATACAGGAAGTTGAAAATTATATCAAATAGGATTTCGGAGGTTGTAATTTAATTTTATTTTTGCCTATGCAAAATAACGTACTCATTTTAGATTTCGGATCACAGTATACTCAACTAATTGCTCGAAGAGTTAGAGAATTAAATATTTATTGTGAAATCCACCCGTATAACAAATTACCAGAAAATTTATCAGATTTTAAAGCAGTGGTCCTTTCAGGATCTCCTTTTTCTGTAAGAGGAGAAGATGCTCCACATCCTGATTTATCTGAGATAAGAGGGAAAAAGCCTTTATTAGCAGTTTGTTATGGGGCCCAGTACTTAGCTCATTTTAGTGGCGGAGAAGTAGCACCTTCTAATACCAGAGAATATGGAAGAGCTAATTTATCTTTTATAAAAGGCGGAGAAGAGTTTTTTAATGGTATTTCAGTAGGATCGCAAGTATGGATGAGTCATAGTGATACTATAAAATCTTTACCTACAGGAGCTGTTTTGTTGGCAAGTACAGGAGATGTAACAAATGCTGCATATAAAATTGAAAATGAAGAAACTTATGCTATCCAGTTTCATCCAGAAGTATATCATTCCACCGATGGCAAACAATTATTAGATAATTTTCTAATAGGAATTGCGAAAATTCAACCAAACTGGACACCAAACTCTTTCGTAGATACAACAGTAAGTGAATTAAAAGAGAAATTAGGTAATGATAAAGTAGTACTTGGATTAAGTGGAGGAGTAGACTCTACGGTTGCTGCGGTGCTATTACATAAAGCTATCGGAAGTAATCTTTACTGTATTTTTGTAAATAACGGTTTACTTCGTAAAAATGAGTTTGCTTCTGTATTACAACAATACGAAGGAATGGGGCTTAATGTAAAAGGAGTAGATGCTTCGGCACGTTTTTTGGAAGCTCTAGCAGGAGAAAGTGATCCAGAAGGAAAACGAAAAATAATAGGAAGAGTTTTTATAGAAGTGTTTGATGATGAAGCAAACCAGATAGAAGATGCTAAGTGGTTGGGGCAAGGTACAATTTACCCAGATGTTATAGAGTCTGTATCTGTTAATGGAGGACCATCAGCAACGATAAAATCTCATCATAATGTTGGAGGATTGCCAGATTTTATGAAACTAAAAGTTGTAGAACCTCTGAAAATGTTGTTTAAAGATGAAGTAAGAAGAGTTGGAGGGTCTATGGGACTTGATCCAGAACTCCTAGGACGACATCCATTTCCTGGACCTGGATTAGCAATTAGAATATTAGGAGACATAACTCCAGAAAAAGTTAGTATTTTGCAAGAGGTTGATGCTATTTTTATAAATGGCTTAAAAGAAAACGGACTTTATGATAAAGTTTGGCAAGCTGGAGCAATTTTATTGCCAGTGCAAAGTGTTGGGGTAATGGGAGATGAAAGAACATATGAAAAATGTGTGGCGCTTAGAGCCGTAGAAAGTACAGATGGTATGACTGCAGATTGGGTTAATTTGCCCTATGAGTTTTTGCAAAAAACCTCAAATGAGATAATAAATAAGGTAAAAGGCGTTAATAGAGTAGTATATGATATTAGCTCTAAGCCGCCAGCGACTATCGAGTGGGAGTAATATAATAGATCCTTAGGGGATTAGGTTCATTAAAAATAAATCGAATGAAAAAAGTATTGTTGTTCTTTTTTATGATTTTTATAACCACTGTTGGTTTTTCTCAACAGTATAAAAGTCACAAAGTTGTTCAAGGAGAAAATGTATATAGAATTGCAAAAAGATATAATACAACTCCAGAAGCAATTTATAAGATAAACCCAACTGCAAAAGAGGGTGTTAAAGAAGGACAAATTCTAGCAATTCCTGTTGTTGATGATCAAGAATATCAAATTCACATTGTAGGAGAAGGGGATACCGTATTTAATCTGTCCAAAAAATATAATACAACTCAAGAAGCTATTTACAATTTAAACCCTGATGCAGTAAACGGGATTAATCTAGGTCAAATTCTAAGAGTTGCTGTTTTGGAGAAAAAAGAAAATACCGAAGTTTCAGCTGAAGTTAGTGATCCTGTTTTGGATAGTATTCAGCCTTTAGAAGAAATAAAGCAAATAATTAGATTTAAAACTCACAAGGTTAGAAGAAAAGAAACCTTATTTGGGATATCTCAGAAGTACAATATTACAGTAGATGATATAAAAAAACATAATAAACGATTGTACTCGGAGCAAATTCGTAAAAGAGATAAACTAAGAATCCCTGTATTTGCAGAACAAACTGTAGTTTCTAGGGAAGTTCCAAAAGATAGTTTAAGTTCTAGAGTTTCTACAACAACTAAATATATTGTTGAGCCTAAAGATACTCGATATAGTATTGCAAGGAGACATGGTATTACTGTAGGAGAACTTAACCAGTTAAACCCAGGAATGGATCCTAATTTTCCTATTGGAATGGAAATCACAGTACCTACTATGATTTTCGTACCATTAAAGGAAGTAATCGATTTAGATAAATTTGAGTTGTATGAAGTGAAACCCAAAGAAACAGTTTATAGTATACTCCGACGTACAGAGATTACTGCAGATTCATTATTTAAAATGAATCCGTATTTACGAGATGGATTAAAATCAGGGATGATACTAACACTTCCTAAGAGAGATTCCATGGACTCTTTGGCGATAGATTTTCCAGAGAAAAAGATTGTTCCATTAGAGAATATGCTATCTAATTTTAAAACAAAAAAGATTGCTATAATGCTACCTTTTGGACTGGATACTTTAGATTTGGAAGCAAGACAACAGACGGAAGATTTCTTGAAAACCAGAGATGCTAGAGGAGCCAGAGTTGCCTTGGACTTTTATAAAGGAGTTCAAATGGCTATAGATTCTGCTAAAACGAAAGGTCTAAGTATTGATGCAACAGTGTATGATACTCAAAGAAATAAAAATACTACCCATATAAAAAGATTAATTGATCAAAATAATTTTGATGAACTAGATGTTGTTATTGGGCCTTTGTATCAGGCAAATGTAGAGGCTGTTGCTGCAGAGTTAAAAAAGTATGAAACTCCTGTTATTTCTCCGATTTCCAATCGAGAATCAAAATTATACAGTAATTTCTTTCAAACTATTCCGACAGATGTAATGCTTCAGGATAAAATGATAAATTATGTAGCTAAAGACCCTACTGATAAGAATATTGTTATTATCGTGCAGCAAGGAAAGAAGAAAGGAGAGCCAATGAAAGCGAAACATCAAGAAATAAAGGATAAATTAATAGCCAAGTTTCCAGATGCAAAAATAGCTAGAATAGAAGAGGGTAATTATGTATATCCAGTCCACCTTAATAAAGTATTAGCTAAAAATAAACCGAATTGGGTTTTTCTAGAGTCTGATGATGTGGCTATGATAAGTAATGTGACTCCGCAGCTTAATGCGAAAGCGGAAAGTCATCAAATAACAATGTTCACAACAGATAAGAATAATGCTTTTGATGATGATAATATCAAAAATGAACATTTGTCAAAGTTGCATTTGCATTACCCTTCAATAGATAAAGAGTTTGATAATTATGATGAGGAATCAATGACTCCTTTTGTAGCTAGGTATAAAAAAGAATTTGAAACTATTCCTAGTAAATATACTGTACGTGGTTTTGATATTACATATGATATTTTGATGCGATTGGGATCTGCGGATGATTTATATCACGCAGCTACTTTTGAAGGAACCACGGAGTATGTTGAAAATAAATTTAATTACGCGAAAAAGCTTTTAGGAGGTTATTATAACAAGGCTTCATACATCATTAAATTTGATGATGAATTAAAATTAACAGTTATCGAATAAAAATTATTTGATCAATAATTAATTTTCTAGAGGTTTTTAGAATCATTTTTTTTATTTTTAGATGCTATTTACAAAGTATTGTTAAAACATATTTGATACTTTGCACCTAAACTTTGATTAAACTTGCAATTAATTTTAGTCGTGGTACGGAAATTGATATAGTGATTATGGCAATTTTGATAAATCAAAGTTTACACAAAATTTAGATAAATTGTTTCAATTGGGATAGATATAAGATTTTATATCTGAAAACAAATTAGAATCTATTTAAACATACATATACAATACTTAGCCCCGTATTGTATTTTTGGGTGTTTTTGTGGAAAAATAACAACTTTAGCCGGGCATAATTATTGCAATTATGGGTAAATTTTTTACTATTCTCTTAGTTTTATTTTTTGCTAGTCATGGATATGTAGAGCGTTTTTCCTATGCGGAAAAAAGTAAGTTGGAATGGTCAGATTTTAGAGGGGAACCTAAAATGAACAGTAGCTTTGATGCTAGTGTAAATACCGGAATAACTTACCAATGGTCTATAAGTAAGGATTATGGGAAGATTGAATTAAAATATGAAGTGGACAGTTTCTGTTATCCATCTTTATCATGGGTAAAGAGAGGTCAGTTAACTAAATACTTACTAGAACATGAACAGCTGCATTTTGATATCTCAGAGTTGCATGCCAGAATTATGCGCAAAAAATTAAAGGAATATAAACCAGGTAAGAATGTTCGTAAAGATCTAAATAAAATGTACAAAAGAGTCGAGCGTATGAGGATTAATATGCAAGAACTCTATGATATAGAAACCGAACATTCTAAGAATAAGGTGAATCAAGAAAAATGGGAGAAAAAGGTTAAAAACCTAATGTGGTATTATAGAGCGTATTCTAAGTAAATACCCAATGTTTTACCTTTATGAATTCTCAAACTCAAAAAGACTTTTTAATCAAACTAGCGCATACCAAAATGCCTTTTGGTAAATATAAGGATCGATATCTCATTGATTTGCCCGAATACTATATCGTTTGGTATCATAATAAAGGATTCCCTAAAGGAACACTGGGAGAGCAAATGCAAACAGTTTATGAATTGAAGCTAAACGGACTCGAATACCTAGTTAGAAATATCCAAAAAATGTAATCTGAAATTTGATTTCACCTGATTAAACATTAGTTAAAGTCAAATACACTTCTCTTTAAGCTGAATAAATTTAATTTTTAAGTTGTAATTTACCTTAAAAATTACAATTATGAATCATAAAACAAAGCATCTAGGTTTTGCTTTTTTAATAGTACTTTTTCTTGCTCAATGTACTATACTCTATGGACAAAAACCTATTACCTGGGTAAACAAAAAAAATGTTACCGTAAAAAATAAGTATATCTCTAAATTCCAAGGAGGTTTATTATGGGATGCTGGAGCCACCTCTAATAAGGTATTAGCCTTAAATAGTGATGGATGGATGACTGCAGTACTGCAGAAACCTAAACAATCTAAAATTATTGGTTTAACTAAAGTTGCTAAAATAGCCAATTGGGAAACAGTAACGTACGGTATACGATTTAAATCTGGAAAAGCAATTATTGTCGAAGGAGATAAAGTTGTCCTCGAAACCGGTAGAAAATGCAAAAAGGGTGATATTGTAAAAATAGAAAAAGTAGGTACAACCATCAGTTATAAAATAAATGATGAGCTGTTATATACATCTAAAAAAGATGTTTCTCATAATCTAAGAGTTAAAGTAACGTTCTTTTCTACTGGTGTTGGTTTTTTGAATGGAAAAACTAAAAACTTCATATCTAGAAATGCTACTTCTGCCCAAAACGCACCAAAAAAACTAGAGCCTGGAGAAGTTTTAATGTCATCGTATATGGGAGGATTAGGGAGTACTATTGGAATCAAAGGGATTAATTCGACTACCCTAGAGGCAATTAATGCAGAAAATAATAAAGAAGATAAGGTGATCGCTCTGTCTTTAGAAAAATTAAGCCAAGCAGATTTTAATATTATTTGCGAAAAACTTAAATGGGTAAAAAAGGTTAGTATTTGGCGCTCAGAAAAGAGCGGTGTAAAAAAAATGACTGCTCTTAAAAAATTAGCTAATTTAGAAGAAGTTTATTTTTTTAATGGTAAACCAAAACTTCCTAAAATTGATCTGGCTATATTTAGTAAATTAGCTCAATTAAAAAAGATCGCAGCAATTAAATTTACTCGTTTTGATAATTATGAATTATTAAAAAACCTTCCTAATCTGGAAATATTGGAATTGAATTATGCCGATTTGGAAAGTATAGAATTTTTAAAAGATCTTTCGAATTTAAGGGAACTTACTATATCTGGATATTACGATACTTTTACGGACTTAGAGCCTGTAGGCTATCTTAAAAAATTAGAAAAGCTTAATATTCGTGATAACGAAAAAATCAATAATCTAGATCCTTTACTTAAGTGTACAAATCTAAAAGAGATTGAAGTGAGTCGTTTTTGCCCTCGAAACGAAATAGAAAAATTAAAAAAAACATTCCCAAATATTAAAGGAAAAATTTTCGGATCTTCCGAGAAGTTTTAATTTCTAAAGTAAACTCCAAAATAAAATAGGAACATATTTATAAATATGTTCCTATTTTTTGTTCTATAAAAAAAATCTAAGTTTATGAAGCAGTTTCTGTTACCTTTTCAAAAATATCAACATCAACCTGGTTTCTAGTTAAATCTTCAAAAGTCTCTCGCTTGCGAATCAAATGTGCTTTGTTATTATGCCAAAGTACTTCTGCAGGTCTAAAACGAGAATTGTAATTACTAGCCATAGAGAAACAATAGGCTCCTGCGTTTTTAAAGGCAATAACATCACCTTCTGTAATTTCTGGAATTCTTCTATTTGTTGCAAAAGTATCTGTCTCACAGATGTAACCTACTACAGAGTAAAAACGCTCCCTTCCATTAGGATTAGAAATGTTTATGATTTCGTGATAAGAGTTGTAAAACATTGGTCTGATTAAGTGATTAAAACCACTATCAATGCCTGCAAAAACTGTTGAGGTCGTCTGCTTTACCACATTTACTTCAGCAAGAAAATAACCAGACTCACTTACCAAGAACTTACCAGGCTCAAAACCTAGTATTAATTCTTTTCCATATTCCTTACAGAAAGAATTAAAACGTTTAGTTAGTTTCTTACCAAACTCTTCTATATTAGTTTCGATATCACCTTCTTTGTAAGGTACTTTAAAACCACTTCCAAAATCTATAAAATCCAGATTTTTAAAGTGTTTAGCAGTTTCAAATAAGATCTCGCTAGCATAAAGAAAAACGTCAATATCTAAAATATCACTACCTGTATGCATATGGATACCATTAATATTCATGCCAGTATTCTCTACAATTCTTAGGATATGAGGAATTTGATGTATGGAAATTCCAAATTTGCTATCGATATGACCAACAGAAATTTTACTATTCCCACCAGCCATTACATGCGGGTTAATTCGAATACAAACAGGTACATCTGGATGTTTTGTTCCGAATTGTTCTAAGATTGATAAGTTGTCTATATTAATCTGAACTCCCATTGAAGAAACTTGTTCAATTTCTTCTAGAGATACTCCGTTTGGAGTAAATATGATGTTAGCAGGAGCTACACCAGCTGCAAGTCCAAGTTTTACTTCTTGAATTGATACTGTGTCTAATCCAGCGCCTAACGAATTCATTAACTTAAGTATCGCAATATTAGATAACGCTTTGACAGCATAGTTAAGTTTCAAATGTTTCACCTGTTTAAAAGCACTAGTAAGACGCTCATACTGTGAAACAATTTTTTCGGAGTCATACACATATACTGGACTCCCAAACTCTTTTGCGATTGCTAATAAATTTGTGTTTTCCATTTTACTTTAATTTGGCTTACGAAATTACCATTTTTACTAGAGATTATCTCTAGGCGGCGCGTAATTAGTATAAAATTATGTAAACCTAAAAAAAAACGATGCTAAATAACGAATTTTCGATTTTTGAACAGATATTATACACAAGCTAGTTGTTTATTTAGTATTTTTAAAAGAAAAAATGCTAGCACTCTTTCCTTTACAGTTAGTCGTATATCCAGGAGAGCGTTTACCACTTCATATCTTCGAACAACGATATCAACAATTGATTGCAGATTGCGAAGAAGATGGAATTTCTTTTGGTGTACCCACTTTTATAGATAAAAAACTGGAGTATGGTACAGAAGTTACTTTGCAAAAAGTAGAGAAAAGATATCCAAACGGAGCCAGTGATGTGGTATGTGTTGGAACCAGAGTTTTTAGAATTAAAAGCTTCTATCCTCAATTGCCAGGTAAACTATATGCAGGAGGAGATGTTGAGTATTTAGAAGATAATGAAAATGGGGTAGAAGAGTTACAAGAAGAATTATTAAAGAATATTGCGATTTTATATATCGAACTTACCATCGAAAAACCACCAATTTTTAATATTCCATTTGTAAGTTATCAAGTAGCTCATAAAGTCGGTTTGGCACTACATCAAGAATATCATTTATTAAAGCTCAGAAGCGAATTTGAACGCCTTAATTATTTAATAGGACATCTTAAAGTTACAATTCCTGTTGTTAGAGAAATGAATAGAGCTAAAGAAGTCATTAAAATGAATGGACATTTTAAGAATTTTGACCCATTGGATTTTGATGATTTTAAACTTTAAAGAAATCTAAATTCATTTTCGAAGAATTTTCGAGGCTATTTTTTGGGATAACATAATACCAGTTTCTATATAACTTTTTTTACCAGAAAAGATTGGCACAGTAACTTCACTTTTCCTATTTTTGGGACTCCTATAGAAAAGGTAAAAAATAAGACTATGAACTTACACGAATATCAGGGTAAAGAGATATTAAGTAGCTTTGGAGTGCGTATCCAGCGAGGTATTGTTGCACAAAATGCTAAAGAAGCAGTAGCTGCTGCAAAACAATTAACTGCTGAAACAGGTACTGGTTGGCACGTAATAAAAGCTCAAGTACACGCTGGAGGTAGAGGAAAAGGTGGAGGTGTAAAACTTGCTAAAAATCTTCAAGAAGTTGAAGAAATAGCAGGTCAAATCATCGGCATGAACTTAATTACACCGCAAACTTCTGCTGAAGGAAAAAAAGTACATCAAGTATTGATTGCAGAAGATGTATATTATCCAGGTGATAGTGAACCAGATGAGTTTTACATGTCTGTATTACTAAATCGTACTACAGGAAGAAATATGATTATGTATTCTACCGAAGGTGGAATGGATATCGAAACTGTTGCAGAAGAAACTCCTCATTTAATATTTACAGAAGAAATAGATCCTGCTGTTGGATTATTACCATTTCAGGCTAGACGTGTAGCTTTTAATCTTGGATTAAGTGGTGCTGCATTTAAGGAAATGACAAAGTTTGTGATGGCTTTATATACTGCTTATGTAAAATCAGATTCTTCATTATTCGAAATTAATCCAGTATTAAAAACGAGTGATGATAAAATCATGGCGGTAGACGCAAAAGTAACTATCGATGATAATGCTTTATATCGTCACAAGAACTATGTAGACATGCGTGACATCCGTGAGGAGAATCCAATAGAAGTAGAAGCTAACGAAGTTGGTCTAAACTACGTGGATCTAGATGGTAATGTGGGTTGTATGGTAAATGGTGCAGGACTTGCAATGGCTACTATGGATTTGATCAAACAAGCTGGTGGAGAACCTGCTAATTTCTTAGATGTTGGAGGTACAGCAGATGCCAAGCGTGTAGAAGAAGCTTTTAGAATTATTCTTAAAGATCCTAATGTAAAAGCAATATTGATCAACATTTTTGGAGGAATTGTTCGTTGTGATAGAGTAGCACAAGGTGTGGTAGACGCCTATAAAAATATGGGTGATGCAATCAATGTACCGATTATTGTTCGTTTACAAGGAACCAATGCAGATATCGCAAAAGAATTAATAGATAATAGTGGATTGGATGTACAGAGTGCTGTATTATTCCAAGAAGCAGCTGACAAAGTTCAGGCTGTATTAGCATAAATATTATACTAAATAGTTTACAATAAAAAGAAGCGATCCAATGCATTGGATCGCTTCTTTTTACTTTACAGAAACCTATGATTGATGAAATAAGAAATATTGTAACTAAACTAGATATGAAACCTCATCCTGAAGGAGGGTTTTATAAAGAAACCTATCGTAGTGATGGAGTTATTCCAAAAGATGTTTTGGAAGATAAATTTTCTGGAGCTCGTAACTATTGTACAGGGATTTATTTCTTATTAACATCGGAGAATTTTTCTGCTTTTCATCGTATACAACAAGATGAAATGTGGCATTTTTATGGAGGTAGTTCTTTATACGTACATGTTATTGATGCTAACGGATTATATACACGTCATGCTGTGGGAATGAATCTTTATGAAGGAGAGAAACCTCAGTTAGTAGTTCCAGCAGGTTGTTGGTTTGCGTCTAGTGTAAAAGAAAAGAATCATTATTCTTTTGTGGGGTGTACGGTTTCTCCAGGATTTGATTTTGAAGATTTTGAATTAGCCGAAAGAAACAAATTAATACAAGAATTTCCAGCTCATAAAGAAACTATTACCAAGTATACTAGAGCTTAAACTTTGTGCCATCAATTTACTTAAATTAATGGTAAAGGAATGTAAAAACTATTGAAAGGCATTTTAATTATGTACTTTTAATAATTAATTTAAAAACAAAATAGACTTTTAATACTTGTACGATTATACAGAACTGAAGGTTAGGTGTTTGAAAGTCTTAAAAATATTAGAATAAAAGATATGATACCAGAAATAGAGAAATCATTAAATGATCAAGTACGTTATGAGGCTACCGCTTCTGCTCAATATCTGTCTATGGCATGTTGGGCAGATGTAAATGGATATAATGGCATTGCAGACTTCTTTTATACTCAATCCGAAGAAGAGCGAGTTCATATGACAAAATTGGTAAAGTTTATTAATGAAAGAAGTGGACAGGCTGTAATTCCTGCAATTGAAAAGCCTAGAGATGATTTCAAGTCATTAAGAGAGTTATTCGAGATTTTTCTTGAAAGTGAAGAGTTTGTCACCGCGCAAATTAATAATGTTATTTTTCAATGCTTAGAGCATAAAGACTATAACGTGCATAATTTTATGCAATGGTATGTGGCAGAGCAATTAGAGGAAGAAGCTGTAGCAAGAACTCTTTTAGATAAACTAAAAATTATTGGAGAAGATAAATCTGGGCATTATTTGTTCGATAGAGATATCAATACTTTTCAAATTGGTGATAAGCAAGAAGAGTAGTAATATTACTGATTGTTAATAACTTAATAAACAAAAATTATAGATTCTTTTTGTAAGAGTCTTTTTTTCATATTTTTGCACTTTATTTAGATTCAATAAAAATTAGTAAGTCGTGCAAAGTTCCGGAATTCCATCTTTATATTCGCCATGTGCCTCAATGAATTGTGGAGTAAGTTGTGGTGGTAAGAAGAAAAAATGTTGTAAGAAATATAAGAAGAAAGGAAAAACAAATTGTAAAAGATGTCCTAAGCTATAACAGATAGTACTAAGGTACAACAAGCTCTACAAATACAAAAAACACATTAGTTTTGATAAGCACGCAATTTGCGTGCTTTTTTGTGTTATAGATTTAAAAAAGAAAGTTATTTTTTTCATTATTTCTAGGAGACCTATTTCGTTAATCTTTAATAATCGTTAAAAATTGAGTTTAAAAGAGTAGTTTTTAGTAATCTTTTTTAGATTTGTAGATCTCCCAATCTATAGAACTTGATACTATATTTAATAAAAATATTCATGATCAAGTATGCAGTTTTATTAGGTTTGTTTTTTTCGATATCAATAAACGGACAAGAAGGTCAGTTTAGTAAATTGATTGAAACTTTTTCAGAACCTCAGAAAAATATTCCCCAAGATTTAGCTTTACAATATTTCGATTTCACACCCACAGAAAGAGCAAGTAATCTTTTAACGGGAAAAGTAATCGTTCGTACAAAATCATATATCATCGTATCTACGATTTTGAAATGTAATATAGGTGCCAATTGTGAACAATCATCATTAACATCATTTACTCCAGAAGGAAAGCGTATAGCTACTATTGCTTATGAAAGAGTTGTTGCCGATTGTTCTTTCAATGATGCCAGAACTTCCGTTTTTGTATCGGATGACTTACTCGTCTTTAGAGAAAAAAGAGAAAAGTTAGATTGTATTGGCGATGGAAAACAAGTTGGTCTCAAAGAGTGGTTGGAGTTTCAGCCTATAAAAAAAGATGGTAGCTTTTCAAAATCTTATACAGATATTAAGGCAATTGAAAGAGATAATTACATATTTTCTCATCGCATTTTTAAAAAAGAAGAGCTTGACTTTAAAACAGAAGAAGAATTAGCGATTATTAAAAACGAGATTTTTGCATCTCATGGATACATGTTTACCAAGAAGAAATGGCAAGATTATTTTGAGTCTAAATCTTGGTATATGCCTACAAATAAAGATGCAGCTGATAAACTTACCGACATAGAAAAAAGTAATGTAGCACTTATTTTAAGTATTAAGCAATGAGGATTACTGGTATTATTGCATCCTTGTTATTGTCTGCTATGTGTTATGGTCAGACCAAAACCATTCATGTATTCGTAGCTTTGTGTGATAATGCTAATCAGGGTATTGTACCAGTTCCAGAACGCATAGGAAATGGACAGGACCCTAAAAACAATTTATATTGGGGAGCTGGTTATGGTGTTAAGACTTTTTTTAAAGTAAAAACCAAGGATTGGACATTAATTAGAAAAATAACAGCTAAGGATGCTAATATTTTAGAAAGATTATTATTCAAGCATGCTACAAAAGATGTCTATTTATTAGCAGATGCCTATGATGGTGCAAAAATAAAAACAAGTATAGAGGATTTTCTAAAATCATCGAATGGGCAATTACCATTAGCAATAGAAGAGAATAGTCATACCTTACATTTTGGAGGAAATGCTGATCTTTTGGCATATGTAGGTCATGATGGTTTAATGGATTTTGATGTTGCAATCAATTATGAAAATTTATCTAGTGGTAGTAAAAAAGATGTAATCATCCTTGCATGTTTTAGCAAGGCTTATTTTTCTCCCGAGATTAAAAAAGCAAAAGCAAATCCTATTTTGTGGACTACTCATTTAATGGCTCCCGAAGCATATACTCTAAAAGCTGCCATCGATGGATGGATTTTTAATGAATCTGGTAAGCAAATAGATGAACGAGCAGCGCAATCCTATCATAAATATCAGAAATGTGGTATAAGAGGAGCGAGAAATTTGTTTACCACTGGTTTTTGATTTTGTATTCCACTAGAAACCATTTTTTTAGATTCCCTTTTTTCAGGGTGTAATTGGATTCTATTTTACTATATTTTTGATTAAAATCGAATAGTAGGTGAATCATGTTTTTATGATTCCTCTTTTTTTTACCTATATTTCTATAATGAATATTGTTATTCAATACTCATTTTATACCTAAACAACAATGGCGGATAATCAAAAGTATATAAATGAATTGCTTCAGAAACTGGCGATATTGTCCAGAAAGCAGGAAGAATTTCGAAGAGAAATACTAAATCTTAAACAGGAAATTCTAGATCTTAAAAATGCTGAAGATCAAGCAAAACAAATAGCTACATCCGATAGCAAAAACTTAAGTCAAGTACAACCGTTAGAAAGTCGACCTCAAAATATTTCTGAAAGTAAAGAGGAAAAAAAGCCAGCACCTTTATCAACACCACAACCTAAAAGTGTACTAAATCCGATTAGTAAACCTAAAGAAAAATCAAATTGGGAAAAATTTGTGGGAGAAAACCTCATTAGTAAAATTGGAGTTATTATTCTTATAATAGGTGTAGCTATAGGGGGTAAATATTCTATAGAGAATGATCTTATTAGTCCGCTTACACGAATTATATTAGGGTATTGTACAGGTATAGCTTTGATCGCTATTGGAATGAAACTCAAAAGAAAGTATGAAAACTTTAGTGCTGTTTTAGTAAGTGGTGCTATGACAATACTGTATTTTATAACGTTTTTGGCTTATAGTCTATATGATCTTATTCCACAATTGTTTGCGTTTGCCCTAATGGTATTATTCACAATTTTTACAGTATTCGCAGCTATACAATATAACAGACAAGTAATCGCCCATATTGGTTTGGTTGGTGCCTATGCAGTACCTTTTTTGCTTAGTGATGGATCAGGAAGGGTTGCCATTCTATTTAGTTATGTGACTATTATCAATATTGGAATCTTAATACTTTCTTTTAAAAAATATTGGAAGTCCCTTTATTATTCTTCCTTTTTACTTACTTGGCTAATATATTTTAGCTGGTATGCAGTGAAGTATGAAACCAGCATTCATTTCGCATTAGCGTTTACATTCTTATTCGTATTTTTTATCATCTTCTATCTCATATTCCTTTTGTATAAATTGAATAGAAAAGAAAAATTTGGTACTACAGATGTATTACTACAATTGGCTAATGCCTTTATTTTTTATGGAATAGGTTGTTCCATACTGAGTGATCATGAGGTTGGTAAAGAGTTATTAGGATTGTTTACGATAGGAAATGCGCTTATACATTTTGTAGTTAGTGTGATGATATACAGATTAAAATTAGCCGATCGAAATCTGTTTTATTTTGTGTCTGGTTTAGTACTGGTTTTCATTAGTATCGCTTTTCCTGTGCAGTTAGATGGAAATTGGGTGACTTTATTATGGGCAACAGAAGCAGTATTGCTTTTCTGGATAGGTAGAACTCAAAGAGTGCCGATTTATGAAAAATTAGCATATCCTGTTATTGCTCTTACTTTTTTTAGTTTGTTACAAGATTGGTGGAGGTATTATGCAGAATATTCATATGATAATACTGAAATTATAACTACACCTATTTTTAATATTTCTGTACTTACATCTTTATTGTGTGCAGCTTCTTTTGGGTACATACTTTTTCTGCATCGTAATGATTCATATCCTTTTCAATGGTTAAAATATAAAACTTGGTATCAGTTGATTTCTCTATGGATTTCTGCAATGTTTTTATTTGTTGTGTATATGACATTTTTCTTAGAGATTATAGATTATTACGAGACTTTAGCATTCGATAAACAAGATTTTATGGGAGTTTGGCTTATAAATTATACGTTAGCTTTTCTTTCTATCATATCATTTTTAAATATCGCAAAGTTTAAAAACATGATTTTTGGTTACATTAATATTGCTCTTAATTTGTTTGCACTATTAATGTTCCTTACTTCAGGGCTATATCTGCTTAGTGAACTAAGGAATGTTTATCTGGATCCATCATTACTGGAATCTGGAGAAGCGAGTTCGTTTTATATAGGAATTCGTTATATCTCATTAGTTTTCTGTGCCATACTATTGTGGACTTTATATACATACGCTAGACAACGGTTCTTAAAGACGTCGTTGATAGTATTAATAGATGTTGTTCTACAAATATCTATCATATGGATTTTGAGTAGCGAACTAATTCATTGGTTAGATATGGCTGGATATACATCTTCTGATAAGTTAGGATTAAGTATACTTTGGGGGATATACTCTTTATTCCTTATAGTTATGGGGTTCTGGAAGAAAATAAAGCATATGCGTGTAATGGCATTTATATTATTCGGAATCACACTTGTTAAACTATTCTTATATGATATCGCACATCTAAATACTATTTCTAAAACGATTGTCTTTGTATCCTTAGGGATTCTGTTGTTGATCATTTCTTTCTTATACAATAAATACAAACATATTATTACTGATGAGGTTAAAGATTAGTTTAGTTCTAGGGGTATTAGTTTTCTCCTGTGTTCAGCTTTATGCGCAGATAGATGAATATAATTATAAACGAGAATTATTAGGAGTTTCTGAGGATTGGCATTCCATTATGATACAAGATGAAATGTATGCAAAGCTCTCTTCAAACCTTTCCGATATAAGAATTTATGGCATTACCTCTTCAAAAGATACTATTGAAGCTCCTTATATTTTGAAGAAGAATGAACCTAAAACTATTCATAAGAAAGTTGATTTTGAAATATTAAATACGGCTACAACTGTCAATGGAACTTTTATTACTTATAAAGTGCCAATAGATCAGATAATTAACCAGATACGTTTAGATTTTGATCAAACTAATTTTGATACAAGATTATCGGTTGAAGGAAGTCAAGATTTAAACTCATGGTTTACTGTAGTAGATGATTATCGTGTTTTATCAATTAATAATGAATTGACTTCTTATAATTTTACTACTGTAAAGTTCTCGAATTCAAAATACCATTACTACAGGATATTTGTTCAAGGAAATGATGTTCCTAAAATTATCGGTGCTCAGATAAATTTTAAAGAAACAAAAACAGGTGATTACAATGTGTACAGAAATAAGTCTTTAAAAATAAAAGAGGAGAAAGGAAATAAAACAACGGTAATTGATATTGCGCTAGACACTCCAGTACCTGTTAATAAGGTAAAAATAAAAGTAAATAATACCTTTGATTACTACAGGCCTGTTAAGCTAGAATATATTTCTGATAGTACAAAAAATGAAAATGGTTGGAGGTATCGTTACAGCAGGTTAACTTCTGGAGTAATTAATTCCATAGAAGAAAATGAATTTGATTTTAGAAGTGAGATTGGACAGCGATTCCGAATTACAATTAGTAATTATGATAATCAACCTTTGGATATTCAGGCTGTCGAGATATCGGGAGTAAGTCATGAATTGATTGCTAGATTTACTACTCCAGCAACATATCATCTTACTTATGGAAATGAATCTTCTAATATGCCATCCTATGATCTCAAGTATTTGACTGAAAAAATTCCTATTGATTTAAAAAGTTTAAGATTAGGAGAAGAAAGAAGTATTCCAAAAATATCGGAAGAACAGGTGGAGCCTCTCTTTACAAATAAGGCTTGGCTTTGGGGAATTATGTTGGTAGTTATTCTCATATTAGGTAGTTTCACACTAATGATGATGAAAAAGAAGTAAGCGATTTTAGTAGTATTTATAGGAAATCTGAAAAAATATATATGTTTTTTGAAAAAAATGTCCAAATACTTCTAATCACTTCGTCATAGCACCATATAAACCATAAATAAATAAAATTATGAAACAATTTGTGTTCCTTTTTAAAGGTGGAGATGAAGTTTGGGATTCCAAAACTGAAGAAGAACAAAATGCCCACATGGGCGAATGGATGGAGTGGATCGGAAAAATTTCTGAACAAGAAAAATATGCTGGAGGAGAGCGTTTATATCCGGCAGTAAAAACCATTCATCCAGGAGGTACAAAAGTAACTGATAGATTTCTTGTGGAGGCCAAAGAAATAATTGGAGGTTATATTGTAGTAAAGGCAGCATCGATGGAAGAAGCAACCGAAATGGCAAAAGGTTGTCCTGGATTACAATGGGAGTCCTCGGTAGAAGTAAGAGAAGTTTGGCCAGACGAAGCCTAAAATAGATATCATATGAAAGAGTTTTTAATGCTTATAAGAGGAGGCCAGGAAGAATATCAATCTGCATCACCTAATCAGATGCAAAAACATATGGAGCACTGGCAGAAATGGATGGCGGGACTAGCTAATGAAGATAGGTTAGTAGGAGGCCAACCCTTAGCAAATGAAGGAAATACTTTAACAGGTAGTAAAAAAGCATTTACCGATCGTCCATTTGCGGAAGGAAAGGAATTGGTAGGTGGATATCTACTAATAAAAGCTGAATCACTAGCGGAAGCTACAAAAATTGCTAAAGGATGTCCAAGTTTTGAGTATGATTGTAGTGTCGAAGTGCGAGAAATAGCTCCAGTAGGATAATACCCGTTTTTTTGGAATCAAAAGAAAACATACATGATACCTTAAACCATCTTTTCAGACAAGAGTCTGGAAAGATGGTTGCTGTTTTAGTAAAGATTTTTGGTATAGAAAATTTGGAAATTGCAGAAGATGTAGTGCAAGATGCCTTGGTAAGTGCTCTAGAGACTTGGAAGTTTAGAGGAATACCAGATAATCCAAAAGCTTGGTTGTATAGGACTGCCCGAAATAAGGCTATTGATATTATTAGAAGAAAAAAGCATAGTAAAACTATTGATTTTTCAGATCCAGAAAGAAAGCTGCTAACCTCTGAATATACTCTAAGTAGTACGATGGACAATTTTTGGAAAGAGAAATATATAAAAGATGATTTCTTAGCAATGATGTATGCGTGCTGTCATCCAGATATTTCTCCGGAAAATCAAATCACTTTTATATTAAAATCCCTTTGTGGATTTAGTACTAAAGAAGTTGCAAAATCTTTTCTTACTTCTGAAGATACTATTTCCAAGAGAATATATCGCACAAAGGAACATTTTAGGAAATATAAAATACGTCCTGAGATTCCTCCATCCGAAGAGATTACCTCTAAAACTACAGTAGTGTTGAATACCATTTATCTAATATTTAATGAAGGGTATAACTCTACGCATCATGATCAATTAATCAGAAAAGATATTATCTCTCAGGCCCTATGGTTATGTAAGTCTTTGCTGGATACGAAACTCACACGATTACCAGAAGTTTATGCTTTAATGGCATTAATGCTTTTTCATACAGCACGATTAGATAGCCGACTTAGTGATCAGGGAGAATTGATATTACTTTCCGATCAAGATAGAACCATATGGAATAAAGAATTAATTGCGCAAGGAAGCCGATATTTAAATCAATCAGCTTTTGGCGAATCTTTATCTACCTATCATTTAGAAGCAGCAATTGCTTATAAGCATTGTATAGCTAAGAGCTATGAAACTACGGATTGGAAAGAAATATTAAAGTACTATGATCTTTTATTAAAGATTAAGAGCGACCCAATTGTTTCTCTTAATCGGTGTTTGGTTATCTTAGAATTGTATGGTGCAGAAGAAGCGCTAAAAGCCATAAAATCCATTAAAGATCATAAATTATTAGAAAAATATTACTTATACCATGCAACTCTGGGAGATATTCATCAACGGTTGATACAACCAAATATTGCTGTGAGATGTTATCAAAAAGCAATGAAGCTCACCCAATCTGACGCAGAAAAACGACTATTAAAGTATAAAATAGGTAAAATATTGAACTAAATCTTCTTAAGTAAAATTATTGGCAATCTTTCATAGATTCGTAATAACTTCTATATTCTTCGTAGGTAACTTTTTTTCTTCCTTTTTCTAGAGTAATTGTATTTTGGTTCGAAAAGTCAGAGTAGGGTAATACTTTTTTCGGAAATCCATCAATTACTATTTCAAAATAGCTGTTGTCCGAAATTTTACTGGTATTTATTTCTATAGAGAACTTTCCGTCGTAATCAGTAAACGCGTAGGCGCAAGAAGAGTCTGATATTTGTAGTTTTACCACTGCAATAGGTACAATAGATCCATCGGGTTTCTGCACTGTTCCTTCAATTTTTTGAAGTCCTCCAGAAACAGTAGGAGTATCTGGAACTTGAGACAGAACTTGTGATTGTTCTTTTGTTCTTGTGTTAGCTGCAAGATCTTCAATTGTCCAATTGTCCAATTTTTTACCTTTTTTGTATTCTCCTTTTACGATCACACCAGAAGCATCCTGTCTCCAATAATCCCCATGTTTTTTTCCGTTTTTGTAGTTAATTTTCTCCTTGGACCCTCCTTTCGTGACATTCCATAAACCTTCTTTTAAGCCTTTTTCGTAATAACCCTCTTCTGTAAAAGTAAAACCATTATCAGAATTATAATAATATCCATTTCTTACATTATCCTCATAATTCTCTATGGTAGACAGATCTAAAGTTCCTTTCTTTCTAAATATTAAAAAGTGAACCCATTCTCCATGTTTCTTTCCTTTTTGATATTCGATTTTATGGATACCTATTAGTTTTTTGTCTTTAAATTCTCTTACGTAATATTTACCATGAAGTTCATTTTCCTCTTCAGGGTTTAATAAGTCATTATATTCTTTTTTTGTTAACTCTATATATCCACCTTCTACAGGTGTTTGAGCATAAATACCAAGATGAAATATTACGGATAAAATTAGTAAGGTTAGAAGTTTTTTCATGATTAGTGCGTTCAATTATGTGATTTTCCCGTGATCACTAAAGTTAATTTTTTTTTACTGTTATTTCAAATAAACCCTACACATAAAATAGGATTCTTCTACTTAGAGATCAAAAACAATACCAATTTGTTACCTATTGTATACGAAAAAGCCTATCATATTAGATAGGCTTTTAAAACAATTATGTAATTTTCCAATTTGTTTGCTTTCCCTTATTTCTATATCAGATAAGAAAAGTTATCTTCTTATAGCATAACCACAAGAGGAAGGCAATTCTTTTATAAAATTCATCATAATCTTAAAACTAAATCTAAAGTGCGTGTGTAAAAATCTCATAGTCCTTTCTTTTATTATTAAACGCTCGATAATTTAGATACCCTACCTTTTCTTAAATTAAATATCTATATAAATGACATAATAGAGTTATGAATTTTGTTTAAGTTATGACTATTAGGTTTAATATGAGAGACTTGTTTAAAAGGGTTTTAAGTTTTTTTTTGATGAGTACAGATTTTTTTTAAGAGTTGTAACAATTAAAAGAGAATTTCATCAAAGAGAAAATAAATGCTAGAAGAAGCTGTTACATCTTAAACAGTGTTAATTGAGAATGTAAATTAAGCGACCATCCATATGATCAGCAACTTTTCCATAAGCAATTAAAGATGCTCCCAAGGTCCAGCGTTTGGATTTTCCAATACTGTACCAAAAGGAGTATCGCTGATATAGCCAGTTGCCTTGTATATTTTTTGGACGTGTCAAGTAAAAACCAAAAGACTGTAAAAAGTAAAAGTTGCCAATAGAAAATTGATGTCCTGCGGTAATAGCCGAAGAAAAAGCAGAATCATTAATTCCTCTTTGTTTGGCAATTTCTTGATCAGAAAAGTCATACCAAAGCTCTACTCCAGCATTGAGTCCGTTAATGCCTGATAAAGGTTTTAGAATTCCGCCAGTTAATCCGATTAAAAGATGATTAGAAGCCTCAGCATCTCTATCGGAAGATCTAAGACTTGCAAACGAACCTATATAGTAATCTAAGGAGGTTTCATAAGATCGCAATGATTCGGGTTTTCTTTTTAAAGGAGTGTCATTAATAATTCTATCAATTCCTATAGAAAAGGTGGGGAAATTCATTCCTTTATTAGGTTGTTTTTGTCCTCCATTAGAAATATGATTATAATTAGCTGATAGGTTGATCGCATATTTATTATTAATATGATAATTAAGGTTAAGTGATAAAGCAAGAAAAAAACTCAAGTTTGTACTAAATAGTACATTGTCAGGATTTGTTTCTTCATCAAAAATGGTATCAAGATAGGTAGCTCCAACCGACCCTCTTAACGAAAAACGTAAAGGTCCTTTATAGGTGAAATAGGGTTCTACAAAATAAATAAGGTTGTAAGAACTGCCAAGAATATCCGGATTGTTATAATTAAAATAAGCAAAAGAAAAACCAGATCTGCCATAACAAAAGCAAGTTTTCCATGCTTTGTCACTAGTCTTTAACCAACTATATTCTAATTGAATTCCATATGGGTTGGTTTGTGAAATTGGTTTTAATTCAGGAGAATGAGCAATGATAAAACCATAATGGGACTTTAAGCCATAAAAAGTAGGATTAATTTGTGCATTCATAAAACCATAAATACATAAAATAACTATGGTTGTTATTATCTTTTTCATTGTGAGTCAACTAGCTATTAAATTTACTGAAAATTACACGGTATTAAAATCGAATTCTTAAATTTATTGAAATGTTCATATACCTATAGAACCATATTAATCTAGGAAAATCTTGAAACCAATACATACTATCGAAGATGTTATCATCAATTTAGATGATATTATAGCAATATCAAAGACAAAAAATGACCCTTTAGGGTATTTTGCAGCATTGTATAGAAGAGTTACTATTAGAGTGAAAGAAGGAATTGAAGCTGGTTTTTTTGATGATGGAGCGAGAATGGAATTATTAGATGTAGTCTTTGCCAAAAGATATATTGATGCTTATTTCTCTTATCTGAGGTTAGAGGAGGTAACCGATTCCTGGAAAATAGCTTTTGAGGTATCCCAAGATTATTGGCCTATTGTAATACAACACTTGCTAGTCGGTATTAATGCGCATATAAATTTGGATTTGGGTATCGCTGCTGCCGAAATTTCTAAGGGAAAAAATATTAATGATCTTAAAGGGGATTTTGATAAAATAAACGAGATCCTATCATCGTTAGTTATAGAAGTTGAAAAAGACCTATCAGAAATATGGCCAACGTTTAGAAAAATACTTAAGCTTTTTGGCAATGTAGATAATTTTCTAATTGATTTTAGTATGGAGTTGGCTAGAGACGGTGCATGGGAATTTGCTAAGGAATTAGCAATGACTTCTGAAGAAACTTTCGATCAAAGAATTATCGACAGAGACCAAAAAATAAAAGAGAAAGCATTTATTATTACCAATCCAGGTTGGACTGTTCGAGTGATTTTGGGTATCATGAGAATTGCTGAAAGCGGATCAGTTGCAGATAAAATTCAAAAGTTGATAGCTTGATATTACGAAAATTTTCGTTAGAATCTGTGTGATTTATCTTTCAAAATAATAATACAAAATGCTAATTATCATTTTATACAAGTATAAAAATTCAAATCATAAAATTATTTCCCTCAAATCATCTTAAAAGCTTCTTAAGTTTTAATTTTTCATTACCATTTTAGCCAAATAATCAACGAAAACGTTTGCGTTTTAAATTTTACTGTGATCCCTTGTGGAATCTAATATGAAGCGAATGTAGTACTTTTTTATATTAGCAAAAAACAAACGATTTATTTGATGATTTAATATTGTTTAATTTGTTTTGTTAAGGTATTCGTAATTATGTTTCTAATTTAGTTGCATTCTTTTTAACTAAATATCATATTATGAGAACACAAATCAACTTTCTAAACTTTTTGCTCTTACTATTATTTGCGTTTGGTTGTGAGACTGAAGATGAGTTAATCGAAGAAGGTGTAAATACCACAGATGCTACAGAGAATGCAATTGAAGGAAAAGCTGGACCTTGGGTAAGACAGTTTACTGATAACTTCAATAGTAATGGAAATTTAAATAAGTGGCAAAGAACACATAATCGAACGGATTATAATTCTAGTATCTGTCACTACAGGAATTGGAATTCCGAAATTGCAAGCCTAGATGGTAGAAGTTGTCTTTGTCTACAAGCCTATCGAGTAAATAGTAATCGTTATGAGTCTGGACATGTAAAGTCTTATTTCGATTTTCATCCAGGAAATAATCAAGAATATCGATTACGAGCTAGTATTAAGCTCATTGCTAGAGAAGGTAATAATTATAAAGGGTTTGCCGATACTTATGGTGTATGGCCTGCATTTTGGACAGTGAATGAAACCAATTGGCCTACACGTGGAGAAATTGATATTATGGAAGGGTATTCCTTCGGTAATCGTGCAGATTTTGGTAGTAATTTGTTTTATGGTAGCAATGTTGGTCAGAACCAACTTGGAACCAATGCCACAAGAGAATACAGTGTCAGTGAAGGGTGGCATACTTACGAACAACGTTGGATTAATAGGAACGGAAACATTACTGTTAAAATCTATGTAGACGGAAGTCTTAAAGCAAACTATACCAATAGTGTGGATAATGATCTTAGATTACAGAATTTTAGAGATCACAATATTATCCTTAATCTTAATATCGGATCAGATGCAAGATTTGGAATTTTTAATAATTCTCAAATTAATGTTTTCTGGAATACCTACATGTTCGTGGATTATGTAAGATTGGATAGAAGAACAATTTAGCAGTTGTAAAGACTATATATTTTGATGCTTACATGAGCTGTTTCAGATGTATTTTGAGGCAGCTTTTATGTATTTGTCCTTGAGATAGTAGGTTTTGATGTAAGAAAAGCCTAAAAAAGATATACTATTAAATTTTGGATACTTCCACTAATGTTAGATTTGTACACAATTACATTTTTTCTTACTCTCTATTCTAACTGGCTCCATATCCAAAAGAGAGTTTTATATATACCATTTTTAGGCTTTTCGCTATATTTTGATTTTGGCTAATTCAAAAAATATAACTCTTACTATATGTATCAAAAGTAGTGACTAATAAAATCTGCAAAAAGAGGAAAAAAGCTAATTTTAAAGGGGTATCTTACCCTTTTTTAAAATTCAATTTGTTTCAGGACTATCTATAGAACCCAATATACAAGAGTTTTTTTATGAGTGGATTGTAAATGGAAAGAGAATACGGGTTTTAAAATATTTCCTATACATTAGGCAGGTAATTTTTTACAAAAAAAGCATGTAGCAGAATAGATTCATTGATGAAGTAATTAGTTAATTTTACAAAGCATACAAACAAATAAATATTTACTAATTATTATGTCTAAGTATCAAGTAATCATTGACGAGTTATATAGAAATCAACAGGTTTTTGAAGCACTTTTTAAAAAGGTTTCTAAGGAAGCATATCTGTGGAAAGATAGACCAAATCGCTGGTGTTTATTAGAAATTGTATGCCATTTATATGATGAAGAACGAGAGGACTTCAGAGCGAGGACTCAACATATATTAGAAACTCCAGAAAATGAATTTATTCCAATTGATCCAGAAGGATGGGTGCAACAAAGAGATTATATTAATAAAGAATATGATGCTGTATTAGGTGATTTTTTACGGGAACGAAGTATTTCCATTAATTGGCTAAGTACTTTACAAAATCCAAAGTGGGATAATATAACAATTCATCCTGAGTTCGGGGAGATGACAGCTTATCAATTTTTAACAAATTGGCTAGCACATGATTATTTACATCTTAGGCAGATTACAAATCTAAAGCTAGACTACCTTAAGGTAAATACAGAAGAAAATTTTGCCTATGCTGAAGGGATTTAATCTTTTTAAAAAGATTTTGAAAAATAAACCCCAACACCATCACCTGTAAATTGCGGTACCAGAGCCAAATCATCTGTTTTCTTAAAAGGATTCCAAGAAAACAAATGTTCATAATGATATACTAATCTAGTGGTTAAAATTCCTATACCCGCACCGACTAATACATCAGATAAATAGTGTTTATTATTCATCATTCGTAAACTACCTGTAGTAACAGCAAAAAGGTACCCACTATAAGCTAATAATGGACTAGAATCTATGAATTCCTCGTATAAAACCGCAGCAGATACAAAAGCCATTGAGGTATGTCCTGATGGAAATGAGTTTAATTGCGAAGGATCTCCAGGTCTTGCCTTGTCAACTTCCTTTTTTAGAATGGTGGTAGCAGCACTCGTAACTAAGGTAGAAATTAATAAATTTTTTGTTTGATCAAACCAATGATTTCTAGCCTCTACACCAAAAATATCTGCAGCATACATCTGAACTATGGGAGCATACCTGGTATAATCATCTATATTCAAATAAAAGTCATCTCCGGTATATCCTCTGATGTCCCTTTGCAATGATTCTTCAAAATCACTTGTCGTTAATAAAAGTCCTGAAGCAATTAAGGTAAAAGGGATGATCCTTTTAGTAAATAAATTTCTTTTTGGTTTATTCTGTTCTACTTGATCGTTAGTAATAGTAAGATCAGCAAGGTCTGCTGTAGGTAATTCCGTAAACTGTGCTTGTGCCGTATGGATACATAGGCATATCAATAGTAGGTATATACTAATTTTCATAGGCTTTTTTTGGGGGTTAGGTAGCTTTGGGGAAAGCTTTTCTAAATATACTATTTAAATATTAAAATAATGTTAAATAACGACTCTTATACAAACGTTTTTTTTCGAAATTATTGTTTTCACGAAGTGTTAAAATATTTAAATCCAGTGTTTAAGCTGGTTTTGCAGATTTTTAGAGGTATTTAGGTAAATCATTTAGATTGATAAAAAACAACCATGATGCTCAAAGAAATATTTTACATTATCAGTTTTATAGGATTCCTTTAAAAAAGGCTTATATTTGCACGCAATTAAATCTTAATTGCTATGACAGCACACGAATCCAAAATCGTTGGCGAAGGACTTACGTATGACGATGTACTTTTAGTCCCTGCCTTTTCGGAAATACTGCCCCGAGAAGTAAATATTCAAACAAAGTTTACTAGAAATATTACGATCAATATTCCAATAGTTTCTGCTGCTATGGATACAGTAACTGAAAGCCGAATGGCCATTGCCATGGCTCAAGAAGGCGGAATTGGAGTGCTTCATAAGAATATGACTATTCAGGAGCAAGCCATGAAAGTTCGTAAGGTGAAAAGAGCAGAAAGTGGAATGATTATTGATCCTGTTACTTTGCCTTTGGATGCTAAAGTTATCGACGCTAAAAATAACATGCGCGAGCATAGTATTGGCGGTATTCCTATTGTAGATGCTGATAATAAGTTATTAGGAATCGTGACCAACAGGGATTTACGTTTTGAAAAAAATGATGAAAGACCTATTTCTGAGGTAATGACCAGTAAAAACTTGGTTACGGTAGGAGAAGGAACTTCTCTTCAGGAAGCTGAGGTGATCTTACAGGACAATAAGATAGAAAAATTACCTGTAGTTAATGATGATAATACTTTAGTAGGATTAATCACTTTTAGAGATATTACTAAGCTAACATTAAAGCCTATTGCAAATAAAGATGGTTTTGGACGTCTTAGAGTTGCAGCAGCCATCGGAGTAACAGGAGATGCTGTAGAACGTGCGGAAGCATTGGTTAAAGCAGGGGTAGATGCTGTAGTAATTGACACTGCTCATGGTCATACTAAAGGTGTGGTGTCTGTTTTGAAAGATGTAAAAAAGAATTTTCCTGATTTAGATGTAATTGTTGGTAATATAGCTACTGGCGAGGCAGCAAAATATTTAGTAGAGGCTGGTGCCGATGCGGTAAAGGTAGGGATTGGACCAGGATCAATTTGTACTACTCGAGTTGTAGCAGGTGTTGGATTTCCACAATTTTCTGCTGTGTTGGAAGTGGCTGCAGCTATAAAAGGATCTGGAGTTCCAGTTATTGCAGATGGTGGAATTAGATATACTGGTGATATTCCAAAAGCAATTGCCGCAGGAGCAGATACAGTAATGTTAGGTTCTTTGTTAGCAGGTACTAAAGAATCTCCTGGAGAAACTATCATCTACGAAGGAAGAAAATTCAAATCGTATCGTGGAATGGGGTCTGTAGAGGCAATGAAAAAAGGATCAAAAGATCGGTACTTCCAAGATGTTGAAGATGATATCAAAAAATTGGTTCCAGAAGGAATTGTTGGAAGAGTTGCATATAAAGGGGAACTTTTCGAAAGTATTCACCAGTTTGTAGGAGGACTACGCGCTGGTATGGGATATTGCGGATCTAAAGATATCGAAACGCTGCAGAATACAGGACGTTTTGTGAAAATTACAGCAAGTGGAATTCATGAGAGTCATCCACATGATGTAACGATTACCAAAGAAGCTCCGAATTATAGTAGGTAAACTCTTTAGAAAAAGATCATATAAAAAAAGGCTTCGATCATTCGAAGCCTTTTTTTATAATTGCCAATGGACTATTGTACCGGTATCCCTAATTTAGTCATTACTGTTTTTGTAAGATCAAATTTTGGATCTACATAGGCTAATCCACTACTAGTAATTGTTAATACCTGAGTATATCCTTCAGCCTTAGCCACTTCTTCTAAAGCTTTACCTATTTTAGAATATAAAGGTTGTAATAATTTATTTTGTTCTAATTGAACTAGTTGTGCTCCATTTTGACGGAATTTAGCAATGTCATTTTCTAAAGCAATAATTTCTTCTTGCTTTGTTTTCTTCATTGGTTCAGTCATTGTGGCAACACCTTCCTGATATGCTTTTACTTTTGCCTGATAATCATCCGCTTTTACCTTAAGATCTGCTTCTAGTTTTGCATTATATGCCTTCAAATCTTCCTGCACTTTAGTAAGTTCTGGCATTTTAGAAAGAATAAAATCACTATCAATAGTACCTACTTTTGATTGAGCGAATGCCTGAACACTAATAAATAATAAAAGGACTGGAAATAATATGTTTTTCATTGTGATATTTTTAATTCTTGTTTTTTAAAGTTTTGCAAATATATAAGGTCTAGGGCAATATACGTGCCAAGACAAATATTTTTTAAAAATCTACTCTTGATAAAGCTGTCCACGATGAGGTTTTAGAGCATCTCTAACGGGTTTCATTTCGGAATCAGTAACAACCATGAAAGCGATACTATGAAATTCGTTAATCTCCTGAAAACCTGTGATATTAAGAGATAGTTTCTCAATAGAAATATATTCTTTTAAATGTATAACGTGGTGCTCTGCAGTTTTTTGAGCACTAGGACCTCTAAAATCCCATATAAGTTTTAATTTTCTTTCCAAAAGATAAAAGTTATTGTTTGCTGGTAGATAATTCAGTTACATTTTGTTGCGAAGATACTACATGAATATGAAAATAATTACACTAGAATAAATGAAGTTTCCGGACAGATAGTCCTTAAGTTTTAGATAAAGAAGAAATCAGTTTGGATGTGTATATTTTGATCGTTATTTTAGTATTACAGTTGAAAACTACTATAGATATCAGGAATTATTAATTTTTTAGATTGTTTTCATACGATATAGGCATCATATACGTTACAACAAATAGCTTGTAAAACACGTTAATATTGTTATTTTTGTCCGATTGGGGACTTTATTTTTAAGAACTATGCACAAAAAATCTATCATACTTTTTTTCGGAGTAATTTTTAGTACCATACTATACGGCCAGGAGAAAGATCAAGTACTTCTAACTATTAATAAATCACCAGTTTACAGATCAGAATTTAAAAGAGTATATCTTAAGAATATCGATTTAGTAAAAGATGAATCCCAAAAAGATATTGATGAATACCTAGAATTATTTATAAATTATAAGCTAAAACTAGAAGAAGCAAGATCTCAAGGGCTTGATAAAAAAGAGTCTTACGTCAAAGAATTAGCAGGGTATAAAAAGCAACTCTCGGCAAGTTATTTAACGGATACTAAGGCATCTGATGCGTTAGTAAAAGAAGCGTACGATCGTTTACGGCAAAGAGTTAATGCAAGTCATATTCTGGTCCAGGTGAAACCAGACGCACTTCCAAATGATACCTTGGTAGCTTATGAAAAAATAATTGAAGCAAGAAATAAGATTATAAATGGTGAAGATTTTAAGAAAGTAGCGGTTGCCTATAGTCAAGATCCTTCGGTTAAAAAAAATGGAGGCGATTTAGGATGGTTTTCTGCATTCCGAATGGTTTATCCTTTTGAAGATGCTGCTTTTACAACAGAAGTTGGAAAGGTATCGAAACCTTTTAGAACTCGTTTTGGTTACCATATTGTAAAAGTTAATAATAAAGAAAAATCACTGGGAGAAGTAACGGTAGCTCATATTATGGTTTCGTTTAATAAAGACAAAACCGAAGAGCAGGCGGAAAAAAGAATTAAGGAAATACAGATGCAGCTACAAGATAAAGCTTCTTTTGAATCTTTAGCAAAACAATATAGTGATGATCGTAATACTGCTATAAACGGGGGCAAGATCAATAGATTTGGGCAAGGAGCTCTAAATTCAGAGAGTTTCGAAAAGGTTGCTTTTGGTTTAAAAGAAAAAGGAGAGTTATCAGAACCTGTAAAAACAAAATATGGTTGGCATATTGTTAAGTTAATAGAGAAACATCCACCTAAGACATTCGAAGAGCTAAAAGGAGAACTTACCCAAAGAGTGAAAAAAGACAGCAGATCTAAGCTAATAACAGAATCATTTATCAATACTCTTAAAGAAAAATATGGTTTAGAGAAAAATGAGAAAGCATTAAGCTATTTTAAAAAAATAATTCCATCTACAAGTTTTAAGGAAAAATGGAATTTCTCGGAAGATGATTCTAATCTGAAAAAGAACTTGTTTAAAATTGGAGATCAAAATTTTACCTATCTGGATTTTGCAAGATTTATCCAAAATAAAGGTACCCGTAAGTCGAATACAAAAGAAGTGGCTGTTTTAGTAGACAGAATATATGAAGATTATGAATCTGCTATGTTGCTTCAATACTATGAAGAGAATTTAGAGCAAGATAATCAGGATTTTGCTAATGTGATTTCTGAATATAGAGATGGATTGTTGTTATTTGATTTAATGGAAACTAAAATATGGAATGCTGCTAAAACCGATTCTATTGGCTTACAGAAGTATTATGATTCGAGAAAAAACAACTATATCCAGAATGAGAGTTACAAAATAATGAAAGCTTCTTCCACCAATAAAGAACTCATTACCAAAGTAGAAAAGCTCTTGAAAAAAGGAAAAGATGTTAACACTATAAAAAAAGAGGTAAATACATCAGCGACCAATAAGGTATTATTTACAGAACAAATAGTAGAAAAAGAAATAGATGATTTAGCAAGCAAATTTTCGGGAAAATCTGGAGAGGTAGTAAGCGCAACAGAAGATAATTACATTACCCTAATTAAGGTTTTGGAAGTAATACCATCAAGAACCAAGACTTTCGAAGAAACAAAAGGAAAGGTAATTAATGATTTTCAGGAAGATTTAGAAAAGCAGTGGTTAAATGAACTAAGAGGAAAATATTCAGTAGAGCTAAATGAGAAAACTCTTAAGAAAATTAAAAAAGAACTGTCAATCTAAATGCGATATTCTTCGATCATCATAATGCTTGTTACCTTTATGTCTTGTGGTAAAATGGATCACGCGACAAATAGAGAAGTGGTGGCCCGAGTAAACGAAACATACCTTTATAAAGACGATATAAAAGATCTTGTTCCCAAGGAGACTTTAAAAGAAGATAGCATCAATATCATAAATAATTATATCAATATTTGGGCTACAAGACAGTTATTTATTGATCAGTCGAAAAGAAATTTAACAGAGAGTGAATTGCAAGAATTTGATAACCTTGTAGAGGACTATAAGAGTACGTTATATATAAACGCATATAAAGATGCGGTCATTAATAAATCTATTAATATGGAGGTTACAGATGACGATATGACCTCTTATTATTCAGAAAATATAGAAAATTTTGTACTTAATGAAGAGTTAGTAAAATTACGTTACTTACATTTGCCTCCAGATTATAATAATATTGTTGCAACGCAAACACGTTTTAATCGTTTTAATGATGAAGATCGAGATGAATTGCTAGATAAAAAGCTAGAGTTTGTAACATCTTCATTCAATGATTCTATATGGGTTCAGTTTGATCAGGTGTTAAATAAAATACCAATTCTTAAAAACCAGGATAGGAATAAGATTTTAAAAAACGGTAAATATGTGCAGTTACGGGATTCGTTGGGAGTATATATGATTAAAATGAAAGAAGTGCTTACCAAAAAAGAAACAGCACCTTTGGAATATATAAGACCAACGATACGACAGATTATTCTCAACAAAAGAAAGAGGGAGTTGATAAAAAAATTAGAAAAGGATATTACGAAAGATGCTATTAAAAACAAACAATTTGAAATCTATAATTAAAAATAGTATTTGTCTATCAATACTATTGATGGCAAATGCAAGTATAAAGATTTATTCGCAGGAGATTATTGAAGATGAGAAAAAAGAAGAAATAGCTCAAGAAGATACTACCGATAAGTCTTTTCAGAAAATTAAGATCGATGGAGTAGCCGCTGTTATTGGTGAGTATGTAATACTGGAGAGCGATATTACCATTGCATATCAACAATTATTAAGTGAAGGAGTATCTGCGGCAGATGTAAGTCGTTGTGAATTAGCAGGAAGTTTGTTCGAAAATAAATTGTACGCACATCATGCAGTACAAGACAGTGTTTTAGTAACCGATGCGGAGATAAATTCCATGGTTGATCAGCAGATAAATTATATGACAACTCAATTGGGTACACTGGATAAGGTGCTGAAGTTTTATAAAAAGGATAGTGAAGCAGATTTTAGAAAAGAACTTTTTGAAGTTAACAAAGGAAATCGTTTGGCTGAACAAATGAGATCTAAAATTATAGAAAGTATAGAAATTACTCCGGAAGAAGTAAGAGAATTTTTTGATGAAATCCCAGATGAAGAAAGACCCTTATTTGGTACAGAATTGGAGCTAGCCCAGATCGTAATAGAACCACAAATTCCAGATGAAGAAGAACAGAAGGTAATCGATAGATTAAAACAATTTAGAACAGATATTTTAGAAAACGGAAGTAGTTTCGCTACAAAAGCGGTATTATATTCCCAAGATCCTGGATCTAAATCTAAAGGAGGAAAATATACCTTAAATAGACAAACTCCTTTCGCAAAAGAATTTAAGGATGTAGCATTTAGTTTACAGGAAGGCGAAGTGAGTGAACCTTTTAAAACTGATTTTGGTTGGCATATCATACAATTGGATAAGATAAGAGGAGAAGAGATAGATGTTAGGCATATTCTATTAATTCCGGATGTAACCAGAGAAAGTGTAGAAGTAGCGCAAAAATTAGTAGACTCTGTTAGAACAGCGGTAGTATCTGGATCAATTGGCTTTAAAGAAGCTGCTAGAAAATTCAGTGATGAAAAAGAAACGAAAGAAGATGGTGGACAATTATTAAATCCAACAACGGGAGATACTCGTTTTGAACTTACCAAAATTGATCCTATATTGTACGATCAAGTATCAAAACTAAAAACCAATGAGGTTTCATTGGTGATTCCTGATCAAGATCGTCAAGGGCGTAAAAAATTTAAATTAATAACGGTTTTAAATCGTTATGACGAACATATTGCAGATTATGCTAAAGATTATCTTAAGATTCAAGAATTAGCACTTAGAAAAAAGCAAATTGAGGCCATACGAGAATGGCAGGATGAAAAAATTAATGATACCTACATAAAAATTAATGGCGATTACAGAGACTGTGAGTTTAGCGGTAACTGGTTAAAAAAAGAAAAATAATATGTCTGACGTTGCAGCAGTAGAAAAACTGGTAAGCAAACATACCGAACTCAAAAAAGAAATTGCAAAAGTTATTATTGGCCAAGAAGAAGTAATCGATCAGATTCTTATTTCCATATTTTCTGGAGGTCATGCCCTTTTAATAGGAGTGCCAGGACTGGCAAAAACTTTGATGGTTAATACTATCTCAAAAGCTCTAGGATTAGATTTTAAAAGAATTCAATTTACTCCAGACTTAATGCCAAGTGATATCTTAGGAAGTGAAATTTTGGATGAGTCTAGACATTTTAAATTTATCAAAGGCCCAGTTTTTTCTAATATTATACTTGCTGACGAGATCAATAGAACACCACCAAAAACGCAAGCAGCTCTTTTAGAGGCAATGCAGGAAAGAGCGGTAACAGTCGCAGGGCATCATTATAAATTAGATTTACCATATTTTGTGTTAGCTACACAGAATCCAATCGAGCAAGAGGGGACTTATCCACTTCCGGAAGCTCAATTGGATAGATTTATGTTCGCAATAGAATTAAAATATCCAAGTTTTCAGGAAGAAGTAGAGGTTGTTAAAAGTACAACAGGTGATACTAAGGTGACTATCAATCCTTTATTTACTTCTCAAGAGATTATAGATTTCCAACAGTTAATCAGACGTATACCTGTAGCTGACAATGTAGTAGAGTATGCTGTGAAAATGGTTTCAAAAACAAGACCAAAAGAAGATACAGCAACTGATTTAGTAAAAAGTTATATTGATTGGGGAGCAGGACCAAGAGCTTCTCAGAATCTTATATTAGCTGCAAAAGCTAATGCCGCGGTTAGAGGAAAATTTTCTCCAGATATAGAAGATGTACAAGCGGTAGCTATGGGGATATTGCGCCATCGTATGATTAAGAATTACAAAGCAGAAGCCGAGGGAGTAAGTATTGAAGATATTATAAGAAGTTTGTTTTAGATTCTTAACTAAAAATTGCTCGGCCAATGAATAAAATAGCTCTGCTATTAACGTAATTTCCGATTGGTGTCAATGCTCAACAATATTGCAAATTGTGTGAGGATGTTCTCTCCAAAAGTACCACATATAAAAAATTAGAGAGGCAGGTCTACATGGTTAATTGCAGGACCCACTATTGAAAAGAGGGCAGTGTACATCGTTAAAACTTTTCAGAACTTTTCCAATAGAATTGATAGTGTTTTAGGGGATAACCTCTTAATAGATGAATTGAAACAAAATTTTAAAACTCCTCTAAGTACCACTGAAAAAAAGTATCATTTTAAGTTGAAAGAAATTAGTGGGCGTTTTCTGCCAAAATATATTATTCAAGATAGTGTAGTAAATTATGATAGGGTGGTGAAAGGTTTTTTAACTTGGAAATATGGTAATTCTTGGAGAAAAAATGAATTTGATTTTAAGTTTTAGCTATTGACTTCAATCTAATTTTATAAAGATATCATTAGAATATATTAAAAAGCCCGTTAAGCAGGTAACGGGCTTTTTGCTATTATGAACAATTGAATCTTACGGGAATGGATACTTGGGGAAAAACCATTTCCTAATTTTTTCAATTTGAAGGTGCGAAAATAAAAGGTATAGGGGAATATTCCCTTTTTTTAACTTTTTTTTAATTCATTTTAAGTCTTTGTATAGAAACATGCTCGTGTTTTGCTAAAAAGTAAAGAGAAAATAAAGATATATCTTCTTTTTAGAAAGCATAGACTTTTACTATACATAAAGAATTTACTTACAAATTGAATTTTTATCATCTTTTTTAAACCTTTTCTCCTATGGATAGTCTAAGTAGTGAACGTTCGAAATAATTTAGTTTAATAAAAAAAATAGATAGATGAAGAATATTGTAACCTGCATGATTTTGTTTTTGGGAGTTTTTGTAGCCAAAGCACAATCAGAAGAAGTAACAGATAGAAGAGAAGGTCATAGACAACATAGAGAATTGAGAAAAGAATTCCATGAAAGTTTATCAGAGGATCAGAAGATGCAATTAGAACAGCAGAAAGAAATGCATATAGGACATAGAAAAGCTATGAGAGCAACCTATAACGAAGAGCAAATAGCAATTGTAGAGAATGAAGATCTTTCTAGAAAAGGAAAACATAAAGCTTTGAAACCTACTTTAACGGACAAGCAAAAGGCTTTAGAAGAGTCTCAGAAGAAAGAAATGAAAGAAGCCAAAAGTAAGTTTGAGGCAACATTAAATAAAGAGCAGTTGGAGACTTATAAGAAAATGAAAAGGAAGAGAGGAAAAAGAGGAAGAAAAGGAGGTCATGGGAAGGAACGTAAAAATGATGATCAATAATTTATAAAGTGCAAGAATAAAAAAGTGAAGTTGGTATAACTTCACTTTTTTTGTGTTTTTAGGATAAAATTGATGGTTTTAGGAGTAATAATTTATCAACTTACTATAACGTTTTCGTAATTCTAAGAAATGAGACGTAAAATATTAGATGTTTTTTTAGTTGATTGCTATTTTAACCCCACTATAATTAATGATTTATATGAATAGACGCTATATTTTTTTTAATAATGTAAAAAAATATCATAGGAGCTTTTCATTTCATAAAAATCCTTTAAAATTTGTATTTTCGTCGGACTTGTCATTTCATAAATTTTAACAATTTAAGATTTAGTTTCACGAGTACGAAAAGTATAATGAAAAATCTGCAGTAAAGGGTTTTCTTTATAAAATAGTAGCATTCGTTTTTAATGAATCGATATAATTTTTGTGTTTAGCTTTTATAGTTAAAAAGAGGTGATAAAGTAAACATAAAATGTAAGGATTGTATCTATTTCTCTAAGGAGCATACAGTTTTCAAAGATGCTATTAAAGAATCAAAATTGTGATACTTTTTAGGAGTAACGTGAAAATTTTATTTATATCCTAAGCATTTTAGATTAAACCAGGAAAGAATTCTATTTTAAATTGTATGAACACTTATAATGATTACATCAAAGAGATTGAAGAAAGAAAATCTCAAGGTTTACATCCAAAACCAATTGATGGAGCTGAGTTATTAAGCGAGATTATTTCGCAAATCAAGGATAAAGATAATTCTCATCGAGAAGATTCTCTAAAGTTTTTTATTTATAATACATTACCAGGTACAACAAGTGCAGCTGGTGTAAAAGCAAAATTTCTTAAAGAAATTATTCTAGGCGAAACGGTGGTTGAAGAAATTTCACCTGCTTTTGCTTTTGAGCAATTATCTCATATGAAAGGAGGACCTTCTGTAGAAGTTCTTCTAGATTTAGCATTAGGATCTGATTCCTCAATTGCCGATGAAGCGGCTAAAGTTCTAAAAACTCAAGTATTCTTGTACGAAGCTGATACAGAGCGTTTAGAAGAGGCTATGAAATTAGGAAGCGCAATTGCTAAAGACATTATAGAAAGTTATGCAAAAGCAGAATTCTTTACAAAATTACCTGAAGTAGAGGAGAAAATTGAAGTTGTAACCTACATAGCTGGAGTTGGAGATATTTCTACGGATTTACTTTCTCCTGGTGCAGATGCGCATTCTAGATCGGATCGTGAATTACACGGACAATCTATGTTTGAGCATAATAAGGATATGCAGAATGAACTATTAGCATTACAAAAGCAACATCCAGATAAGCGTGTAATGTTAATTGCCGAAAAAGGAACGATGGGAGTTGGATCTTCTCGTATGTCTGGTGTAAATAACGTGGCATTATGGACAGGTATTCCTTCGAGTCCTTATGTGCCTTTTATTAACATTGCTCCAGTAATAGCAGGAACTAATGGTATTGCTCCAATCTTCTTAACCACCGTTGGTGTAACAGGAGGTATTGGTATAGATCTTAAAAACTGGGTAAAGCAAAAAGATGAAAATGGAAACACTATTGTAGATGAAGATGGTGATCCAATTTTAAAAGAAGTATATTCTGTTAAAACAGGTACTGTTTTAACCATTAATACGAAAGAAAAGAAATTATACAATGGTGATAAAGAATTAAAAGATATTTCTACTGCCTTAACTCCTCAGAAAATGGAGTTTATCAAAGCAGGAGGTTCTTATGCTGTTGTTTTCGGTAAAAAATTACAAACTTTTGCATGTAAAGCTTTAGGTATTGAGGTGCCTCAAGTATATGCACCTTCTAAAGAGATTTCTATAGAAGGACAAGGGTTAACCGCTGTAGAAAAGATTTTTAATAGAAATGCGGTAGGAAATACTCCAGGAGTTACGTTACATGCAGGATCAAATACCCGTGTTGAAGTTAATATTGTGGGATCTCAGGATACTACAGGTTTAATGACTTCTCAAGAGTTAGAAATGATGGCTGCTACGGTAATTTCACCTATTGTAGATGCTGGATATCAATCAGGATGTCATACAGCTTCCGTTTGGGATGATAAGTCAAAGGCTAATATTCCTAGATTAATGAAGTTTATGAATGACTTTGGTCTCATTACAGGGCGTGATCCAAAAGGAGTATATCATGCAATGACCGATGTGATACATAAAGTGTTAAATGATATCGCTGTAGATGATTGGGATGTAATCATTGGTGGTGATTCTCATACAAGAATGGCTAAAGGTGTTGCTTTTGGTGCAGATTCTGGTACTGTAGCACTAGCATTAGCTACAGGTGAAGCTACTATGCCAATTCCTGAGTCAGTAAAAGTAACATTTAAAGGAGATATGGTTCCTTATATGGATTTCCGTGATGTGGTTCATGCTACACAACAGCAAATGCTAGATCAATTTGATGGTGAGAATGTATTCCAAGGAAGAATTATTGAAGTACATATTGGTACGCTAACTTCTGATCAAGCATTTACATTTACAGATTGGACTGCAGAAATGAAAGCTAAAGCTTCAATTTGTGTGTCAGAAGATGAAACATTAATTGAATCATTAATCATCTCTAGAGATCGTATACAAATTATGATCGATAAGGGAATGGATAATGAGAAGCAAGTATTACAAGGTTTAGTAGACAAAGCAAACAATCGTATTGCAGAAATTGAATCAGGAAATAGACCAGCCTTAAGACCAGATGCTGATGCTAAATATTATGCAGAAGTAGTTATTGACTTAGATAAGATTGTGGAGCCAATGATTGCAGATCCAGATGTAAATAATGAAGATGTTTCTAAGCGTTATACGCATGATAATATCCAACCATTATCTTTCTATGGCGGAACAAAGAAAGTTGATTTAGGTTTTGTAGGATCTTGTATGATTCACAAAGGTGATATGAAGATTTTGGCACAGATGCTAAAAAATATAGAAGCACAACAAGGTGAAGTTAAATTTAATGCGCCATTAGTAGTTGCGCCTCCAACATACAATATCGTAGATGAGCTAAAAGCAGAAGGAGATTGGGATGTATTAGCTAAATATTCAGGTTTTGTATTTGATGATGCTGCGCCCAAAGCTGCAGCACGTACCAAATATGAAAATGTATTGTATTTAGAGCGTCCAGGATGTAACTTATGTATGGGTAATCAGGAGAAAGCAGAACCAGGAGACACAGTAATGGCAACATCTACACGTTTGTTCCAAGGTCGTGTTGTTAGAGACTCAAAAGAGAAAAAAGGAGAGTCTTTATTATCATCAACACCTGTAGTAGTGTTATCTTCAATTTTAGGAAGAACTCCAACATTAGAAGAATATCAAGCAGCTGTTAAAGGGATTATATTAACGAAGTTCAAGCCTTCTCAAAAACAATTAGTGGTATAATAGCTTATACATGAATATAACAAAAGCCTTATTATGAAAATAGTAAGGCTTTTTTTGTGATAAATGATTTTCTGTTATACTTCTATTAAGTTAATTTTTTAACTAATATTCTTCAGTAGAATAAATACTCTTTTTATAATCATTCTATTTTCATAATACCATTTCGTAGTCCTGCTATATTTCGTATCTTCAATACCTAATTTAAAATTAACGGAAATATATAGTAGTCTTATGGCATTCGATATTAATATGATTAAAAAGGTGTATGCTCAAGTTGCTGAAAGAGTAGACGCTGCCCGTGAGGTAACGGGTAAACCTTTAACATTAGCAGAGAAAATTTTGTATTCACATCTTTGGGATGGTAAGGCTAAAAGTGCCTTTACCAGAGGTAAAGATTATGTAGATTTTGCACCAGACCGTATAGCATGTCAGGATGCAACTGCACAGATGGCATTACTACAGTTCATGCAAGCTGGAAAGAAAAAGGTGGCTGTACCAACTACAGTACATTGTGATCATCTGATTCAAGCAAAAGTAGGGGCTACAGTAGATTTACAAACTGCTTTAAATAATAGTAACGAGGTTTTTAATTTTTTAGAGTCTGTATCTAATAAATATGGTATAGGTTTCTGGAAACCTGGAGCAGGAATTATTCATCAGGTGGTATTAGAAAATTATGCCTTTCCTGGCGGAATGATGATTGGTACGGATTCTCATACTGTAAATGCAGGAGGATTAGGAATGGTTGCCATAGGTGTTGGAGGAGCAGATGCTGTAGATGTGATGGCGGGAATGGCTTGGGAACTTAAATTTCCAAAACTAATCGGAGTGCGATTAACTGGTAAATTATCAGGATGGACAGCTCCAAAAGATGTAATTTTAAAAGTAGCAGAAATCCTTACTGTAAAAGGAGGAACAGGAGCTATTGTAGAATATTTTGGGCCTGGTGCAACGGCAATGTCTTGTACTGGTAAAGGAACTATTTGTAATATGGGTGCGGAGATAGGTGCTACAACATCTACTTTTGGATACGATGAGTCTATGGAACGCTACTTAAGAGCTACCGATAGAGCAGATGTTGCTGATGCTGCCAATGAAGTGAAAGAATATCTCACTGCAGATCCAGAAGTATATGCAAATCCAGAGCAATATTTTGATCAAGTGATAGATATCAATCTTTCCGAATTAGGACCGTTATTGAATGGACCTTTTACACCAGACTTATCTACCGAAGTAGGTTCTGCAATGACAGAAAAAGCCACTGCTAATGATTGGCCGCTAAAAGTAGAGTGGGGATTGATTGGTTCTTGTACAAATTCTTCTTACGAAGATTTATCAAGAGCATCTTCCATTGCACAGCAAGCGTTAGATAAGGGATTAAAAACAAAAGCAGAGTTTGGAATTAACCCAGGTTCTGAACAAGTACGTTTTACAGCAGAAAGAGATGGTATTCTTGATGTATTTGAAAAATTAGATGCTAAGATTTTTACGAATGCTTGTGGACCTTGTATCGGACAATGGGGAAGATATGAAGATCCAAAGAACGCTCCTAAAAATAGTATTGTCCATTCTTTTAATAGAAACTTCGCAAAACGTGCTGATGGAAATCCAAATACACACGCTTTTGTAGCTTCTCCAGAGCTTACCGCGGCAATTGCCATTGCAGGTCGCTTAGACTTTAATCCTCTTACTGATAAGTTAATCAATGAAAATGGAGAAGAAGTAATGTTAGACGAACCAACAGGATGGGAATTACCACCAAAAGGGTTCGAAGTAGAAGAAAATGGATATCTAGAACCAGTTGCAGATGGAAGCGGAGTAGAAGTGGTTGTAGATCCAAATTCAGAACGTTTAGAATTATTAACTCCTTTTGAACCGATTGGAGACGATGTCAAAGGAGCTAAACTATTGATCAAAGCTTTTGGAAAGTGTACTACCGATCATATTTCGATGGCTGGACCTTGGTTACGTTATAGAGGGCATTTAGATAACATATCTAATAACTGTTTGATTGGAGCTGTAAATGCCTATAACAAGAAGACAAACTTTGTGAAAAACCAGTTAACAGGAGAATATGATGGAGTTCCTACGGTACAAAGAGCGTACAAAGCAGCGGGTGTTCCAACGATTGTTGTTGGAGATCATAACTATGGAGAAGGTTCTTCACGTGAGCATGCAGCAATGGAGCCAAGACATTTAGGTGTAGTAGCTGTTATTGTAAAATCATTTGCTCGTATTCACGAAACCAACCTGAAAAAACAAGGAATGTTAGGACTTACTTTTGTAAATGAAAGTGATTATGATAAAATCCAGGAAGATGATACGATTAACTTCTTAGATTTAGATGCTTTTGCGCCTGGAAAGACATTAAATCTAGAGTTTGTACATTCAGACGGATCTAAAGATGTAATCGAAGTAAATCATACCTACAATGATTCGCAAATCGAATGGTTTAAAGAAGGGTCTGCATTGAATTTAATAAAGAAGCAGAACGCTTAAAGATATAATCAAATAGAATTTATTTAATCTCCCGAAGATCATTCTTCGGGAGATTTTATTTTATAAAGCTTTGTAATTTTATAAATTTGCGTATATGATACGCCAAAATATTAAAGTAGCAGTAGATGCCGTAGTCTTTGGATATAAAGAGAAGACATTGCAGGTGCTGTTGATCAAAAGAAATATAGATCCTTTTAAAGATTCTTGGGCTTTGCCAGGTGGTTTGGTTCTCGAAAGCGAAAGCTTGGAAGAAGCGGTAGAAAGAGAACTAAAAGAAGAAACCAATGCAACTGTAGATTATCTAGAACAATTATACTCTTTTGGAAAACCAGGTAGAGATCCTAGAAATAGAGTAGTCAGCGTAACGTATTTTGGATTAGTGAAACCAGAACATCATACGATCAAAGCGGATACAGATGCTAGTGATGTTGCATGGTTTGATATCAATGAACTTCCTGAGTTAGCTTTTGATCATGCTACTATCCTAGATATGGCCCAAAAACGATTACAAAATAAACTTACCTATGAACCCATCGGTTTCGATTTGCTGGCGGATAAATTTTTGTTTTCGGACCTTGAAAAACTCTACATGACTATCTTAGATAAACAAATCGATCGTAGAAACTTTCGCAAAAAGATTTTAAGTTTTGGGATCTTAGAAGAATTAGCCGAAAAAGTATCCGAAGGAAGAGGAAGACCTGCAAACCTCTTTAAATTCAATCAAAAACAATACTTCAAACTAAAAGAGGAAGGTTTTCTTTTTGATATAAAATAATCCAACAGTTTTTAATGATTAGATAGGTTCCTTCCCTCGGAAGGGAAGGTGGTTTTATAAAACAAACTTGTTTTTAGAAAAAACGGGAGGGTTATTAATTCTTGAAATTAAAATGCATTAAAAAACCTTTTATTGTATTTTTTACGCAAAATATTTTGTAGATATGTTTTTCTATTTTAAATTTGCGTAAAAATAACACAATTATGAAGTTTTTACATTTAGATTCATCATTTACACCTTTCGGAAAGTCAATTGAGTTTAACGCGTTTGTTTTTAATGGAGGGGAACCACATATCAAAATCTCAGAAGACAATGTTGGTAATGAGGTAACGATCACCCATCGATTAAATTCCTTTAATGATGTGGGATTGTTATTGGTAGCTACAGATGCATTACGAAGAATGGATGTAAAAGAGGTTAAGGTGTTGATTCCTTATTTTCCAGCAGCAAGACAAGATAGAGTGATGGTTTCTGGTGAAGCATTGAGTGTAAAGGTGTATGCGGATATTATAAATGCTCAGAATTATAGTGAAGTAATGGTTTTTGATCCACATTCAGAGGTGACACCAGCATTATTGAATAATGTAAAGGTGATTCAGAATTATGAGTTTGTAAAACAGTGTTTGAGGCATATCAATGAAGAAGTATTATTGATTTCTCCAGATGGAGGAGCGTTAAAAAAGATCTATAAAGTATCTGAGTATTTAGGAGGTGTCGAAGTAATAGAATGTTCTAAGAAAAGAGATGTAAAAACGGGAAAGTTGTCGGGATTTAGAGTGTATGAAGAAGATTTGAAAGAAAAACATTGTGTGATTGTGGATGATATCTGTGATGGAGGAGGAACTTTTTTAGGATTAGCAACTGCTTTACAAGAAAAGAATGCAGGGAAATTAAGTTTGATTGTAAGTCATGGAATTTTTAGTAGAGGTTTTGAAGAACTAAAGAAATCTTTTAATACAGTTTTTACCACCAATTCTTTCAAGGATGTCGATGAAGATGGAGTAGTTCAGTTTCCAGTGGTTAAATAATTGAAGCTAATATCAAACAGTCATCCTGAGCTTGTTGAAGGGTTTGACAATGAAAAAAAGAATAAAATAAAATATAATATAATATAACCATGAACCTAATCACAGCACCATCTACAATAGAACTTGATAAAAACTTCAGCGTTTTTTTAGCAGGAAGTATCGAAGTTGGTGTTGCCAAAAGATGGCAAGACATAGTGATTCAAGAATTATCTAATGAAAAAGTAACCTTACTCAACCCAAGAAGGGATAGTTGGGATCAAAGTTGGAAACAGACTATCGATGATCCGGTATTTAATAAACAGGTAAACTGGGAGTTAGAAGCATTAGAAAAATCGGATATGATCATTATGTACTTTGATAAAAATACAAAGTCTCCTATTACCTTATTGGAATTAGGATTGTTTGCCAAAATTGGAAAATTAATCGTTTGTTGTCCTGATGGATTTTGGAGAAAAGGAAATGTAGATATCGTTTGTGAACGATATGGAGTACAACAAGTAATGAGTTTAAACGAATTGGTACGTGAAATAAAAGAAAGAATACAATGAAGTATACGATACAAAATATACAGGAACAGTTTAATAAAGGGAAAAGCCTAAAGTATCTATTCTTTTGGGGACATACTCCTAATAAAGATGGTAGTATCGGTAAAAGCTGTTTTAGTCAGTGGTGGAATAATGCTTTTGAGGTAGAAGAAGTACGCTATAAAACAGCAGAACATTGGATGATGGCCAAGAAAGCCATTTTGTTTAATGATGAGACAATGTTACAAAAAATCATTGACTGTAATCATCCTATGGAAGCTAAACAATTTGGTAGAAAAGTGAAAAATTTTGATCCAGAGATTTGGAATCAGCATAAATATGAGATTGTGAAAGAAGGAAACTTCCATAAGTTTTCGCAGAATGAAGAAATGAAACAATTTTTACTGGATACAAAGAACAGAATCATTATAGAAGCAAGTCCAAGAGATAGAATATGGGGAATTGGAATGGGACAAGCTAATGAAAAAGCACAAAACCCCAATTTATGGAGAGGACAAAACCTGTTAGGTTTTGCACTGATGGAGGTAAGAGATGAATTAAATGAAGAAAGTTAAAGTATAATAATAATTTGTCCTATTGAAATTTCAACGTAAAAAACGAAGTGAACGCAGCGTAAAATTAAATTTTTGTGGCGTCAGAATAAAAATGTAAAAACTTGTTTTTCTGTGAAAACTTAAAGTTCAAGTAACTCAAAAAGGTTTTAATTTAATTTAGAGAAGAGAACGATGTTTTTAGTTGAAATTTCATAAGACTAGACTTTTTTGTTTCTTTTTTCGGCAATGGAAAAAAGAAAATAATAATAGATAAAATGAAACTTGAATTAAAAAAATATAGAGAACAAGAATCATACTGGCCACAAGAAGGGTATCATATTATGGCACAGTATGACGATGAGAAAATTATAGTGTATCAATCTTATAGACCTGAAATAGGAAATTTTGCAGTGAAAAATCAATTTTTTGGCGGTGCTTTCAGTCTGGAAAGAATGACATGGATAAAACCTAATTTTCTTTGGATGATGTATCGCAATGGTTGGGGAACTAAAGAAGGGCAGGAAGTAGTCTTAGCGATTCATTTAAAAAGAACAGCTTTTGAGAAGTATTTAGAGAATGCTGTGTATTCATCTTTTAAACCTGATTTGTACGAATCGTATGAATTATGGCAAAAAGATGTAGCCAAATCCAATGTTCGATTGCAATGGGATCCTGACCATAATCCATATGGAGCCAAATTAGAAAGAAGAGCCATCCAAATAGGATTAAGAAAGGAATTTATAAGATCCTTTGCCAAAGATGATATTCTAGAGATCGAGGATATTTCAGACTTTGTTAAAGAACAATATGAGTTTGTAAAATCAGGAGATTTAGAGCAATTAGTGACGCCTTTGGAAAAACCAATGCTTTTTGAGAATGAGGAATTAAACAAGTATTTGAAATTGAAATAAAGAATTGAAGATGGGAAGAGTTCAGGAAATACGAGCAAACTATGATAGAGAAATAATTACAGTGTATCAGGCATATAGTAAAGCGATTGCCTTACCTGCAATTCAGAATAATAAGTTCGAAGCTCCATTTTCTTTTCATAGAATGACTTGGATAAAACCTTCCTATTTATGGTTAATGGCTAGAAGTAATTGGGGAACAAAATCCAATCAAGAATATATCCTTGCCATAAAAATAACAAGAGCAGGTTGGGAGAAAGCATTGTCATTAGGAGTGTTAACGGATCCGGATATAGCTATTTATAAAAGTGGATCGGTATGGAAACAAGCGTTTGAAAATGCGAAAGTGCATATTCAATGGGATCCTGAAAGAACGCTGAAAGGAGCCAAAATGGACATACGATCCATACAAGTTGGAATTGGTAGAGATCTGATCAAAGAATATAATGAAGAATGGATCCAGGAAATAGTGGATTTAACTCCCTTGACACGAAAAATAAAAGATCTGATTAAAAAAGGAAAATATAAAGAAGCGAAAAGACTAGTTCCGGATGAGAAAGTGTATGTAGTATCGGAAAGTATACAACAGAACATAGGAATTAGGTAAACAGAATAGTAGAAATGAAAACAATGTTAGAACATATAAAAGGAGGAATATTTGGAATAGCTGTTGGTGATGCGCTGGGAGTACCTTATGAGTTTTTGGATCGTGATCAAATGGATAAGAGACCTGCTCGAGATATGATTGGTTATGGTACTCATAACCAACCGCCAGGAACTTGGTCAGATGATAGCTCACTAACATTTTGCCTAATGGATAGTTTATGTAATGGATATGATTTAGAGGATATTGCATCTAAGTCTGCGGCTTGGTTTTATGAGAATTTATGGACGCCTAGAGGTTTTGTGTTTGATATTGGGATTACAACTAAAAACGCGATTTATCAATACAAAAGAGGAATGAGACCTGATTTATGTGGTGGATTAGATGAATACTCCAACGGTAATGGATCTTTAATGCGAATTTTACCATTAGCTTATTATTTGAAGAGAGAAGAAGATATTGAAATTAGGTATGATGTGATTAAAAGAGTGTCTTCTATTACACATGGACATTTGCGCTCGGTTTTTTCATGTTTTATCTATGTTGAGTATGCTTTATTGCTTCTAAATGGACTAGATAAGTTTGAAGCATATGAAAATATAAAGCAACTCATACTAGATTTTGCTAAGCAAAATGATTTCAATCCAAAAGAAATTTCCCTTTTCTCAAGAATATTGGAAGAGGATATTTCAAAACAAGATCGATTTAATATCAAAGGTACAGGATACGTGTTGAGATCCCTTGAGGCAAGTTTTTGGTGTTTACTTACTTCAAATTCATTTGAAGAAGCAGTTTTGAAAGGAATCAATTTAGGAGAAGATACTGATACTACTGCTGCTATCACAGGTGGTTTAGCAGGAATATACTTTGGATATGATGCAATACCAGAAACCTGGAAATTTCAATTAGCTAGATTTGAAGATATCGAAAGTCTTATAGAACGATTTAATTATTGTTTAGAAAATAGAAGTTAATTGAAGATATGATATTTGTCCTACTGAAATTTCAACGTAAAAAATGAAGTAAGCGAAACGTAAAATTAAATTTTTGTAAGACCTGAATGAAAATGAAAAAAAACTGTTTTCCTGTGAAAACTCCAAGTTCAAATAGTTCAAAAATGGTTTTAATTTAATTTAGAGAAGAGAACGATATTTTTAGTGGAAGTTTCATAAGACTAGACTTTTTTGTTTCTTTTTTTGGTAATGAAAAAAAGAAAAATAAGAATAAAAAATGAAAACAATAACCTATATAAAAGGAGATGTTACGGTTCCACAAGCCAAAGGAACGAAACTAATTGTCCATATCTGCAACAATATTGGTGGTTGGGGTAAAGGTTTTGTAGTAGCAATATCAAAACGATGGCCAGAACCAGAAAAAGCCTTTAGAGAATGGTATAAAAACCGAGCAAAAAATGATTTTCAGTTAGGAGCTATTCAAGTTGTACAAGTTTCTGATGACAAATATATAGGTAATATGATAGCTCAAGAAGGAATCAAAACCGCTAGAAGTAAAGGAGTTCCTATCCGATACGAAGCTGTGCAGCAATGTTTAGAGAAAATAGTAGTCGAAGCAAAAGAACTAAATGCAAGTATTCATATGCCAAGAATTGGTTGTGGATTGGCTGGTGGCAAATGGGAAAGAATAGAAGCTATAATTGAAGAAACCTTATTGAAGAATGACTTAGATGTGTATGTCTATGATTTTGGTTAAAATTTAAACGAATAAAGCTATGTATACTTTAGATAAAATACCTTTTTTTCAGGAAATAGAAGGAAGTAATAATATTCTTTTAGCAGGAATGGGTGGTGGTTTTGATATTTACGCAGCAATACCACTGTACTTTAGTCTAATAAAACAAGGCAAAAAAGTAACGATTGCTAATTATTCATTTACCAGATTAAATGATACTTCATCAGAATCAGTATTTCCATTTTGTTACAAGATAAGTCCAGGAGATCAGATTTATGCTTTCCCAAGATACTTTCCAGAGAAATATTTAAAGTTATGGTTTCATCTACAGGGAATTTTGGTGGATATCTATGCGTTTGAAAGAACTGCAGTACAACCCTTAAAAGATGCTTATCAGTTTTTAGTAGATAAACATGAAATAGATACTGTAATTCTTGTAGATGGAGGAACTGATTGTTTAATGTTTGGAGATGAAGAAGGATTAGGGACTCCTCAAGAAGATATTTGTTCTATGGCAGCAGTATTTCAGACCAAAGTTGATAAGAAATTATTATTGAGTGTAGGATTTGGTGTGGATCATTATCATGGAGTTTCACATTATAGATTTCTAGAAAATCTGGCAGAATTAGATAGAGAACAGGCTTATTTGGGGTCTTTTCAGGTATTAAATTCTATGACCGAAGGTCAAAAATATAAAGAAGCTATTGATTTTGTAGATAGTAAAATGAAAGGAATGGAAAGCATTGTTTCCAATTCCATTATAAGTGCTCTAGAAGGAAATTATGGAGATTATCACAGAACATCAAGAACCAAAGGAAGCGAATTATGGATCAATCCATTAATGACTATTTATTGGAGTTTTAAGTTAGAAAATGTGATGAAGAAGAATACCTATTATGAATATATAAAAAACACAAATACAGTAGGAGAATTTAGAGCCAAGCTAGCTGACTATAGAAGAACGCTAGTGGACTATAGAGAAAAACGACAGATCCCTATTTAGAAATGAAACTAAAAGTACTACAAGCAGATATTACAACTTTTGAAGTAGATGCAATTGTCAACGCAGCCAATACCTCTTTATTAGGAGGTGGTGGTGTAGATGGAGCTATACATAGAAAAGGAGGAGTAGAGATTTTAGAAGCTTGTAGAAAAATCAGAGCAACACAAGGAAAGTGTAATCCAGGAGAAGCAGTTATTACTACTGCCGGTAATCTTATTGCGAAGTATGTTATTCATACTGTTGGACCAGTTTGGAATAATGGAGGAAAAGATAAAGAAGAGACTTTATCTAAATGTTATAGTAATTCACTTCGATTGGCAGTAGAGCATAATTGTAAAACGATTGCTTTTCCAAATATCAGTACAGGAATTTATAAGTTTCCAAAAGAACTGGCCGCCAATATAGCTATTCATACGGTAACAAATGACCCAAATCTGACACATATGAAAGAATTACTATTTGTGTGTTACGATGAGTTGAATTTTAGAATATATCAGAAAGTTCTAGAAGTGAACTAGCTTTTTTTATAAATAATCCTATAGCTAATGTTGTCATCCTAAGCTTGTCGAAGGGTTTTTAGGCAAAGAAAATAAGAACAACAGAAAAATGAAAACAAAAACTTTATACAGACCCGTTGGATTAAAAGAATTAGAGCTAATTCATCATAGTAACTGGAAGCAGTTTCCACCAAGATTGAATTGGCAACCTATCTTTTATCCTGTGATGAACGAAGCGTATGCTATAGAAATCGCTACTAAATGGAATTTGGATGATGAAGGTTCTGGATATTCGGGTTTTGTAACAGCGTTTGATATGAATGCAGAGTTTATTAAAAAATATAAGATTGAAAATGTAGGAGGACCGATTCATAACGAATTATGGGTTCCTGCAGAAGAGTTAGAAGAATTTAATGATCATATAGTAAGTAGGAGAAATTAGGATAACAAAAGCATATTTTGGAAAGAAATATGTCCATCCTGAAAATGAAGAATTAAAAAGAATGATTAGAACACATGAAAACAAATAATAAGCAAATAAGTAAGTTTTTAAGCCTTATCCTTAGGCATAATCCTGGAAAAATAGGATTAGTACTAGATGAAAATGGATGGGCAGATGTAAATGAGTTACTAGAAAAAGCGAATAAAGATCGTCATCAACTTACTCCAGAAATATTAAAAGAAGTTGTTGAAACAAATGATAAAAAACGATTTGCTTTTAATGATGGTGAAACCAAAATCAGAGCGAATCAGGGGCATTCGATTAAGGTGGATTTGGAGTATACTCCCATAGAACCACCAGAGTTCTTATATCATGGAACGGTAGGTAAATTTAGAGAAGCCATTAAGAAACAAGGCTTACTAAAAATGAGTCGACATCATGTTCATTTGAGTGAAGAAAGAGAAACTGCTACACGTGTAGGAGCAAGAAGAGGTGTTCCTATCATATTATCCATACGATCAGGAGAAATGTATAGAAATGGAATCGAATTCTATCAATCAGATAATGGAGTTTGGTTAACGGATACCGTACCTCCAGAATATATTGAGTTTTGATGATTAGCAAAAAAGATAGATTTTTAGGAGCAATGTATCTTGGTGCAATTGGAGATGCTTATGGAAGTGCATTTGAAAATGCTTCAAGAACAGTAATAGACCAGAATACATATTATCTGTTTGGGCAACCTAAACCGGGATTGCCCAAATGGATGATCACTGATGATACTCAATTAACTGTCATTACTTGCGAAGCACTATTGGAAGATGTTACATTAAGACCAGAAATTTTATCTCGTTATTTTGTGAACTATTTTTCTAAAGGAAGGATAAAGGGGATAGGAGCATCTACATTAAAAGCTTTTCAAGAACTTCAGATAGGCGCGGATTGGAGTCAAACCGGAAGAAGGGGAGAGTATGCCGCAGGAAATGGAGCAGCTATGCGAATTGCACCTTTAGCTTTTTTTGACAATATACCCAGAAATAGAATCGAAGAGATTTGTTCTATTACTCATAGAAATTCAGAAGCTTATATTGGAGCGTTGGCAGTTGTTGTTTCCATTCAGATGATATTAAGTGGTTTTTGGAAGGAGAATACTAGTTTGTTAAAATTGGTAGGGAACCAATTACCTAGCTCGAATGTAAAGAATAGAATTTTAGAGTTATTTAAGTTAGAAGATACTGTTTCAATTCAGGAAGTAGCAAAAACTTTTGGAAGTGATGGATATGTTGTAAACTCTGTTCCACTTTGCATTTTTGCAGCATCGAGAATAAAAGATTTGGAAATCGATTTTATTTTTAATGAGATCATTGAATCTAAAGGTGATACAGATACTAACTGCGCTATTACAGGTCAAATATGTGGAGCCTACTTGGGAATTGATAACGTACCAGTTTCTTTTAAAAAGAAATTACAAGAATTACCAGAGTATGATTGGTTTAATTTTCATATTGGTGAACTAGCAAATAAAATGATGTAAATTATGAGAACACTTGTAATTGGAGATATACACGGAGGTTATAAAGCATTGCTTCAAGTTTTAGAACGTGCCAACGTAACAAAAGAAGATACATTGATTTTTTTAGGAGATTATGTAGATGGTTGGAGTCAATCTGCAGAAACGATTCAATACCTTATAGAGTTAAGCGAAAAACAACAATGCATTTTTATAAAAGGGAATCACGATGTTTGGTGTCACGAGTGGTTATTGAATCCAGAAATTGAAAACCATATATGGTTTCGTAACGGAGGTAAAGAAACAATTACATCATATTTAACTAATAATTTTGATACAATAGCACACTTAGAGTTTTACAAAACTCTAAAGAATTATTATGTCGATAAGAAAAATCGATTATTCATTCATGCAGGGTTTTCTTCTATGAAAGGACCTGCTAATGAAGTTTATCTTACAAATTATCGATGGGATAGGACTTTATGGGAGATGGCAATCGTTATGGATAAAAGAGTGAAAAAACATTCATCATTATATCCTAATCGATTAAAGTTGTATTCAGAAATATATATAGGTCATACACCAACTCTTCATTATGATACGGATGTTCCTATGCAAGGTATTAATGTATGGAACATTGATACGGGTGCTGCATTCACCGGAAAACTAACCATTTTAGATATCGATACCAAAGAATTCTGGCAGAGCGATCCATTACCAAACCTATACCCAGACGAAAAAGGACGTAATTAGCTCATTATCTTCTTAAGGTAAAATGACTTCTATAGGTTTCGGATCCATCTTTCAGTTCCGCTACGAACCAATAATCGGTTCCTGGCATGGGTATGCCATTGTATATTCCATCCCATCCTTGTCCATTAGGATCTATTTGTGCAAGCAGTCTTCCGTATCGATCAAAAATAAATAGCTCCATATCTGGTACATTATTATCAGAAATAACATTCCAAAAATCATTAAAACCGTCATTATTGGGAGTAAAAAAAGCCGGAAAACCAATCACAAGAATAGTGGCTGTAAGTTCGCCACATCCATCTGTATTTCTAACCGTGACTGTATGAGTACCCAAAGAAACATTAGGAAACAGGTTGCTGTCTTGATAAAACCCATTATCTAAAGAGAATTCATAAGGACCACTACCACCTGTTACCGCAGCAATAATGTCATTTTCACTAGAAAAAAGGCCATTAGTAAGACTAAGAGATAGCGACTCAGGTCCTTCGGTAAAAGCAACAATTACAGAAGCTTCACCAAAACAAGTACCACCGGTACTACTCGTATATTCAACCAAATATTCTCCGGGATTTTCAGCAATGAATGAGGAAGCGGTGGCAGTAGGAATAATAACTCCATCTAGGCTCCAAACAAAAGAAAAAAGAGAAGGATCCAGATTTGTTTCTAAAACTGGAAACGATTCACCATTAACAGGCTCTCCAGTCTCATCAATACATATCGGTGAAGGAGTATCGAATACTACTTGCGGACAAAAACAGTCTGGTGCCGAGACAGTTTCTGTAATCGAACAAGTACTTACAATTGAGGAGGTAGCGGTGATAACAACATCTGTATCAAATGGGATATCAAAAATGATATTATTGGTCATATCTACGGTTCCTGAAGAGGCAGTAACCGAAATATTAGCTCCTGTCTGATAGGTAATTTCATAAGTGCCATTACTACATTGCGTAGTAATTGCAGAGATGGTAGGTAAGGAGACAGCTTGTACAGTAACTTCTGCACTGTCATTACCACATCCGTTTCCAGAATCGATGGTATAGGTATAAACTCCATTAGGGTCTGTCCCAGGAGTAAATACACCAGTACCACTACTAAGTGTTGGTGACCAAGTTCCTCCAGTGTCTGGTGTTCCTCCAAGAATAGTAAAGAGGTCAATGGGAACATCTGTTTCGCATACATCTAATGCTCCAGGCTCTCCCGCATTTGGCGCACTGATTAATGTTACAGTTACATTGGCAGAGTCATCAGGACAGTTGGTTCCAGTAACCGTATAAGTATAAACTCCAGGAGGATCTACAGCAGGATCAAAAACTCCGGTTCCACTTGCTAATGGCGGTGTCCAAGTACCACCAATGGTAGGAGTAATTCCAGTAAGTTGCGTATATAAATCAATTGGTGGACTAGTCGGACAAATATCCAAAAAACCATCCTCACCAGCATTCGGAGAATCGGTTCCTGTAACTGTCACATCATCTGTTAAAGTTATTTGTTCACCATCACAATTGGTATATACTATTTCAGCAGTATAGGTAGTATTCGTGTTTGGACAAACGCTGATAGTGGAGGTATCACCAATTTCCATTCCCAAAGAATCAAACCAAGAAATTTCATAATTAGGATTTCCATTTGGGGTAAATCTCCAAGCTTCGTTACTGATATCAAAAGGGCCATCGGAGGTATTTCTACCAGGAGGAACAAAAGCCACAGTTCCTGGATTATTTTGTATTCCAATGACTGCATTTCCATTATTCCAAGAAGTACAAAAAGGTTTATCCTCTACGTAAACTTCAATCACATTGGTAGTTTCGTAAAGTACCATCTGAAAGGTTGAAGTTAAACTATTACAACTAGCACTAAAATGAGCTACAGAAGAATAGGAGACGACCAATGTTCTACAAGGAGATGTTCCTAATAATTCCCATCCAATTTCGGGTGAAGTACTTAAAATAGATGGATCGATATCATGAGCAACACCAAAAATATTCGCTTCACCTAGAGTTGGATTCATATTTTCAGGAAGGTCTTCATTAAATTGCCATTCATTATCTCGATCTAGAGCATTCACTTCGAGTCTGATAACCCCATTTGAACCTACTTGAATTTGATTGTAGGTATCTCCAAAAAAACAAAAATTGAAAGGCAAATCAATAACATCAGACCAGATGTCATCTACCCCTAGGCTTATAGGATTTGCAAGTCCTGTATAAGGAAATGAAGGTGCATATGGTACAGAAGCTATTTCGTAACTGGTAGTGATTCCTGTTTCTAAAAAAGAGGCTGTTAAGTCAACACATAAATTGTTGCAATCCGTAATTTGATCTGGTCCGGCATCTAAATTTGGACACCCAGGAGCTTGACTGTAAACAGCAAAAAAACAAAGTAAAAAGCTAGTGGTAATAGCTAATTTTAGGGTATAGGTTTTCATGAAGAGGAGTGGTTTTAAGATGATATTTAGTTTTGTTGGTGAAAACTTTAATCAATCGGAGCGGAAATAGAGAAATATCATTGGTTTAAATTTGTTTTATGAGTAATTAAGTATTTGCCTCTTTTGAAAGGGGTAAATACCAAGTTCTAGTAAAAAAAATCATGTATGCTGCATATCCAACGACAGTAAATCCAGTTCTAAATCTGTAATATTCATCAAATAGATACGTTGACAAATCAGATTCCTAAAACGAGAATATTTAGAATAAAAGGGACGCATTCTATCATATTCTCCTATGCATATTCAGCTAACGTTCATTGGAAAGAGTTTAGTGTGTAAGTCGTTTCTGCTATGGATTGTAAGGTTTTTCGAAGTTTTGATATGTTTCGAGTACGAAGTATTTTTTGATGCCAAGAAAAGTGCTATTTGTCTGATTTTGAAAGCTTACTTGAAGGAATTGTAGGATGTGAACTTTTTTCTATTTAAGTCTAAATTAACTTTTTTAACACGAAATTAATGGTTGACCAATAAGTGTGAGAATTTTTTCAAACTAAAGTAATCATAAAAAGATTTGTATAGTTTTAAAACTTACTTAGCAGTTGCTCTGATGATTACCAACTCATGAAAAATATAAGTTTAACTGAAAACAGGGTAGTCCTAAATTAAAATAATAAAGACTTTTATCTTTTTAAAATATAATATATGATAGAAATGAAGCAATTAGTGAACGTGGCAGATAAAAGGAGCATAAGGGTTGCTTTGGTATGGTTTCTATGTATTATTATATCTAATAGTATAAATGCACAGGATATGGAAGATTTTGTAGAATATGATTCTTTTATAATCGTTGAGAAACCTCGGGAAAAGTATAAAGGTATTTACAAGGATGGAATACCATATGAAGGATATTTTCCTAAAGGAGATTCAGAGTTTCCAAGAGTAGATTATTACGAAAAAGGAAAGCTTAAATTTCAATATTCATTGGATATTTATCAAATGACATTAAATGAGGAATCTGCAGAAATAGAAGCTACTGCAGAAATGACCGAGGAAGAGTACAATAAGTACCTTAAGAATCGGTATAAACCAAGACTAAATATAAAATCAACCTATAAAAATGAAAAAATAGTTAATGGGTATCGTTATGAAGAAATAAAGTCAGGTTTATTGACAAGAAAAATAAAAAATGCTAAAACCATTGCATTATTTGTAGATGTTTTTGCAATGCACTTTTATCAAAGAATTAAAATCATTTTAGATGGTGATCGGATATATATAAAGTCACCAACTATGGAAATGTCAGAAGAAAACCTAGAACTACAGCTCTATAGAGAAGATAATACTTGGATTACCAAACAGGAATTAAATCAGGAAGCAATTGGATTATATTATTTTGTTATTGGAGAACCAAAAAAACTGCTTTCTAATACTACATTTTTTATATACAATCAGGAAGGGAATACCTATAGTTACGGCTATAAGGAATTTGAAAATATTATGGGGAATGGGATGAATCTAATGGATATCAATAGTATGTATTTTAGTAATCCTAAAATGTTTCACACAAAAGATATGCAGATGTTTTTTGAAGATTTTATAAACTTATATACTATTCAAATGGCAAAGGAAGAGGTAAGACCAGAAGAACCGGAAATATACAAAGGTTATATATATACTGATGAAAATGCCGAGATTATAAAGGGAATTCGATTTTTTGAGAATAAAGGAGATACGTATTACGAAAAATATGGAAAGGGTGATATATTGGAGCATAAAAAAGTAAGCTTGCTTGATTTTCAACATATATTCAAAACGTATTTAGAAAATAACCGTTAACTACATGATTTGTCACCTGATATTTATAAAAATATCACTAAATATTTCGGTAATTTAAAATTAAAAACTATATTTGCGTATAATTAACGCAAAATAAAATAATATGAATCCACTATTATTGACAGACGGTTACAAATTAGGTCACAAAGAACAATATCCAGAAGGAACTACTTTAGTGTATTCTAATTGGACTCCAAGAAAAAGTAGAATTAACGGAATTGATCATGTTGTTTTTTTCGGTCTACAATATTTTATAAAAGAGTACCTTATTAAACGATTTAATCAGGATTTTTTCAACTTATCTAAGGAAGAAGTAGTTTCGGAATATAAAAAATATGTAGATAATTATTTAGGTGTTGATTACGACGTTTCGCACATCGGAAAGCTTCACGATTTAGGATATTTACCAATAGAAATAAAAGCGCTGCCAGAAGGGACAGAAGTGCCCATTCGCGTTCCCATGTTTACCTTGGTAAATACGAAACCTGAATTTTTTTGGTTAACAAATTACTTAGAAACATTACTTTCTAGCATTATTTGGCAACCTTGTACTTCTGCTACTATAGCCAAACAGTATCAAAAAATTCTCAGCAAATATGCTATAGAAACCGATAAAGAAAATTTAGAATTTATTACATGGCAAGGACACGATTTTTCAATGCGTGGAATGTCTGGTACTGAATCTGCTATTATCAGTGGGATGGGACATGCTCTTTCTTTTTCGGGAAGTGATACCTTACCAGTTGCTAAAGCTTATGAATTATATTACAATGCGGATGTAACAAAAGAATTGGTGATAGGTAGTGTAAATGCAACTGAACATAGTGTAATGTGCGCAGGAAGTAAAGACGATGAAATCGGAACGTTTAGAAGACTTTTAAAAACATATCCTACAGGAATATTATCAGTAGTTTCAGATACCTGGGATTTATGGAAAGTTCTTACAGAATATCTCCCTAAATTAAAAAATGAAATATTAACTCGTGATGGAAAACTTGTAATTCGTCCTGATTCTGGAGATCCTGTAGATATTATTTGCGGATGTGAGCATGAAAATGAGATTATTGCAAAAGGAGTTGTCGAATTACTTTGGGATGAGTTTGGAGGTACTATTAATGCACAAGGGTATAAGGTGTTGAATCCTAAAATAGGAGCGATTTATGGAGATAGTATTACTATAGATAGAGCTACCCAGATTTGTGAACGTCTTAAAGAAAAAGGGTTCGCTTCTACTAATGTAGTTCTCGGAATCGGAAGTTTTACTTATCAATATAATACCAGAGATACTTTTGGTTTTGCAATGAAGGCAACCTATGTAGAAGTAAACGGAGAAGGAAGAGAAATTTTTAAAGATCCTATTACTGATGATGGTACTAAAAAATCGGCAAAAGGATTAGTACAATTATATGAGTCTGAAGGGCAAATTCATCTCAAAGATCAATGTTCTTTAGAAGAAGAAAAGCTAGGATTACTGAAAACTGTTTTTAAAGATGGTAAGTTGATTGTTGATGATAACCTTTCTACTATCCGAGAGCGTATAAAGTAAAAAAAAATAGATTTCAATTAAAAGACTCCCAAAAAATAAATTTGGGAGTTTTTTTGTGAATGAGTTTAGGGTTTTATGCTAAACACCTGTTATATTATTAAGGAGAACATACGTTTTTAGCACGATATATTTTGTTAATTTTTTGTAAGGATTGGTTTTGGATTACGACGTCTATTTTAATATCAATGCTTTGATACGTAACTAACTTATAAAAACACAACATCATGAGTGCAATTTGGTTTTTTGAGGATGCCAATCTCTTTAAGGTATTATGTCCTCATAAATTTAAAAATTACAAGAAAGATCACGATTTCGACGCCTACAAAAAAAGTGATTATATCTATTTTGAAGAAGACTCTGCTAACAAAGTGTATCTTATTGAAAAAGGAAAAGTAAAAATCGGATATTACTCCGAAGATGGAAATGAAGTTGTAAAAGCAATCTTAACTCGAGGAGAGCTTTTTGGGGAAAAAGCTATTTTAGGAGAAGATCGAAGAACAGAATTTGCTCAATCCATTGATAATACTACTTCTATTTGTCCTATTGGGGTGCAAACAATGCATGATTTAATGAGAGACAATCAAACATTTAGTCTAAAGATATACAAGTTTATTGGATTGCGATTTAAGCGTTTAGAAAGACGTTTGCAGCTTCTTCTATTTAAAGACACTAAAACAAGGTTGTTAGAATTTTTAAATGAGCTTAAAGAAGACTTTGGCTATTGTTGTCCAGATACTGGAGATACTGTTATTCATCATCCTTATACACAAAGAGATATAGCTAATCTTATAGGTACCTCTAGGCCCACTTTAAACATTCTTATGAATGAATTAAAAGAATCTAATAAAATTGATTTTAATAGAAAGGAAATCCGCTTAAAAATTGTTGCGTAATGTTAGCTACCTAACATTTTAAAATGTTTTATGAATTTACTTTTACAGTAATAATAATTATAAAACAAAAAGCAATGTTTAAAAAACTGATAATAGGTATGCTAGCGGTAGGATTGATCGCAGTTTCCTGTAATGAGGATGATGACACCATACAAGTAGCAAACGCCGGAGAGATTTCTGGGGGTCCGTTTGAATTTGATGTAGATGGAGAACCAGACATGGTTTCCGGAATCACCTTAGACGATACAAACGCCTTTGGAACAGGAAGTACTTGGATTGTTACAGATGACCAAGGACTTATCCTGGGTCTACCACCTACATTAGCAGCTGTAGAAGGAGTAAATTTTGATAGTGCCGGTGCCGGAACATGTTTGATATGGTATGCTAGGTACAATGGTGAAATCTCTGGATTAGAAATGGGAATGAATGCTAATGATGTTACTGGAGATTTTGATCTTTCAAATTCTATTACAGTAATTCGTAATCAGGTGGCAAATGCAGGATCTATAGAAGGTGGTCCTTTTGAATTTGATGTGGATGGAGAAGCAGATATGGTTTCCGGAATTACTTTAGATGATACCAATGCTTTCGGATCAGGAAGTACTTGGGTTATTACAGATGATCTTGGAAATATTCTTGGGTTGCCACCAACATTAATGGCTGTAGAAGGAGTGGATTTTGATGGTGCAGGCGCCGGAACTTGTTTGATCTGGTATGCACGATATGAAGGAGATATTTCTGGATTAGAAATGGGAATGAATGCTAACGATGTAACTGGAGATTTTGATCTCTCTAATGCGATCACAGTGGTACGTAACCAGGTGGTGAACGCAGGGACAATTTCTGGAGGCCCATATGAATTCGATGTGGATGGAGAGCCTGATATGGTGTCCGGAATTACCTTAGACAGTTCGAATGCATTTGGAGATAATGGTACTTGGATTATTACAGATGATCTTGGAAATATTCTTGGGTTGCCACCAACATTAATGGATGTAGAAGGAGTAAACTTTGATAATGCTGGTGCAGGAACTTGTTTAATCTGGTATGCAAGGTATAATGGTACTGTAACTGGATTAGAAATGGGAATGAATGCCAATAATGTTACTGGAGATTTTGATCTTTCAAATTCTATTACGGTTGTTCGTAATCAAGTGGTAAATGCAGGAACACTTTCTGGAGGTCCTTATGAATTTGATGTAGATGGAGAAACCGATAACGTATCTGGAATTACCTTAGATGATACAAATGCATTTGGAGATAACAGCACTTGGATTATCACAGATGATCAAGGAAATATTTTAGGATTGCCACCAACATTAATGGCGGTAGAAGGAGTAGATTTTGATGCAGCAGGTCCTGGCGTATGTCTAATTTGGTATGCAAGATATAATGGTACAGTAACAGGATTAGAAATGGGAATGAATGCTAATAATGTTATGGGAGATTTTGATCTTTCTAATTCCATTACTGTGACTCGTAACCAAGTAGTAAATGCAGGAACAATTTCTGGAGGGCCATACACATTTACTGTAGATGGAATGCCAGATACAGTATCTGGAATTACCTTAGATGATACAAATGCTTTTGGAGATAATAGCACTTGGATTATCACAGATGATCAAGGGAATATTTTAGGACTTCCTGGGACATTAGCGGCAGTAGAAGGAGTAGATTTTGATGCAGCAGGAGTTGGAGTATGTTTAATCTGGTATGCAAGATATAATGGAACGGTTACTGGATTAGAGATGGGAATGAATGCTAATGATGTTATGGGGGATTTTGATTTATCAAACTCGATCACTGTAACAAGAAACTAAATACGTTCAGAAAAAGAAAAATGTAATATTGAAGATAATGTGAACTTAACGTTGCATCTCTTCTCTTAAGAAGCGTAACACAATAGTTCATTGTTGTTTTTTTGTTAGTTTTAAAGCGCGGTCTCTGGCTGCGCTTTATTAATTTATATACTTTTGTAAGGAAAGATTCGATCTTAGACCAATTCTAAAAAATAGCACATATTATATCCTATGAAGTTTGATAAAAAGAAAATATCCAATATAATTTTTGTAATCATATTATTGCTTTTTTTTATTCCTAATACCAGGGGAATGATGCAAATTTTTCTTACCAGAATATTTTCTTTTAGCCCTAGTATAGTGGCTGTAGAAGATCGAACACAAGTAGCTTCTTTTGATTGGAAATTACATGGTGTAAATACCGAATCGATGAATTTTAATAGTGCTGAAGGAAAAGTGATATTGTTAAATTATTGGGCAACATGGTGTCCTCCTTGTATTGCAGAGATGCCATCACTTCAGGAACTATATAACGATTATAAAGATAAAGTGGTTTTCGTTTTTCTTACCGAAGACGATGATCCCGAATTGAATAAGTTTATGAGTGATAAGAGTTATAATTATCCTATTTATAGATCATTATCAGCACATCCAAAGCCTTTTGAGCATAAACCAATACCTGGAACATACCTTATTGATAAAAAGGGAAATATTGTAATTCACAAAGTGGGTGCAGCAGATTGGAATACTGAAAAAGTAAGAGCTACGATAGATAAGATCCTATCAGAATAATTATTTTTTAAAGTATTTAAAAGGAACGAATAACATACCAAAACACTCTCCTTTATCTTTTCCTAAGTGTTTGTGATGTATTTTATGAGCTCTACGTACACCTCTTGCATACCAATGATTGGCATTACGAAATAGTTTAAATCGTTGATGGATAAAAATATCATGTACGAAAAAATAAGCAATGCCATAAGCCAAAATACCTAAACCGATAGCTTCACCCATCCAGAAAGTAACAGGATCGTGGAGCATAATACAAGACATGCTGATTACAGCGTAAAAAACAAAGAATAGATCATTACGTTCCCACCAAGTATTATGGTTTTTGTGGTGGTGATCTTTGTGCAAAGACCATAAAAAACCATGCATAACGTATTTATGTGTAAACCATGCCATAAATTCCATTGCACAGAAAGTACCAACAAAAATTAGTATCCAGATAAGAATATTCATAACATATAGTTTTGTTCAAAAAAATGCCACTAAATTAAGTTCATTCTATAGTCGAAATAGGATTTAGCTAATAATCCAAATTTTTGATAATTTGGAACTCTTATTCTCGTGTTTTTTATTTCTACTGATGGAGTCGATTCTAATTTATTAAGTAGTTTTTTATAATAAATGTAGGCTGTATACACACCAAATTTGGCCTCTACCGGTAATTTCATAATACCTTCGAACCCTTTATCAAAATCTTCCTGAATTTCTTCAATGATCCTAGATTTAGAAACTTCATCTAGTCTTGTTAAATCTGTATTTGGGAAATACGTGCGACTTAATTCTTCAAAATCAGCTTTTAAGTCCCTTAAAAAATTGACTTTCTGAAAAGCAGATCCCAAATGCATTGCGCTTTCTTTTAGCTCGTCATACTTTTGCTGGTCTCCTTTTACGAAAACTTTTAAACACATAAGTCCAACTACATCTGCAGAACCATAGATGTACTCTTCGTATTCAGAAGTGGTTAAATAGTCTGTCTTGTGTAAGTCTAAACGCATACTTTTCATAAATGCTTCATATAATTCCGGTTCTATATTATATTCATGTACCGTTTTCTGAAATGCATTGAGAATAGGATTCAGGCTTATTTTGTTTTCAATAGCTTTATACATTTCCATTTCAAAATCATTAAATAAAGTCTCTTTGTCATAATCATGAAAGCTATCTACTATTTCATCAGCAAATCTTACAAACCCATAAATGTTGTAAATATCTTGTCTGATGGAATCTGATAGCATTTTAGAAGCCAATGAAAAAGATGTGCTATAAGAGTTAGTAACCAACTTACTGCAACTGTAAGAAACGGAGTCAAATAAAGCTTTCATAGAAGGTAGTTTTAGTTTAATTTTTAGATAAGAAAAAATTAATATTAGGTCTATTTATAATGATAAAATGAAGTGCGTAATGTAGTTATCATACCACCTGCAATTTAGGTTGTTTAGAAAGTTTACATTGCGATTCTATTAATCCTGCTACTAGTTTACCAGAAATTAGTGATGGTGGTACTCCTGGTCCAGGAACAGTTAGTTGTCCGGTAAAAAATAAATTTTGTACTTTTTTACTTTTCAACTTAGGTCTAAGAAATGCGGTTTGCATTAGGGTATTTGCCATACCATACGCATTTCCTTTGTACGAGTTATATTCTTTAATAAAATCCTTTACACAAAAAGACTCTTTAAAGATAATATTATTTTGAACGCTCTGTTTCGTTAAATTTTCAAAGCGTGTTATAATTTTATTAAAATATTTTTCTCTTAAGGCTGCAGTATCTTCGATTCCAGGAGCTAAGGGAATTAGGAAAAAACCATTTTCCATTCCTTCTGGTGCAGTACCGCTGTCAGATACAGAAGTGAAATTTGCATAAAACAAAGGGTTCTCTGGCCACTTAGGGTGATCATAAATATCCTTAGCATGAACATCAAAATCAGTATCAAAAAATAAATTATGATGTTCGATGTTTTTTAACCTTTTATCAAAACCTACATAAAATAGTAGAGACGAAGGCGCAAAGGTCTTTCGTTCCCAATACTTTTCTGAGTACTGTCTGTATTTTTCATCAAGAAGTGTTTCTCCATGATGATAATCTGCTCCACATAAAACGATATCTGCATTAATAGTTGAAGAATTAACAACTACACCAGTAGCATTGCCATTATCAACTAGTATTTTGCTTACGGGAGCATCAGTATGGATAGTAACACCTAGAGATTCTGCAAGTTTCTTCATTCCTAGTATAACCTGATACATTCCACCTTTGGGATGCCAAGTTCCTAATCCAAAATCAGCATAGTTCATAAAACTGTAAAAAGCAGGAGTGTCACTAGGTTTTGCACCAAGAAATAGAACTGGAAATTCTAAGATTTGTATCAGTTTCTTATTGCTAAATTCTTTTCTTACTTCTTTAGAAATAGTACTAAAAAACTGACCAACTTTTTTAATCGTTTCTTTAGTTACTAGCTCTATTGGTGATACACCAGGTCTATAAACCAAGTTTTTTATAGCGATATCATAATTACTCCTAGCTGCGTCAATAAATTTTTTGAGTTTTGCAGCACTTCCTTTTTCTTCTTTTTCGAAAGCTGCGTATATTTTTTCAAGGGTATCTTCTATGGAAATACTTTCTCCATCTTCAAAAAACACTCGATATGCAGGATCCAGTTTATCTAGTTTGTAATAGTCAGATGCTGAGGTGTTAAAATCGTTAAAGAATTTTTCAAAAACATCTGGCATCCAGTACCAAGAAGGACCAATATCAAATGTAAAACCTTCTTTCTTTAATTGTCGTGCTCTACCACCAACAGTATTATTTTTCTCATAAATAGAAACCTCATACCCTAATTGTGCTAGATAACAAGATGCAGAAAGAGACGAAAAGCCAGAGCCTATTATTACTACTTTTGGCGTCATATTGGTTGGTTTATTTGGTAGATTATTATAATTCTTTAATTAAATCTGTTATGGATGAAAAATAGCGATGGTTGGGAGCACTAGTTTTCGAAATATGCATGGTTTGCTTTCCTAACATCCAGAATTCACTTTCTCTTTTGGTACAAACCACTTCATTAAATTTTTGGACGTAGTCTTCAATTTTATCTTTTTCTGGTCTTACGGTAAAATATGATAAGAATGTAGTGTTCTCATGGAACGTAAGCATATTAGGTAAACTATCTAAAGGTATACTTGGTCCCAAATAGATCGCTTTATATCCTTTTAAAAGAATTTCATAATTAATATATAATAAGCCTAATTCATGAATTTCATTTTCTGGTAAAAACAATATAAACGCTTTATCAGTCTGAGAAGCTTTAGAGTATTGTAATTTCTCAATATTGATAAGCAATTTCTGTTTAATCAAATTTGTAATAAAATGTTCATGAGACGGACTAATAGTATTTGTTTGCCATAACAAACCTATTTCTGTCAATAATGGTATAAATACATCAGTGAATATTTGACGAAAAGTTCTTTTCTCAGCTAATTGCTCATATGTGCCTAAAAACAGCTGTAGATCATAATTGAGCATAGCTATTTTAAGAGAGTTGATGGCTTGATTTTTGGTACTAGTATCGGAAACTATACGTCTTACATATTCGTCAATTTCTTCATTATTTAATTTTGAAACTCGCGATATTTTGTACCCACTATTCACTAAATACGTAACATTAAGGAGTTTCTGTAAACTTTTTAAACTATATGTGCGGATGTTAGTCTCAGTTCGATTTGGAGATAGTAAATTGTATCTTTTTTCCCATATTCTTATGGTATGCGCTTTTACTCCGCATAAGTTTTCCAAATCTTTAATACTAAAATTTTGCTTTATGTTGTTCACCTTTTTATTCAAATAGTTAAACAAATTTAAACAAAAATCTAGCTACTTCGTAAATAGTCCTTGTTAAAATATTAACGATTATTGTTAAAAAAAAGAAAGAAATGCATTATCGGTGATGGGATGCTTAAAAAAATAGATGAGTTAAATCATTTTTATAGAAGACTATTTTTTTTAAAAAGAGTATTTAATTAGCTGAAAAATAGTTTTTTTATGATTATTAAGTTTTGATGATTTTAATGATGGTTTAATAAATTATAGATTCGTAATTTTTCATTTAATTGGTTTTAAAAAAAAAATCAGGCAAGGGTTTGTACTCTTGCCCGATCAATACTTTTAATTATTTTTCCAGGTAATTCATTGGATCTACATTTTTCCCATGATGACGTACTTCGTAATGAAGATGAGGTCCTGTAGAAAGTCCAGTGTTACCACTTTTTCCTATAATTTCTCCAATATTTACCTGCTGATTTTCTTGTACATTAAAGCTATCTAAGTGCGCATACCAGGTTTCGAAACCGTCGGAATGTGAAATAACAATTAAATTACCCCAATTGCCTTCTTTTTTTGCAACTTTTACTATTCCGTTCGCTGTGGCTACAATAGGTGTTCCGATTTTTGCTCTAATATCAATCCCTTTGTGGACTTTGTTTTTTTTCAGTAGTGGATGATCAAACTTTTTCCCATAAACGGCAGTAATATGATCTTTGGATCCGTTTTTAACAGGAAAGATTGAAGGAGGTATTTCTACAGTTAGCTCTTCTTTGATAATTTGTTCTAGTACATTCGAAGTGTCTAATTCTGGTTTTATAAAGGCCGTTAGCAGGATAAACAAAACAGGTGTAAGTAAAATGTATCGGATGATTTTTTTTGGATTAGAATCGGTTTTTGTGATCATATCTATTCGTTTTTTGATTAATGAATGATTAAAATAATTGTGTAATTTTGAATTAGGTGTACTGCTCAAGTTTTTAATTAATAATTCCAAGTACTCGGATTTTTTTACCTGTTTACGTACTACATATTTGTCTGCCTGAAATTCATGAACGGATTGTAATGTCCCTCTAAATACATAAGTAAAGGGGTTGAACCAAAATATGGCAAGATATAGCTCAGCAAGCATTAAATCTAAGGTATGGTACAGCACGATATGAGCTTTTTCATGTTCAAGAATTGGGATTTCGATAGTTTGAATTTGATCTTTTGGGATAAAGATCCATTTGAAACTGGAGAATACGTATGAAGCGTCGGTAACGATTACTGAATAGTTTTTATTTAAAAGTATTTTAGACTTTTGTTTTAATTGAAGTAGTTTAATTATGGATAATAATAATTTTAAGACACAAAAAACAGTTCCAATGAGATATAAAATAGCCATGATAAATAGAATATTACTCTTTTGGGTTGTAAAAGTGTTTTCTTCATAATTTCCTTCTTTGATAATACGTTCAAAAGACACGTATTCTTCGAAGTTTGGTATGATAATAGCCTCTGGAACTGTTTCAAATTGTATATAACTTAGTAAAGGAATTCCTAATGATAGTGGAATAATAGATAGTAGTACGACTCTATTAATGTTATGAAATGTTAGCTTTCTAAAAAATAAATGATATGAAATATACAATACGGTAAAACAAAAACTTGACTGTATAAGATAGATGATAAGACTATTCATTTTGTTTTTTTAATAGTTCGATTTTGTCTTCTATCAATTGTTTCATTTCCTCTAATTCTGAAACGTTTAGATCTTCATCCTTTGTAAAAAACAAAGCAAATTTGCTTACAGAACCGCTAAAAAAGTTCTTTACCACGCCCTTAAAGTGGCTTTTAAAATATTGTTCCTTACTTATGAGAGGATAATATTCTTTAATTCTTCCGTATACATTAAAGCTGATGAATTTTTTGGTAACCAGAGTACGTATTACCGTGGATATAGTGGTATAAGCTGGTTTGGGTTCTGGAAATTGCTCCACGATATCTTTTAGGAAAGCTTTTTCGAGCTTCCAAAGGTATTTCATAACCTGTTCTTCTGCCTTTGTTAAATCCTTCATAGGGTAAATATAACTATATTTTTAGTAATAAAACTATAAAATTAGTAATAAAACTATTTTTATAGTAATACTTGTGTTTAAACTTTGTTATTTGGGTGATTTGAATTACTTGCTATTTAGTATTTGTATCTTATTTTATAAGTTGTGCGGATTTATTTTTTTAGATAAAAAATAGGGATTGTAAATCGGAGGAGTAAAGTAGTGTCTCAATTCGGAATAAAAAGTGCCCAGAGCGGGAGTCGAACCCGCACGCCCTAATGGACACATGGCCCTCAACCATGCCTGTCTACCAATTCCAGCACCTGGGCATTAAGAAATTACAATATAGTATAAAACTAAAAAAGTATCACAAGAGATTGTGATACTTTTTAGTGACCGGGCTGGGGCTCGAACCCAGGACCCTCTCCTTAAAAGGGAGATGCTCTACCAACTGAGCTACCCGGTCATTGATAATATAATATCATAATTTTTTAAGAACTTAAGATGAGGACAATTTAATAATAAATTGTTGATCTAATCTTTATTGTGACCGGGCTGGGGCTCGAACCCAGGACCCTCTCCTTAAAAGGGAGATGCTCTACCAACTGAGCTACCCGGTCATTACATTCTTTTCCTGAATGCGGGTGCAAATATACTATCATTAATTTATTTTTCAAGAAGAATTTAATATAAATTTACATTTTATTTTAAATGCCCTTTTTTAAAGGGATAAATAACCTAAAATTTTGTTCATGAATATTGTCTTATTAGGATATATGGGATGTGGTAAATCATCTATTGCCAAAGCTTTAGCTGGTAAACTAAAAATGAATAGTATTGATTTGGATGATTATATAGAGGATCAAGAAAATAAAACAATTACCCAGATTTTTGCGGATCAAGGAGAGATTTATTTTAGAAAAAGAGAGAATAAGTATTTAAAACAGCTTTTAGAAACGCATACAAATCATATTATTTCGCTGGGAGGAGGTACCCCTTGTTTTGCTGGTAATATGGATCTTCTAAAAGACAATAATCACAATAAAAGTGTTTATTTGAAAACTTCGTTAGAAGAATTGGTAGATCGTTTATTTCTAGAAAAAGAGAAGAGGCCTTTAATAGCACACATAACGTTAAAAGAGGATCTAAAAGATTTTATTAGAAAACATCTGTTTGAACGTTCGTTTTATTACAACCAAGCAGCTTATATAGTTTCAACAGATGAAAAAACAGTTGAAGAAATAGCACTAGAAATAGAATCAACCTTATTCTAGTGTAGCTATATCGTTATTTCCAAAAGTAACATTAACATGTTCATGTAATGATGTGGATAAAGAAATTCCTTTAAAGTCAGCTTTAATTGGATATTTTTTGTGATTTCGATTTATCAGAACAGCAGTTTTAAATCTGGTTAAAGGAACATCTAAAAAGTGTTTTACTCCATAGACCAAAGCAGTACCGGAATTAAGAACGTCATCTGCGAGAACTAAAGCTTTGTTTTTATATTCGGACGGCGAAAGCGAAGTTTCTACGGTATTTTGAGGAGCTGATTTATCCATGGTAACTTTACACAGTATTACTTGGATGTCAGAGATTTCTTCTAATAAAGACTTTAATCGTTGTGCAAAAATATAGCCATTATCTGCTATCCCAGCAATTACAATTTCTTTTTCACTAACATTGGTCTCATAGATTTGATAAGCTATTCGCTTTATCTTATGCTGAATTTGTTCGTGAGTAAGGATAATATTGTTTTTGGTTTGCATAAGGATATATTCTATTATTTTGCCGAATTAGATCTCAAATATAAAAAACAGTTCGCTATCCTTTCTAGGAAGAATAGAATTATAACAGTTTTCTAGGGTTTTAATTTTAAAATGTGATGAAAACAAAGAAATGTATTCTTGCTTAGTTCCCCCAAAAGGAGGACCAGATTGTTCAAAAATACGATCAAATAAAACTCCTACTAATTTTCCATTATCTTTTAGTAATGATTTCATTTTAGAAACGTACGTTTCTCTTTGCTTAGGTAATAATGCGCAGAAAAATGTTTGTTCTATTATCAAATCAAATTGATTTTCAACTTCAAAAAAATCATTGTATATGATATGTTCTTTGGGAAAGTCTGGATTGTTTCTTTGAAATAGATCTAATGTTTCTTCTACAAAATCTAGTATATAGACATTTTTGAAACCTCTGGAATGTAAGTAGATGGCTTCATAAGCATTTCCACATCCTGGGATTAGTATTTTTAGATCTTTGCTTTTCAGTTGATCAATATATGTTGTAATAGGAGGTGAGGCATGGCCAATGTCCCATCCGGTATTATTTTGCTTATATTTTTGAGTCCAAAAAGCTATGTCTAATTTCATTCTTCGCTATCGTTATCTGATGGTCCTTCGAACCAATCATCAATATCTCTTCTATCCTTCTTGGTAGGTCTACCGGCTCCTTTTTTTCGGTAATAATCTTTGGAATAATTTAAAAGATCCAATTTTTGCAACGCTTCTTCAGGAGTAACGTCTTTACGATATATGTCGACAAGTTTAGCACCTAGTCGGCTTTTTGGTGTGTCTAAAACGATAAGTTCATAATTTACTTGATTCTTGCGAACAGTAATCTTATCTGTAGGATATATTTCTCTAGATGGTTTTATAAGGTCTCCATTTACACGAACTTTTCCTTCTTTACAAGCTTTGGTTGCTATGCTTCTCGTTTTGTAATAACGTATACACCATAAATATTTATCAACTCGCATAAAAAATGATTAAAAATGCGTTTATCTCTAATAATAGTAGAACAAAAGTACAAGAAAATTGTATCTTGCGCCTTCAAAAAAAGCAATCAGATGAATATGAAAAGATATATTCTCGTTATAGCGGCAGTTATCGGGACTTTATATGCATGTAGTAATGATGATGATAATGGAGTTACAGTTGTTCCGCCTAGAGATCGAGCAGAACAACAAGCCAATGAAGCTCCAATTATGGAAGAATATCTGAAAACTCACTTTTTCAGATTTGTAGATAATGATGCAAATCCAGATTTTCAAATTATTCAATTTGATACTATTGCTGGAGATAATAGTGCACAAACTTCTATATGGGATTCAGGACTTTTGAAGGAAAAAGTTATAACTAGAGAAGATGTTGATTATACTTTATACTACATCAGTCATAATGTTATGAATGAACAAAGTGAGAAAAGAAATCCTACTTTTGCAGACTCCACATTTTTAACATATAGAGGTGAACTTTTTTATGACTACGAGGATGATGATGGAGATGGTATTCCTAATGATGGAGATGTAGATGCAGATGGAGATGGAGAACCAGACATGGTAGATGAAACTGAAACGAAGACTGACAGTGATGGAGATGGAATTGCAGATGATAGTGATGTTGATAATAATCCAGGCGAACCTGATTCTGATGGTGATGGTATAATCGATGAGAATGACCCAGTTGATAATAATAATAACGACAGAAAGGTTTTTGATAGCGCAATTACGCCTATTTGGTTTGATTTGGTTGCTGTTTTGGACGGTTTTCGAGAAGCTACAGTAGAATTTAAAGGAGCTACTGATTTTACTCAAAATGGTGATGGTACGGTAAGTTTTAGCCAAGATTTTGGTAATTTTACTGTTTTTATGCCTTCTGGATTAGCTTATTTTTCGCAACCGCAAAATGGAATTCCGCAATATGCGCCGTTAATTTTTACAGTTCAATTATATAGTAGTATTGAAACAGATCATGATAATGATGGAATACCTTCTTATTTAGAAGATCTTGATGGAGATAGGTTGGTTTTTGATCCAGATGATGATACGGATAGTAATGGTTTTTCTAATTATTTAGATCCGGATGATGATGGTGATGGTACCTTAACTATTGACGAAGATCTAGAGCCTGATACAGACTTAACTGTGGATAGAGATGGAGATGGAGATCCGACAAATGATATAGGAGATGGAGATCCAACAAACGATGATACCGATGGAGATGGAATTCCAAACTATCTGGATACCGATGATACAGCTTCAAGAGAAGATTAAATAAAAAAACTCCGGTTACTAACCGGAGTTTTTTTATTCTTATTTCGTTTCTTAATCAATTAAAGATCTAATGCTAAACTAAGTATAAATTGATTAGGTCTAGAATCTACTCTAATTGTTTGTCCGGTGTTTTCATCAATAGATTGTGCTTGGTTTTCAGAAATACCTCTTTCGTATCTAAGATCAATATTAAGACGTTTTATCTGCAAGCCGACTCCAAATTGTACTCCAACTGTAAATTCATTTTTAACATCACTTAAACGAACATCTTCAAGGTTGTTATCTATGATATATTGTAAAGACGGACCACCAAAAACATGTAAAGGGCCTAAGAGATATACTCCAGCTAGAATGGGTAAATCTAATTTTTTTAGATCATAATCTAGTTCACGATTATTGAAAGAATAAGAGCTATTGTTTTGTGTATACTGCAGCTCTGGCTTAAGATAAAAATTATCGGTTATATCTCCTCTTAGAAATACACCGATATGATAACCTACACGATCATCCGCGTTTTCGGAAAGTAAATTATTTCCAGCATTAGTAAGATCTGTAAATTCAATCTTACCGTTATCTCCATAATTGAGACCTGCTTTTACCCCAAAATTTAATCCTTTGTCCTGACCAATAATTGTAAATGAACTAAAAAGAATTAATAACACTAATACATTTTTCATTTTAAATGAGTTTTAAAAGATGAATAAATAACTAACTATTTTTTTGGTTGTGGTCAGTGTTTCTAGTATAACGAAAATAGAAACGTATTATTCTTAATAGTAATCAAAAAGCCTTCCACTTTTGATGGAAGGCTTTTTATTATGAATTATGGAAGAAAATATCTTCTTTATTTTCTTTTAATTACTTTTTCAACTGCATTTACAATAGCTTCGGCATTTAGCCCATATTTAGCCATTAGTTGATCAGGAGTACCACTTTCTCCAAAGGTATCATTAGTAGCAATAAACTCCTGAGGAACTGGGTGATTCTGAGCTAGTACTCTAGAAACACTTTCTCCAAGTCCACCAAGATAGTTGTGCTCTTCTGCAGTAACAACACAACCTGTCTTTTTTACAGAATTTAATATCGCTTCGTCATCAAGAGGTTTAATGGTATGAATATTAATTACTTCCACACTAATTCCTTTTGCTTCTAGTGTTTCGGCTGCTAATAAAGATTCCCATACCAAATGACCAGTAGCAACTATGGTAACATCACTACCTTCTTGTAAGTGTACAGCTTTTCCGATTTCAAATTTTTGATCTTCTGGAGTGAAATTTGCAACTTTTGGTCTTCCAAAACGCAAATATACAGGTCCTTCATATTCTGCAATTGCTATGGTAGCGGCTTTAGTTTGGTTGTAATCACAAGGATTGATAACGACCATTCCCGGTAGCATTTTCATTAAACCTATATCCTCCAAAATCTGATGTGTAGCACCATCTTCTCCAAGTGTCAATCCTGCATGAGATGCACAGATTTTTACGTTTTTTCCACTATACGCAATAGATTGTCTTATTTGATCATATACACGACCTGTAGAAAAATTAGCAAATGTTCCTGTAAAAGGAATTTTTCCACCTATCGTTAATCCAGCAGCAATTCCCATCATATTAGCCTCTGCAATTCCAATCTGAAAAAAACGATCCGGATTGTTAGCTATAAATGCATCCATTTTTAGAGAACCAATAAGATCTGCACACAATGCAACAACATTCTCATTTGTTTTTCCAAGTACTTCAAGCCCCGCTCCAAAACCTGAACGAGTATCTTTTTTTCCTGTATCTATATATTTTTTCATGAATAGTTTTTTTGAGTGATTCGTTATAAGAATCACTTATATCTTAATAGTCTCCTAAAGTTTCAGGATTTTGTGCTAAACCAATTTCTAGTTGTTCATCATTCGGAGCTTTTCCATGCCAGGCGTGTGTGTGCATCATAAAATCAACACCATTCCCCATCACAGTATGCATTAATACGCAAACAGGTTTTCCTTTGCCTGTTCTGCTTTTTGCTTCTTTTAAGCCATCGACAACAGCTGTGATATTATTTCCTTCTTTAATTTCCATAACATCCCATCCAAAAGCCTCAAATTTAGCTTTAAGACTTCCTAAGGCTAATACATCATCAGTTGATCCATCAATTTGCTGACCATTTAAATCAATAGTAGAAACTAAATTGTCTACTTTTTTTCCAGCAGCATACATGGCAGCTTCCCAAATTTGACCTTCTTGTAATTCACCATCACCGTGAAGGCTATAGACAATATGATTGTCGTTGTTTAATTTTTTGGCTTGTGCAGCACCTATAGCTACAGACATTCCTTGACCAAGAGATCCTGAAGCTATTCGAATTCCTGGAAGTCCTTCGTGAGTGGTTGGATGCCCTTGAAGTCTACTATCGATCAATCTAAAGGTGTTTAGCTCCTCTACTGGAAAATATCCACTACGAGCTAACACGCTATAATAAACAGGCGAAATATGTCCATTGGATAAGAAAAATAGATCTTCTCCTATACCATCCATATCGAAACCGTCTTTTCTGTCAAGAATTTCTTGGTAAAGAGCTACAAAGAATTCTGTACATCCCAGAGAACCACCTGGGTGCCCTGAGTTTACTTTGTGAACTTGACGTAAAATGTCTCTACGTACCTGAGTCACAAAATCTTCTAATTGTTGTGTTTTTGGCATTGCTATGCTGATTAGCTTTATGATTAAGGCGCAAAAATACAGGTTTTGAGTACTGTAGCAAAATGTGTATGCAGCTTTTAATTAAGATCCTATTGTTAATAACGAAAACTTTTCGAAAATGAGACTTTATCAAAGTAGTTTTAGTTAGTTATCTTTGCGCTCTACGAAATAGAAATTATGCAATTCGACCTATTATCAACAGATCCACAAAGCAAAGCAAGAGCTGGAAAAGTAACAACAGAGCACGGAGTAATTGAAACTCCAATTTTTATGCCTGTTGGTACCGTAGCTACAGTAAAAGGAGTGCATCAACGAGAATTGAAAAATGATATCAATCCAGATATTATTTTAGGAAATACCTATCATCTATATTTAAGGCCGCAAACACCTATTCTAGAGAAAGCAGGTGGTCTGCATAAATTTATGAATTGGGATAGAAATATTCTGACGGATAGTGGAGGATATCAGGTGTATTCGTTATCAGCGAATCGTAAAATCAAGGAAGAAGGCGTAAAGTTTAAATCACATATCGATGGTTCTTATCATGTTTTTACTCCCGAAAATGTAATGGAGATTCAACGAACCATAGGGGCAGATATCATAATGGCTTTTGATGAGTGTACTCCATATCCTTGTGATTATAATTATGCGAAAAGAAGTATGCATATGACACACAGGTGGTTAGATCGATGTATGCAACATCTGGAAAAAGTTCCAGTTAAATATGGATATGATCAGACTTTTTTTCCTATAGTGCAAGGAAGTACCTATAAAGATCTAAGAAGACAGTCTGCTGAGTATATCGCTAATGCTGGAGCTGAAGGAAATGCAATTGGCGGTTTATCCGTTGGAGAGCCCGCAGAAGAAATGTATGCAATGACAGAAGTAGTAACCGAAATATTACCAGAAGATAAGCCTAGATATTTAATGGGAGTAGGTACTCCTATAAATATTTTAGAAAATATAGCACTAGGTGTAGATATGTTTGATTGTGTAATGCCAACCCGAAACGGAAGAAATGGAATGTTGTTTACAGCGCATGGTACCATAAATATTAAAAATAAAAAGTGGGAAGATGATTTTTCTCCCATAGATGAAATGGGAATTACTTATGTAGATACAGAATATTCCAAAGCATATCTAAGACACCTATTCACGGTCAACGAAATGTTAGGAAGACAAATTGCTACAATTCATAATTTAGGATTTTATTTATGGTTGGTTCGCGAGGCTAGAAAACATATCTTAGCTGGCGATTTTTATACATGGAAAAATATGATGGTAAAACAAATGGATAAAAGATTGTAGTTTGAAAATATTAGATTGGTACATACTTAAGAGATATTTAGGAACATTTTTTACAATGATCCTACTGTTCATTCCTATTGGTATTATTGTGGATCTTTCTGAGAAAATCGATAATATGTTGGAGCATAAGGTGCCATTCGCTGCGGTGGTTTCTTATTATCTTGATTTTACTGTTTACTTCGCTAACCTTTTATTTCCTTTATTCGTTTTTTTATCAGTAATCTGGTTTACTTCCAAACTGGCTAACAAAACAGAAATTATTGCTTTTTTAAGTTCTGGAGTATCATTTTGGAGATTTCTTAGACCATATATGATTGGAGCAATTCTCATTTGTTTAGGAGCATTAGCGATGGGACTTTTTTTAGCACCAAAAGCTAGTCAGGGATTTAACGAATTCAAATATTCTTATTTAAAGAAAGGTAAAAAAGTTCAGGAAACCCGAAATGTATATCGACAGTTAAATGATAGTATATTTTTATATGCTAATGATTTTAAACCTCTTAAGAAAAAAGCAACCAATTTTACTTTAGAATATTTTGACGGTAATAGATTAGTTACAAAAATATCTGCTAGAACCATTACTTATATCGAGAAAGATAGTATATATGAATTAAGGGATTTTGTGAAACGAACTATTCTTGAGAACGAAGACATTATCGAAAAGGCGAGAAAAAAAGATACTGTGTTACCTTTTAATATAGATGAATTTACTCCAGTGACCTATGTGGCAGAAACGCTAGACTATATGCAGTTAAGTAAGTTTATAGAAAAGGAGACTAAAAGAGGCTCTTCGGATATCAATAGATACAAAGTAGTGGCCTACAAAAGATGGAGTATTCCTGTTTCGGCATTTATATTAACTGTCATTGGAGTAGCAGTTTCTTCTATGAAAAGAAGAGGAGGAATGGGAATAAATCTAGCGGTCGGAATTTCATTGGCTTTTGTGTTTATCTTTTTTGATAAAGTTCTTGGAACTTTGGCAAATCAATCAGATTTTCCACCTCTAGTAGCAGTATGGTTTCCAAACGTTTCTTTCGGAATATTAGCAATCTATTTATTGTATAATGCCAAACGCTAAACTTCAAAATTATTTACATTTTCATTTTATTGTTTTCGTCTGGGGATTTACCGCAATACTTGGAGAACTAATTACCATTGAAGCTTTACCGCTGGTTTGGTATAGAATGTTAATGGCTTCAGGTTTTATTTACCTATTTATTCTTTTTAGGAAAGTTTCACTTAGGGTATCAAAAAAACTCTTAATGATTTTAAGTATTGCAGGTGTGATTATAGCATTACATTGGATCACATTTTTTGCAGCCATAAAAGCATCGAATGTTTCCATCACATTGGCAGTATTATCTACTGGTGCCTTTTTTACCTCAATTTTAGAACCAATATTTTATAAGAGAAAGTTGATCTGGTATGAAGTGGTTTTTGGATTGATGGTAATTGGTGGATTATATATCATATTTAATGTAGAAGGAGATTATGTCCTTGGAATTATGTATGCAATCTGTTCTGCATTCTTATCGTCAGTATTTTCATTAATTAATGGAAAAATAGCGCAGAAATATTCACCATCCATGATCTCGTTTTATGAATTGTTAAGCGGTGTTGGATTTATAACAATCTATCTTTTTGCTATTTCTTTTTTGGGAACGGAAGGAGAAGGATTTTCTAGATCATTCTTTCAACTATCTACTACAGATTGGATATATCTTATCATATTAGCTTCTGTATGTACTGCATATGCCTTTATTGGTTCGGTGCAAGTAATGAAGTATTTGAGTCCGTATACTGTTATGTTAACCATTAATTTGGAGCCTGTCTATGGTATCGTACTCGCTTATCTAATTTTTGGTGATGCAGAAAAAATGAATCCAGGATTTTACTACGGAGCACTAATAATTTTGGGGACTGTGGTGCTAAATGGAATTTTTAAGAATCTAAAAAAAATAAAAATACAAAAGTCTTAATACTAGTTTAGGAAGTATTGTTTTATATTTGTCTGCTAACCCTAGTTAAAAAAAACAAAATATATTCTTGATATGGAATATTTAGAATTTGAACTCCCCATAAAAGAACTCGAAGAACAATTTCAAAAAGCCTGTGCTATTGGAGAAGAAAGTGATGTTGATGTTACCGATACGTGCAAGCAAATTGAGAAGAAGTTAAATGAGACTAAAAAGGAAATTTACAAGAATCTTACTGCTTGGCAAAGAGTACAGTTATCGAGACATCCTTCTAGGCCTTATACCTTAGACTATATCAATGCGATATGCGGTGATTCCTTCTTGGAACTACATGGTGATCGAACTGTAAAGGATGACAAAGCGATGATTGGTGGTTTAGGTAAAATTGGTGATCAAAGTTTTATGTTCATTGGCCAACAAAAAGGTTTTAATACCAAAACCAGACAATATAGAAATTTTGGTATGGCGAATCCAGAAGGGTACAGAAAGGCTTTGCGTTTGATGAAAAGTGCAGAGAAATTTGGTATTCCTGTGGTAAGCTTCATTGATACCCCAGGTGCATATCCTGGTTTGGAAGCAGAAGAAAGAGGGCAAGGTGAAGCAATTGCAAGAAATATCTTGGAAATGACACGACTTAAAGTTCCTATTATAGTTATAATCATTGGCGAAGGTGCTAGTGGAGGAGCTTTAGGAATTGGAGTAGGAGATAAAGTATTGATGCTAGAAAATTCTTGGTATTCTGTTATTTCTCCAGAGAACTGTTCTTCTATACTATGGAGAAGCTGGGAACAAAAAGAAATTGCAGCAGAAGCCTTAAAATTAACTGCCAAGGATAGTGTAAAACTGAAAGTGGTTGATGAAATAGTTAGAGAGCCTCTTGGAGGAGCTCATAGCAATAGAGAAGAAACTTTTAAAGCAGTACGCGATAAAATAATATCATCTTTAGAGGAGATGAAAAACTTATCACCAGAAGAATTGGTAGAAAAGCGTATGGATAAATATGCAAATATGGGAGTCTTTAAAGGCTAACCCCTATTAAATCACTTGACAAAAAAATCTGAAGTTTTTGACTTCGGATTTTTTTGTGCTTATTAACAATATAATTAAGTTATTAACAGTTCAATTGTTGATGACTGGTGGACATTCATTACCTTTGTAAAAGGTCCATCTCTTTACAATTTTTTTACATTCGTGGTTATGGAAAAAGTACAGCAAACTCAGCAATCTAATTACGGTCGGGGGAACGTTATATCGCTGGAAAAAGGAAAAATACCTCCTCAAGCAGTTGATTTAGAAGAAGTTGTGCTTGGGGCGATGATGATTGATAAGAAGGGAGTTGATGAAATTATCGATATTCTAAATCCAGAAGTATTCTATAAAGAATCGCATAAATACATTTTTGAAGCAGTCTTTAAACTATTCGAAAATTCTGAACCAATCGACTTATTAACGGTTTCGAGTCAATTAAAGAAGGATGGAAAATTAGAATTAGCAGGAGGGGAATTTTATCTTATTCAACTCACTCAAAAGGTAGCCTCTTCGGCACATATCGAGTTTCATGCTCGTATAATTTTGCAAAAATATATTCAAAGAAGTTTGATTAAAATATCAAATGAAATAATCGAAGAGTCTTATGATGAGACTACAGATGTTTTTGATCTTTTGGATATGGCAGAATCCAGATTATATGAAGTTACCCAAGGGAATATCAAAAGATCTACAGAAAGTGCTCAGAGTTTGGTAATTCAGGCTAAGAAAAAAATTCAAGAGATTTCTAATAAAGAGGGAATGAGTGGTGTTCCTTCTGGTTTTGATAAGTTAGACAAACTTACTTCTGGATGGCAACCAAGTGATTTGATAATCGTTGCTGCACGTCCTGGTATGGGTAAAACAGCGTTAACCTTATCGATGGCACGTAATATGGCCGTTGGAGCAAATACTCCGGTAGCATTCTTTTCTTTGGAGATGTCATCTGTACAGCTTATAACACGTTTGATCTCTTCGGAAACTGGACTTTCTTCAGAAAAACTTAGAACTGGTAAGTTAGAAAAGCATGAATGGGAACAGTTAAATGTAAAAGTAAAAGACTTAGAAAAAGCACCACTTTTTATTGATGATACACCATCACTTTCGATTTTTGATTTAAGGGCAAAGGCAAGACGATTGTCTTCTCAGCATGGTATTAAAATGATCATCATCGATTACTTGCAGTTAATGACAGCTGGTGGGAGTGGAAAAAATGGTAACCGTGAACAGGAAATCTCTACCATTTCTCGAAACCTGAAAGCTTTGGCAAAAGAATTGAATATCCCTGTGATTGCACTTTCGCAGTTATCTCGTGCTGTTGAAACCCGTGGAGGTAGTAAACGACCGCTTTTAAGTGACTTGAGGGAATCTGGAGCAATTGAGCAGGATGCTGATATTGTTGCCTTTATATTTAGACCAGAATATTATAAAATCGATGAGTGGGATGATGAAGAAAGATCACCTACACAAGGACAAGGAGAGTTCATTGTAGCAAAACACCGTAATGGTGGTTTAGAAAATATTAGGTTAAAATTCATTGGTCACTTAGGTAAATTTGATAACTTAGATGATTTTAGTACTCCTTTTGAGTTCCATTCTAAAATGAATGACGGTAAAGAAGAAGATGATCCTTTTAGTACAAGTCATCTTCCAAGCGCCGACGAAGCTTTTGGGAGTAGCATAAATGACTCTAATGATGATGACGATGTACCTTTCTAAAATGAATTGTAAGCTATTAGTTTACAGTTTTTTATTCTTTTTTACTTTTCAATCATATGCTTCTTATGTATTGATTCCTATGGATGCTGAAAGTCAGCAAAACCACCTAAAGGCCTATGGTATTACTTATTGGACTCTTAGTAAAGATTTAAAAGTAAAATGGTTACTTAATTATAGAGGTGGTTCTTTTTTATTACCCGATACAGAAGATATCAAAAAAGAATGTACCATAAGAGGAATTTCTTATGAAGTATTAAGTAATACAAAAACAGAAGAGATTTTAGAAGAAATCAGCAGCCCTTCCAAGAATATGGAAGCCGTAGTCTTAGAAAAAGCACCTAAGATTGCTGTATATTCTCCAAAAGGAAATCAACCTTGGGATGATGCAGTAACTATGGTATTGACTTTTGCTGAAATTCCATATGAAACGGTCTACGATAAAGAAGTTTTAGAAGATAACCTGATCTTATATGATTGGTTACATTTACATCATGAAGATTTTACGGGGCAATATGGTAAATTTTATGCTACCTATAGAGCATATCCTTGGTATATTAAAGAAAAGGCTGCTGCAGAGAAATTAGCGGCAGACTTAGGGTATGATAAGGTTTCAGAAGAAAAGTTAGCGGTAGCATTAAAGATAAGAGATTACGTTGTTGGTGGTGGTTTTATGTTTGCAATGTGTAGTGCCACCGATAGTTTTGAAATAGCTATCGCAGCAGAAGGAGTTGATATTTGCGAACCAATGTTTGATGGAGATCCTAGCGAGCCAGGGTATCAAGCAAAAATTGATTTTTCTAAAACTTTTGCTTTTAAAGATTTTACTCTAGAAAGAAGTCCAAATGTATATGAGTTTTCGTCCATAGATATGACTAGGAAAAGACGTATTCCTAAGCGAACAGATTATTTTACATTAATGGATTTTTCAGCAAAATGGGATCCTATACCTACAATGCTTTGTCAAAATCATACAGCGCTAGTTAAAGGATTTATGGGGCAAACTACTGCCTACGATCCTACAGAAATAAAATCCAATGTGCTCATTCTAGGAGAAAATAAAACAAATAATGAGGCAAGATATATCCATGGAATCAAAGGAAAAGGATTTTTTACGTTCTATGGAGGACACGATCCAGAGGATTACCAACATAGAGTAGGAGATCCGAAAACAGAACTAGAATTACACCCTAACTCTCCTGGATATCGTTTGATTCTTAATAATGTACTCTTTCCAGCAGCTAAGAAAAAGAAACAGAAAACCTGATTTTTATTTTTTCTAGACATTGTACTGATTCTTTTCGTTATTACATTTTCACTGAATACAGTGTATGACCAACTATGTGGTGTTATTAGTTTTATCCCTGTTTTGTACAATATAGTATTGTCTATACATATTTTTAACAGGAGAATAAAAGAATCAGCACAATGAAAAAAAGATCATTTTCAAATTGTATCCTAGGAATTACATTAGTAGTCAACAGTTTTATAACCCAGATAGTAGCACAAACCCAAGTAGGGCAAGATGTGGATGGAGAAGCAGCTAGCGATACTTCTGGCAGATCAGTTTCATTGAGTTCTAATGGAAATATATTAGCAGTTGGAGCAACAGATAATGACGGTAATGGTTCCAATTCGGGTCAGGTACGTGTTTTCGAAAATGTAAATGATGTGTGGACACAAATAGGAGATGATATTGATGGAGAGGAAGCAGGTTTCAAATCAGGAAGATCCATAAGTTTAAGTGGTGACGGAACTAGAGTTGCTATTGGAGGATCAAATTCTGGACAAGTTAGGGTATTTGAACGAAGCAGTAATACTTGGATACAGTTAGGGCAAGATATCGATGAGGAAGCGGGTGATGAAACTATTAGAAATGTCAAGTTTAGTCAAGACGGTACAACATTAGTTGTTGGAGCATGGACAGATGTAGTAAATACAGTAAATGCAGGTAGAGCAAGAGTCTATAGATTGGATAATACCAATAATTGGGTGCAATTAGGTGCAGATATTTATGGAGAATCCGAAGGCGATGCTGCTGGTTCTATTAGTATTAATGCAGATGGAACCATCATAGCTATTGGAGCGCAAGGGAATGACGGCAATGGTAATCGTGCTGGACATGCTAGAGTGTATCAATGGACAAACAATACTAATTGGGTACAACTTGGGCAAGATCTTGATGGAGAAGAGCCTGGAGATGCTTTTGGAAATAAACTAGCTTTGAATGCTTCAGGAACAATTATAGCTATGGGAGCCGAATTTCATGACGCGTCTGGAAATCCTGGAGATTACTACGGTCAGGTAAGAGTTTTTGAATGGGATGGAAATGGTAGTTGGGTACAGAAAGGTTCAGAAATTATAGGTGATCGATATAGCCAATCTGGACATTCTCTGACTATTAATGACGAAGGAAATATTTTAGCTATTGGAGCACCTTCTGATAATAATGGAGCAGGTAGTGGTGCCGGATATGTAAGATTATATAAATGGGATGATGAAGATACTCAATGGAGAAGAATTGGTTCAGAAATCAGAGGTGAAAGAGCATTAGATGGAGCAGGTTCTTCAGTAGCATTAAATTCTGATGGAAGTTTTGTTGCAGTAGGAGCTACAGGGAATGACGATAATGGCAATAGATCCGGAAATACCAGAGTGTTTTCAGTGGATGTTGTTTCTCCTTTAGGATATAATGTTAGTATTGATCAAAGTTTAATTGAGCCGTCAAATGAAACTAACGTAAGCTTTACATTTATGAATGCCGAAATAGGAGCTTCTTATATGTATAGTTTTAGTAGTTCAGGTGATGGAAATGTTGATACTATCAATGGTTCAGGAACTATTTCTCAAAGTAATGAAACAGTTTCAGGTATTGATTTGAGCAGTTTATTGGAAGGAACTATCACTTTGCGTGTACGTTTAATTGATCCTACAGGGAATCGGGGAACTTACGTTACTAGCACCTTACTAAAGGATGATCTGCTTAATACCCAGGAATTTGATGCATTGAGAATTGCAGTCTATCCTAATCCCACCAATGGGGAAATAGTTGTAAATACTAAAGTTAATCATATTGATGTATATAATCTTCTTGGCCAAAAAGTTTTTGAAACAGAACAGAACCGTTTTGATATTTCTTTTCTAGAATCTGGAGTATATGTTATCAAAATAGCAACAGATCTGGGAAGTCTGGAGAAAAAAATTAGTAGACGTTAGTTTTTAAGAGTAATTTATTTTAGTAATTTAATAGAAGAAAAATGAACTTAAAATAGTGCTTTTTAGAATTTTAACTTTATGGTAAAAAAAGTAATCATGATAATTGCGGTTGTATTTGTTACAATAGGAGCTCTCTGTATTTATGGAGTATATCGTTTTTTTAATCCTTTTGGTAACGAGGTAAATAAAGAATTGTCTGATTCTTATTACTACACTAGAGATAACAAAGGAATTATTTATAGTCCTATGGGTAATTGGTTCGAACTTGGAAAAGATGAAATGCAGGTAGATATGAGTTCATTTCAAGTATTGGGAAGAGATTATGCCAAAGATAAAAATCATGCATATTTTAAATCAAGAGCAATTAATAATGATATAGATCTTGCATCTTTTCGAGTGCAATTAGGGTATACCCCTATGGATAAAAATCATGTATATATATTAAACGATAATTACTATCATATTGGTCAAGAAGATAAAAAAGCGCTGAAGATCTTAGAAGGGGCAGATGCAAATACGTTTACTCAGATAAGTTTCGATTTTGCCAAGGATAAAAATTTTGTATATCAGAACTATATAAAAAGAGATTCTTTGGATGTTGCATCTTTTCAGGAGATCAATAGTCGTTTTTGTAAAGATAATAATGGAGTGTATTATTATTCTTATGGCGATCCATTACGAAAGATCGAAGAAGCGAATATTAATGAAATCGTTTCTTTAACGAATTATTATATCCGAGATAATAGAAACGTATATTTTTATGTGGGGTATAAGGATACAGGAAGGTTTGATCAAGTGGTGTCAATTCCTTTTAAAGATCCCGAAAGTATTGCTTTTTTTGAAGATGTAGAACTTATTAAAATAGATGCCAATGTCTACTACCGAGGAGAGGTAATTGACAATGCAGATGTAGCTACTTTCGAAGAGGTAAAGCATGGGTATACAAAAGATAAGAATTATGTTTTTTTTCTCGGAAAGATTATGGAAGGAGCCGATGCTAAAACATTTAAATATAATTCGAGAACGTATACTTTTTCTGATAAGAATCATACATATGAAATGGGTAAGATTTTAAAAAAGTAGAATAACACGGATGATTATTGTAAGGTTGATTTTAAAAACCGACTACAACTTCTTAAATAATAACCTTACACTCAAAAAATGAAAAAAACAATAGTATTTTTACTAGCACTTGGAGTTTTATTTTCTTGTAAAGAAGCTCCAAAAGAAGAAAAAGAAGTTATCGTCGAGGAGAAAGTAGAAGAGGTCGTTACTGATCGATCTGGAGATTTTCCAAAAGATATTGCAGCAGTATTTAAAGCTCATGGGGGAATTCAAGCTTTTGATAAACAAAACACTTTAATTTTTGAACTTTCTAAGCCAGAGGGGAATGAGAAACACACTACGGATCTTAAGACCAGACACGCACGCATAGAAACAAATAAATTTGCTTTAGGTTTTGATGGAAATGAAGCTTGGATAGAACAGGACTCTACTTATTTTAAAGGAAACCCTCGATTTTATCATAATTTGATGTTTTACTTCTATGCTATGCCATTTGTATTAGGTGATGATGGTATTTCTTATGAAAAAGTAGAAGATCTCAAAGTAGAAGATAAGACATATCCAGGTTATAAGATTTCTTATGGCGATGGAGTAGGAGATTCTCCAAAAGATAATTACTTTATCTATTACGATGCAGCATCCCACCAAATGAAATATTTAGGGTACACAGTAACTTTCTTTAGTAAAGAAAGTAGTGAAAAAGTAAGTCTCATAGAATATTCTGATTGGACAGACGTTAATGGGCTATTATTACCAAAGACACTAAAATGGAGAGCTTACGATGATGGTGTAGTAGGAGATATAAAAAGTGAAAGAGCTTTTGTAAATGCAATTGCAAGCGAAGAAAAATTAGATACTTCCCTGTTTAGTAAACCAAAAGAATAATTTCTGAAAATTTAATTCTTAAGAAACGTTATAATAAACTCTGTTAGCAATGTGTTGACAGAGTTTTTTTGATGTAAAGAACTTTTTTTGATAAAAATGAAAAGGAGATTTTTATAATTTGATAATTTTTGGAATTAATTACAGCTAATAATTGTGAAATATATAATAATCAAAAGATTTTTAACAAGATGTCTAAGAGTAGGTTTTAATACAATTATTAGAATTAACTAATTTTATATCCTTTATCTAATTCGATTTACGAAAACGATATAGTAACACATGCAAAACTAATTTTATGTATAAAGAACTTACCACAAGTAATAGGATTTTGATGGGGCCTGGACCTTCAGACGCACATCCAAGAGTACTTAAAGCGATGTCAACACCTCTAATTGGTCATCTAGATCCTGAGTTTGTAACAATCATGGATGAAGTCAAAACGATGGTACAAGATACTTTTATGACTAAAAACCATATGACATTTGTAGTATCTGCTCCAGGAAGTGCGGGTATGGAAACGTGTTTGGTAAATTTATTAGAACCAGGAGATGAAGCTATTATCTGTATCAATGGAGTTTTTGGAGGAAGAATGGCAGACATTGCTGAAAGGTGTGGAGCTACTGTACATAAAGTAGAAGTTTCATGGGGAACGGCGGTTTCACCTGATGATATCAAAAAAGCTTTAGATGTCTGTAAACAACCAAAACTAGTAGCGCTAGTTCATGCGGAGACTTCTACCGGAGTGTTACAGCCTTTGAAAGAAATAAGCGACTTGGTTCATAATGCAGGTGGATTATTGATGGTGGATGCGGTAACTTCTTACTGTGGTATGGAATTGAAAGTAGATGATTGGAATATTGATGCAATTTATACTGGGACACAGAAAAATTTGAGTGCGCCTCCAGGATTATCTCCTGTTAGTTTTTCGGATAAAGCTGTGAAAGCTTTAGAAAATCGAAAAACTAAAGTGCAAAGTTGGTTTTTAGATTTAAGTATGGTTAAAAATTATTGGGGAGGTGCCAAAAGAGCCTATCATCATACAGCTCCCGTTTCTTCTGTTTATGCATTAAGAGAAGCACTTAGGATTGTTTTAGAAGAAGGTTTAGAGAATCGATGGAAAAGGCATAAAGATGTACATCAAGTGTTGAAAACAAAATTGGAAAACTTAGGGTTTAACTATTTGGTAGAAGAATCTTACAGACTTCCGAATCTAAATGCGGTTTATCTACCCGAAGGTAATGATGAAGCTATAATTCGTAGGAAATTATTAGATCATTATAATATAGAAGTTGGAGGAGGATTAGGAGCTTTTGCTGGTAAAATATGGCGAATAGGAATTATGGGAGAAAGTTGTACACTTAATCACGTAAACATGCTTATCAGTGCTTTAGAAGATATGAAAGAGTTTAGCTCTTAATTTACATACATTCAGGGAGTTGGTTTTCACTGAATACTGGGTATGATTTAGTGTAGAGATTTGCAAAATTTGTAGTAATAATATAATAAACAAATTATTTTAATCTCTTAATACCTTAATTGTATGAGTTCTATAAGTGATGATCAAATGGTCATGGAAATCTTAAACTTTTTTTATCCTAGAAATAAGATATCAGAGTATGATGTAACTGATAGTTTGGGGGATTTGGCAGCAGAAATGTATGCAGAAGCTTTAGAAGCATCAGCCGCAATGCATTTAGTTCCAAGACCCACATATACACCATCGCTCTCCTGGTTAGTAAAAGAAGGAGTAAAAACATTTTGGAGATCCAGAGGAGAAGATGAAATTTATGAATCCGTAAGAGTCACCGTCGCACTGAAATATAAGAGTAAATTCAGTATGACGAAGATGGTAATTTAAAAAAAAGAGGCACAATTAAGTGCCTCTTTTTAATAATATATTTAAAATTACTTGCTATACTTACCACTATAGCGTTTCCATAGTTTAGTTTGGTGGCTTTCTAAACTAACATCTCTTCCTTGGATAAAAGCTTTTTCTAATTGGTTGGTACGCATATCTAAAGCATCGCCAATGCTTATAAATAAAGTAGCATCTTTACCTACTTCCAACGTTCCTGCCATATCATCAATTCCTAAAATTTTAGCGCTATTACCTGTAATTAACTGCACTGCTTTTTCTTTTTCTAATCCATGAGCAGCAACAGTTCCAGCCTGGAAAGGAAGGTTACGTGCATTGGCACGTTCCATCTGACCACTATTCTGCAATGCTACTAATACACCTGCATCAACTAATAGCTTAGCATTTTTATATGGTAAATCATAGTCGTCATCTTCATAATTTGGTGTGGAGTGTGTTCTGGTCAATAGTACAGGAATGTTTTGTTGTTTTAGTTGGCTAGCTACTTTGTAGGCTTCATCTCCGCCAACAATTACTACTTTTTGCAGTTGCTGTTCTTTTGCAAAACGTAGTACATCTAAAATAGCTTTTTCGGTACCAACGTGTACAAATAAGGTTTGTGTTCCGTCAAATATTCTTTGCATTGCCAGATGAGGTAAGTTTTCGTCTCCTACCTTGGATTTTATAGTTGCTTTTGCTTGAGTAACAAAATCGGTAAGTGTAGTTACCTGCTCCTGGTATTTTTTATTGGGTTTAAAACCAGGATCTTCTCCTAGCCACCATCTACCTCTGGTAAAAGGATTTGGCCAATTCATATGAATCCCATCATCTGTTTTAATAGCGGCATCTTCCCAGTTCCAAGCATCTAATTGTACAATAGAAGAAGTACCAGAAATCCATCCGCCACGTGGTGTTGTTTGGGCAATCAATACACCATTAGGACGCATACTTTCTACAATCTTACTTTCTGCATTATAGGCAATAATACTTCTGATATGAGGATTAAAACCTCCAATCTCGCTATCATCATCGGTAGCACGCACGGCTCCGATTTCTACCAATCCTAGCGTAGAATTGGGTGCTATAAATCCTGGATATACATGCTTACCGGTAGCATCAATTACTTTTCCTTTGGTGGCAATACTACCATTGGTACCAACATTTGTAATTTTGCCATTTTCGAAAATAATGATACTATTGGTAATCACTTCTCCATTACCAATATGAGCTGTAGCTCCAGTAATCGTAATTGCTTCGGTTTGATTTTTTGCCGGAGTTTGTTGTGCAGTTACATTTCCAAATGCAACGATTAACAACAAGAATATATATGATAAGTTTTTCATTTTGTAATCGGTGTTTAGTGAATGTGTTCTACAGTATCGCAGTGAAAATGTTGTTTTTCCTTTTTCTTAGGCGGTTGTGTCTTTAATCCACTATTTTTTGCTTGTAATAACATGGTAGATAACTCATTTCTTTCATTAGCAATAGATCTGCGCATGGCTTTATCTTTTTCTAAATCGAAATAAGTAGCTCCTTCGATCAACGTTTTTTCTGCCTTGGCATAGATAGAAAGTGGGTGATCGGTCCATAAAACTACATCCGCATCTTTTCCTACCTTAATACTTCCCACGCGATCATCAATATGTAACATCTTTGCAGGGTTTAATGTTACAAATTTCCAAGCTTCTTCTTCGCTAACACCTCCGTATTTTACGGATTTAGCAGCTTCCTGATTTAAACGTCTCGACATTTCGCCATCATCACTGTTAATGGCTACCAGAACTCCTTGGTTATGCATAATCGTAGCATTGTATGGAATTGCGTCATTTACTTCATACTTATACGCCCACCAATCGGAGAAAGTAGATCCTGCAACACCATGTGTCGCCATCTTATCTGCCACTTTATAGCCTTCGAGAATGTGGGTAAAGGTGTTGATTCTGAAATTAAATTTTTCAGCTACTTTCATCAACATATTGATTTCACTTTGTACATAGGAGTGGCAACTGATAAAACGTTTTCCATTAAGAATCTCTAATAGGGTTTCCATTTCGATATCCTTACGATATGGTTTTCCGCTATTTTTTTGTTGCTCATATCGTTTAGCACGAGTAAAATAATCGATGTATAATTGCTCTACACCCATACGTGTTTGTGGGAAACGAACTCGTTCTGCATCTCCCCAGTTACTTTGTTTTACATTTTCACCAAGTGCAAACTTTATAAATTTGGGAGTGTTACTATAAATCAGGTTTTCTGCATTTTCTCCCCATTTTAGTTTAATGATAGCGGATCTACCACCAATTGGGTTTGCGGATCCGTGTAATATTTGTATAGAGGTTACACCACCAGCAAGGTTTCTGTAGATATTGATATCATCTGGTGATACCACATCTTCTATAGTTACCTCTGCCGTAGAGTTATGTCCAGCTTCGTTAATAGCTGCTGCAGCAATGTGAGAATGCTCATCTACAATACCACTGGTAAGATGCTTTCCTGTAGCATCGATAACTTTAGCATTTCCTGCACTTAGGTTTTTACCAATGGCAGCAATCTTTCCATTTTTAATGAGAACATCTGTTTCTTTTAGAATCCCTTCGCTTTCATTGGTCCAAACAGTAGCGTTTTTGAAAAGTATATTTTCAGACTTTGGCAATGCTGCATTACCGTATGCAATGTTAGGATAGGTAACAGGTACTAGTTTTGGAGCTTCTTTAGCCGCTTCAGGTTTCTTTTTAGAAGCTTCTTTAGCTTCTCCTGGTTTTTGCTTTGCAGTAAAAGATGTTTCGCTACCATTAGGAAGTACTGCTTTTCCAGTCCAAAATTTTGGATTTTTATTAATGGCACCAACAATACGGGTATATTGGGTTTTACTAGTGTCAGCATCAGTAAAAGTCAGCGTTATCCAATCATTGGTATAGGTAATTTTACTTCCCAGTTTTGTTTCTCCGAGTTTAACTTCTGCCTTTGGTTTTGTAGGCTTTCCAGTTATGGAAACATCATAAGTCTTTCCAGCTACCGATAATTCATATGAACCTGTAATATCTGTAGTGTTCATATCATTCACAATATTTTTATGACCTTGTACCCAGTTTTCATAAATAATATTGTCCTTAGAAAATAGTTCCTTACTAGTAATTAAAAAATTGGCATGAGCTCCTTTTTTAAGTGTTCCTAGTACATTTCCTTTTCCTAAAATTTGAGCAGGAATTGTAGTTAAAGCTGCTAACGCGGTTTTTTTATCTAATCCATGTTTCAGTGCTTTTTCTAATCTTGTAGAGAGATCACTAATCTTTTTTAGTTTATGGGTAGTTAACGAAAACTGAACTCCATTTTTTTGCAGAACAGATGGATTGGAAGGCGCTTGGTTCCAATGACGCATATCACCCAGACTTACTAGATTTGCCATATACGGATCCGATACATCATAGGCATCCGGAAAATCAAGAGGAATAATATATTTGGCATTGGTAGCTTTTACTTTGTCTATTCGAGCGTATTCATCACCACCACCAACAATTATATACTGTATGTTAAATTCATCTCCGATTTTATCTGCTCTAAAACCATTGATTCTACTACCAGCTTCAAAAATCTGTGGTAGGCTTTTATTGTTATTTAATGCCTCTAGAGATAAATCTTTATAGTCAACATTGTTATTAGCATACCATTTTGCATCTAAATATACTTGTCTAAGCAAAGCCATAGATCCCATTAACGAGGTAGGATATATCTGTTTACTTTTATTACTTTTTGAAAAAGAAAGTAATTGAGAAGAAGCATCACTTAACAATCGATCTCCTTCAGTTCCTTCATTATTAAGAGCTACTAATAATCCAGTTCCTCGGATAATTCCATCGGGTATATGAGTATTTACGGTTCCAAAACCTGCTTTTATAAACTCATCGGCTTTCTTTTTGTCATATTTAAATTCATGTAACGGATTTGTCTCAGGACGAATATGATCATTCCAGTAATATCCCTCTCTGGTGGCATCGTATTGAGGACTACCGCCAAAAGGATTCCCTTGTCTTTTTGGTTTTTGGATTCCAAAGTTGGTAAAAGGATCAATAAAAGATGCATAGATATGCTTTCCTTTTAGATCGATCACAATACTATTTTTTGGAATAGATAATCCAGAACCTACTTGAGTAATTTTTCCTTTCTGGATAATAAGCATACCATTTTGTATCTCGGATTCTGGAGAAGTGTGAATAGTAGCATTAGTAAACACCGTATAATTAGAATTAGATGTTTTTACACCGTCATTTTTTGGGAAGTATTCTTGCGCATGAAGAATCGACCCCATCAATATCACCAAGAGTGATAAAAATAGTTTTTTCATAGAGTTTGCGTAATAATGAATTGGTCTAAAAGTAACCGTTACTGCGGAAAGACCTTACTAATTAGTATTATTTTAACAGTTAAAGGATGTATGTAATCTCATTAAGTAATATTGAAAACTATAATTTGTCTTTATAATAGTTTACTAACAAGGCAACTACATAGCTGTAGGTGTCAATTCCTTTAGGTTGATTGTTTGCCTTAAGATAGCTGTCATAAGTACTTTTAAAAATAGGTTCTAGAGGGTTTTGATATTGCAGCCAAAATTCGTTCACCTCTTGATAATTTTTTCGGATACCGGGTCTTAATTTTTCGATAAGACAAAATGCTTTCTGTTCATCTCGTAAGTACAGATCATTCAGACAAAATTTTAGCGCAAAAGTAGTTCCACTATAGTTAAAATAAGGATCATCATAGTTCATAGTAGTTAAAGCCGCAAGAAAATTTGCTTCATTTTCTTTAGCAAACCCCAGTTGGTGAGCTTCTTCATGACAGCTAGTAGTTGGAGATTTATAATCTAGGATCAAACCATTCACTTGTGCTTCATTGGTTATAGGATTAAGGTAACCGCTAAATCCCATATATGTTAAAGGAACACTTAGTAATGATTTTTTAATACTCTTTGGCGAATATTTCAAGTTTGGAACCACTTCGTTGATTTGTTCATATGCAGGAATTGTTTTTTCAAATATTTCAGCTTTACTGTATGGCATTACTATGGATAATGAATCATTAGGCTCTAAACGTTTATGAATAGTATTGGCCTGTTTAATTAGCTTTTCTGATACAGATAACAGTTCTGCCTCCGTATATTGATCATCGATGCCTAAAATCTCATGCATTGGTAATCTGTAATAGTTAATTCCCCATAATAAGTGAAAAGCAGCATATACTACGGATAAGGTAGCACCTACATCTATAAGAACAGTTTTCCATTGTACTTTTTTTCTAAAAACTCTTTTAAACAAAAAGCGGATTAGGAGTATAATTAAAATACTATATCCGATGTCTCCAAAAGAAAAAGGAATCCAACCAAAGGTAAATCGTAAAGCCTTTGATATGTAAACATACAATCCATTGCTGTAAAATCGATCAATAAACTCAGGAAAGAAAGAAAGGATTTTAAGGAGGATAAACTGTACGGGTAATAGAATGGTAAGATATAATTTTGTTTTTGATTGCATGAATTATAAATATCAGATTGTAAATCTACAACATTTCACAAAGCATTTGAATTAAGATTATCATAATGTACATTTGTCAAAAAACACAGAATACACATGAATTTAGAAATAAGAAACCTGGAGCCAAAGGAGCTTTGGAATAAATTTGCGGATCTAAATGCCGTTCCTAGACCTTCTAAAAAAGAAGAACGCGTTATCGAATTTATGAAAACGTTCGGAGAGTCTCTAGGGCTTGTGGTAGAAATAGATAAGGTAGGGAATGTTCTGATTAAAAAGCCTGCTACACCAGGAATGGAGAATCGAAAAACTGTGGTGATGCAATCACACCTAGATATGGTGCACCAAAAAAATGCTGATACCGCTTTTGATTTTGATACACAAGGAATCGAAATGTATGTAGATGGAGACTGGGTACGTGCAAAAGGAACAACCTTAGGAGCAGATAATGGGTTAGGTGTAGCTACTATTATGGCTATTTTAGAATCAAAAGAGATTGTACATCCACCGATAGAAGCATTATTTACCATCGATGAAGAGACTGGAATGACGGGTGCCATGGGATTACAACCGAATTGGTTACAAGGTGATATTCTTTTAAACTTGGATACTGAAGAAGATGATGAAATAGGAGTAGGTTGTGCAGGTGGAATTGATGTTACCGCAGAAAGAACATACAAGGAAGAGACCACTCCAGAAGGAACTACCGCTTTTAGAATTTCGGTAACCGGTTTAAATGGAGGACACTCAGGAATGGATATTCATAAAGGCTTAGGAAATGCTAATAAGATCATGAATAGATTACTATTTGATGGTTTTGAAAATTTTGGACTCAGAATCCATGAAATAAAAGGAGGAAGTCTTCGTAATGCAATTCCTAGAGAAAGTTTTGCTACTGTAGTTGTAGATACGATACAGTCGGAAGCTTTTCAATTTGAAACATCTATTTTAATTACTACGATACAAAAAGAACTTGCTCTAGTAGATCCCAATTTATCAATAGAATTAGAACAAATAGAAGCACCAAATAGTGTGATGGAATTAGGTGTTCAGGAAGGTGTTTTAAAATCTTTATATGCCGCACATAATGGAGTGTATGCAATGAGCTTATCAATTCCTGATCTAGTGGAAACATCTAATAATATTGCAAAAGTAACTATTGGTAGTGGAGCTATTAAAATTGAATGTTTAACCAGAAGCAGTGTAGAGTCTTCGAAATTAGATATGGTTAATAAACTAAGAGCTACTTTTGAATTGATAGGGTGTGAAGTAACCACCGATGGAGATTATCCAGGATGGGCACCAAATATGGATTCTGCCATTTTAAAAGTTATGGATGAACTGTATCAAAAAATAAATGGAGAAAAAGCACATATTGCAGCTTGTCATGCCGGTTTGGAATGTGGTATTCTGGGACAAAATTATCCAGATATGGATATGATTTCATTTGGCCCTACTATTTTAGGAGCGCATTCTCCCGATGAAAGAGCGAGTATTTCTTCTGCACAGAAATATTGGAATTTTGTAAAGCAGATTTTAGAAAGTATTCCCGAAAAATAATAATAAGGATACTATAAAAATTAAAAAATCCCATATCATCAGATATGGGATTTTTTTACACTTTATTATATTCTAGTGACCATGACCGTCATCTTTAGAATGAGCTTGAGGAGCTGTAGTTTTATCTACAATGCTTTCTAATTCAAGTTCGAAAATTAAATCTGTATTAGGAGGAATTGGATTTCTTCCTCTTTCTCCGTATCCTAAATGAGAAGGAATAAATATTACTGCTCTATCTCCAACTTTCATTTGTTGAACTCCTTCTTTGAAACCGGCGATCATTTGAGCTTCAGGAGAATAAGGCATTTCTATTGGAGCGTATCCCATAGGATGTTTAGCTCTACGACCATTCGGATCATAGATTCCCATTTCTTTTTCTACATCGATCATGTTCGTGTCAAATACTCTTCCGTCTGTAAAGAAACCAGCATAATATAATTTTACAACATCTGTTGGTTTTGGTTTAGGGCCATCACCTTCTTTTAAGAATAGAATTTCCAAACCACTTTCTAGTTTGGTTGCTTTTTGTTTTAACCCTTCATATTTTGCAGCTGCCTTTTTACTATTTTCTTTGATTAAGCGTTCCTTAGCCAATTTTTCTTCTTCTAGTACTTTTAGTTTATCCTCGAATGCTACTTTAGTATCGAATGCTTTAGCGTCCTTACCTTTTCTGATGATATTTACTTGTTCCATTCTTACTTCAGAAACAGGTTTATCTCCAGGCCTTTTTGTCTCCACAACACCAATGCTATCTACGATATCTTGTCCTGAAACGATTTCACCAAAAACGGTGTGTTTTCCATTTAACCAAGGAGTTTCTTTTAATGTAATAAAAAATTGACTTCCGTTGGTAGCAGGACCAGAGTTCGCCATTGATAAAATTCCTTTAGACTTATGTGTTAAAGAATCTACAAACTCATCTGGAAACTTATATCCTGGATCACCAGTTCCTGTACCTAATGGGTCTCCTGTTTGGATCATAAAATCTTTAATCACTCTATGGAAAATGATTCCATTATAATATTTTTTTCCTTTGTAAATACTATCTACCATAGTATTTGTTCCTTCGGCAAGGGATATAAAATTTGCTACTGTCATTGGAGTAGCATCGTAATATAATTTTGCAACGGTTGTACCTTTATTTGTAATGATTTCTGCATAGATACCATCCCCAAGTTCTGGATATTTTTCTTTGCAATTAGTTAGAGTTAAAGCGACAATCGCTAAAAATAAAAGACTTAATTTTTTCATTTTTTTAGTTAAGGTTTAATTTTCTTTTGTTGACTGTTTTGTGATTTTGTTGAGAGTTACTCTGGATACTAACGGAATATTTGTCCCAATCTTATGATCATCCCCATAATATCCATATGCTTGATAAGAAGGAAATAAGAAAACAACTGTTTCTCCTTCTTTCATGAGTTTTAATCCTTCTCTTAATCCAAAAAAGAGATCTTCCTGATCGATAGCATAATTTACAGTATCTAATTCTTTTTGACTATAGATAACTTCTCCATTTAAATTTTTAACGTCGTAGGTAAAATTTACAATGTCTCCAAATTTAGCAGTAAGTGTTGATATGGTGTCTTTTTTCTCATAATAATACCAAAAACCACCATCCGATGTGATATAATTGCGAGAAGTATCTTGTTGGATTATTTTCTGAATTTTAGCTTCTTCGCCCGCTATAAGTTCCTTGTTTCTGTTAATCGATTCATTGATAAAAGATCCCGAGGAAACACTAATAGGCTTTCTGGCTTCTGGAGCTTTACAAGAGAAAAATAAGGTGAGTAAGCTTACTAAAAGAAAAAAATGTCTCATGAATTTAGGGCATTTTTATAAGATGGTAATATACTAATAAATTTCTCAACCGTGTCTTGAAGTGAGAGATTACTTTTTCCACCAGCAGCATTATGATGACCACCACCTTCAAAGTGATTTCTCGAAAATTCATTTACGGAAAAATCACCTTTAGAACGAAGAGAGATCTTTATAATATTTTCACCTTTATTTTCTATAAAAATTAATGCGAGTTTGATGCCTTCTATGGATAGTCCCATGTTTACAAATCCTTCAGTATCTCCTTTTTTGAAATTGTGATCATCTAATTCCTTTTGCGATAGTGTAATATAGGCAGCTTTGTATTCTGGTAACACTTTTAAATTTTTTAAGGCTACCCCTCTTAATTGTAATCTAGAATAGGTGTTACTGTCATAAATTAATTCATGGATTTCAGTATTGTTAGCTCCACGATCTATTAAATCAGCAATTATTTTATGAGTTGTACTAGTAGTTGATCGAAAACGAAAAGAACCCGTATCAGTCATGATTCCGATATAAATACAAGTCGCAATATCAGCAGTAATTTTGTCTACATCTCCTAAATTATCGATAAAGTGATAGATCATTTGACAAGTAGAACTCATCATAACATCACTATAGGTATAGACAGCATAATCATCTGGTTGTTGGTGATGATCGATCATGATATACGTAGTGTCGGTTGTTTTTAGCAAGCTTTCCATATTGCCAGTTCTGGAAAAATGGTTGAAATCTAAAGTGAAAATGATATCAGCTTCTTTTATCTTTTCGGTTGCGACTTCAGTATCGCTATCATATTTAATAATGGTAGACTCGCCTGGAATCCATTTTAGAAAGTTTGGATAATCATTTGGAGTTATTACGATAGCCTTGTGTCCCAAACCAGATAGATAGTGATAGAGCGCTAGTGTTGATCCTATTGCATCTCCATCTGGATTTTTATGTGGAATAATTACGATGTTTTTGGAAGTACTTAAAAGAGTTTTTACTTCCTTAAATTCACTTGTGTTCATAGGTGTGCGAAGATACTATTTATTAATAATATGGTAATAATGGAATACTTACTTTTACCGTACGTTAACTCTTTTATACAATGAAATACTTAGTATGTTATGTCTTTTTTTCTCTGTATGCTATTAGCATTGGTTATAGCCAGATTAATGAAGAAAAAAGAAAAGAAGATTTTGTGATTGCTTTTGGTAGTTGTAATAAACAAAGTTTACCACAACCTCTTTGGAACGAAATTTTAAAGAATAAACCAGATTTATTTATTTGGGGTGGAGATAATATTTACGGAGATTCTGATGATATGTCTAAAATTAAAAATCATTACAAACTTCAAAACAGTAATCTTGACTATCAACTATTAAAAAATAGTGTACCTATCATGGCTACTTGGGATGATCATGATTATGGGAAAAATGATGCAGGAGGAGAGTGGAAAATGAAACGCGAAAGTCAACAGTTGTTTTTAGATTTTTTAGAAGTTGGAAAAGAAGATAAGAGGAGAAATCAAGAAGGAATATATACTTCCAAAACTTTTAAAACGTCTAAAGGGAGTGTAAAGGTTATTATTTTGGATACGAGGTATTTCCGATCTCCGCTATTAAAAGACCCAGCAGGTAAGAAACGTTATATTCCGCATGATGGCAATAACGAAACAGTATTAGGAGAAAAGCAATGGAAATGGCTAGAAGAAGAATTGAAGACTACCAAAGTTGATTTTCATGTCATTGTAAGTAGTATCCAGTTTTTGTCAGGTGAACACGGTTGGGAGTGTTGGAGTAATTTTCCAAATGAAGTAACTAGGTTAGAACAATTAATAGTAGCGCTAAAAGTTAAAAATTGTGTACTATTATCTGGTGATCGTCACATATCAGAATTTTCAAAAAAGGAATTATCAGATTTAGGATATCCTATTGTCGATTTTACATCCAGTGGACTTACTCATTCATATTTGGGTTTTAATGGTGAACCTAATCAATTTAGAGTAGGAGATGTTATTCATACACCTAGTTTCGGTATCTTAAAATTTAATTTCGAAACAAAGGTAATTACCATGCAGATGAGAGGAAAGGATAATAAAGTGCTACAAGAAATACAACAACAGTACCTATTGGATTAATTGTTTTTATGATGGAGTAGGATAAAGTTCTTACTTTCTGAGAATATTTCTTGTTTTTGAAGCTTTTATATATACTTTTGCACAAAATTTTATAATTGGCTATATAGTCGAAATTTAAAAAAGCAACATTTTCTTTTTTTTGGAAAATGATATAAAAACAAAATTTTAAAAATGGCAACAAATAGAACTTTTACAATGCTTAAACCGGATGCGGTAAGAAAAGGATACATCGGTGCGATCCTTGAACAAATAACTGCTTCTGGCTTCAGAATTGTAGCAATGAAATTAACGCAATTAACTACTGACGATGCAAAAGCTTTTTATGCTGTGCATAGTGAGCGTCCTTTTTATGGAGAGTTAGTGGAGTATATGACAAGTGGTCCAATTGTAGCAGCAATTCTTGAAAAAGAAAATGCGGTAGAAGATTTTAGAACCTTAATCGGAGCTACAAATCCAGAAGAAGCTGCAGAGGGTACTATTCGTAAAAAATATGCTACTTCTATCAGTGAAAATGCTGTACATGGTAGTGATAGTGACGAGAATGCTGCTATCGAAGGAGCTTTTCATTTCTCAGGAAGAGAGCAGTTCTAAGAAGCATAGAATTAATCGATATACTAGAAACCATTCTGATACATTCAGGATGGTTTTTTTATGCATCAATTTATGAAGTTAAAGCCGTAGAATTCTATGGATTTAGACTTCATGTTAGAACTATACTATAGGTGGTTTTGGTTCATTATTTTTTGTTGATTCATAAAAGGAATTTCAATAGTAACAATGGTTCCTCTTTTTATCAAAGAATCGATATGTAAAGTCCCAGATAGTTCTTGTATTCGACTTTTGATATTTGTTAAGCCTATTCCAAATGGTTTTTTAGAAAGGTCAAACCCTTTGCCATTATCCTCAAAAATAATACTTACCTGATCACCAATAGGATTAATTTGAATTCCAATCTTATCAGCATTAGCATGTTTAAGAGTATTGGTGATGAGTTCCTGAAAAATGGAAAATAATTCATTATGAAATCTCACATCCATCTGATTAATATAATCTTCTTTATACGTAGAAATATCTATGATTAAATTACTGGATGTGCTGATTTTATCTGTGTATTCGCCTAATAGTTCTGTGAAATTACTGTCTGCAATTTTTTTAGGGATAAGATCATGTGAAAGCACTCTAACTTCTTGATATGTATCTTCAATTTGTTTATATACTTGCTTCAGACCAGAAGAATTATTTTTGATTGAGCTAACCTGTAGTTTGATAGCAGCCAAATTTCCTCCTATTCTGTCATGAAGTGTCTGTGCAATTCTCTTTCTTTCTTTGAACTGAACATTGATAGAATTTTGAATAAGTCTTAAGCCATGATTTTTGATCAAAGCTTCTACCTTTTGTTCTGCCAATTCCTTTTGGTTTTTATTCAATAAGTTTTGACTTTTTAGTTTTTGATAGTAAAGCACAAATAATCCTATTAAGAGAATTACGACGATTACAAATGCAATGAGTATGGTGTGTTTTTGTGATTGTTGTCTATTTATTTCTAATTCTCTTAGCTCTTTGTCTTTTTTTAAGATAGATATTTCGTTCTCTTTCTTAAGAGTTTCGTATTGCACTTCTAGTTTAGAAAGCTCTTCATCTTTTTGCAGCTGATTTACCGAGTCATTAAGTTTGTTTTCCTTTTCAGTATACTCCAAAGCACCTTTATAGTTCTTCTGGAGTATAGCAATCTCTTTAAGCTTTTGATATGCTAATATCTGTTGTTGGAAATATTCTCTATCCTTAGCCAGTTCCAATACATCTTGGTAGTTTTTTGACGCCTTACTATATTGTTTTTTCGCTATAAAAATTTCTCCAATATTGATCTTATTATTGAGCATTATCAAAGGATATGCATATTCTTCAGCTATTTTTAGGGATTTTTCGAAATAACTTAATGCTGTTTGATCCTCATACATATCTAGATAGATACTTCCGATATTAAGTAAGGTTATAGCAATACTTCTGTGGTGAGTTTTTTCGCTATAAATATGTAAGGCTTTATTCTGATAGAAAAGTGCTTTTTCAAAATTACCCATATCCAAATGACAAATGGCTATAGAAACATATAAGTCGGGGTTTGGGTTTTCATTACCAAGTATCATAGCATTATAAATTTCTAAAGCCTTATCAAAATCACCTTTCATTCTGTAGGTAATTCCTAGATTTAGAAGCAGTTTTTGTTCAATATCTGGATCATCAATCAACTTTACAGTTTCTAAACCTTTTAGGGCCCATTTTTTACTATCATCAAGTAAACCTTTATCTCTGGAAGCATTAGAAAGAATTAAGTGAAACCAGTTAGTTAATGATACTCCAATAGAGTCTTGTCTTTTCTCAGTTAATGCAACTCCTTTTTTTGCATAAAATATGGCGGAGTCAGAGGTGTAAGAGTAATAATGATAATGACTTAAATTTTTATAGGCTAAAACCTTATGATATTCATTTTGCGTTCTGCTTAAAACCTCATGGCTAATTAAAAAAGCTTTTCTTTTGTCTTCTCCTTCTGTATTAGAATAATCTCTAGCTTTTTCTAATAGTTGATAATCATAATCTATGTCTTTAGATTTTTTATTTGTTTCAATCTGAGCATGAGTTACGAAACAGATACTACATAAAATTAGTAGAAAACTAAACTTAGACAACGGGAACATTTAAAAAAATTAACTAAAAAAATAATAGTGTTTTCTCATTCCGGGATGAAGCTATGAAACACTTGTGTAAAGCGATTATTCTTTATTTTTTCCCAAAACGAACTCTAAAAATAGCATATTTATTGTTCTAATAAATATCTTTCCTACTAAAATAACTTAAAAGTGATTGATGTTATTTATTTAAAATCTCCAAGCTATAAAGCTTTAAAAGATATTCTAGTATCTATCGAATCAAAATATATAATGATCATTCATTCTTTTGATTATTATATAAGATAACTTTGGGAATTTTATTTTCACTGAATCCCGTGATTTCTGCATCTTATTTATTATCTACTATTGAAGTCTAATTAAAAAATATGTTTTAATGAGTATTATTTCTAAAATCGTATTAAATGTTCGTGCTAGTAATACGAATACAGAATCATTGGAATTAAGTAAAATAATTGATTCCACAGAAATTCCAACGGATAACCTATCAGAAAATGATGTAGAACAAATTTTAGATCTAATTTTATCTCTATTAGAAGAATCTAGAAATAAAATTTTGGAAGAATATACCTATGTATATGAGTTTGAATATCAATTTTATGACGACAAAGATGAATTGATTCTTGCTAAAAGTGCTTATTCCTATTTTGATGAACTGATAGAAAAGGCAGTCTCATTTGAAGCTCTCCATAATAAATTATGGCAGTTTATAGATAGATCCTACTATAAAGAAAATGATGCACGATTCTGGAGAGATAGTGAAACTCCTGTGGGTATTACCACAGCCTCTTTATTGGCTTTGTCTGATAAAAAATATATAGAAAATTATATAAATTTTCTACGTACTAATGATATGGATCATGAAGTAGATCAATACGGAGATGTTAATACTATTATCGAAAAATACGGAGTTTGTGAAGAAACTCTATCATTAGCAATAGCTAGAGCTTGTAGTGCTTGTGGTCAACATGGATCTGAACAATTTGAAGAGCTCTTAGAAGACAACTTTTTAGAGTATATAAAATCAAACTTTGATCTTTTTCTACAAAAATTAGAAGAAGAATATCAGTTTAAAGAGATTTGGTTTATGGATCTAGATTACGATGAATTTTGGAATCCGGGAAATATGGAAACCGATTGGATAGATATGATTTTAAAGATTCTTAATGAAGACCAAACGGAAAAACTTAGATTGTTTTTTAAGGAGCGCTTATAAATACTACCAAAGAATTCTAAAGCTTAGGTTAGGTGTGATTCCTAAAGAGGTAATGTCATCATTAATAAAACGGTTGTCTAAAGAATTAGTGGTTCTAAACTCTCTGTTTAACAGGTTTTCTCTATCATAAAGGTTTAAGATAGAAAGTCCAAGTCTGTAATTGATGGGTGAAGTTGATTTTAGTTTGAAATCGTAGATCGCGGAAAAATCAAGTCGATGATAGATCGGTAAATTATTTCCATTGATTTCTCCGAAATCTAATACTACGAGCTCTCCGCTTTCGTCAACTCCGTCTACATTGGTGAAAGCCTTTCCAGTATGCCATAACCAGCCTAACGAAAACTGGAAGTTATTGATTTTATAAAAGTGAGACCATTTTATGGTATGCTCGATATTCCAATTGCCAGGAAAAGACTCATTATTATTGATATCATCAAATTTATTTGTAGTATTTATATAGGAATAACTTACCCAAGTTTTGTAATTATTAAAATGCTTTTTTAAGAACACATCGATTCCATAAACAGTACTTTCACCATTATGATAAGTATTATCAATAGGGTTTATAAAACCAGCGGTTAGAGAAGTTATATCATCAATTTGTTTATAATATCCATCAACATCAAAATACCATTTATTCTTTTTAAAACTGCTTCCCAAGGTAAACTGATAACTGGTAATAATAGGAAACTGTTCTTTATTGGCTAAAGTCCATACCTGATTTTCTAAGGACAAATCACTAACAATAGACTCTCTGATTTGACTTACCGCTTGACTTCTATATTCGGCAGTTGCATTTATTTCCCAGAATTTTGAGAGATTTTTTTGTAAGAAAATTCTGGGTTCCACAAAGGATTTTTCTAATTCCGAGTAATTGTTAAATCGAAGACCAGCAGAAAGATAAAAGCTATTAGGAATCTCATATTTGTACTCGCCATAAATACTATGTGTATTTAGTGAACGATTATCCTGATCTAAAATTAACTCATAAGTGGGCGTAGTAGTAACAAAAGCATACCTAATTTTATTATTAGCATACTGATAACCTCCTAAAAGTTTTTGATAATCCGATATGTTATATGAAAAGTCAAGTGCTGCGCCCAATTCTTTAACACTATTCTTTTTACTTTCAGTTTCTGTTATGTTTCCAGAATCTCTAGTTATGAATTCATAATTCAGCAAGTAACTGGTAAAATAACTACTTGCTTTCATACCTAAATTAGGGTTCCATTGGTGTTTCCAACTAATATTGTATCCCTCGTTTTCGGTGACTAAATTATCATTAAACGACATCGAAGTATCACTCCTCTTAAAATCCAGATCATTTTTACTATAAATAGCGTTTGCCTCAATTTTATCAGCCTCAGAAATCTTCGCGATCAGATTTGCATTGTAATCCGCATAGAAAAAATCATTTTTCGCATCGTTTAGCTCTACAGTCTCGGCAATTGTGGTATTCTGAAAGACTCTATCTGCAAACTGTTTATATGTAAATGTTTCGAAAACATCAGTGTAAGACCTTCTCCCAGATACTTGTAACGAAACTTTATCTTTTATAATAGGAGTATGAATGACGGCATCGGCATTAATCATATTAAAACCTGCACCACCCGAAAAGCGTTCAGCTACCTTATCCTCAGTTTTAATGTCTATAATCCCAGAAATTCTATCTCCATATTTCGCACTAACTCCGCTTTTAGAAAAATCAACCTCTTTTACTACATATGGATTGAAAGCGGATAACATCCCGAAAAAATGTCCTTGATGATAGGTTTTTATGCCGTTCCAAAGTACTAAATTTTGATTAGGAGCACTTCCACGAACATATATTCCAGAAGCTGTTTCAAAAGGGCTATTAACACCTGGCGTTTGTTGGATGCTCTGTAAAATATCGGGTTCTGTTAAACCAGGTAAAATCTCAATATCTTTAAGATCTATATTAATTACTCTTTTATCCTGGGTAATTCCCTTAGTGAGATATTCCTGAATAATAACTTCATCCAATGTTTCAATGGCATGGATCAGATAAATGGTATTACAATCTTGGCGAATAAACTCTGATGAATTAATTACTTTTTGCCGAAATCCTGGAGCACTTATAAGTACTGGAGTATTAAAAGGGACTTCGGTACTTTCGAAGTACCCTTTTTCATCGGTAGTAATATTTGTTCTCGAGGCCTTTACAAATACCCGTATCTTTTCTAAAGGTTCATTGTTTTCATCAAAAATATATCCGCATATAGAGTGTGTGTCTTTTTTGGAATAAGTCCGCACAGTGATAAAATTATTCCCTGTAATTTCAAACTTTAATTGCGTTTGCTTTTCTAATCGACCGATCACTTCTTCTATAGTAGTGTCTTTTGTAGTTCTAAAGGAGACTTTCTTTTGTGTTAGAATAGCATCTAAGTAAGAGAATTTTACTTGATATTGTTCTTCTAATAAAAGTAGTGCAGCCGAAAGGTCTACGTTATCCGCATCAATAATGTAAGAAGCTTTTTCTTGCGAAAAAGCTGATATACCTAATAAAAGTATGTAAACATAAAAAAGTCTGGTCATGCTCTTAATTGTCTAATACCACGGTTTTATTGTCTTGCAATAGTTGGTATTGCAAACCTAAGGTACTAAAAACCGTTTTAAGAGCAACATCGATATCATTGTTAGGAAAAGTTCCTGTGTAAATGATAGATGTATCTAACTGTTTTGTTTCGATGTTGATATTATATTGTTCTTCTAATTCTTTAAAAACATATTTTACTGGTACGCTTCTAAATGAACTGATATTGTTAATCCAAGAAGGTTCTAATGCTTCAAAAACCCAATTTTCGGATGCAGATTTCGCAATTTTTCTGTATCCTTTTCCTGCTGTAAGAATTATTTGTTCTTGACCACTTTGGACACGCACTTTCCCTTCAAAACACACAGCTTTAAAAAGGGAGGCTTGTGAATCTACACTAAACTCGGTTCCCAAAACTGTTACGTTGCCGTTTGCTGTATTTACTGTGAAAGTGCTTCCTTTTTTAACTTTAAAATAGGCTTCACCGTCTAAAGAAACAGTCCTATTGTTTTCCCAGTCATTTTTATCAAAACTAACTTCTGATTTTGCGTTTAAAATCATTTCAGAACCATCTGGCAAAGTTACCGCTAACTGTTCTCCATAAGAACTACTTATAGAATCATTGGTATTGAAAAAGAAAAGACCAAAAATAATTGCAATTGATGCCGCAACAGCTGCATAAGGCCAAAGTTTGATAACAGGATTTTGATCACTGTCGATAGAAGTTTGTTTACCAGATTTGATAGTATTCAGTGCTGTATCTATATCATATTCAGATAAGTCTAAGGCGTCAGCACCTGCTTTTATCTTTGCGTAGTGCTTATATTCTGGATGCGATTGAAACTCATGAAGTTCCTCCGGAGAAAGCTCTCCGTTAATCCATCTGGATAAGAATATATCATCATTTTTATTATCTAACATAATCTGCCTTTATATATAAAAAACGTTCTATTTATTAATTACCCTACCCCTTGCTAATATTTTTTTTAATTTTTAACAATTGCCCTCATTTATAATTTAGATGTTACCAATCTTTTTTCTTAAACTTAATAAAGCTTTGTGCATTAATTTTTCAATAGCCTTTACGGATACATTAGATAACTCAGCAATTTCTCTATAAGTTTTTTTATCAATTCTGCTTAAAAGGAAAACTTCTCTTTGTCTTTCTGGTAAATCAGCGATAGCATTCTTCAGTTTCTCCATATATTCCTTTTCTAACATCACAAATTCCGGAGACTCATTAGTAACATCAGTTTTACGCTGAGTTATATAATTCTGATGTTTAAACTTTACTTGTTGATGCCTAGCAATACTAATTCCTAGGTTGGTGGCTATAGTATAAACATAACTTTTTGCTTTGTCTAAAGGTACTTTAGCACAATTGTTCCATAATTTAATAAAAGAATCTTGAACAATATCTTCCGCCTGATCTAAATCACCAAACTTATAATACAGATAACTTCTCAAAAGTTTTGCATGACTTTTGAAAAAATGATCAAAGGCTTGTTCGTCACAAGTAGAGTTTTTACTATCAGACATTTGGGGATTCATTTGTTGTCAAAACTAGATTTTTTTCTGGTATCAAAAAAAAGAAATTTTAAAAAAAATAAAAAAAGAGGGGTGGGGTAGTTTTGGTATTGGGCGTTTTACTAGTGTTATAACAAACATCTCAATTGAGCATAACTTATTATTTACTTAAAAAATTAACATGAAAAATCTTAGAATTTTTAGCTTACTTATGTTTGGGCTTATGATTGCCTTTTCTTCTTGTGAACAAGAAGATGATAATCAAAACGCTGAATGTCCTCAGTTATCTTTTGGACAGGATGGGAAAAAACTAGTTGCTGATTTTGAAGGAATTGAAGACCTTGATACCTACGAATGGTTTGTAGATGGGGAATTGGTAGAGACCGAAAGTCAGCAAAATGAAAGAGATAATACTTTAGACCTTTCTTCATATAATCCTGGTGCCTATAATGTTTGTATTAAAGCAGAAACACCAGATTGTCCTGAAGGAATAGAATTTTGTAGAGAAATTACAATCGAAGAAGAAATGAATGGATGTCCAGATCTAAAATTTACTAGAGATGGGGAATATTTATTTGCGGATTTTGAGGGAATAGAAACCTTAGAATTTTATGCATGGAAGGTGACAGGTGAAAATCTTGAAAACGGTGAGATCATCGAAAACGAAGGAACAAGTAATCAAGGAGATAATAAGTTCTCTTTAGAAAATTTAGAAGAAGGAACTTATACTGTATGTTTAATTTCTGAAAGCCCTACTTGTACAAGCACAGAATATTGTGAAGAGATCACAATAGAAGGTGATGGAGATGGACAAGGATCATGTCCTGATCTAACTTTAAGTTCAGAAGGAAGTATTGTAGTTGCTTCTATATCAGGAACAGACGATATCCAATCATTCAATTGGTTTGTTAATAATGAGCCATTAGCAGCAGAAGATCTTCAAATTCAAGGAACTACAATAACTTTAGATCTTAGTGATTACAATCCAGGTTCTTATGAAGTATGTGTAAAGTTTGAATCCAATGATTGTTCTCAGGGAATCGAAGCATGTGTTTCAGCTCAAGTAACAGATGATAATAATGGTGGTGGAGATGATGGTTGTCCTGACCTTTCTTTTATAGAAGAAGGACCATTTATGTTTGCAAGCTTTGCAGGAATAGATCAATTAGATGTATACGAATGGTTTGTAGATGGAGTATTGGTGGAAACTGAAGATCTTCAAAGTCAAGATAGAGACAATAAGCTAGATTTGTCTTCTTACAACCCTGGTACTTACAGAGTTTGTATTAAAGCAGAAACAAATGACTGTCCTAACGGAACAGAGTTCTGTAGAGATGTTGTAATTCCAGAACCACAGCCTGTAGATTGTACTATTTTTAAATTAGAATATTTCGAAACCAATAGTGCAGAATTTGTAAATGCAAACGGAGTAATTTTGTTTGGTCTAGATGATAACTCCGTAGTTTGGGAAATAGATGGGAATCAAGTTACACCAACTACTGCCACAGGACATTTCTTAATCCTTAAGGATCATCTTCAGCAGCCAGGAAGATATGAGATTTGTTATAAAGCAGAATCTTCTGAATGTGGAAGCTTACAAGAGTGTATCGAAATTGATTTTCAGGGGCTTTAATTTATATATGAAGTGATGGTTTATTAAGTTCAGTCAGTTGAATAAATAATCACTTATTTTTAGGAAGAGACCGTTTTTACGGTCTCTTTTTTTATTCTTAAATCTTTTTAATACCCAATAGTAATAGGGCTTTAGGTTAGTTTTTAAGGTTTTTATGACAAATTTTTAACTTTTTTTAAAGTAGGGGGTAGGGTATTGGTTTCGGACCGCGTTTCATTATTGTAAAGCAAGTAAAAGCTTCTAAATAATTAATATAAAATAACCCCTAAAATTACAACAATGAAAAAACTTAGTATTTGGTGTGTAATGATTTTTACACTACTTGTGGGATTTACCTCTTGTGAAGAAATTGAAGAATTAGAAAATTGTCCAGATGTGACGATTAATGTAGACAATGTTGCTGGTAGTGCCGTTTATCGTTTTGCCGCACAATTAGATGGCATCCAAGATGTAGAACTTACTTGGTCTATTAATGGAGAAGATGTAGCAAGTGGAAATTTAGATGATATTGCAAGTCAGATTTTTGAATATCAGTTTGAAGAAGGGACGTATACTGTTTGTGTAAGAGTAGCTAGTGATGCGTGTCCTATCGAAGTTTGTAAAGAGATTGAGGTAGACATAGATGAAACAAACCCTTGTCCAGATTTATTCTTTGAAACAAGACAATTGGATAGGTCAAACAGCTATAAGTTTATTGCAGATTTTCCTGGTATTGAAGAAACTAATTACGAATGGTTTATCAATGGAGAAGTAGTAGTGACGGATGGTCAAAATGCGGATAATTATTTATTCTGGGATTTTGAGGAAGTTGGAACTTATGAAGTGTGTATCAAAACAGAAACGCCAGATTGTCCAGAAGGAACTTCTTATTGTAAAGTAATTGAAGTCCAAGAAGTAGACGAAAGATGTCCAGAACTGTTCTTCATTGCGGAACAAGATGGAGATAATCCAGCATATTATTTTCAAGTAGAGTTTGAAGGAGCTGATCAGATAGAATGGTTAGGTTGGTATATCAATGGGGAGTTTGTAGAAGATTCTAATAATGGAGACAACAATAGATTCTATTATCAATTCGAGCCAGGAAGATATGAGGTATGTTTAAAAACCGAAACTCCAGAATGCCCACAAGGAACATCATATTGTAAAGTTATCGAAATAGAAGGAGATGCTGTTTGTCCAGAGTTATTTTTCGAAGCAGAACAGGACGGAGATAATCCTGCATACTATTTCTATCCAGGAGCATTTGACGGAATAGAAGAGTATCCAATAAGCTGGTCGGTTAATAATGAATTTGTTGGTACAACTCAGAGTCATGATGAACCATTTTACTATCAGTTTGCTCCCGGAAGTTATGAGGTTTGTGCCGCAGTAGAAACGCCAAATTGCCCACAGGGAGTAACTTTCTGTAAAGTGATCGAAATAGAAGAAACTGGAACCAACTGCCCAAATTTATTTTTCACAGTAGATCAAGAAGGAGATACACCGGGATATAATTTTAGAGCAGAGTTCGAAGGAATGGGTGATATTTCATACGAATGGATCATCAATGGAGATGTTGTAGACAGAGAAATTGTAGATAGTAATGAAAGAGATGATTATCTATACTACCAGTTTGGATCAGGGACATACGAGATATGTATTATAGCGGAAACTCCAGATTGTCCAAACGGAACTATATTTTGTAAAACAATAGCCATAGAATAGTTAAGTCAGTTAGGTTGGATTAATTAGGTTGATTCCCTGGAAGTAAGATCATTCTTCCAGGGAATTTTGTATATACCAAACAGATGTGTTAGATTGTGAATCTAATAAACTAAATAATTTTTATTTAAATTGGGGTAGGGTATACTGATTTTCAGACGTTTTACCTTATGTAAAGAGAAATATTTTGAGAAAAATTCATACATATAACTTAAGGTTGTTACTAATAAGCTTCGCTGTATTGTTATCAGGATGTGTAAATGATGATTCTTTTTTTCCTGAAGAAAACAATAATAACGTAGTATCCAGTACTTCCTTGGTTACAGTGCTTACTAATTTTGGTTCCGACAATTCGTTTATATCAGAGAATGAGCAGTGTTTCCGATTTGTCTATCCTATTACGCTGGGTTATAATACAGATTCAACTATCACCATAGATAGTTATGACGGATTAGTGGATGTAATTGCTAGTCAAGGACCAAATTTTAATATAACTGGTTTACAATTTCCTGTTTCTATTGTGTTCAAAAATACAGATGTAACCGTTAGTTTAAGTAATGAAGCTTCACTGTTTAATGTTTTGTCAGAATGTGAGTTTGATACTGTAAGAGATGATTTTGACCAGTTTTTTAATAGTTGTTTCAAGTTTGATTATCCAATCACAATGTTGGATAACGGAGGTGTTGAAATAGAAATATCGTCTGATGAAGCATTTCAAACATTTTATCAAAGTCAAGGAGCTCTATATCAACCTAATTTCAAATTTCCTATTACTCTTTTAGTAGGAGCTAATTTAGAACGTACCACTATTGATACTTATTTTGGATATTATAGAATCATTAGTACTTGTGAAACTCGTTGTCCACAATTAGATTTTACATCCGAACTTACAGATACATTTAATCTAGGATATAGGTTTGAAGCAAGTTTTCCTGATATAGAGACGATAGGTACCTATGAATGGTTTATAGATGGACAATTTATAGAGGTAGATGGACCAAATGTTCAGGGCGATAATCTCTTATTACGAGATTTTGATGGTCCAGGTACTTATGTCGTTTGTATTAAAGCAGAAACACCAGAATGTCCAGAAGGAATTGAAGTTTGTAAAAATATAGAGGTTGCTGAGTTTTGCCCGGATTTAAATTTTAGTTTTGAACAAGAGCAAGGTACATTACAGTATAATTTTACCGCTAGTTTTACAGGTATAGAAGAGTTAACTTACGAATGGTTTGTAGATAATGAGGTAGTAGAACAAGATGGCGGTGGTAATGGAGATAACGTTTTTGTTACAGAATTAACTCCTGGAGTACATCAGGTATGTATAAAAACCACTACACCATCATGTCCAAATGGCGCTGAGGAATGTAGGGAAATTCTTGTGGATCCAATTTGTCCTAATTTGTTTTTTAGTTTCGAACAAGAGGGGAATACGAATGGTTACAACTTTACAGCAGATTTTCAGGATATTGGTAATGTAAATTATCAATGGGAAATCGATGGGCAGATTCAGGAGCAGGATGGAGGTCCAACTGGAGATAATATATTCTTCTTTCAGTTTGATCCTGGAACCTATGTGGTGTGTATAACAGCTGAAACAGAAACATGTCCTCAAGGGACACAATTCTGTGAAGAAATAGTTATTGAATAAGGATTTTTCTTAGCAAAAGAGATATCAGAATAACAAAAATACGAGACTAAAATTTAAGATGTAATAAGAATTGTATTCGCAAATTATTAAATAGATAATTATTTGTAAATAAAGGTTTTATGATTTTTTTTGAAAGCTCTTTTCGTAACTTTGTCCGAAAGTAAAGGAAATGAGATATCATACAAGAAAGATCGTTAAACCTGGCGATCTAAATCCAAATAACACCTTATTTGGAGGAAGATTATTAGAGTGGATCGATGAAGAAGCTGCTTTATATGCAGTGATTCAATTAGAAAGCAATCGCGTAGTTACCAAGTATATGTCGGAAATTAATTTTGTGAGTTCCGCCTTACAAGGGGATATTGTAGAAATAGGAATGGATGTGGTAAAATTTGGAAGATCTTCATTAGTTCTAAAATGTGAGGTGCGTAACAAGTTGACTCGCAAAACAATTATTCAAGTGGATAATATCACTATGGTATACCTAGATGAAAATGGAAAACCTGCACCACACGGAAAGACCAAAATAGAATACGTTAGAGATAGATTAGCATTAAACTAGTACTACTTTATTAAATTCTTTGAATAGATTTTAGCAAGAATAAAAATTTATAAGAGTAGTATTCGAAAGAATGGAATTATGATCTAAAGCGTACACAGAAGTAACTCGAAAAGAGAACTTCTGTTTACATTTATTTATTGAGTTTACGGATTGCTATAATATGCTTCGCATTCTGGAGACAGGTCATAGAACTATGTTCCTGGTTTTATGACGGTTTTCATAGTTAATACCTTCACTAATTACTTTTTTAAGTATAGTAATTCTTTTTGAGTTTAAAATGCTTTGCAACATCATAAAATGATTTATTTTATCAATACTAAATATTAATACAACAAATAATGAATTTGTTCCTTATCTAAAAGGTGAATAATGATAGTTTAGTAATACTTTATGATAAAGATAGTTCTAGTTATCTGAGAACAAGTTTTTTAATTAATGAACGTCCCAAAGCTTCATTAAGATTGCTAATAATCTTTTCTTTTCCATAGCTTAATTCTTCTCTAAGTACCGAAGAAGTAAGTTCAACATATAGGGTTTCTCGATCTAGCCTAATTTCGCGTGTGTATTTTGTAATAGCAGGACCCATAATTTGCTCCCAAACATCTTTTACTTCTACCTTATCTAATCCTTTTTGAAGTCTATTTTCGCTAACAAACTCCTTAAGTACATCACTAATGCTAAGATGGTCATTCTGTCTTCTATTCATTACAATTCAATCTTTGTATAGGGTTTATAAAAATAACGATTTCCGGCTTCATTCTGGATAATCATTTGATCGTTTTTTGCTGAAAGCAGTGCTTCTTTCCACTGAGATAATGGAGTTTTATAATGCATCCAAATACTATCGTTTTCTATGGTTATAATAAAGGATTCGCTATCTTTTGTGGTAATAAAATTACCATTTAATTGTGGTTGCACTTTTTTTCGTATACCCTTTTTATCTTTTACTTCAAAAAAGTCAACCATCTGACTAAAATTGTACTGTTTTTCTATACCTTCTGCAGTAATGACCTTTTCAATTTCCCAATACCCAGAAATATTAGATATTGTTTCTTCTGGATCCTGTTTTGCACAGGAAACAAATATTAGAATTAATAGGCATATACTGTTCTTCAACATTGATTCTGTTAGTTTAAATTAAGATTCTAACTTTATTATTTTATAAGATTGCGATATTTTTTTCACCACATTTTCGGTACGATCCGCATGCGTATCACTGATAAATAGTTGTCCGAAATTTTGGTCATCTACTAATTGAATAATATGTTCAACTCTTTTTTCGTCTAGTTTATCAAAAATATCATCCAATAAAAGCAAAGGGTTTACTTTGCTTTGTTTTTTAATGAAATCAAATTGGGCTAATTTTAGAGCGATCAAAAATGATTTTTGTTGCCCTTGACTACCAAATTTCTTGATAGGATGTCCCTCTATCTCAAAAATCAAATCATCTTTATGGACTCCTACACTCGTGTATTGTAACATTCTATCTTTAGAAAGATGTTGTTCTAAGAGAGTAAGTAAATTGTTTTCTGCTAATTTACTTTGATATCTTAAAGATACAGCTTCTTTCCCTGAGCTAATAGCTTCATACCTACTAATAAAAATGGGGATGAACGTTTCCAAAAACTCAGTTCTTTTGTTGTAAATTACACTTCCTAATTCATCGAGCTGCTGATTATAAATTTCTAGTGTAGTAGGATCAAAAGTATTGTTAGCGGCGAAATATTTTAAAAGTGAGTTTCGTTGAGAAACTACTTTAGAGTATTTAAGTAATATTGATAAATATGCGGTATCACTTTGTGATATGACACCATCAATAAATTTACGACGCGTATCGCTACCTTCAGTAATAAGATCTCGATCAGCAGGAGAGATAATTACTAATGGTAAGAAACCAATATGCTCGCTAAATGTATCATAAGCCTTTCCATTTCTCTTGATTACTTTTTTCTGACTTTTTTTTGCACTAACGATTACTTTTTCTTCTCGGTCCAATTTTTCATACAACCCTTCTACCACAAAAAAATCCGTTCCATGTTTAATGTTTTGACTTGTTATCGGGTTAAAATAGCTTTTACCAAAGGATAAATGATATATCGCATCTAGGATATTCGTTTTTCCAACGCCATTATGTCCGACTAAGCAATTAATCTTAGTGTCAAAATCGAAATTAACGGATTCAAAATTTTTATAATTAATTAAAGAAAGGGATTTTAGAATCATAAACCACTGATCGTCAGCAAGTAGTGACTTTTTTGAAATTCTCAAATAAGAAGTGCAAAATATTAAAAAATAACAAATATTTTCGCTTTTAATTATGAATAAAAATTTTATTTTTGCCCTTCATTAAATAATATTTATGGCAACTTATAAGAAACGAGGATACAAACCAAAAAATAAAGCAGAAGAAGTAGAGCAATTAGAAGATCACTCTACAACTGCTGAGGTATTCAATACGCTTGATGAAGGTGCTTCCCGGACTGAAGAATGGGTTGCTGCCAATCAAAAATATATATTTATCATTGTTGGGGCTATTGCTGTTGTTGTATTAGGATATTTAGGATATCAAAAGTACATACAGGAACCAAAAGAATTAGAAGCGTCTAACGAGATGTTTAAAGCACAACAGTATTTTGATAATGCGGTTAATGGTAATACTACTGTAAGTGATTCTTTATATACATTAGCCTTAAACGGAGGAGAGGGTAAATATGGATTTTTAGAAATCATTGAAAATTATGGAGGTACCAAAGCTGCTAATTTAGCTAATTACTACGCTGGATTTTCATACCTTAATATGAATAAGTATCAAGAAGCAATTGATCATTTAGATAAGTTTAAGAGCGATGACGAAATGCTGGGACCTCTTGCTTTAGGAGGAATTGGTGATGCTTTTGCTCAATTAGATCAAATGGGTGAAGCTTTATCTTACTATGAAAAAGCTGCGAATGCAAAAACAAATGACTTTACAACTCCAAAGTTTTTATTGAAATCTGCAATAACGGCTATTTCATTAGGAAAACCAGATGTGGCAGTTACTTATTTAGAAAGAATCAAAGAAGAGTTTTCTAAGAGTGTAGAAGCAAATCAGGCGGATGTTCATTTAGGAAGAGCTCAAGGAATGCTTAAGTAGTTTATAGTTGACGGTTTTTAGTTCTTAGTTCTAGGATAAAGTTTTAAAAACTATCAACTAATAACAATAAACAGTCAACTAAATATGGCTACAGAAAATAAAAATTTATCTCAATACGATAAAGCTACAATCCCAAACGCGAAAAACTTTCGGTTTGGGATTGTTGTTTCAGAATGGAATGAAACAATTACAGAAGGTCTTTTTCAAGGAGCTTTTGATGCACTAATTGATTGTGGTGCCATCAAAGAAAATATTGTTCGATGGAATGTGCCTGGTAGTTTTGAACTGATTTACGGCTGTAAAAAAATGCAGCAATCCTATGATATGTTGGATGGTGTGATTGCGATCGGAAGCGTTATCCAAGGAGAAACAAAACATTTTGATTTTGTATGTGATGGCGTTACCCAAGGAATCAAAGACCTAAATATACAGAGTGATATTCCAGTTATCTTTTGTGTTTTAACCGATAATACGATGCAGCAGTCCATAGATAGATCCGGAGGCAAGCACGGTAATAAGGGAACCGAAGCTGCTATTGCTGCTATAAAAATGGCTCAATTGCGTAAAGACGCAAAATTCTAACACATCATTTTATTGTTGATTTTTAATATTCTTACCAAAATTTTAAAAGCGGCACTATAGTTGCTCTTTGATATATTCGATGTTATTGTAATGCTAAAAGCTTTAGATTGCTATGCATTTTAAGTATATTTGGATAATATAAAAAGAAAGGAGCAACACGTGAAATTAAGTATCCCTAAAAGAAAAACAAATCGAAGATATAACTATACTCCTAGATATTATAAGGGTAAGAGTGAAGGAAATATCTATGATTTCGAAAATAGAATTACTAAATATCGCGATACACGAAATGCTATTGATTTTGGTTCTCAATGGAGTGAAGATAGAAAAGCAAGTCGTAATAGAGGAAATAGAGAATTTAATAAACGAGTAATTCTTATTGCCTTAGTGTTGACTTTCATTTTTTTATATTTAATTGATTTTGATTTATCCATATTTACTGCCGGACAATAAATGTCAGATATTATCCAACTATTACCGGATCACGTAGCAAACCAAATAGCTGCGGGAGAAGTAGTGCAACGACCAGCCTCTGTAGTCAAAGAATTATTAGAAAATGCTATTGATGCAAAGGCTTCACATATCAAACTAATTATTAAAGAAGCTGGAAAAACGCTCATCCAAGTGATTGATGATGGTATGGGAATGAGTGTAACCGACGCCAGATTAAGTTTTGAGCGTCATGCTACTTCCAAAATAAAAAATGCTGAAGATCTTTTTCAGTTAAATACCAAAGGGTTTAGAGGAGAAGCATTGGCTTCTATAGCGGCTATCGCCCATGTGGAGTTAAAGACCAAGCAAGAAAAAGATGAGGTAGGGACAGAAATAAGAATAGAAGGAAGCGAAGTAGTGTCACAAGAAGTTTGTGTAACTCCGAAAGGGACTTCGATTAGCGTTAAGAATCTATTTTATAATATCCCGGCAAGACGTAATTTTCTAAAGTCAAATGCAGTAGAGTTACGTCATATTATCGATGAATTTCATAGGGTTGCTATGGTGCATGCAGATATTAAGTTTGATATGTACCACAATGGTAGTGAGGTTTTTAGTCTACCTGTCACAAATTATCGACAGCGAATCGTACATATTTTTGGAGCGAAAACGAATGAAAAATTAGTTCCTGTAGAGGAAGAAACAGATTTAGTAAAAATTACTGGTTTTGTGTGTAAACCTGAATTTGCTAAACGTACGCGAGGAGAACAGTTTTTCTTTGTAAATAATCGTTTTATTAAAAGCGCTTACCTCAATCATGGTGTAAATTCCGCATTTGAAGGTTTGCTAAAAGAAAAAACACACCCAAGCTATTTTATATATCTTACTGTAGATCCTAAATCTATAGATATTAATATTCACCCTACAAAGACCGAAATTAAGTTCGATGATGAGCATGCATTGTATGCTATGTTACGTTCTACGATAAAACATAGTTTGGGACAGTTTAATGTAGCACCAATATTAGATTTTAATAGAGATGCTTCTATGGATACTCCATATGAGTATAAAAGTAAGATGATAAAGACACCAACTATAGAGGTAGATAGAAGTTTTAATCCATTTAAAGATGATCAGAAAGAAAGTTCATCGTCTTCTTCTAAAAGTTATACAAGTTTTAAGAAAGAATCTGCTGGAAGTTGGGAGAATTTATATACTGGTTTAGAAACTCCAGAGACTTCTTCGAAACCTTTAGAGAATGATTTTACCTCTATGGAATTTGAAAGCTCTGAAGTAACAGGCTCTTTGTTTAATGCGGATCAGGAGGCAGAGTTAGAACACCATATTACCTATCAGCTAAGAAGAAAGTATATCGTTACGACTATCAAAAGTGGTATGGTGATTATACATCAGAATCGAGCACATTATAGAGTGCTATATGAAGAGGTGTTGCGAAACATCACCATGGCAAGTGCAGTTAGTCAGCAATTACTATTTCCTTTAAAATTATCTTTTTCTAAGCAAGAGATGCAAATTTTAAAAGAAGTACGAGAGCATTTAGAAAATACAGGTTTTGTATTTGGCGAAATTACAGATACGGATGTGTCTATTTCTGGTATACCTACTGCAACCACTGAGAGTGAAGTTTCGGTATTATTAGAAAAGCTAATTAATGATATAGAACAGGAAGTACCAGATAGTGGTTTTTCATTAACCGATCTTTTGGTCAGATCAATTTCTGGAAGTATTGCTGTTAAAACAGGAATAGCGCTTCCTAAAGAACAGCAGCAATATATTGCAAATAGTCTTTTTGCTTGTACAGAACCAACAATTACACCCGATAACAAGCCAACCTTCATCACGTTAACGGTCGATGATATTGATAAAAAATTTTAAAAATATATGAGAGGGATATCACCAGCAGTAAAGCATATTCTAATTATAAATGTACTCTTTTGGATTGGTACATTATCTATAGCAAGAGGGGCATTGTTCGAAAATCTTTTTGCCTATCATTTCGTAACTAGCGATTTGTTTAAGCCTTGGCAGATTTTAACACATATGTTTATGCATGCAGGATATGTCCAAACTCCTGGAGGAGGAGAAAGTATATATTTTCAGCATATTCTGTTTAATATGTTTGGGTTATGGATGTTTGGAACTCCTGTAGAGCGTTTTTTAGGAACAAAGAGATTTGTGTTTTTTTACATTTCAGCAGGTTTGGGAGCCCTTTTTATTCATGCAGGATGGGATTATTTTCAGTTTCAAGCAGAATTATCCAATTTAATTAATGCAGGATATAGTAAAGAGTCAATTATAGAATTGTTGAATAATGGTAGATATAGTCCGCAATGGGAGCAGGTTTTAGGAGAAAAGGGGCTTCAAAACTTAGCAGGAAATTATATTGGTACTCTAGTAGGTGCTTCTGGTGCTTTGATGGGTGTATTGGTAGCATTCGGAGTTTTGTTCCCAGAAACTCCTTTGATGTTGTTGTTTCTTCCGGTGCCTATTAAAGCAAAATATTTTATTCCTGGTATTCTCTTGCTAGATTTGTTTTCAATGTTATCAGGATATTCAATTTTTAGTCCTTCGAATACGGCATATTTAGCACACTTAGGAGGAGCATTATTTGGATTTGTGATGGTATGGTATTGGAAAAAGAATTCGTTTAATCAAAATCGTTGGAACTAATGTCACAGATAGACGATTTAAAATTGAAATTTAGGAACTTTTCAATAGTTGAAAAGTTAATAGTAATTAATGTAATTGTATTCGTTAGTTTTTACCTTATTAATACATTTGCGTATCTCTTTGAAGCGTCCAGCGATTTTCTAATGGATTGGTTTGTTTTTCCTAAGGAATTAGGTGAGTTTATACTCAAGCCTTGGTCTATTATTACCTACGCTTTCCTGCATAGTGGGTTTTGGCATCTAGCATCTAATATGATTATTCTCTATTTTTCTGGAAGATATTTTGTTTCGTATCTTACAGAAAAAAGAGTTTTAACTGTTTATTTCCTTGGAGCAATTTTCGGAGCATTACTATATATGTTATCTTATAATGTATTTCCTGTGTTCTCCGAAGTTGGTAGTTCTGTGTTGTTAGGAGCGTCTGCTTCAGTAATGGCAATATTAATTGCTGTAGCGAGTTATATACCTCATATGTCCGTTCGTTTAATGTTTATTGGTAGTGTAAAATTCTGGTGGATTGCTGCTTTTTTTGTGGTTTTGGATATTATTCAAATACCAGCAGGTAATGCAGGAGGACATATAGCGCATCTTGGAGGAGCGTTATTTGGATATCTATATGCTATTCAGCTTAAAAAAGGAAATGACATTGGTAGTGGTTTCGAAAAATTTATGGATGCTGTAGTTTCCATGTTTAAACCTAAAAAGAAAAGTCCCTTAAAAACAGTGCATAAAGCTAAAAAAACAAAAAAATCTAAAACACAGGTAACAAATTCATCATCAAAAAATAAAAACCCTAATCAGGAAGAAATCGATGCTATACTAGATAAAATAAGCAGAAGCGGTTATGATAGCCTTACCAAACAAGAAAAAGATTTCTTGTTTAAAGCAGGGAAAGATTAATTATGAGAAAGGTAGTTAATAAGATTATATTCTTTATTAATTCTTTGGTGGCTTTCGCTCTGCTAATGTCTTATTTACTTCCTTATGTATCCCCACAGACCTTTCCCTTATTATCTGTTCTAAGCCTAGCAGTACCTATCTTAATAGTGGTTAACGTATTGTTCTTTTTATACTGGGCAATATTGTTTAAGCGTAAGATGTTGTTATCATTAATAGTTTTATTGTTAGGGATTTCACATGTTACTTCCTTATATAGATTAAGAGGTAAAAGCTTAGCCGAAGATACCAAGGATGCCCTTTCGTTATTAACTTTTAATGTTCATGTATTTAATAGATTTAAATGGATAGATTCTGAAGAGATCCCTAAAGATATTTCTGAGTTTATTAAAAAAGAGAATCCAGATATTTTTTGTGTACAGGAATTTTATAACAATCCAAACATAGATTTTAAGCAATATCCTTACAAATACGATTACTTTCATCATCGAAGTCAAGAATTAGCATTGGTAATATTTTCTAAATACCCTTTTGTGAAGAAGGGATCCTTAAATTTTGAGAATACTGCTAATAATGTAATTTTTGCGGATGTAGTCACTCCAACGGATACGGTAAGAGTTTATAATGTTCATTTGCAGTCACATGGTATTAGCTCTAAGACCGATGACCTTACAAAGGCAGACTCTCAAAAGTTACTAAAACGGATTCAGACTTCTTTTAAAAAGCAGCAAAGTCAAACAGAGCAGTTAATTGCGCATTTAAAATCATCTCCTTATAGAAATATTGTGATGGGTGATTTTAATAATACTGCTTATTCCTATATTTATGACAAGATCAAATCTGAAGATTTACAAGACACTTTTAAGGAAGCTGGTCGTGGGTTTGGAAAAACATTTAACTTTGAGTTATTTCCTGCTAGAATTGATTTTATTCTAGTGCCAGATGACGCAGAAGTGATCAGTTTTAAAAGTTATGATGTAGAACTTTCCGATCATTACCCTATATCTTCAAAAATTAGTTTGTAGTTTATAGAGAGTAATTAGTTTTCTAAGATTTTATGAAAATATTACAACTATTGCTCGTTCTTGTATAGAAAACAAATCAATTCAATTCAGGTAGTTAGTTTCCTAAACGGACAGCCTGATTTTCCATACTTTTCTCCCAGTCATCTGCAAATACCGCATGACCATTTTTAACCATTTTTCTCATAGTTTCTTTTACAGCTTCTTGTATAGGGGCAGGAAATGTATAAAGTTTCTTATTGATTTTTGTAATTCGGCCATCCGCAATTTCACTATTTTGATGTTTGATCGTTATTCTTCGTTTGTTATGATATGCTAAAATTCGTACTCTACCATCCACATAGTTGTTCTCAGTCGTTGTGCCGTATACAACGATTGGATCCACTGATCCGTCTCCATCATAATCAAATAATTGCGAGTATTGATTCCAGAAACCGATGGAAGTTTCCCATTGATTATCAATTTCTCCTTTTATTGTAGATCTCTTCTTGAATTTGTTATTGTCCACTCTAACGCTCATTGCGTAAACATTATCATATAGCGTATCGTTTTTCTCAGTTACATTTTTAACATGATCGGTTAGAAGAAAATAATATACTCCAGATTTATCATTATAGGAATATGCTTGATATAGATCATTAGAAATACCTAATTGAATTTGTCTGTTTGTATTAAACTTAGCATTCATCTCTTTCTTAGGTAATTTTCTTACTAAAAAAGTATCGATGGCTATCGAACTATATTTTTCTATTGGAAGGGCATTTGCAGCTGCTGTAGCATCCGATTTTGAAGTGTTTTCATCAGCTTCTTTTTTTTTGTTTCCACAAGAAATAATAAATAAGATGGTAACAACTAGTAAAAATTTATTCATAGATATAAGGGGGATTAATAAAATTGATTACAATTTATTCTGTATTAAAATTAAAAAATATTTTCTAATTATAGCCTTATATCATCTGGCAATCAACTAAATCTGTAATAATATGCCATAATAGAGCAATGCCAAAGATTCTAGTTCTGTTGAAAAATAATAAAATGCTGTAGAAAATTATAGCGTATGTATTATGTAAAAAATGAAATCCAACACTGCATCGATTAGGATCAAAAATTGGATCTGCTGCCAAATGATCTAGGTCTATCAGCATTGCGGAAAGAAAAATAAAATACACTGATTTCCATTTTTTAGGATAAAAAATAAAAGCAATCCCTAAAGGGATCATAAAATGAAAACCATAATGTATCATAAAACGATACATCAATGAATCATTTGATTTTCTAAATATGTAATAGCATTGGTCCCTTCATTGAATAATAAATCCAAAATTGAAAGGTTAGAGATAAATCCATGTTTTTCAGAAAATACCTGGATGTACGATGATAATGTATGGAGCTTGTCTTTTTTGGCATTTACAAGATTCCTTTGGTCGGTTAAATCACTGTATTCTTTTAGAAAAGTTGCTGTTTTAGAATAGTTTACCTCCAATTGTAAACAATCGCTAACTGCTTCCATGCACTCATAATTAAAATCTAAAAGATAATCTTTCTTTTTTTCAAAAAGAGAAGCTAGTTCATCTTCATAATACTCGAAAAAAGGAGAGGTTCTATATGCTGTTTGTATGGATTTCCAATGTAGTGACTGCCATTGAAATTCATTTTCTATTCTTACATCTTTATACAATTGTTTACCATTACCGTGTTTGCCAGTGTGTTTGATCGGTATGGTTAATAGTAGTTTACCATTTGCTCCATAAATATACGTTCTATTGCGATACGTTTGTTTTTGGTAGTTATCATGGTTTTCAAAAATAATAGTATCATTTTGAGACATGGCAGCGTACTGCGCAATAGATCCAAAATACATAGGATGTAGTAGAACAGTTTTCAAGGTTGTGAACTTAAGTTTTCTTAATAAATGATCAGTAGGGTTGTTAGTAGCAATTATGATGCTTTTTTTCTTTTTCTATACTGACTAAATCCAATCCAGCCCACTAATGCAATTAAGAAATAATAGAAATAAGAAACGGGTTCTCCATTACCTCCAACAGTTGTAAACAAACGTTTCCATCTTATTTTATTTAAAAATCCGTTAGCGTTACTATCCCAGCTCATCCATACGAATACTGGTTTCCCTACCACATGATTCGCAGGGACATACCCCCAAGTTCTACTATCTTCACTGTTATGACGGTTGTCTCCCATCATCCAATAATAATCTTGTTTAAAGGTGTAGCTATCTATAGGGTTTCCGTTAAGTAGTATTTGAGATCCTTTTACGGTTAGTTTATTCTCAATTCCCATTTCAGAACCTTCATAAACTTCTATAATTCTTCGGTATAACGAAAAACTCTTTAGATCTATTTTTACCGTTTTTCCCTCTTCAGGAATATAGATAGGGCCAAAGTTGTCGTTATTCCAGTTAACTTTTCCGTTATTAGGAAAGATATTAGGATCTTTTTCTCCTTTTGGTTGTATTCTCCTTTTTAATTCAGAAACTCCTGGCTTATTTTTGAACTTTTCAGCATTTTCCTTTGTCAAGAACACAAAAGGACGCTGCAGGTTTCCGTCAAAACCAATTTCACCAGGTTTTATTTTATAACGGTCATATAATACATCTTGGGTAAAATCACCTCCTTTTTTCTTAAAAGAATAAGTAAACTGAATATCCGCTCGATCTGGTAATTCGGTTTGTTTTCCATTTATATGTACATATCCATCCACTACCGATAAAGAATCACCAGGCACTCCTACGCATCGTTTTACGTAATTAGACTTTTTATCGATAGGTTTATAAACATGAATTCCAGAAGGGTCTCTAAAGAATCTTACTGTGTCCACTGGCCAGCTGAATACTACAATATCATTACGTTTAATTTTCTGAAAACCTGGTAGTCTAAAATATGGATATTGAATATCGCTATTGTAGGATTTAGTTTTTACCAATGGTATCGTATCATGCACCATAGGAAATGAAACGGATGTCATAGGTGTTCTGGCACCGTAATGAAATTTACTTACGAATAAGAAGTCTCCTACTAATAAAGTTCTTTCTAAGGAACCGGTTGGAATGGTATAAGGTTGCATGAAATAGGTGTGTACCAGAGTAGCTGCTACAACCGCAAATAGAATAGAACTAATCCATTCTCCCGTTCCCGTTTTGGGTTTCAAGTCTCTTTCCGGAATGTGAGTTACATCGAGCATATAATTCACATAATAGATGTAAAATCCTAAAGTAGCTATTACCAATATCGTGTCTGCGGTAGTGTTTTTTCCAAAACTCCTGATGGTTTCCACCCAGATAACAGGTAACATAATTACATTAATTACAGGAATAAACAATAAAATTACCCACCACAAAGGACGATTAATTATTTTCATTAGTACCACAGCATTGTAAACAGGTACCCCTGCTTCCCAAACTTTCCTTCCTGCTTTAACATATAATTTCCATGTTCCCAAGAAGTGTATTACTTGGATAACAAAGAAAAAAATTAACCATTCCGATAGTGTCATTCTATGTGTTTTTTTAGTATAAGTATAAGTAACACAAAAAGTGTTACACTTTTTATTAGTTTAGTTTATATTCCTAAAACGTCTTTCATTCCATAAACACCCGTTTTACCGACAAGCCATTCTGCTGCAATTACGGCGCCTAAAGCAAATCCCTGACGATTATGAGCGGTATGTTTAATTTCAATATCATCAACGGCAGAGGTGTAGGTTACAGTATGTGTTCCTGGAACATTTTCTATTCTTTTTGCAACGATAGGAATTGTTTTGTCATCGCCTTGGTCTAATTGCCAATTAGTTTTAGCACTATTTTCGATGATTCCTTCTGCTAATGTTATTGCGGTACCACTTGGTGCATCAAGCTTTTGAGTATGATGAATTTCTTCCATATGAATATTGTATCCTTCTACAGGATGCATCATCTTGGCAAGTTTTTTATTCAATTCAAAAAAAAGATTTACCCCAAGACTATAATTGGAGGCATAAATAAAGCCACCATTTTTTTCTTTACATAAGCTGATAATTTCATCATAATGATCTAACCAACCAGTAGTTCCAGAAACGATTGGAACACCAGCTGCAAAACATTTGGTGATATTATCAACGGCGGCCGAAGGAATGCTGAAATCAATAGCGATATCGGCAACAGAGATATCATACTCTGTATCATCTTTGTCTACGGTAAGTACAATGTTATGACCTCTTTCGGTCGCAATTTTTTCAATGGTTTTCCCCATCTTACCATATCCTAAAAGAGCAATATTCATATTTTTGGTGGTTGTATTCTAATTAAAATCTAAAAACTATAATTTAATGACATTCCATAACTAGGGGTGTAATCAAATTCGTTAATATTTATTTTGGGTTGAAAAGTCAGGTCTTTTGAAACATTAAATTGTTGCAAATGCGCAGTAACATTAGCATCTATAATATTTAATACATATAGGCCCGCGGTAATTAGTATTGATAATTCCTGATCTCTCCTAAATCTACGTTGTCGATCAATTAACTGCTCATCGGTTAGGACACTTAATCTATTGCTGGGATCATCAGGGATTCCTGCCAACCTTCCTTTATAAAAATCTCGTGCTTCTGTATATTGATCATTATTAAAGGTGTAAAAGTAGATACCAGCTCCTAAGGCTCCATACACAATAGGAATTTTCCAATACTTTCCAGTATATGCTTGACCTAAACCTGGTAATACCGCAGAATAAAAAGCAGCTCTTGCGGGAGCAAGAGGTTCATAAGGTTTAATCTTTTTATTTCTTTTTCTCTTTTTTTTAACAGCAACTTCTTCAGTAACTACTTTTAGCTCTTCGTTTTCATTATTATCTTCTTCTTGAGCGAAAATGTTATGAACAAAACAGCATAAGAATAAAACGATATAAATGGATTTAATTTTCACTATCAATAAGTTTCTTTAGGCGTTTAAAATCTTCTTCAGAAGAAAAAGGGATGATTAATTTCCCTCGTCCATTACTGGAAACTTTAACATCTATTTTAGCTCCAAAATATTCCGAAAAATCTTTGATCCCTTTCAAAATATATTGTGGCGCTTTTTGTTCAGTTTTTTCAGTAGCAGGTTTTTCTTCTTTATTGTTTAAAGACCTAACTAATTTTTCAGTGTTACGAACCGATAAAGAATCTCCAATAATTTTTTCGTAGATATCTAACTGTTGTTGTTTGCTTTCTACATTAATTAAAGCTCTTCCGTGTCCCATTGAGATAAACCCATCTCTAATACCAGTTTGTACAATAGGATCTAATTTTAACAGTCTTAGGTAATTAGCAATAGTTGATCTCTTTTTACCAACACGATCACTTAATTGTTCTTGAGTTAACTTAATTTCGTCTATTAATCTTTGATATGATAATGCAATCTCTATGGGATCTAAATCCTGACGCTGAATGTTTTCAACCAGTGCCATAGTAAGAGATTCCTGATCGTCGGCAATACGTATATAAGCAGGTATCGTTTTAAGTCCTACTAGTTTAGAAGCACGAAAACGTCTTTCACCACTGACTAGCTGGTATTTGTCAAAGTCTAATTTACGAACTGTTATTGGCTGAATTACGCCAATTTCTTTGATGGAGGTAGCTAGCTCCTGAAGTGTTTCGTCATTAAAACTTGTACGTGGTTGGAAAGGATTTACATCAATACTTCCCAAGTCTAATTCTATAATATTTCCAACAACTTTATCAGCATTTTTATCTTCTGCTGATTTTATATCATTTTCAGGATCTTTCAATAAAGCTGATAATCCTCTTCCTAAAGCCTGTTTTTTCGTTGCCTTCGCCATAAATCCTTAACTATTTTTCTTTATAATCTCGTGCGCCAAACTTAAATAATTACTAGCTCCTTTACTAGCAGCATCATAATTAATTATACTCTCACCATAACTTGGGGCTTCACTTAAACGTATATTTCTCTGAATGATTGTTTTAAACACCATTTCATTGAAATGCTTCTGTACTTCTTCAACTACTTGATTAGATAAACGTAATCTAGAATCATACATAGTTAATAACAATCCTTCGATATCAAGTTGTTCATTATGAATTTTTTGAACACTCTTGATTGTGTTTAATAATTTGCCTAATCCCTCAAGCGCAAAATATTCACATTGGATAGGAATAATTACCGAATCTGAAGCTGTAAGTGCATTTAGCGTTAAAAGTCCTAATGAAGGAGCGCAATCGATTAAAATATAATCATATTCCGACTTTAGGTCATTTACAGCTTTTTTCAGCATATATTCTCTTTCATCCTTATCCACCAATTCAATTTCAATAGCAACCAGATCAATATGAGCTGGTATAATATCTACATTCGGAGAAGTGGTTTCTAATATAGCTTCAGAAGGATTGATTGTATGCTCGAGGATTTGATAAGTTCCTTTTTCGATACTTTCAACATCTAAACCTAATCCAGATGTAGCATTCGCTTGTGGATCGGCGTCTATTAGTAACACTTTTTTCTCTAGTACTCCTAGAGAAGCTGCTAAATTTACAGAGGTGGTTGTTTTACCAACACCACCCTTTTGATTGGCAATCGCTATTATTTTACCCATAGGGGGAGATTTGGATTTTAAGCGATAAAAATACAATTAATTATACATTATAAAAATGAAAAATGTTAACAGTGTTTAATAAAAAAGGTCGTCAGTTGTAACTGACGACCTTATAGAGCATTAATAAGTATTTTTTAAATTTTTTGATTGATTCCTTATTTATTCAAATTAAGACTATAACCTAATTTAAAAAAATATGACTGAATTGGATAATTACTGTCTATGTTTTCTAGAAAATCACCTATATTTTCATAACCAGCTCTAAATTGAATCGATGATTTTGTAGAAATTAAGAAATCAGCTCCGATCTCAAGTCCGAATCCCGAAGTGGATCCCACAATGTTTGTTGGTCCATCACTATAAAGAAATTCTTGGTCTCCATCCTCATTAATTCTTAAATATGCATCATCTTTATTAAGTATTCTGCTGTTTATATAATAAACTCCTAGAACTGGGTTGATTTTTTTTCTAGTTTCGAATAGAAAATATTGAGCCCCCAGTTTTATATTTAATAGCTTAAGATTAACCCGTGTTGTTTCAAAATTTCTTGAAAAAATATTACTGCGTACATATTCTCCATCAGTATTTATTTCATTATAGTTTAGGCCAATATTGAATGATAAATGAGAATTGAAGAAATTTGGATTGTAAGAATATTCTAATCCTAAAACGGGATTAGATGAGCTAGCAAAATCTCTGCCTCTTAAATTTGGAGCACTTTCCTTAATAGATGCAAAATTATATCCTACAGAGATGTTTATTGACTGTATTGCTTTTCTTCCTATTCTTTCAGAAACAAAACCTAACTCATTCACACAATTATTATAAGCTTTAAAAGTTTTTGCAAGACCTTTTAAACTAAATTTGGTTGAATTAATTTCTTTGGAAATATCGTTACAATCGTTAAATTCCAAATTTAAAATTCCTATAAATTCTTTAAAAATGAAATTTTTATTATTACTAATTCTTTTTTGAACTTTAAGTTCTTTTAAATCTGACTTTTTTGATTTTAAAAAAAAATGATTATTCTTATTTTCATCTCTATAAAATAGAAGATCTGCTTTTCCTTCAATTAGAACTTCCATAAAAACAGTTCTTAAGTTTAAGGTTTGTGAGGTTACTTTTTTATTAATTTTATCAAAAGTGTAAAAATTAACTTGATTAGAAGTAAAAGATACTAACTCATCATTTTCTGATGTTTTGTACCAAATTTTATTCTCATTTACTTTTCGAATAAATTGAATTAGTCCTTTTTTTTCTTGTCCATTTTTGAGCACAATAACTCCTGGCTCAAATTTGTTTTGACCAAAGCTCATTATACTTGTTAAAAAGATGATAAGAATTGTAATATTGTTTTTCATGTTATTTTGTTTGTCGTTTCTTTTTAGTGTAACTAGGGTTAATTTTGTTACCTCAAAAACTGATATTTTTATTTAGAAATAGAAAAACAAAAAGGCCATCAGTTGTAACTGACGACCTTGTGGATGATTAATAGGTGAAATTTATTTTTTTTCTGGCATCAATACTCCCAATATATATCCAGCATCGACATATTTTTTGGCAACATCCTGAATGTCTTTTATTGTTAATTTCTCAACAGCCTCCGTATAACTTTCTTTGCTTTCAAATGGGATTTTATTGTAATCGGCATTTTGTAAGTTAGACAGCCAAAAAGAATTTTGTTTGCTACTTTCTTTGTAATCCAATAATCTAGATTCTTTGATTTTTGCTAAATCTTTTGCTGTAGGGCCATCTTTAATGACTTTCTTAACTTCTGCTATGGCAGCATCTGTAAGTTTTTTTACATTTTCAGGACCGCAAGGGAAAGATATAGAAAAACGATATCCACTATATCCACCAGAAGGTCCTATTTTGTACATATTGCCTCTGGCACCAACACCATAAACTCCACCTTCTTCTTCACGCAGTTTTTCGATTAATTTAATACTAAGAATTTCTCCTAAAGCAGCAATAGAAAGACTTTCCGATTTATTATACGGGGTTTCTCCTCTCCAAATAATGTTTACCATACTTTTAGGATCAGTTCCTTTGTAGATTGTTTTTTCGTGCGCACCAGAAAGTGGCCTAAAATCACTTGTTTTATAGGTTTCTTCTTTTCCGGTATCCGGTAAACTTCCTATATATTTCTCTGCATATGACTTTAATTTTTCTTCATCAATGTTTCCGACAAAGTAAAAATTAAAACCTCCAGCTCCAGCAAATCGTTCTTTATATTTCTGATAAGCTAAATCGTAATTTGTAGCATCTAATTTTTCTGCAGTTGGAAATCCTATATACCTTGGATTTTTTCCAAATTGGAACTTTCCAAATTCTTCGCGGAAATAGTTTTGAGGATTAGACAAGTAATTTGCCAAAAAACCTTTTGTTTTTGCTTGATCTGATCTAAAAGCTTTTTCATCCTTGTTTACATCTGTAAAGTATAGATGTACTTGTTGGAATAGGGTTTCCAAATCTTTTGGTGTTGTTGATCCATTAAAACCTTCGGATAATGAGCTAATATAAGGGCGTACTCTGGCAATTTTACCAGCCATTACCTTATTCATGTCGTTTAGTGATAACCCTCCTAATCCTGTTTGAGCAATACTTCCTAGTCCATGAGCTATTTGAAGATAATCTTCTGTAGAGAATAGAGAGCTCCCTCCATAACTAAATGCAGAAAACAGAATTTCATCATTTTTAAAATCTGTTTTTTTATAGATGATTTTAGCACCATTATTTAGCGTTAGTGTGGTCGCATCTAATTCCTTATTGTAATCCGAAGAAACTATTTTTCCAGGAGTAGGCACTTTTTCTAATAAATTTTCTCTAACCTTTTTGTCTTTATAATCTTCAATAGGAGCATTCTTTACCTCTTCAAGAAGGCTTAATATTTCTTCTTTAGTAACTTTCTTTAGTCCTTCTTTTTCAGGACCTGTCATGACAACAGCTCGATTGTCATCATGTATGAAGTTTTTAATGAGACTATTTGCTTCCTTTAATGTAATTGTAGGTAGCTGCTCCATCGTATACTTATACTCCCATTCAATTCCAGGAATAGGTTCCTGTACCAAAAAGTTGTTTATATACTCTCCCACAATTCTGCCTGATTCTCTTTTGTCTCTATCTTTAAACTGTTTTTCCCAACGAGCAACGATATCCTTTTTTGCACGTTCTAACTCTCCTTGTTTAAATCCATATTCTTGAACGCGCTTATTTTCTTGTAAAATAACCTTTAGCGCATTTAATTGTCCAGTTTCTGGAGTCATGGCAAATGATTGATATGCTTTGCGGTTGCGAGCAAAAGTTCCACTATGACTACTAAAAGCAAATACAAAAGGCGGGTTAGGAGTGTTACGTAATTCATCCAAACGATTATTCATCATTTGACTAAAGATGGATTTAATCAATTGATTTCTGTAATCATTTTCATTAGACATTGGAGTACTTAACTCCTTATCTTTATACATGATTCTAACAATAGAATTAGAGGCTTCTTTGTCAGAAGCAACAGCTATTAGCGTTTCTTCGTGGTTAGGAGTATCAAAAACTTCTCTTTTTGGAGGATTCTTAGGCATCTTTATGCCACCAAAATGATCCTTTATTTTCTTCTCTAATGTAGCAACATCTAGATCTCCCACAGCAACAACTGCCATTAAATCTGGTCTATACCAATCTTTATAAAAACTTCTTACGTCTTCGTATTTAAAATTTTCTAGGACCTCTTTAGTTCCGATAGGTAAACGTTCAGAATATTTAGAGTTATATGCTATAATTGGTAGGTATTGCTTAAGCATACGTTCATCAGCTCCTTTTCCTATTCTATATTCCTCTAAAACTACACCTCTCTCATCGTCTATACCTTCTTCTGTAAGCTCTGCATTGTGTGCCCAATCTTCTATAATCTGAAATCCTTTTTCTAACTTTTCTGGATCATCACTTGGGATAGGTAAGATATAAACTGTTTGGTCAAAACTAGTATATGCATTTAGGTCTGCACCGAATTTTACTCCAATAGTTTGTAGATAGTCTACCAAATCATTTTTCTTGAAGTTTTTGGTGCCATTAAAGTTCATATGTTCCATAAAATGAGCTAATCCTAGTTGCTTTTCATTTTCTAGAATGGAACCAGCATTTACAACAAGTCTCAATTCTACTTTATCTTCTGGTTTGCCGTTGTTTCTTATATAATAAGTTAGGCCATTTTCTAATTTTCCAACTTTCACATCAGGGTCAACTGGAATTTTAGCATTGTTTTTAAGTTGAGCAGAGGTTTTTAGTTCTTTATCCGCTGTCGTTTGTGCAATTCCCAAGAGCGGTAAACACCATAGAAATACTCCTAAGAATACATTAAAGATTTTTTTTCTAGTCATAGATGATTTGTAAAATATGAATTAATTTGTTTCAGTAATTGTCTAAAAATAGGAAAACTTTTATAATTCAACTATTATTTTAGTTGAATGTTTTGGTGATAACTATTTCCAGATAGAGTATATGAAATATATGTTTTCCAATCTAAAGTAGTATTAGAATTATATGATTCCATAAGTAAGTGTCGTTATACTGCAATTTGTTACCCTCTTTTGTAAATAAAAAAACTGGATATCATTTTCATGGTATCCAGTTTATATAAGATTTTAAAATCTTTGTAGGGATTTATTTATTCTTTTTAGCACGAATTGCTGCTTCGAGCATATCCCACATTTGTTCAGGAACTTGATCTAATAAGTTAAATTGACCTGCACCTTTCAACCATTCACCGCCATCTAATGTGATGACTTCACCATTTACATATGCCGAGAAATCAGAAACTAAATAGGCAGCAAGGTTTGCTAATTCTTGATGTTCTCCAAGACGTTGTAGAGGTACCTTTTTGGATAAATCAAATTTATCTTTCATGTCACCTGGTAATAATCGATCCCAAGCACCTTTGGTAGGGAAGGGGCCTGGTGCAATAGCATTAAATCTCATTCCGTATTTTGCCCATTCTACTGCCAAAGATCTTGTCATAGCAAGAACTCCAGCTTTGGCGGTTGCACTTGGTACAACATAAGCAGATCCTGTCCAAGCGTACGTAGTAACAATGTTCAGTACATTAGTATTCTCATATTTTGTGTCAATCCAGTGTTTACCAAAGGCAAGGGTACAGTTTTTAGTTCCTTTTAAAACAATATCTATGATGGTGTCAAAAGCATTGGCTGAAAGACGCTCTGTAGGAGAAATGAAGTTTCCCGCAGCATTGTTTAAAAGAATGTCAACGGTTCCAAAAGCTTCAATAACCTGATTCTTCATGTTTTCTACCTGATCATAATGTCTTACATCACATTGCAGGGGTAGACAAATTCCTCCTGTCTCTGCTTCGAGCTCTTTTGCTGTTCCTTCTAATTTTTCTAGATTACGTGATGTAATGGCAACTTTAGCTCCAAGTTCCATAAAATACTTGGTCATAGATTTTCCAAGTCCACTACCGCCACCAGTAACAACAATATTTTTTCCTTCTAGCGCTCCATCTCGAAGCATTTTATCCGTATAGCTCATATATCTTTGAATTATTATATCATAATTTTGCTGAAAGTTACGATTTATATTTAAAGTATTATGCATGCATAATACTTTAAATGTGATAACATCTTAATTTAAATACAGTTTAAACAAATATATCATAAATAAAGGAGCAAACCTTTGATAGATCTTAAATCTTTTATTGTAAAATTTGGTTGCTATCATCATAGCTGTACCATTCAAAAGTAGGGGGTATCTACATCAAAATCTAGGCTATTTTTTTTGCACTTTGATGTTAATATTATTGCATCATCTGATTTACCATTACTCTTCTTTTTCCAGAGGCTAATAATGGAATTTCAGAAACATATTCCACTTTTATAATAGCATCGTCACCTAAATACTTTTTGAAATCGGCAATAAGTTCGTTTTCTTTTTCAAAATTTTGTAGTGCATTTAGTTTTAGTGTATAGTGTTTCTGGTTTGTTTGAATTAATTGGCATTGGGCTAGCTGTAAATATTTGTTTACGATGAGAACAATGTTGAATGTAATGATTTCGCCATCTGTATTAGTAATAGCATCAATTTTTCTTCCGGTTATTTGGGTAAGTACTTTTTTGTTATCAATCTCTTCTATCATTCCTAAATCTCCAGTATCATAACGAATCATTGGATTGTATTGATTAAAAAGATCTGTAATTACAATTCTTCCAAGTGCACCATTTTGTTGTTGTTCGTCATTTTCTAGATTTAGTATTTCTAGATAATAACTAGCTTCATTAATAATAAAATAATTTTTATTATTAGGCTGTTGTGCAATAATGCCGTTTTCTATATTAGAATATCTGGAAATAGGAGTTATACCGAAATATTTGCTTGTAGATTCTTTAGTGTATTCGTTGAGTTTTTCTGATATCGTAATGATAGATTTTACAGCATTAGAACGAAAGTTTGGATTTGTGCTATCCAAATGTTTACATATCTTTTCAAAAGCAGATACATATCCCAACAAGCATATATTACCTTTTCCTTTTTGTATGTTTTTTAAAAGATTTTCCATAAAAGAAGGTGTAAGATCAAAAACATCAATAGGTACAATGTTTTGCGCAAAGTTGATAAAGGATTTTTTCTTTTCGAAAGCATTCCATAATCTAAAAAAGAATAATTTGTCTCCAATATTGTATCCAGCTTTCTCCCAAAAGTATAGATTATCCGAAGTGTTACGGATGGTTTTTGATATGTCCTGGTGAACAGTAAAAGGAGTTCCGGTAGAACCACTTGTAGAAACGGTTCTCTTTTTCTCATTTTGAAAAGATTCGGATTGGAATGCTTTGAAATTTTCTCTAAAGATATTTTTGTTTATCACAGGAAATTCTGTGATCTGCGGTTTCATATTTTTGTAATAAGGTACAGTATTGATAGCATGTTGCAGGATAGCATCTAAATATTCTTTTTTTCTTTTAGTAGATGTTTTAGAATTAACATTTTCTAGTAAAGATTGTATATCCTGAAAATTTGACTTTTTTTTACTTCCAGTTAGCGTGTCAATGGTCCAGAATAAAAAGTTACGTAGGTTGTTTAACATAATAATATTGGGCAGTTAGAATGGGGCAGGAGATTTTTTAAGAAAATAATATTAAGCTTCTTCTAAAATTTCTTTGAATATTGGATTTTTCAGATACCCTCCGTAGATAATGTCTGGTGTTATTAAAGAATTGTTATCATTTCCTTCTACTAAGATAGGTCCTTTTTTTCCTATCGCAATATCCCAACCAATGATACGATCAGGGATGAGTGTAATCGCTCTTAATACTAACTCTTTCGATTCTTCAAAATAGGGGATTTGAAAATCATTGAATATGATATTGGAGTCAGGATGTTTGATTAACTGCTTTCCTCCATGTTTCATCAGTTGATGGCTTTTTCCTTTTAGTTTTCCTTCTTTTAGATCTACAGAAACACATATTCCACCTGCACTACTGTTATCTATAAAACTGCCTCCACTTCCAAATCTCATAAAAGCAGATAGGATATGTTTTTCTCCATTTTTGTCAATATAAGTCGTGAAACGAATAGTATTAATACTATGCTGATATATCATATTGATTTTAGGATGTTGTACGATTATTTTTTGGTGAACGAAGTTATCATTAACTATTTCCTCATAGTATTTTGTTACCTGATTGTGGAGGTTACTTCTATTAATAAGAAAGCATCCTTTTCCTCCCATTCCTGTGTTAGATTTCAGAAATAATCCGTTGATTTCATTTTGGTTGAATTGAGACTCAAAAAATTGAATTAGTTTATCTTTTGAATCAATTTGATTTGGTTGTGAATTAAGGTAAAATTCATTCTTATGATTATAGCTCACCAACTGAGGAACAGGGAAATTGTTTTCCTCCATAAATAAAGCAAAAGAAAGCTTGTTTCTTAAGAGTTTAGAAAATTGAATCCGATGAAGTTTTTTGGATAATGTTATTTTATCTACTTCTTTACTACTCAAATAATCTTTATAGTTTGAAACATCTTTTCGATATAAAAATTTTCCAAAATAGAAATAAGGTATTTCTTTCTTAACAACCCAGAAATGTAATGACTCTTTTAGGATGCGATAAATGCTTTTCCTGTTTTCATCATTAATAATAACAGATACTCTTCTTATGAAAAGGTTAAGTTTCTTTTTCATCTTATCAATAAAATGGGGAATAATTCGATAAACTTTGTTTATAGAACGAACTTTGAACTATTTTATTTAGTAAATAAATAATTATTTTTAAAATAGTTTTTAACCCTATTTTACTCCGTAAAACTTCATGTTAATATGGCATAGTATACCATATTTTTAATTTCCAAAAACACGTTTAGTCCATTAAAATTAGATTATTAATTACAGTAGTCTCTATTTGATTTTTTTAATAAAATTACTCGAAAGTAGAAATTAGTATATCGAGAATTGTAATTGCTGCATCACTAATTTTGGTTCCTGGTCCAAAAATAGCTACGGCTCCTTCTTGAAATAAGAAATCGTAATCATCTGGCGGAATTACTCCTCCAACTATTACCATTATATCTTCTCTACCATGGTTTTTCAATTCTTCAATAATTTGTGGAACTAATGTTTTATGTCCACCAGCTAAAGAAGAAACCCCAACAATATGCACATCATTTTCCACAGCTTGTTTAGCAGCTTCAGCAGGAGTTTGGAATAAGGGGCCTATATCTACATCAAAACCAACATCTGCATAACTAGTTGCTACCACTTTAGCACCACGATCATGGCCATCTTGCCCCATTTTTGCAATCATAATTCTGGGTCTTCTTCCTTCTAATTCAGAGAATTGATTAGCAAGTTGTCTTGCTTTATTAAAAGACTCATCATTTTTTATTTCCTTAGCATACACTCCTGTAAACGATTTTATTTCGGCTTTATATCTTCCAAATTCTTTTTCTAATGCGTCACTAATTTCTCCCAAAGTGGCTCTCAGTCTAGCTGCATTTACAGCTAATTGCAATAAATTTTGCTTATCATCTTTGGCAGCAAGCGCTAGTTGATGTAGTGCTTCTTGTACAGCTTTTTCGTCTCTTGATTCTTTTACCTTGTTTAGACCTGCTATTTGCTGGTTTCTTACCGCATTATTGTCAACTTTCAGTGTAGCAATATGTTCTTCTTCTTCCAGTTGGTATTTGTTTACTCCAACAATTACATCTTGCTGACTATCTATTTTGGCTTGTTTGCGCGCCGCAGCTTCTTCGATACGCATTTTAGGAATTCCTGCTTCTATGGCTTTAGTCATTCCTCCAAGTTCTTCTACTTCTTCAATGAGTTTCCAAGCTTTTTCTGCAATCTCATTGGTCAAAGATTCTACGTAATAACTTCCTGCCCATGGATCTACAGTTCTGTTTATTTGCGTTTCTTTTTGTAGATATATTTGTGTGTTTCTAGCAATTCTAGCGGAGAAATCTGTAGGTAGCGCTATAGCTTCATCTAATGCATTTGTATGAAGGCTCTGTGTACCACCAAAAGCAGCAGCACTTGCTTCTATACAGGTCCTGGCAACGTTATTAAAAGGATCTTGTGCTGTAAGACTCCAACCACTTGTTTGACAGTGTGTTCTTAGCATTAAAGATTTTGGATTTTTTGGGGTAAACTGTTTGATTAATTTAGCCCAAAGCATGCGAGCGGCACGCATTTTTGCAATTTCCATGAAATGGTTCATTCCGATTGCCCAAAAGAAGGATAATCTAGGAGCAAAAGAGTCTACATCTAGTCCGGCTTCAATTCCTTTTCGAACGTATTCCAATCCATCAGCTAGGGTATAGGCAAGTTCAATATCACAAGTAGCTCCTGCTTCTTGCATATGATATCCAGAAATACTTATTGGATTAAATTTAGGCATGTTTTTAGAGCAATATTTAAAAATATCACTTATGATTCTCATCGATGGTGTAGGAGGATATATATAGGTGTTTCGAACCATAAACTCCTTTAAAATATCATTTTGAATAGTTCCGGATAATAACTTTTGATCAACTCCTTGTTCTTCTGCGGCAACAATGTAGAAAGCCATAATAGGAAGTACAGCGCCATTCATAGTCATGGACACAGACATTTTATCCAACGGGATTTGATCAAAAAGTACTTTCATGTCCTCTACCGTATCAATGGCTACTCCTGCCATTCCTACATCACCAAACACTCTTTCATGATCACTGTCATAACCACGATGTGTGGCTAGATCAAAAGCAACAGATAGTCCTTTTTGTCCTGCGGCTAAGTTTCTTCTATAGAATGCATTACTTTCCTCGGCAGTAGAAAACCCAGCATACTGGCGTATTGTCCATGGTCTTCTTACATACATAGTAGAATATGGACCGCGTAAATATGGAGGAATTCCTGCTGCAAAATCGAGATGAGTTAGCTCTTCAATATCTTCTTTGCGATACGTAGGTTTTATTGAAATTCCCTCAGCTGTGGTGAAAGAGGGATTGTTAATTTTAGAATTCTGTTGAGAAGGTTCTTTATTTATTATAATGTTTTGAATATTCTTCCTTGCCATTTTAAAATTTCATTTTTTCGATATATTCATCAAAATGTTCTTCCAAAAGAGTGATTGATTTGATCATTCATATAGCTCGCCAGTAAAGTAATACATCTAATAATACTACGTAAAATAGAAATCAACAAGATACATTTGAGAAAATATACTTTTCTTTTTATTAAAGAATAACCATTAATAAAAATGTAAAATTACGGTTTTATTAATGATCTATTTTGAAAAATGCGAAATTAATTGATGGTTTATAAAGAAATTTATCAAAAAAATTAACCGAATGCTTTTTCGATTACCATGAGTATGGAATAGTAAATATCAAAAGCAATGAATTTCTTTATTTCATCAGCTTTGAACCGATCATCTGGGATATAATAAATTCGTTGTGCAATAAGTGAAGTACTCACATTTCCATCTTGCTCTAGGGTGCTTATGATGTTTTGAAAGTCATCACTATTACTATTGTTTTTTAGGCATTGGATCAATCCTCCTCTATAATTAAAGATTAAAATTTCTTCTTCGCCTTGATTTGGAGTTGTGCTTGGAGACGTTTTTTTTGTAGCTTCCTGATTTTCGTATTCGCTTAGTTTTACCCAAATAGAATTAGGGTCACTTGATTTCTTTTTAAATGTACGAGCTAATTGTATTGAGTTATCAGATGGTAGTTTTCTAAGATCTAAAGAAAGACTAGCTACTTCTGCTAAAAATGTTCGATACGTTTTGATGGAATCATTACCGAAGTTGTAATGCTCAAATAAATCTTTTTCAAAAGAATTGAAAGCCTTGCTGTACAAACCACTGGAATCAACAGTTAAACAATTGATACCACTTTGAGCGTGACTTATAACTGTAAAAAATAAAAATGCTATTATAGCGATTCTAGATCTAATCATTTGGGGCATCGATTAAGATTTAGTTTTGTTAATTGTTTACTGCTTAAATGTTAATATACACGAAAGTTAACAATAAATTCTTAATTATTAGCGTTATATTAGGTTTTTCTCAATTTTTTCACACAATCGCCTGCTAATAATTGGGTTTATTAATGTTTTTCTTACGTTTTTTTCTTGGAACACTTGTTTTTGTAAAGGAGGTATGATTTCATCTGGATTTTTAAATGTATTCGCTCCAGTTAAAATAATTTCCTCTTTATCAAAAAGCTCCTGTTCTTTATCTGCACTTTCTTTTATCTTCTTCTGAATAGTTCCAGTTTTTAGTTGACTCAAATAACCTCCACCTTCTTCTATATTCTTAAATAAAGCAAGTGCTTTTTCGGCTAATTGATTTGTTAAACTTTCGATATAATACGATCCTGATGAAGGATTATTTACGATATCAAAATAACTTTCGCTTTTCAAAATCAATAATTGATTTAGTGCAATTCTTGTACCAAAATCATTTTCTAGATTATAGATTTCATCATATCTTACATTGTGTATGACATCTGCTCCACCTAAAACAGCGCTCATGCACTCTGTTGTAGTACGAAGCATATTAACATTATAATCTAAAATTGTTTTATTTCTGTGTGAAGGATGTGCGAATATATAACATTTTTTTAACATATTATATTCTCCTGCTAAAGAATCCCATAAAACTCTTAAAGCCTGTATTTTTGCTATTTCGAAAAAGTAATTTCCACCAACGGCCACTTTAAAAATAACAGGTGTGTTTTTAAAAGGGTTATGGCTTTTATCTTGAAAATAATTTAAGTATTCATTTACATGTGCTAATCCATAAGCTAACTGTTGAATCATTGTAGCTCCAGCATTTTGAAACATACTTAAATGAACACTGATACAACTTTTTAATGAAGTTCCTTTTTCTAAAACTTTTTCTAATACATCATGATCCTCTTTTAGGCTTGTATACCAGTTCCCTGTTTTGCTTAAGTTTCCGATAATATCAGTAAGAACAAAAACATCAAGGGCTGATTTGCTAACAATCGCATTGAATTTTTCTATGTATTCAACAGATAAAAAAGTGGTTTCGATGTAAATAGTGATATCAGACTTAATATTTGATAATAATATTTGAGGATCTATTTTTTCTGAAAGAATATTAAAATAAATGGTTTCCGCACCTTTTTTTATAGCTTCATGAGCACTGTCATTTCCATCTGTAGCATCTTTGACCTCAATTTTTAGAGAATTTTTCCAAGTAGATGGATTTAAATTATCGATTGAAATGTTACTGATATCTTCTTTATTGTAGAAAGGTTTAACATCAATTCCTTCATATGATTTATAAATCAGTGCCTCATTATAGTCTGCTCCTTTAAGATCGAACTGAATTTTTTGTTTCCATTCTTTTGTAGAAACTTTATCAAATTGTTCAAACAAAGTTTTAGTCATCTTTCTTTTTTTTAGGGATACTGTCTTCGTATTCAATAATGTAAATTTCTTCATTGTCTTTCTTCATGAAGTACTCTTCTCTTGCGAATTTTTCAAGTTCGGTACTATCTTTCAGAATTTTTATATCCTTTTGATCTTTGACAATTTCCTTTTTGTAATATTCTTTATTTTCTTTTAACTCCTTGATTTCTTGATCTAATTCGCGATGGATTAACCATGAATTGGTATCCAAAAACAATATCCAAATCACAAATACCAAAACAATCAACACATATTTATTAAAAAATATGGCAAATACAGGTATCAATGCAGGAGTATTCCTAAGCTTTTCGAAATATTGCTTTAGCTTCAATTTGGATTAAATCATTAATTGGTTATAAAGGTACAAAAGTTAATTCAAGCGTTCTTTTACTATTGTTCTTACAATATCTATAGCAACGTTATTATAATTATTATTTGGTATAATTAGATCCGCAAATTCTTTAGTAGGATCAATAAATTGTTGGTGCATAGGTTTTAAGGTGTTTTGATACCTGTCTAGAACTTCTTCCATATCACGACCTCTTTCTGCAATATCTCTTTTTAAACGTCTTATCAATCGTTCATCACTATCAGTTTGAACATATATTTTAATATCAAACATCTCGCGAATTTTTGGATTGGTAAGAATTAAAATCCCTTCTACGATGATTACTTTACTAGGTTTTGTAAGAACCGTGTCTTTGGTTCTATTATGTTCTACAAAGGAATATACGGGTTGTTCTATCGTTTCTCCTTTTCTTAAAGCTGTAAGATGTTCTCCTAATAAATCGAAGTCTATAGATTGCGGATGATCAAAGTTTATCTTAGTTCTTTCTTCGTATCTAAGGTGACTAGTATCCTTATAATAAGAATCTTGAGAGATTACACAGACTTCGTTTTCAGGTAGTTCGTTGACAATTTGTTTTACCACGGTTGTTTTACCACAACCAGTTCCTCCTGCAATACCAATAATTAACATTCCCAATATTTTTTTGCAAATTTAGAAATAGTTATTGAGTTATTATACGTTTAACTTGTAGAGTTTTTTCGGGATTTATCCGAAACCTGAATTTCGTTTTATGACGGATGGTAGATTACTCCAGAAGATGAATTTGTTTTTGCACCTGTTACCGAACTTAAGCAATTTGCCTCATTTCGTTCTCGTAATACTCCCATAAATGCAAATATTAAGGCTTCTTTAAAATCAATAATAGCTTTGGTAGGAGTAATTACTTTACAAAAGCTATGAGTTTTGTTTTCTAAAGTTTCTATTAAAAAATCATTTTTAGCACCTCCACCCGTAATCAGAAGTGTTGAACCTTGTTTATTGGTTTGTTTGACAGCATTAGCAATTTGTTCGGCTATATGGTGTATCGAAGTATGTAGTAAATTTTCGGTGGCGTCCTGAGTGTTTTTAATGATGGGAAGCATCTTTTCTTGAAACCATTCAAAACCAAGAGATTTAGGATACGACCTTTTATAGTAGTCTAGTTCGTTTAGAGATTTCAGTAATTCTTCGTTTAAAGATCCGTTTCTGGATAGATTTCCTTTATCATCATACTCTAGTTGAATGGTTCCACAAATATAATTTAATAACATATTCGCTGGAGAAATATCATATGCGATTCTTTTCTGGTGTAATTCAAAAGAAATATTGGCAATTCCTCCAAGATTTAAACAGAAATCATATTCATGAAATAATAATAAATCTCCGATTGGTACTAAAGGAGCTCCTTGGCCACCGAGTGCTACGTCATTTGTCCTGAAATCACAAATTACTTTTTGCCCACTTGCATTGGCAATATGTTGCCCAGAACCAATTTGATAAGTAATTCCAATTTCTGGCTGATGAAAAACCGTGTGTCCATGGCTAGCAATAAAATCTGGATCTAGATCATAACGCTCAGTAAATATCTTTACTTGTTTACCTAACCATGCACCATATTCATTATGAAAAGCAAAAAGCTCAACAGGATTTAAGTTGATAGAATTCTTGAGTTTTTGTTTGAGTTCCGGAGAATAGGAAACATCAGATGATTTTTCTATGGAAAAAGACCATCCTTTTGTGTTTTTTGTAAAGTGACAATAAGCAATATCTAAACCATCTAAAGATGTGCCAGACATGAGTCCAATTACTTTATATGTTGAAGGGGTTGTAGGCATTTGTGATCGCAAAATAGAACATTTTGATTAATATTTTGACCGATATATAGGATTTGCATGAACAAAAATTTACAAAAACGTCTAATTTGTTTGTGAAGGAATCTTTTAGTTGTATTTATTGATATATTGAAGATCTAATTTTTCTGGATTGATTTCTACGATAGCTTTTTTGTAATAGAAATCGATAATTTCATTTTCCAGATATCGTTTGATTTGATCCACACTCTTCTTTTTATAAATAGAGAATACATATCCGGCTTGCGCTTTTTTGAATTCAGTAATTAATTCATCTGGATTTTCAACAACATTAATTCCTTTATAAGTATCGAACTTTTTTTTCATCCATCTGTGACTCGCTAATCTAATCAAACTTTTCTGTCGTTCACTGCTTAAAAATTCTATTTCTTTTATATTGGTGGAGTCTGTTTTTTTTATCCGATCTACTGAAGTCTTTGCTTTTATGAATTGTCTTTCGAGTTTGAAATCAATCCTTTTCATATCCCTTTTTAGTTTCTCAACTACATCATAAAGTGCTCCGTTATACATAATAACGAACTCTTCATAATCGTAAAGGGCATCTAGGAATACAATGGCTTTTCTTTTATAAACCCTAGGAAAAGCTTGACTTTTAGCGTCCTTGAAAAGCTCATTAATTCCAGTTTGTATTTCTTCGGGTATGCCAGAAAACTTAGGTCCATTTTTAATAGTTCGAAGTTGTTCGGTTATCTGTAGTCGTGTTCCCTTAAAAACTTTAGACTTGTACTTAAATCTATATCGATTAGGAGAAAGATCTTCTATATCTTGATTGTAAGCACTAATGCTTATAAAAAGTAATACAAAAAATAAAGAAGATTTCATCTATTCTTATTTTACCATTTTGCTCATAAAAACTTAGAAGTAAGTTTTTATGGTTTACAAAGATAGTAACGTAAACTTTAGGAATATTGTTATCCTTTGTTGAAAAATGGAAGTTTAAAAATAAATAGTATTTTTTTATCGTTGTACAGCCTTTACTTCTTCTACGGTAACCATCTTACTTTGTTTGTTTCCCCAGCTATTCATAATATAGTTCATAACATCCGCAATTTCTTCATCTTCCAATCCTAAAGATGTCATAGCGCTATTGTATGTTTCGCCATTTACAGTTATAGGTCCGTTCAGACCATATTTTATAGAATGGATACTTTTTTCTCTTTTATTTGTTAACCAATCCGAGCCTGCTAGTGGTGGAAAAACTTTTGGAGTACCTTTTCCATCTGGTAAATGACATTGCATACAAAAATCAGTATATATTTCTTCACCTCGTTTGATACTCTTCGAAAGATCAGTTTCCTGAGAATCCGGAATTACAGTATATTTTACAGTATTATTATGCTGTTTTGCTAGTACCGAAATACAACAGATGAGTGAAACTATTTCTAAAATTATTATTTGTTTGATTCGTTTTTTCATGTAAAAAAATATCAGATATTACTTAGGAACTATTTTTATAATTCCTTTATTCTCAACTGCTACATAAATGTATCCATCAGGGCCTTGACGTACATTACGTACACGACCTATACCATCAAGTAATTTTTTTCTGCCAATTACTTTGTTTTTATCTAGCTCTACCAATTCTAGATATTGAAATTTAAGAGATCCAACTAATAGACCATTTTTCCAATTGGGATATATGTCACTAGTAACAAAGTCCATTCCACTTGGTGCGATAGAAGGAACCCAATAGTATACAGGTTGTTCCATACCTTCTTTACTCGTAATATCTGTTATAGAAGTTCCACTATAATTAATTCCATAGGTAATTACTGGCCATCCGTAATTTAAACCTTTTTCTATGATGTTAATTTCATCACCTCCTCTAGGACCATGTTCATGAACCCAAATTTTTCCGGTGGTGGGATGAATTGCCATTCCTTGTGGATTTCTGTGTCCAAAAGAAAATATAGCCTTTTTTGATGTTTCGTCGTTTACAAAAGGGTTATCATTTGGGATGCTTCCATTATCTTGTAATCTATATATTTTTCCACCATCTCTAGTAATGTCTTGAGGATTCTCGTCCCTATTACCACGATCTCCAATACTAAAGTATACATATCCATCATCGTCAAATTCTATTCTGGATCCAAAATGGTGACCACGAGTGGTATTAGGAGCACCTTTATATAAAGTTTCTATAGATGCTAGTTGATCATTTTGCAGTTTAGCTCTTATCAAAGCTGTGTTTCCACCTTTTTCAGAACCTTCTTTAGAAGAATATGTAATATATAACCAACCATTTTTGCTATACTCTGGATGTAACTCTATATCTAGTAATCCACCTTGATTTCGATTATATACTTCGGGAACATTGCCAATAGTTTTTTTAATCCCATCTTTATAATGAATCAGTTCTCCTTTTTTTTCGGTTATAAGCATACTACCATCAGGAAGCCAGGCCATGCCCCAAGGAATTTCTAAATCAGGAACAATGATTTCTGTAGTATAATTATTTGGGTCAGGATCAATTGTAATATCATTTTTCTTTTCTTGAGCACAAGAGAGAAGAGTGGATAGAATAACGGTTTTAAGTATTAAAAAGTTTCTCATCATAATGTCTTGTGTTTACGATAGAAAAGTACAAATATTTTTTATTTATAATCTATATTTTATGTTAATGCCACCGTATATATTAAACGGTAATCCTGGGTAGAAATATCTAGGGGCATTGCCGCCAAATCCACGGGCATTAATTTGTAATTGCGATGTGTAATTATTATCCAATATATTATTAGCTCCTAAAAAAATATCATAAAAAATGTGTGATCCAATCTGATTTTGATATCCTATTTTACCATGTAGTAATTCATAGCCATCACTGTAAACGGTATTAGCATCATTAGCAGGTATCTGTCCAACTTGTTGGAAATTAAGATTACCATAGATGCCTTTTTTTGTGACATAATCTAATCCAATATTCACTACATGCGAAGGCACTCCTGTTAGATCATTTCCAGAGAAATCATTATCGAGATCTATAAATTCATCAAACTGGAAATCATTGATAGTACCATTGAAGGAAAGAAGCAACTGCTTTTGTTTAGATTGGTATAGTTGATAATTTATTGATCCTTCTATACCATTATGCGTTGTTTTACCAGCATTAATGGCGAAGAAATTATCTTCTTCCGTTCTGCGAGAAACCAATAAGTCTCTTACTCGTAATGAATAGATAGAAAAAGTACCATATAGTTTATTGTCAAATAATTGGTATCGGGTTCCTATTTCATAATTCCAGCCTATCTCAGGTTTTATATTTGCATTAAATTCTCCATCGGGCAGTAAGGTTTCTGCGCTGGTGGGTGTAGAAAAACCGTGTGCAATATTTCCAAAAATGATAACGCTATTAGTTAGCTCATAATTAGCACCTATTTTCGGAGATAAAATAGGATCGAAATCAAAATCTCCAGAACTATCCTCATTGTTAGTAAACAAATCTTTAATTTCAAAAAACGTTTGATTTAAATGAACCCCTAAATTAAAGGTCAGTTTGGGAGTGAACTCCAAATTAGATTCTAGGAAAAGATTGTAATAATTTCTTTTTTCATCTAGATCAGAGAGTCGTTCGCCTAATACACTTCCGGTTCCAATAGGGAAGTCTTCATATAGGTTTTCAAAGGTTTTACTATTGTAATTGTCAAAGAATAGTTCACCTCCAATAGTCCAGTTGAAATTTTTTCTAATGATTTTTGAATCACCAACAATACGAGTTCGTATCCCAAATGTATTTGATTTTTCTTTTAGAATATTAAAAGGCCTTGGTTCGAAATTATTTCTAAAAGAAGAAAATACACTGGTGTGATGCGAAAAAGAAGTATGATAGTCATGCGTCCAGTTAATACCTAAGATTCCATAAGCAACATCTTCGAAAGCTTGAGATCTGCCCCAAGTAAAAGCTGCTTGTCTAGGATTAGTGAGAAATGTTTCTTCATCTAAAGAACTTGGAATTCCAGCTTTTAAATCTATATAACTCGCTATGAGAGAAAGATGATTCTTTTTTCCAGCTTCTAATGAAGAGGTAACAGTAAGTGTATTTCTATGATACGTATTGTTTGCACGATAACCATCGGATCTATTGTTACTATAAATAACATTCAAGTTGGATACCTTTCCACCAACTTTTACAGTGGCAACGTTTCTTTGTAAACCATAACTGCCAATAGTACTAGAAATGGAGGATTCTACTGGAGTATTTAATGAAAAATCTGGATGCAGTAAGATGGTACCTCCTAATCCAACACCATAACTACTGGAAGAAGGACCTTTATGTATATCAATTCTTGAAATTGCTCCTAACTCTAAATCTTCAATCGCTGACTCTCCATTACCATCTGTTAATGGGATGTCGCCAAAATACGTTCTAATATTAGCAGTACCGAAAAGATTTCTAGCACCAATACCTCTTATCGTTATTCTATTTGTATTTAAAGTTCCGTGCTGCATAAATACACCGGGCACTTTATTAAGAATGGGATGTAGTTCAAGATTATTACCTCTATTAATTTGTTGTTTATTTATAATGCTTATGGCTTCTATTGCATTTTTTTGTTGTAATGGAATTGATAAACTATTTATCAAAACCTCTTGGAGTTTGTTGACTTTTGGAGCTAAGGAAATTACGATAGTCCCATTTTCAGAAATAGTTATCTGTTTGGATTCATATCCAGGATGAGAAAATTCTAAGGTTCCATTACTAAGTATATCAAATTTTCCTTTTTCATCAGAAAAGTATTGCTTTCCAGTTTTAAGAACTAGTATAGTTACATTATTAATAGGTGTTAATGACGTTTCATCTCTAATGATACCAGAGATGTTAGATTGAGAATGTAAAGAGTTAATGCAGCAAAAGATGAGAAGAACGAGTGTTTTTTTCAAAGGATCAATTTTTGATCAAATATCGGAAACAAATTATGGAGGACTTCTTAAAAATAACTTATAATTGCAGCGGGATAAAAAATGGAAAATCATAAAAAAAATTATTGGATGTTTAAAAAAACTATTTTCTTATTGTTAATAGCTGTGAGTAGTGTTTCGTTCGCTCAACGAATTAAGATTGATAAAAAGAAGTTAGCGTTTCTAAAAAATGAAACTAAGGTAGCTGTAAAACTTACATTTCCAGAAGATCTTATTATTTACAGCCTTCATCCTGAGAAGGAGTTTATAGAGAATATGAAAAAGAAATATGATCGAAAAGATAATGGTAATGGTGATAAGTGGTACCAAACATATCAAACGGCCAAAAAAGAAACTTGGAGAGATGCTTTTCTAGCAGGGTTACATGAGAGATTAAAAACGTATAGTGATTTGGAATTTGTTACGAATGATCAAGAAACGAATTATACGTTAATCATAGAAGCAGATTGGATATATACGGGTTATGGTGGATCCGCTAGTGTAGGAAGAGAAGAAGGTAAATTAGAAACAACATTGAGATTTGTGAAGACGTCAGAATCGGATTCTGAAGTGTACGCTACTCAGGCGCCAAAGGTTATAGGGAATTATGCTTATGGAGAATTTGGTGATATAGAAAGAATAAGAGAGTGTTATAATAAACTAGGATATCTTTTATCATTGCAATTAAAAAGAGTTCTGAAATAAAATATCAAAAAATAGTAGGTTTTAATAAAAGAGTTTATTTATATTTGCACCCGCAAAAAGGATAACCTTATCGGGGTGTAGCGTAGCCCGGTTATCGCGCCGCGTTTGGGACGCGGAGGTCGCAGGTTCGAATCCTGCCACCCCGACAAAATCCAATCACTAATACAGTGATTGGATTTTTTTATTCTATCGTGTAGGATACTTATTTCTAATTCAAAATTAAGAAGATAACTAGCTTAAGAACTTTCTATTTTGCTTCCAATAAATAAGTTAGCTGTTTTCTGTTACTACAATACGTTTTCAAATAAGAATGTATATAAATGACATGTTTTATAAAATTTAAAGTTTTTCGAGTAATATAAATGATCATTTTTGGAACGATTAGTTCCATGAAAAACGCATTTTTGGGTTAAAATGATTAAAAAGTGGATTTTTCCCTCAATCATTCGATAATAAAAAAGGGTTTTTTCCCCTAAATTTTGTTAAAATTACAAATTTATTACTAGTAAATTTCGTTTAATGTGTAGTACAATACTTCTTCTTTTGTGTTAAAGTGAGTTAAAAAATGTATTAAAAGCATAAAAATCGGATAAAACGCACAATTTTTTAACAGAACGTAATTTAATTGCGGTTTTGCCGTATTCAACTAATTCGTGTTTGAAGTACTTTTACAATGTGCTGGTAATCAGAGCTCAATACTAGCAGAAAAGTAATTTAATCTTCAGGAAGCCCCAGAAGAAAGTATGAACTAAATAGAGAACATTTATATCAATTTTAAACAACAACCGTTCTCTTTTACTTTATAAGTTTTTATTAATAAAATACTTATAGAGTTTTAAATTATAAAAATACGATGATTAAAACTGGAATTATTATCCCTGCTTATAATGAGTACTATAGGCTAGAAAAAGAGAAATTTTGCAACTTTTTAAAAAACAATGAAAATTATTACTTATGTTTTGTAAATGATGGAAGCACTGACAACACTTCATATATGCTTCATCAACTTAAAGAAACGAACAAAGAGAAAATCTATGTAATTGATTTAGAACAAAATCAAGGAAAAGCTACCGCAGTACAAACAGGTGCTAATTTCCTTAATTCTCTTCCTTTTATTGATAACGTAGCATTCTTAGATGCTGATTTATCTACTTCTCTAGAAGAACTTGATAATCTAACGAAAAAACTAAATAGTCAACAAAACTTAACCATGGTTTTTGGTTCTAGAAAAGGAGGTGATTCTGATGGAATCCAAAGGAGTATGGTTAGAAGCTTATTATCTAGTTTTGTGGGTTTTTTCATACAGTTTATTCTTCAATTACCTATTAAAGATACCCAATGTGGCGCCAAAGTTTTCAAGAAAGAGATTATAGCAAATATCTACAACAAGAAGTTTATTAGTAAGTGGTTGTTTGATATCGAGATCTTTTTAAGATTAAAGAAACAAGTTGGTGTAAAGGATCTGATGAACACTATTAGCGAGGAACCACTAGATAATTGGGTAGAAGTTGAAGGATCCAAAATAACTTTTAGAGATTCGATCCTTATTCCTCTTAATTTATTATTCATTTGGGCTAATTATTTCAGCTTTAAGAAAAGAAAGAAAACTACTGTTGCAGAACCAGTATATATAACACAAAATCAAATGTCTATGGCTAAATAACTACTTTATTTCCTTATAAAATAGAGGGTTCGTTTATAGCCCTTTCAGAAACTACTTAAAACAAAATAACCAAACAAATTCAAGCATCTATACTCCTTATCTTATGATAAATAAGCATGAGGAGTATAAAGCATATCAATCCCCGATTCGATGAAAAAAATAATACTATCTATAGTAACATGTGTTTTGATGAATTTTACCTACGGGCAACAACCTTTTGATTGTAACGAGGCAAAGTTTTATCAAGTAATTTCAGGATCTCTTAGATCCTATGATCCCGTAACAGGAACCTATTCGGACCCTTTACATACAACACCCAGTTATAATGCTGGAGGATATAATGTTGTAGATGATTTTTTATACGCAATACGAAGTAGCGACCGACATTTATTAAGAATTGGAATGGATCAGGTTGTTGATCTAGGAGCAGTAGCCCCTAATGGAGGAGTAGAATTTGGTGGAGGCTATGCGGCAGATGTGGATGATCAAGGTAATCTTTGGGTATTTCAGAATAATCTGGGAAGACAGAGCTTCCATAAAATTATTAATCTTCACACCTATGACGGTTCTAGCGCACCTACTTTTGAGATCGTAGTAGCTAATCAAGCATCACCAAATACATGTGCAGATATTGTATTTATTAATGGGAATCTATATGGTGGTAGTAAAGGAGATGTCTATAAATGGGATTTATCTTCTTCGACTCCAGTATTTAGTTCTAAAACAGTGACTGATTTGCCTAATCATACTTTTGGAGCATGTTATACAGATACAAGTAATAGATTATATGTGTCTAGTAATAAAGGTGGGTTGCATTTAGTAAATGACTACGAAGGAGCTTCTCCATATGCAACATTGCTTAATAATACAGATGTAACCAATCAGAATGATGGGTTTAAATGTGCAGCTGGTGTTTCACCGATCGATGCTGATGGAGATGAGGTGCTAGATCCTTTTGATAAAGATACTGACGGAGATGGTATTCCTGATGTAGTAGAAGGAGGAGGGATTGATCCTTATGGGGATGATGATGGAGATAATATTTTTAATTATTTAGATTCAGACTTCGGAAATACTTGTAATGGAGGTGTTTCGGTGGCATTTGATATTGATAGGGATGGGATTCCAAATGTATTGGATTTAGATAGTGATAACGACGGTATTTACGATATTGTAGAAGCTGGTTTGGGAAGTTATGATACTAATGGAGATGGTCAATTTAATAGTCAGGATGCTAGTTATCAGGATTCTGATTTGGATGGTATTGCGGATATAGTAGATGTAGATCAAACAGGTGTTGTGTTTTATCCAGATGATGCTGATGGTGATTTAATCTACGATCCCTATGATATTGACTCCGATCAAGATGGAATTATTGATCTTGTTGAAGGTCAGAACAGTCAAAGTTTTATCGGTTTATCAGGATTAGATCAAGATAGAGATGGAATTGATGATGCTTTTGATCCTGATCAGGGTGGTACTCCGCAAGGGTATCAAAATACAGATAATACTGATACACCTGATTTTCTAGATACAGATTCTAATAATGACGGGATTTTAGATACTGTTGATGCCTATGATACCAATAGTGATGGTACGGCAGACACAATTTTGGCTAATAATGATAACGATCAAGATGGATTAGATGATAATTTTGATATTACCGATACAGTTTTTGATTCTTCTAATGGAGGACAAAACCCGGCGAGTTATCCAATCGCAAGCATTGGTGAAAGGTATCAATATAAGGGCACATATGGCGTATTTGGAGTGCCTGATTATTTAGTATCCGATATTAATGTTGATACGGATATTTTGACCAAAATAGATAATGCATTACCAGAGGCAAATTCGGTACCTAATAGAAATCCAAATTATATCTACGGAGGATATGATACAGATATTATTGTGCAACAATCTACTAGTGTAGCGATAACCTTTATTAGTGAAAATACAGATAATAATAATGTTTTAGGTTATTATACATATGATATCAATGCACCATTGACCAAAGCACCTTCTCCAGAAGATATTACAGTAATAATACCTAATGCATCAGCTACTGGAAGTGGTGGTGGATTAGAGATGGGAAATACCGTTGATTTAGGAACTTTCTCCGCCAATACAGGTATTGGATGGGTGTTATTAACGGATGCATGGAATACTAATATGCTAAATGAGGGGTTATGGCAATTGTATTCTCAATCAGAGTTTAATCCAGAGTGCGACGAATCCCTACAACCACATAATGTATTATTAAAAGATACATCTAAAGAGGTAATTATTTTAGGTTTTGAAGATATAAGAAGAGATTATTCTGAAACGGATAATGATTTTAACGACTTACTGTTTTGTATTACAACGGGTCAATATTCATCTATTAAAACGAATAATATTCCAGAGTTAGAAGAAGAAGGAGAAGTGTCTTCTGGTAATGATGGCGGTCTAGAAAGTAATGGAGATTTAGCAAGTTTAATAGCTAAAAGAAACTTTGCTAGGTCAAAAACTAATAAGGTTTATAATAAAAAAGAATTACAGAAAAAATTTAAGAAAGGGCGTTCTTATAAAACAGCCAAAAATGGTACAGATTTAAGTAAATATTTCCCAGAAGCAGGAGTAACCGGAGTAGAAAGTTCTTATGTGTCTACACCAGATGATTTAATAGGAATTACGAATGCTTCTTCTGTCTTTTCTATAGATTATTATTTAGAAGATAGCAGAGTAGGTGTAGGATTAGCAACATCTACAGAAGGATCTGTATATGATCACTCTAAAACTATTTGTGATCGATTAAATGGTTCTACTTTGGAAGATATTAGAACAATCAATGTTCGAAATTTCGAATTGGTAAATACTAAAATACGCAGAGCTTCTGGCGAATTAGAACAAGCATTGCATTTTTCAGTTCGCTTAGACGAATATCAGAATGAGCTTTATAGCCTTTGGAATATTGACCAATATCCAGAAGGAGACTTTCTAAATTTTCAGATTTGGGGAGGTTCAATTCCTCAGGTTGTTAATATTGCTAATTCTATATTGGATAAACTTCAAGTAGAAAAAGGACTTGGAAAAACCTTTATCCCTGCAAGTATTCCTGAAGTATTTGTTCAAAAAGGATTTTATAAAGATGGAAAATTAGTATTAGATATCATTAATAAGAATCAGGCATCTACATTTGATTTTAGAGGAAATAAACGAGTAACAGAATTATCGAATGAAGAATTAATGACAACTTCTGTTTCCTTGTCCGGAGCCTATGAGGAGCGTATTACTATAGAAACGGGACATTTATTTGATATAGGATTCTCAATAATGGTTAATGACAAAACAGATGCTCTGTATCTTGCTGATGGTCCATGGGGATTAGATTATAATACCGATGGTGCTAACATCAATGAATTTAATATTAAAACAGCTAACAATAATTCAGACAATACTGAAGATTATAATGTAGAAAGAGCTATATCAGTTAGTGGAGAGGTAAAAGAAACTATGAATATTTTTAGAAATATTTTGGGTGGAGACCGTACGCTAGATGTTACATCGTATGATGCATTACAATTCGATATGAGTACTAACAATGATATTGAAGTAGTTATAGTAACCAAAGATCTTGTAGATTGGAATGATAGGATGCGATATACAATCAAGTCCGATGATGGGAATGGAATGCAAACGATTACTTTCTCTCAGTTTGTAAATGGCCAAGGTGTTGGTGCTGAGATAACAGATATAAGAAGCATAGTGTTCTCTGTACAGGGAAATTATAAGGATTTCGAATCATTTAATATCAATATTAGTGATGTAGCATTTACCAATGCAGAAGTGCTAGGTGTAGAAGATCATGAAATGGAAGAAGAAGCAAATGGTGTTATGAATTATCCGAATCCATTCCGCGTTTCAACATCAATTAGAGTACCCGAAACGTTAACAGGTAATGTTAAAATATCCGTAATAGATGTATTAGGAAAAATAGTGCAAGAAGAACGAGAAATTCCGGTGAACGCATCTAAAACAATCACCTTTAGACCTAAAAATTTAAGTCCTGGAGTATATAGATATATTATTCTAGGAGACCAATCAACCAGATATGTTGGCAGTTTTATAATCTACTGATAAATAAGCATCGTATTTTTTAAAGATTACCTGTTCTAAGAATTGATATACTTAGGATAGGTAATCTTTTTTATTCAGTTTTATTGGTTTGTTTTAAGGGTTTTGTAAGGCTATTGATTTTAGTTATTTTTGAATCCAAACATAATACAACTCAATTGATGAAAAATATTCTTGCTTTTGCTGGTTCCAACAGCAGTACTTCAATTAATCAACAACTTATCGAATATGTTTCTTCTGAAATTACCGAACATAAAATCAAAATACTGAAATTGGTTAACTATCCGGTACCAATGTATAGTGAAGACGAGGAAAGAGAAAAAGGTTTTCCAGGGATGGCTCTAGGGATAAAGCAGGAGATCTCAGAAGCAGACGCACTAATCATTTCTGTAAATGAACACAATGGTAGCTTAAGTGCTTTTTTTAAGAATATTATCGATTGGTTATCTAGAATAGATCGCAATTTTTTAGCAGGTAAAAAAATATTACTTATGAGTACTTCTCCAGGACAACGTGGAGGCTTAACAGCATTAGAATATGCAAAAAGTGTATTTCCGAGGTTCGGAGGAGAGATTATAGAAAGTTTTAGTTTTCCTTCTTTTCATGCTAATTTTTCCGCAGAAGAAAAGACAATTAAGGATGAAACACTTTTGTTGGGATTAAAAGAAGTTCTAAGTACTTTTGCGCATCAGATAAATAATTAGTGCGAACTACCAAAACATATACTTTAGATAATCCATCACAGTTTAAAAGTAAACTATTACAATGGGCGCAACAATTTGATGAAATTATATGGCTAGATTCTAATAACTATATCCAACAGCATTCTAGTTATGATGCAATACTAGCGATAGATGCTTTTACCTCTATTAATACAGACTATTATTCCTGCTTTGATAAGTTAAAAGAATATCAGGAGCAAACAGCAGATTGGATTTTCGGTTATTTATCCTATGACTTAAAAAATGATACAGAGAATTTAGTCTCAAAGAATCCTGATAACTTAGAATTTCCTGATTTATATTTTTTTCAACCTAAAAAGATATTCTTACTAAAAGGAAATGAATTAGAAGTTCAGTATCTAAGAATGGTAGATGATGAAATAGAAGAGGATAGAAAACTAATCGATACATTTCCAACTACCATTAAAGTGTCTGATGAGGATAACCCTTGTGGAAAGATTAAAATTAGTTTAAGAATCACTAAAGATGTATACCGACAGAAAATTGAACAAATGCTTCAGCATATTCATCGTGGAGATATCTATGAAGCAAATTTTTGTCAGGAGTTTTTTGCCGAAAATAGTTGTATTGCTCCTTTAGAGACATATTATCATCTCAATCAAATTTCTAAACCACCATTTGCTACTTTTTTTAAGAGAAACCATCAATACTTGCTTTCTGCTTCTCCAGAACGTTATTTAAGAAAAAGCGGCAATAAAATTATATCACAGCCTATAAAAGGTACTGCAAAACGTTCACAAGATCAGGAACAGGATCAAGAACTGATACAAATGCTTCAGAATGATCCCAAAGAACGTTCTGAGAATGTGATGATTGTAGATTTGGTAAGAAATGATCTATCCAGAACTGCTGTAAAAGGTTCGGTAAAAGTAGAAGAACTCTGCAAAATCTATACTTTTCCGCAGGTACATCAAATGATTTCTACCGTAGTTTCAGAAGTTGATAATACCACTTCTGCAGTTGATGTGATAAGAACCACTTTTCCAATGGGAAGTATGACAGGCGCTCCGAAAATATCGGCAATGAAAATTATCGAAGCATTAGAAGAGTCTAAAAGAGGTTTGTATAGTGGTGCAGTTGGTTATTTTACACCGGAGAATGATTTTGATTTTAATGTGGTGATAAGGAGTATCTTGTACAACGAAGAAAATCAATATATTTCTTATACTGTTGGTGGTGCCATTACAGCAAAATCAGATCCCGATAAAGAATATGAAGAGTGCTTGGTAAAAGCAAAGGCAATGCGCGAAGTACTAGAAGGTATATAACGAGTTGGTATGACAACTATTTAAATAAGGTTTTTTCTAAAACTTTTCCTTACGTCAATGATGACTTCTTTAACCTCATTGGCAGTCATATCTTTTATTCTTGCAATTTCCTCGAAATTGAGTTTTCCAAAAACGAATAGGTCAATTATCTTGGAGGTTTCTAGAGGTAACCAGCTATAAAATTTACCGAGTAATTTTTGCTTCTTATTCTCCGAAGAATCTTCTGATGCAATTAGCTTTAAAATTGCAGAATCTGTATCGTCATAAATGAATAGCTGCTTGTTTTCCTGGTTTTGATGATACGAAATGTCATTAAGCTCATCAGTCATTATTAGTTCATTATCACCTGTAGAGGTATAATATTCTTCTAATTTGTTTAATTCTTCTTTTAAAAAGTAATTAGTGCTAATAGATCTTTGGTGCCAACCTTCTTTCTGATATAATTCATCTATGAGGTGATCTGCAATTCTAAATAACTGCAACTCCAGAGATAGTTTGTCCATAGCAATATCTAATTGATCATCATGATATAGTTTTACGATAGCATCGTCTATAAGACCACTAGAGCAGTACATGTTTCTTGGTAAAATTCCAGTGCTTTCTGCAATATATATGCGATGTTTAACGTATGGATGAAGATGAGGTACTACAGCTAATAATTTTTTACCGAACTCTTCCGTACGAGTATCTTCATAATATTTAGGCATTTCATCAATTCTATTCATGATTTGTGTATTTAAGAGTTCCTTAAAAATAATAAAAAGCTGTGTCAAAATGTGTTAAAACTCTGAATTTCAGTAGTTAAAGAAGTGTTTAATAAGAGTTGTTGAACCTTTTCAAAATCGTATATTTGATATTAATATGCAGGTTGTTATTTTAAAATATGTAAAACGCTCATCTCGAAAGTATTCGGTCTAAAAATCAAAAACAACTATATAAATACTTGAAACAAAAATTCAAAGATCATATCAAAAATCGATTACCTTTTCTACAAAAAAGTAAGTTACTTATTGCCTGTAGTGGAGGATTAGATAGTATAGTATTAGCTTATCTATGTCATGTAAATAATTTTGAAATTGGAATTGCTCACTGCAATTTTGGTTTAAGAGGAGTAGAGAGCGATGAAGATGAAAATTTTGTATCTACAATAGCTGAGAAATTCCAAGTTCCGTTTTTTGTAACCAACTTTGAAACAGAAAAATATGGACAAGACAATAAGCTATCTACACAAATGGCTGCCAGAGAGCTACGGTATCAGTGGTTTGAAACCTTGTTGAGCTCGCATAAATATGATTATGTACTAACTGCTCATCATAAAGATGATAATCTAGAGACTTTTTTAATAAACCTATCTCGAGGTACGGGAATTGACGGACTTACTGGTATTCCTGAAATTAATAGAAATTACGTAAGACCACTTTTACCATTTTCTAGAAATCAAATCATGGAATTTGCTACCAAAAATGAAATAGAATGGAGAGAAGACAGTAGTAATAGTGATACCAAATATCTGAGGAATAAATTAAGACATAATGTAATCCCAGAACTTATTTCTATTAATCCAAGTTTTTTGAACAATTTTGAAAACACATTAGATTATCTAAAGCATGCACAGGATTTTATTAGGAGTCAAATGTATCGTATTCGAAAAGAAGTTTTTGAATATGGAGAATTAGACACAATTAAGATTGCCATACATAAACTTCAGAAATACGATAATCCTAAAAAGTACTTGTACTTTTTATTAAAGGAATATGGTTTTACTGCTTGGGATGATATAATCCGAATGTTAAATGCGCAATCGGGGAAACAAATTTTTTCTTCAACACATCGTTTAGTGAAAAATAGAGAATATTTGTTGCTTTGTCCAATTATTGAAGACGTTCCGGATCGAGTATATCATATTCCTGAAGAAGAAAATAGGATTATGATTCCATCTGGAATGATTCATTTAAAAGAAGTTTCAGAGCTTTGCGATACAGATTTGAAGACTATTTTTGTAGATAAAGAAAAGTTAAAGTATCCCTTAATTGTAAGAAAATGGAAAGAAGGCGACTATTTTTACCCTTTAGGCATGAAAGGTAAAAAGAAGTTGAGTAAGTATTTTAAGGACGAAAAATTATCTTTACTGGCCAAAGAAAGAGTCTGGTTATTATGTTCTGGAGAAGAGATTGTATGGGTGATTAATTATAGAGCAGATAACAGATTTAAAATAAACCCCGAAACAAAACAATTACTAAAAGTAACAATTACCTAGATGAGGAATATTTTACTACTATTTACAGCATTATTATTTTCAACAACTTTATTTTCACAAATATTTGAACCAATAAAATGGGAGAGTAATGTAATTAAAGAATCGGAAGATATTTATGTTTTACAGTTCGAAGCCAAACTAGATAAAGGTTGGCATATATATTCGCAGAAGGAAGTAGAAACGGATGATATTGCTCCAACGGCTACCGAGTTTACCTTTTATAATGTAGAAAAAAAGTATGAGCTGATAGGAGAAACTACTGAGCCAGAAGGTATCCAGAAATACGATAAGGTATTTGAAATGGAGATCAAATACTTTGAAGATAAAGTATTGTTTACTCAAAAAATAAAACGCTTAGACCCTTCTTTAGAATCAGTAAAAGCTGAGGTGTTCTTTGGAGCTTGTGATGATGAGAAATGCTTGCCTCCTGAAACGATGGAATTTTTATTAAACTTCTCTAATGAAATTAAAAGAGATTCAAGTTCCGCTAACATTTCTCAAATTTTCGAACCTATTAAGTGGAAAAGCAGTGTAGAACAAGAATCCAAAAATATTTATGTACTACAGTTCGAAGCCAAATTAGATAAAGGCTGGCATATCTATTCACAAAAGGAAGTAGAAACAGATGATATCGCTCCAACGGCTACCGAGTTTACTTTTTATAATGAAGAAAAAAAATACGAGCTAATAGGAGAGACTACTGAACCAGAAGGTATTCAGAAATATGATAAGGTATTTGAAATGGAGATCAAATACTTTGAAGATAAAGTATTGTTTACCCAAAAAATAAAACGTTTAGATCTGTCATTAGAAAAAGTTAAAGCAGAAGTTTTTTTTGGTATATGTGATGATGAAAGGTGTTTAGCACCTGAGGTTGTAGAGTTTAATTTGAATTTATCTAATAATAGTACTTCAGATTCTAGTACGTCTGTGATTTCGTCTGAGGATTTGGTGAAATCCAAAGCTCTTAATGTGGACATAAAAGGATGGAATAAATTTCCCAAAGAAGATGTTAAGGATCAGAGTTATTTAAAAATATTTGTACTTGGCTTTTTGGGTGGTTTAATAGCATTACTAACTCCATGTGTATTTCCAATGATTCCTTTAACAGTTTCATTTTTTACTAAAGGAGCTAAAAATCGTAAAAAAGGTATGATGAATGCCATTCTTTATGGATTTTTTATCTTCGGAATCTATTTGTTATTGAGTTTGCCTTTTCATCTTTTAGATTCGTTAGACCCGGAAATTTTAAATAATATATCTACCAATGTTACACTTAACGTAATATTCTTCGTAATTTTTATAGTATTTGCTATTTCCTTCTTTGGATATTTTGAGATTACATTACCCGCTTCTTGGAGCAATAAAATGGATAGTAAAGCTACAAGTGTTGGGGGTGTTTTAGGGATATTCTTTATGGCCCTAACACTAGCGCTAGTCTCATTTTCTTGTACTGGACCTATTCTAGGTTCTTTGCTCGGAGGTTCGCTTAGTAGTGATGGAGGAGCGGTACAACTAAGTTTCGGTATGGGTGGTTTTGGTTTGGCTTTAGCATTACCGTTTGCTTTATTTGCATTATTTCCAAATTGGTTAAATAATTTACCAAAAAGTGGGGGGTGGTTAAATTCGGTTAAAGTTGTTTTAGGTTTCATAGAACTTGCTCTGGCATTTAAGTTTTTATCAAATGCAGATTTGGTAGAGCATTGGGGGATTTTGAAACGAGAAATATTTATTGGACTATGGATTGTAATCGGATTAGGTTTAGGTTTATATCTTTTTGGAAAAATTCGTTTTCGTCATGATGGACCAATCCAAAAATTAAATTTAACTCGTATCGTTATTGGAGTTGCAACTTTTGCTTTTGTTGTATACTTAGTGCCAGGACTTACGAATACTAAATATGCAAATTTAAAATTACTCAGTGGTTTCCCTCCACCATTGTTTTACAGTATTTATGAAAAAGAAACGCATGGTCCTCTAGGATTAAATGCTTATACAGATTTTGAAAAAGGTGTTGCAGCAGCAAAAAAGCATAGTAAGCCTATCATGATTGATTTTACAGGATGGGCTTGCGTAAATTGCAGAAAGATGGAGGAGCAAGTTTGGAGTAATCCTGAAATTACAAAAATTCTTAAAGATGATTATGTTTTAATTTCACTATATGTTGATGATAGAGAAAAGTTGAAAAAAGAAGATAGATTTAAATTTCTTAAATCTTCAGGTAATATAAAATCTATCAATACAGTTGGTGATAAGTGGGCAACTTTTCAAACGTTAAACTTCCAAAATAATTCTCAACCTTATTATGTATTACTGGATTCTGAAATGAATCTTTTAAATACAACAACTGCTTACACCCCAGACGAGAATGAATACCTAAAATGGTTACAAGAGGGAATTACAAATTTTGCAAAAAAATAGATTCTTTATAGTGTTATAAATAATTATTATAAGAATATTGTAAGGATACTGTTAGTTATCGACTTTATTGTAAAACAAAGAGTAACTAACAGGTCTATGGAAAATATTAACTTATCTCAGTGTTTCCCTTTTATAGAAAAAGAGCTCGAAGAGCAAATAATGTCTTTTGGGCATTTTAAAAGTATTCCAAAAGGAGAATATGTCGTAAGACAAGGAAGTTATCTCAATTTTTTACCGATCATTTTAGATGGTTTGATAAAGATGTATGCAGAAGAAGATGAAGTAGAATTTCTGTTGTACTACATACATCCTAACCACTGTTGTATCTTAAGTTTTAATCACTTGTTTAGCCAGGAGGCGGTTCGTTTTTCAGCAAAAACAGAAGAAGATACTACCGTTCTTTGTATTCCAATAAACAAAGTAAAAGAATGGTTTGTGCAGTACCCATCTTTTACTCAAATTATTTTAAAAGATTTTCAACGTAATTATGAAGATCTATTGCATACTACAAAACAAGTCGTATGTTATAAAATCGAAGAACGTTTGATAAATTATTTAAACGAAAAGGCAAAGTTTCAGAATTGCAATATGATTCTAATGTCTCATAAAGAAATTGCTGCCGATTTAGGAACATCAAGAGAAGTAGTTTCTAGAATAACAAAGAAACTACAAGCTCAAAATATATTAGTACAACATAAACGACATATAGAATTGACAAAAGGTATTTATTGTCAAAACTAAAAATCGTTCTTTAAAACACCAACACCAAAACATCGCAAATAGCGATGTTTTGGTGTTGGTGTTTTTGTTGTTTAAATATTTGATATACAGATGTTTAAATAACATTTATTTAACGTTTAGCGGTGACTTTTATCACCGTTATCCACTTTGATGTGATTATATATTTGCTTCAGATTGATGAACAAAAAAATATATATCATGAAAAGAAATTTTATCTATTTAATTATTGGATTATTTACTTTCATCTCTTGTAGTGAAGATGATGATATTGTAATTCCACCAGACGGAGAAACTGATGGCGAGAACATTCAGGTTGTTTTTAATGAGATTCGTTATCAAGGAACAGACTTGATAGAAATCTTTAATCAAGGAAATCAAGAAGCAGATTTGAGTGACTATTGGTTATGTCTTGGTCCTGGAACTTATGAACAAATTGGTGCTCTTACACCAGAAAGTGGTACTATAAATATTCCAGCAGGAGGGTATTTAGTATTATCTTACGAGCTTCCAGATAATTCAGGTGGTTTAGGATTATACTCGTCTAATGCGTTTACAGATGCCGATGCGCTAGTAGACTTTGTGCAGTATGGAGCAGGTGGGACGGCTAGAGAAAATGTTGCCGTTGCTGCTGGTATTTGGACAGCAGGTGATTTCATACCTACTGTGACTAATCCAGATAACAGTATTGTATTTGATGGAGAAGGAAATGGATCTTCTAATTGGGCTGAAACATCTACGGTAACCTTTGGCGCAGAAAATGTTCTTACGATGCCTGATAATACTATACGTTCTATTGTGATAAATGAAGTAAATTATGCAGAAGATAAATTGATCGAATTATGGAATAATGGAACAGTCGCTGTTGATATTTCTTCCTACTGGTTATGTCTTGGACCTGGGCAATATCTTCAATTGCAGAATGCATCTATTACTAGTGGAGATACAAATTTAGATCCAGGAGAATTCGTGGTGGTAAATTGGGATGAGTTAACCAATAGCGAAGGATTGGGTTTATATGCTAATAATTCTTTTACCAGTGCGGATGCTATTATGGATTTCGTTCAATGGGGAGCTGCAGGTAGTGCTAGAGAAAATGTAGCCGTTTCTGCCGGTATTTGGACAGCAGGAGATTTTGTGCCAGAAGTAAGATTACCAAGTTATAGTATTGAATATGATGGAGAAGGGGATGCTGCAAGTGACTGGGAAGAAAGAGTAAATCCAACATTTGGATTAGGAAATGCAACTGTGATTGAAACAACAACATTTTCTGTAACCATTACAAATACCATTAATTATTTGAATGTACATACATTTACAACTCCCGTGGGAGCATCCACTCCAGGACCTCTAACCACTAATGGAGCACAATATCAAATTTCATTCCAAGCAGTTCCAGGAACTAAGTTTACACCAGTAACTATGATGGGTAATAGTAATGATTGGTTCTTAGCACCAACAGATCTTAATGGAATAGACTTGTTTCCTAATGGTCAGGCATTAAATGGTGTAGATATAGCAAGTCAACTATCATTATATGATTTAGGTACTGAAGCAGATAATGATCCAGCCACTTTTCCTCCAGCAGGAGCTAATGTAGGGCCAGCGGATGCAAATCCTCTAGTTAGATTAGTTGATGGTAGAGATACAGGTGACATCTATATGACTGCTATTTTGGATTATACCAATGGAGATGGTAATTCTGCAGGCACATTTACGTTAACGATTACGGCTATCAATACACCAAACGCTGCTATGGATCCAAGTTCGGATAATGGTTTTGTAATCACACCTGGAATAGTAGTGTTACATGCACAACCAGAACCGTTATTTACAATTGGTGAAGAAGATAGAGGTGTTGGACTGGAAGGTATTGCAGAAGATGGTATGCCAGGTGCGTTATATAATTGGTTTACAGAAACTGGATCTCAAGGAACACCTTTACGACTTTCTTCATCACTAACACCTTTCTCTCCGGCTTTCATCTATGCATTTAACACAAATAGAGATCCTTGGTTTGTACAAGGAGAAGCTACAAGTGTAGATAATGGTTTGGAAGAAATTGCTGAAGATGGAGATAGATCAATAGCATACAATTATATGAAGGACTTCGGAATTCCAGTAGCGTTAAGTAATGAATCTGGACCGATCATGCCTGGAGGATCTCAGACTTTTACAATAGAAGTACCAAGAGGTCAGGATTATAAATTTGGTTTTGGGACCATGTTTGTAAAATCAAACGATTGGGTAGTAAGTTATAACAATGCTGGTTTACCTTTATTCTTAGAAGATGGAGTAACACCATATTCTGGAACAGATTTAAGTACTAAAACGTATTTGTATGATGCTGGTACCGAAGTAGATCAACCAGTAGGTTTTGGAATGGATCAAGTAATGAATCAATCAGGGCCAAATACTGGAAATGATGATACTAATAATATTGTAAGAAGAGTATCAGATTTAGAAGATGTACAATTCGGAAAAGGAGTTATTAGTAGTCCGCCAGGAGTAACTTGGACAGGTGATCCAAGAGGAGGATATAATATCATAGAGATTAATATCCAACCACAGTAGAATAACTAAGAACACTGTATTTGGGGATAAAGTAAGTTCTTAGTAGATGAGCCTTCAGTAATAACTGGAGGCTCATTGGTTTATATATTCATATTGATTGTTAAAATCTCCTTAAATAGATGTTTGTCAGCATTCCATTTTTTTATCTTCCAGCTTCAACTAAACTCAAGCATATGCGATCAACTAGAATACCATTATTATTTATTTTAAGTTTTTTATTTTTTATTACTTCCTGTACCGAACAAAATGATTCTAAGAAGGTTGAAAAAACAGCAGAACAGACGGTAACTACCAAAGAAGAGGAATATCAAGTTAAAAATCATTACACCAAGAAGGAAGTAGATATCGTAATGAGAGATGGTACTAAACTTCATACGACTATTTATTCTCCTAAGGATACTAGTAAGAAGTATCCAATTCTTATGCAAAGAACTCCTTATAGCTCTAGACCTTATGGAGAAAATGAATTTAGATCTAAGATTGGACCTAACGAATTTTTGATGAAAGAGGGTAATATTATCGTTTATCAGGATGTAAGAGGAAGATGGATGAGTGAAGGTGTTTATGATAATATGAGAGCTTATATTCCAAACAAGAAGGATAAGGAATTTGATGAAGCTAGTGATACCTATGATACTATTGATTGGTTAGTAAAAAATGTAGAAAATAATAATGGAAAAGTAGGTGTATGGGGAATTTCATACCCTGGTTTTTATGCTACGTATTCATTATTAGATTCGCATCCAGCGCTAAAAGCAGTATCTCCACAAGCTTGTATAGGAGATTTCTTCTTTGATGATTTTCATCATAACGGTGCTTATTTGTTAAGTTATTGGAGAGCTACTGCCGTATTTGGTTACGAAAAGACAGAGCCAGTAAAAGAAAGTTGGTATACATTCCCAGAACTGAATACCAAAGATCAATATCAGTTCTTCTTAGATGCAGGACCACTGAGTACATTAGATCAATACTATAAGGAAGATAATGTTTTTTGGACGCAATTAAAAGAACATCCGAATTACGATGAGTTTTGGCAAAAAAGAGGCATTATTCAGCATCTTAAGGATATAAAACCTGCAGTTATGGTAGTTGGTGGATTATTTGATGCAGAAGACTTATACGGTCCGTTTGAAACGTATGAGAAAATCGAGAAAAATAGTAGCAATTATAACATTATGGTTTTTGGTCCTTGGAGTCATGGAGATTGGGCGCGAAATAAAAAGAGACAAGCAATAGGAAATGTATATTTCGGCGATGATATATCGTTAAACTTTCAACAAAATATAGAGACAAAATTCTTTAATCATTTTCTTAAAGGAGCTGGTGATGAAAATAGTGGTTTGACTGAGATTCAGATTTTTGATACCGGTAAAAAAGAATGGAATACCTATGATAGTTGGCCACCAAAAAATATAGAAAAGAAAGTTTTATACCTAAATAATAATAGCTTAACCGAAAATAAAGGTAATGGAGCACAAGAGTTTATCAGTGATCCTAAAAAGCCTGTACCGTATACAGAAGATATCAAAATGGTTTTTACACCTAGAAAATATATGACAGATGATCAGAGATTTGCGGCAAGAAGGCCTGATGTATTAGTTTATGAAACACCTGTGCTTACTGAAGATATGACGTTGTCAGGAGAGATTTTAGCTAAATTAAAAGTAGCAACTACGGGAACTGCCGCGGATTGGGTAGTGAAAATTATAGATGTATATCCTCCAGATGCAGAAGACACAGAAGAGACTCAAAAGTATCTTAAAATGTCTAATTATCATATGATGGTAAGAAGTGAAGTGCTAAGAGGAAGATTTAGAAATAGCTTTAGTAAACCAGAAGCTTTTACTCCGAACAAAAAAACAGATGTTTCGATAAAACTTCAGGATATACATCACACGTTTTTGAAGGGTCATAAAATTCAGATTCAGGTACAGAGCACTTGGTTTCCGTTCATTGACTTAAATCCTCAAACGTATGTTCCTAATATATTTAAAGCGAAATCATCAGATTTTAAAAAACAAACTCATACCGTATATGATGATTCTTCCATAGAATTTTCTATTTTGAAGTAAATTAGTAACCATCAAAATATCCCCCAGGAAAATGAACAGAACAAAATTCACTTTGTTGTCTTGTTCCTTCTTATTCATAACTTTCAGTTGTAAAGACGAAGGTAACAAGGTTGTATCCGAAATCTCTAATGAGCAAAAGATAGAAATACATTCTCAAAAACTAAATGATTGGTTTGAGTCACAATTTCAGGAAGAAGTAGCAGAATCTCCGATGATGCAAACGTATTTAGGATTGAAAACAGAAGATTATGGAAAGTGGGATGATGTTTCTTCTAAGAAATTGGTGCATGATCTTGAAAAAGCAAAAAGAAGACTTAGATACCTTAATGATTCGGTGGATGTTACAGCTCTAAATAAATCTACGAGTTTGAGTTATCGTTTGATGAAACAAGATCTAAAAAATGCTATAGATGATTTTCAATATAGGTTTTATGATTATCCGGTGAATCAAATGCATGGGATGCAAGCGGAAATCCCAGCTTTTCTGATCAATATGCATCAAATAGAGAGTAGAAGTGATGCGGAAGCCTATATTTCCCGACTTAAGGGAATGGATGAGTTATTTGCACAACAAATAGAGAATATTAAAATCAGAGAGAAGAATGGTATTGTTCCGCCAAAGTTTGTTTTTGCAAAAGTGTTAAACGACTGTCGTAATTTAATTACCGGAATGCCCTTTGATGAATCTAATAAAGAGAGCACCTTACTCTCAGATTTTAAAGATAAAGTAGCTAAAATAGAAATAGCAGAAGAAGATAAGACGGTTTTAATAGCTGAAGCAGAAAAAGCATTAAAAGAAGATGTAAAAACTGCATATGATAAACTAATTGCTCTCCTAGAAGATCAACAGCAAAGAGCTACGGTAGATGATGGAGCATGGAAATTTCCAAAGGGGAGTGCGTTTTATAATAATGCATTGAAACGGACTACCACCACTAATATGACTGCCGATGAAATTCATCAATTAGGATTAGATGAGGTTGCTAGAATACACAAAGAAATGAAGGATATCATGACGCAGGTTAAGTATGAAGGTTCCTTACAAGATTTTTTTAAGTATATGAAGGAAGATGAGAAATTCTATTATTCTAATGATAAAGAAGGTAAGGCTAAATACTTGGAAAGAGCAGTTGGATTAATAAATAATATGAAATCTAGATTAGATGAACTCTTTATTACAAAACCAAAAGCTGATATTGTTGTAAAAGCTGTAGAACCTTTTAGAGAAAAAAGTGCCGGAAAAGCCTTTTATCAGCGAGGGACACCAGATGGTTCCAGACCTGGAACATATTATGCAAATCTTTATGATATGGAAGCTATGCCGATATATCAAATGGAAGCACTAGCATATCACGAAGGTATTCCAGGACATCATATGCAAATTTCAATAGCTCAGGAGTTACAGGATATTCCGAAGTTTAGAAAATTTGGAGGATATACTGCTTACATAGAAGGTTGGGGGCTTTATAATGAGTTCTTACCAAAAGAGATAGGATTGTATAATGATCCATATTCAGATTTCGGTAGATTAGCTATGGAACTGTGGAGAGCTTGTAGATTAGTTGTAGATACAGGAATACATGCTAAGAAATGGACAAGAGAAGAAGGTATAAAATATTATACCGATAATACTCCGAATGCAGAGAGTGACGCCGTTAAAATGGTAGAACGACATATCGTAATGCCTGGTCAGGCTACAGCATACAAGATAGGAATGAATAAGATTCTGGAATTAAGAGAGAATGCAAGAACAGCATTAGGAAATGATAATTTCGATATTAGAGAGTTTCATGATGTCTTACTCACGAATGGTGCTGTACCACTTACCATTTTGGAAGAGCTGGTTAATGAGTGGATAACCTCTAAAAAGAATACCAATACACTTCAAGAAAACTCGTAATAAATCTAAAATAGTATAGATTTTGGAAAACAGCCTTTCTCATCAGGAAAGGCTGTTTTTTTATATAATCGTTTCTTTTTTACGGTAAAACTATAAAAATATGTAAGAATAAGACTACATTATTTTGTTGTTTGACTTTTTTTTGTGTATTTTGTTGAAAATAAGTAGCATTTCATCTGATTTAAGCCCCAAAGTAAATAGTATGAATAAAGCAACCTTTACCGTATTAGTTTTCTGTTTTACAAGTTTTTTTTGCTTTTCGCAAAAAGAACTTACTGGAATTGATCTTTCCGAAATTAAGACATTAAAAGATTCTTTGTCTTTCAATGATAAAGTAACTAAACTTCAGCAATTTGTTAATGAAGATCGTCTTGATATAGCAGAACCTTTAGCCAATCAATTGATTGATATTGCAAATGATATCGAATATACCAGAGGATTAGGTTTAGTATATAGATTAAAAGGAGTACTGAATAATGAATTAAATAGATATCTGGAATCTAACGAAAGCTTTGAAAAAGCAACATTCAATTTTCAAAAAATTGAAGATAAGAATGGGTTAGCCATGGTAAGTAATGATAGGTATATCATAGAACGTAATAAAGGTAATATTGAAGAGGCAGCTAATCATCTGTTAGATGCTAAATTACAGAGAGAACAACTAAATGATAGTATTGGACTTACTGCAGTATATAATAACCTAGCAATTATTTATAAAGAGTTAAATGATATCCCGAATGCTGAGAAGTTTTATCTTAAATCCATGAAGATGGCTAGAAGACTTAAACTTAAAGGTGTTGGTTTAACGATTAATAACTTAGCTTTACTTCATACCGAAGGCGGGAAATTAGAAGAAGCTAAAGTACTATTAAAAGAAGCATTAGAGATTAATAAAGCAGAAAATGATTTAAGACATACTGCACAGTCTTATAGCATTATGGCAAAGGTAGCCATGTATGGTAAAGAATATGAAAAAGCGAAAAGATTCTATGATACCACACAATGTGTCGGAACCCAAGCTAATTTTAAGCTTATTGTTCATAATGCAAAACAACAATTAGGAATCATAGCTTTAGAACAAAACGAGTTCAAAAAAGCAGAGGAATATCTGAAAGTAGCAAGAGAAGACCTTATAAAATCTAATGTTACTTCTCTAATTCTTAAGAATTACAAATATTCTTTTAAACTAGATTCTACAAGAGGAAATCTGCTAGGAGCGATTGCTTGGCAAAAGAAATATCAGGAACTTTCTGATAAGCGTATGAATGATCTAACAACCAAAAAAGTAGAGAATACAAAGTCTAGATATGAAGCACAGTTAGAGCAGCTTAGATTACAAGACGAAAAGGAAAAAAAAGAGCAACAAACCAAAGAGCAATTATTTAAATATAGATTAATGACATTTATTAGTCTAGCGGTAATAGCAGTAATTCTAGTGTTTATGATCTTGATAATTAAAACCAGAAAAGAAAGGAAAAGATATATCAAAGAACTTAATGAGTCTAATCAGGTTAAAAATAAGCTGTTTTCGATTATATCACACGATTTGAAAAACGAAATACACGGTTTGGAAAGTAGTTTAAATTTAATGAAGGAAGATGTAATTTCTACGGAAGAATTTAAAGAAATTGTACCATTATTGGCTAATAGAACACACCAAACATCTATTTTGTTGAATAATCTGTTGAATTGGTCTAAGTCGCAAATGAAAGAATTGAATCCTAAACCAACAACTTTTGATATTACTGAAGTTATCAGTAATAAGTTCACGTTTTTTAGACCTAAAGCAGAGAAAAAAGATATTCAACTGATTAATCAGTTAGGATCAGCTAAGATTTTTGCGGATAAGGATATGTTTGGCATTGTAGCGCAAAACTTAATTGCTAATGCCATTAAATTTTGTAATTCTGGAGATTCTATTGCATTGACAGCGAGAGAAAAAGAAGACTTTTATGAGATTTGTTTTGAAGATACGGGAGTAGGTATTGATCCAGAAAATTTAAATAAGCTATTTGCAGAAGATACTTTTACAACTAATGGAACGGAGAATGAAACAGGAACTGGTCTTGGGCTCCGAATCTGTAAAGAACTAATAGAACTTAATAGAGGCAGGATAGAGGTAGAAAGTATACCGGGAAAAGGAAGTACTTTTTGTGTGCAATTACCTAAAGCTGCCTAATACTTATATTTCTGATATAAGGTAAAGATCTATCTTGTTATCTCAATTACAAAAGGGGCTAATATCTGTCTGTTTTAGACATATACAAATAGTATATTGAATATCTATTATAAACATATTACCCATTTAATAGCTTTTATGAGCTTTGTATTTGTGCTTCGTGGACAGGATGATATCAATAATCATTTGTGGTATCAAGGTCATATCGAGGGAACAGAAGAACTTCATAAAGCTCAACAATTTCTGAATCATTTGGTAGCTGTTAAGAAAATAGACAGTGCACTTTTCTTTTCAAAACAAGTGATATCTGCAGCACATAAGTATAAAGATTCGGTGGTTTTAAGTGATGCTTTTATCAATCAAGGAGAAGCATATAGTCAACAAAATGAATATTATTATGCTGGGCAAAGTTATAAAGAGGCGATAAAAATTCTAAAGAAATTAAAAGACAAAGGACGTTTAGCGAAAGCCTATAAAAATCTTTATTTTTTAGAGTATTATAGTGATAACTTAACAGTTGCAGCCGAACATTTACTGGAATCTCAGACATATTATACAGAAGTAAACGATAAGAATGGTATCGCTACTGTGAATAATTATCTAGGCGATTTATATGCTAAATTAGACGATTTTGATTTGGCAGAGCAATATTATAACAAAGCTATTGCTCAAATGGAAAATATAAAGAATAAAAAGGGAATTGGTCTTTTTATGAATAATTTGTCGTTTCTGTACATCAATAATAAAATGCCAGAAAAGGCAAAAAATATAGTTGATGTAGCTTTAGATATTAATAAGAATGATAGTTTACCAGTATACACAATTTATTCCTACTATATTCTTGCGAAAATAGCACTTTATGAAAAAGAATATACCACTTCAGAGAAGTACTACGATACCGTTTTAAGTATAGGCTCTAAAACTAAGCATTTCGCATTAACGATACCTTTGATAATCTCGAAACAACAAATGGCAAAAATAGCTCTAGAAACGAAACGTTATCAAGAAGCGGAAGTCCTATTAAATAATGCCAGAGAAGAGTTTTTGTCCATAAAAGATATTGATCCAACGGAGCATTTATTGGCCAATTATAAAATAGCTGCCGAATTAGATTCAGTTCAAGGTAATATCTATAAAGTCCTTGCTTGGCAGAAAAAGTCTCAAGAGCTTTCTGAAAAAAAGAGAATTAAAATTTCTGCAGAGAAAATACAAAGAGCAGAGAAAAGACATAAAGCGGAAATCGAACATTTAAAAATGATCGATGAAAATGAAAGAAAAGAAAGAGATAATGAAGCAAAGTTATTTAAGTACAAAACTTTTGCATTAGGATTGATTTCAGTTTTAATTGCTGTCTTAGCCTTCCTGATGATAATTTTTAAAACAAGAAAAGATCGCAAAAAGTTAATCTCTCAATTAAACCATTCGAATGAAACAAAAAACAAGTTGTTTTCTATCATCTCTCATGATTTGAAAAATGAAATTCTAGGTTTAGATGGAAGTCTAAATCTGTTAAAAGATAATGCGATTTCCAACCAAGAATTCAAGGAGATCATTCCAATTTTGGCTAATAGAACGCATCAAACTTCTATTCTTTTAAATAATTTATTGAACTGGTCGAAATCGCAAATGAAAGAGCTTAATGCAAAGCCAGTTAGTTTTGATATTAATGAAGTGATAGAGGATAAGTTTACTTTTTTTACTCCCAAAGCCGATAAAAAGGATATCAAATTGATCAATAGATTAGATCCTACCATGATTTTTGCGGATAAAGATATGTTTGGTATTGTTGCGCAGAATTTGATTGCAAATGCTATTAAATTTTGCAATCCTGGTGATTCTATAGCTTTAGTTTCTAAAGAGAAAGAAGACCATTACGAGATTTGTTTTGAAGATACTGGAATAGGTATTGACCCATCTAATCTTCATAAATTATTTGCCGAAGATACATTTACTACCAAAGGAACTGGCAATGAAAGTGGAACAGGCCTAGGGCTCAGAATCTGTAAAGAGCTGATAGAACTTAATAGAGGTAAGATACAAGTAGAAAGTGTTTTAGGAAAGGGAAGTGTTTTTTGTGTTACCTTACCCAAAGCGGCCTAATCTTATTTATCCATTAAACTTCTAAACTGATAAAAGAAACGTTCTATTAGACGTAGATCTTCTGTTATTATTTCTACAGAACCACGCATTTCCTGTTGGAAAGGAATCTTTTTATTATAAGTGGTAACTAACTCTTTAGGCAGTTTTACATCGATAAGATATAATCCATCTTTATCTGGTAACATGGATATATAATCTACTTTACCTTGTAGCATACCGAATTCATCATCCGGAAAATTTTCTAGTTTAATATTGGCTTTTTGGCCAATTTTAATTTTACCAGAATTTTGAGTGGGGGCTTTTATTTTGGCAACATAAGATAATGAATCCTGAATAGGGATTACTATAAATACAATATCTCCTGCAGTTACATTTTCATTTTCGAATCGATAATTAGAAAAAGAAACTCTACCTTCTATATCTGATTGCAATAAATAACGAAGTTCCCAATCTTTAATACTTTTCTTTAGTTGATCAAAAGACTGTATTACTTTATTTCGTAGATTGATTTCTTCTCGTTGTTGATTAAACTCTGTTCCCTTCGAGTTTTTTTGTACTGTACTGATTTGCTCTTTTATTTGGGAAAGTTGATTGGTATAATTTTTATAATTATTCTCAAATTGTGAGTATTCAATCTTTGATTGCTCATATTCTTGTTGAGAAATACTTCCTTTATCAAACAATTCTTGTTGCCTATCAAAAGTCTTTTTTCTTAAATTTAAAGTTCTTTGCTCAACTCTTTTCTGATTTAAAATACTTTCTTGCCTTCGGTAAAGTTCGGACAGAGATATCTGATTTGCTAAGTTTTCACCAGAAAACGGTTTTAGTTCTTTGTTTAGAATGTACTCGATATAGTTGTTTTCGAAAGTAGCATAACTAGTCTGAATGTCACCAAGTTCTAATAGTGGAGGCATTTTTTCAAAAGGAAATTTAATCTGTTGGTTATTGATTTTGATGGTGTCAATCACCCTTTTAAGACTAAAAACGTCAAGGTAGTTCGCTGTGTTTCTTAAAATAGCCAAGGGAGTTTTTTCTGGAACAGTATCACCTTCCTTAACTAAGATTGCTTGTATTTTTTCACTTACATTTGCCTGTTCCTTTTGCAAAGGGACATCGGTTGTAATAACTGCTTGTGCAGGAATCGTATCCGGATATTTAAGCATCCAGGAAAGAAAAAGTAATAGTAATATTAGCATTAGAATAAGAAGGTTTCCCCATCGAATCATCCAATGGGGTACACGAGTTAGAATTTCCTGAACTTCCTCACTTCTTAATTGTATGTCATCTAAATTATCTGGCATTTTATTTTCCTAATTCTAATTGATTTTTAACTAAATTATAATAGCTTCCTTTTTCTTTAATTAAGGATTCATGATTTCCTACTTCTATAATCTCTCCTTTGTCTAATACTACGATTTGATCAGCATTTTTAACGGTACTTAATCTATGAGCTATCACCATCACCGTTTTATCTTTAAAGAAGGTATCCAGTTTTTCCATGATAACTTTTTCATTATTGGCATCCAATGCAGATGTCGCTTCATCAAAGAATAAGAATTTTGGATTTTTGTATACCGCTCTTGCAATAAATAAACGCTGTTTTTGTCCAGTGCTGAGACCAACACCTTCCATCCCAATTTTAGTATTGTATGATAGTGGCAACGACTCTACAAACTCTTTGATATTTGCCACATCTACTGCGTGTGCTAATTTTTTCTTGTCTACATAATCTTCGCCAACGGCAATATTGTTGGCAATAGTATCATTAAAAATATATCCTTCTTGCATCACAACACCAAATTGATCTCTCCAGGCTTTTTGTGATACGTTATTTAAATCATGAGTGCCTATAAAGATTTGACCTTCATCTGGTTCATAAAACTTTAGAAGAAGTTTCATTAGTGTAGTTTTACCACTACCACTAACACCTACAACTGCAGTAATTTTATTGGCAGGAATCGATAAATCCAAATTTTGTAGCACAGGCTTATCTGAACCAACATATCTAAAACTTAATTTTTTGATTTCAAAACCAGAATTTTCAGGCACCTCTCTTATCTTTTCATCACCAGACTTTTCTTCATCTTCTTTGTTGTGAATTTCACCCAAACGCTCTAAAGAAATTTGTGCATCTTGTAATTCTCTTAAGAAATTGATTAATTGAGTAATAGGAGCGTTTAATTGTCCTACAATAGAAGTAATGGCTAACATCATCCCTAATGTAATATCCCCGTCGATAACAAGAACGGCCGAAAGAACAGTAATCAAAATATTTTTTAGTTCATTAATAAATGCAGAACCAACACTCTGATATTGCTCTAGTGCAAGATTTTCTATGGATATTTTAAATAGTTTGGCTTGTACAAATTCCCAATTCCATCGTTTTCTTTTCTCGGCATTATGCAATTTTATTTCTTGCATCCCATTTACCAATTCGATCACCTTACTTTGTTCTTCACTAATCTGAGAGAAACGTTTATAGTCTAATTTTTTACGTTTTTTGAAGAAAATAAGTATCCAGGCAAAATAGATAGCACTACCTACAGCAAAAACAGAAAATATGGAGAAACTGTAGTAAATAAGAACAATACTAAATACAATTAGGTTTACCATGGAGAACAACACATTTAACGAAGACATGGTAAGTATTTGTTCTATCCTTTTATGATCGTTAATTCTTTGTAATAAATCTCCTGTCATTTTTACATCAAAATAGGAGATGGGCAGATTCATTAATTTTATAAAGAAATCAGATATTAGCGAGATATTAATTCTAGTACTTAGATGCAACAAGATCCAACTTCTTAGTACATCGATCAACGTACGACCTATAAATAGAGATAACTGTGCTATTAATACAAGGTATACAAAATTAATATCTTCATTTTCAATACCGACATCAACAATACTCTGTGTAAGAAATGGAGTTATTAATTGGAGTAAACTTCCAGCTGTTAATCCAAGTATTAGTTGAAAGATGAATTTTTTATATTTAAAAACGTATTTTGAAATGAATTTGAATCCGAATTCTTCGTCTTCCTCATCTATATTATCATTATAAAATTTTGGTGTAGGTTCTACCAATAATGCAACACCTTCTTCGGTCGTTTGATCGGCATTATTACCAATCCAAGCTTTGATAAACTCTTCTTGTGTATATGTAATCAGACCGTGAGCAGGATCTGATACGTAAATTTTCATTCCATTTTTTTTGGTAGATTTCACTTTGTAAACCACCACGTAATGAACCTTATTCCAATGAACGATACAAGGTAGGGGAACCTCTAACAATTGATTTAGAGAAAGTTTCACACCCAAAGATCTAAATCCAATACTTTCCACCGCTTCACTTAGTCCAAGTAAAGAACTCCCTTCTCTAGTGGTTTCGCTTAGAGATCTCAGTTTCTGAGTATTCAGTACTTTTCCGTAATGTTTTGCTATGATTTTTATACAAGTAGGTCCACAATCTTTTGATTCGGCTTGTTTGTAAAAAGGAAATTTTGGCATTAAAAATTCTAATTATGAGTGATGAGTTGTGTTACAAAGAAAAGTAAATCTTTTCGATTTTGCTATCAAACTGATCTGAGTTCCTAAATTATATCTATATATTAGTTTATGTAACATAGGATTTGTTACCCACCTAAAATGATTTTTTAATATTGCATGGGTGTGATTATAGGTTTTTATGCTAATTGAGATACTTTAATATCTTCGGGTTCAAGTATTTCCAGTAACAATGTTTTTTCAAGTACAAAAGAGAGCATTTTTGTTTTAAAATCGATAAAACCTTCTCCAAATTGCTTAATGAAATCTTGGTCTTTGTGCAACTCATCATGTAATTCCTGAACAGAAACGGGTTCTAGGAAATATAGTAAAATGCTATGCCAGCCCTCAAGATACTTTTTGTCTTTTTTTCCACTATACGGAATAGTAAATTCTATGGTCATAGGATCGGCATCAAAATCTATGACACAATCTTTGTTTAATGAAAACTTGGTATTTAGTAGTTCTTCTGCAGTTATATTTTCTACAAAATCATAGAAATCAAAGATTTTTTGTAATCTTGGTACTTCGATTTCATTATCAAAACCTTCATTAGGAAAAAGTTTGTGAAGTTTATTTTTTAGATGTTTATAATATTCAGGGAAATGATATTGGAGCCTTGCTTCAATTTGTTCACAAGCAAAAACAGATTTTTTGGCAAAACCAATACAGTGAATAAACTTAGAGATAAGTGGAATGGTACTGAAATCTATAATTTCTACAAAGTTTGGTTGGACATCTTCAAATAAGTATTGTACTTGTAAGTTATTCTTCTCAGCAATAGCGTAACCTAGTTGTTGCTCAAAAATAGTATTAAAAATTCCAACATCTATATTATTGAAGTGATGTTGATTGCCTTCTATTAAAAGTTTAGCTTTTTCATGAAGTTCTTTGAAGAACTCAAGTTTTTTACCTCCTATAAAGCCTGCATTATGAGCTAAAATGTTACCATTTTTGTAATAACTTTTGATTAATTCATCAGGAATGGTTTCAAAATTAGAAAGCATATACCTGAATGTCTTTCCATATCCAGGAAAATTAGTTTCTACATTCTGGGTAATGATATCGTATTGGTCATCATCATATGGAATTTTGTCCCAAATAAAAATATCATTGTCTAGATGAATAAAAGGTTCGTTTTGATCTGCACAAGTAACAAGTTTACCAAAAGCCCATAATTTTGGATGATGATGGTTGATTTTTTCCAGATTTGTATGAATGTTTGAGTATGGTAATTCTAAAAGACCATTAAACAATTCTTTTCCTCTATTATCGGTAAACAGTTCGTTTTTGTCATAAAACCTATTGATCGTTAATGCACTTAGTGCAAAGCTGTAAAAGGCATATTTTTGATTTGGCCAACCTCCATTAAATCGTGCATTTGCATCATCAGAGTTGTGGTAGGTTGGTTTGGTCCAGAAACTTTGAATTATTTTCATGATATGTGTGAGTTTAAAAAGAGGGTGTTTCAGACACCCTCTATGAATAAAGTAAGATAATTAGATCTTAATAACTTGGCTTACACCAGCTATTTAAATCAGAATCATAGTACAGGTACTGTCCATTAATCCAGGATCCATGAGGAGGATACATTTTACCAGAAGGACAACTAGGTACGGACCAGTTATCGTAACCACCAGTAATCTGCTTAGCCTCTTTTCGGCCTAAGATCTCACCTTTAATCTTCTTTAAAATTTCCGATTTTTTCATCTTTTAAATGATTTAAAATTAATAATGATTTGATAGTATACTATACCTATATAATACGCCTAAATGGCAAAATGTTACCAAGAGAAAATCTACTTAAACGTTGTAGTGTTAATAAGTTATGAAATATGTTGTTTTTTTAACATGTTTTCAATCAAAATCATTATGATTTGAGTGGTATTTTGTGAGATTGAAATTATTTGAGGCAACACGCTGATTACATGTTCTTCTAGTGAGAAACCTTTTTTAATTTAAAAAGTAAATAGGAAGAGTTAAATTTTAAAATTTAAGGAGCTATAATCTATGTTTTATAGGTTTGTATTGTTTTTTAAGAGTATTGCATTGTAAAATTTTAGCATTTTTTACTTTTATTTATTGCTTTCCAGTTCTCTACTCCAATAAATATTTTTTTTAATCACTTTAGCAGGTATGCCAGCAGCGACACAATTTTTAGGAATGTCCTTGGTTACAATTGCTCCTAAGCTAACTATACTATCATCCCCAATGGTTACTCCCTTAAGTATGGTAGCTTTGGCACCAACCCAAACGTGATTACCAATAAAAATACTTTTAGCGTGATTTACTCTCTTATTAGTTTGTAGATCAAATATGCCATGAGAATCACTAGTACGAATCGAAATGTTGTCAGAGAACATACATTCTTTTCCAATGATAACTTTTAGATTTGGTTCAGTGACCGCTATATGGGCTTGCTCTATTGTTGTAAAATCACCAATATTCAATACGCAATCAGTGTGTTCCATCCATAATATAGCACTATTTATCCTGCAGTTTGCTCCAATTTCTAAGAAGTGATTATCTCCCTGAATTTTAATAAAAACGTTATAAATGATACTATTTTCTTTGATTACAATCGTATTGTTATTTCCGTTAATATTTATGTTATGGTTAAGAAGCTGACCTTTATTTTCAATTTTATTGTTTTCACCCTTAATAGCTCGTATAGTATGACTATTGTTTTTTTTACGACGTTTATTTAAAAAATGTAGCATTGTTTTGTTTTTTGTCTAAACTTCTAATTTTTTATCAAAAAAGGAGTACTCATAAAGCACTCCTTTTTAAAATACATGCGCGTTTTTACTAATTAGCGCAAACTCAACTTGGTGGTGGCAATTCCTTTTTCATTCTGGATTTGTACCAAATATAATCCTCTTGCTAGTTCTCCTATTTCAAAATTAGTTCCAGCCTCAAAGTCACCTTCAAACTTTTTTGCAAGTGCTCCGGTGATATTATATACAAATACTTTTTGTACAGATTCATTGATGCTAAAAGCTGTTTTTGCAGGATTCGGATATGCATTAAAACTAAGAATGTTGTCAATATCAGGAGTACTTAAACTTTTTTGTTCGTTAGCATATACTTTAAATTCTCCTGGTTGTAAACTGATGACTGCATTTACATCGGTAACCTCGATAGAGGCTCCGGTATCATCTAATAAATCATACCAAGTACCAGTTTCCTGAAAGCTTGGATTAATAGAAAGCGTATTTACTCCAAAGTTTCCAATAATCGTTACATATTTTATCTCATCACCCGTGGCCGTATCATCTGTTAAATGAATTTTCTTATCTGCAGTTGATGATCCTGATAAGGTAAAGTTATCGGTTTTAAATATTTTCTCATTCAGTTTTAGGTTGATTAACTTAGCATATATGTCGTATACATCAGTTCTATCTGCAACATTTAAGTAATCCCATCGGATTGGCTTAGGGTTTGTTCTACATCCATTATCAATGGATCCGTCTTCACATCGATTGATACTAAAACCATATCCTAGTTCTCCAAATTGCCATATCATTTTTGGACCAGGAACCGTAAAGTAAAACGCTCCTGCAAGCTCTACTCTGTCTAATGCAGTAGATAAGTCTGTAACATCATATGTAGGAGCATTGGTGTTATTACCAAATTGAACATTTTTATACATTAATCGCTCTTCATCATGGCTTTCCATATATGAAATTGCAGAAGGACCGTCAAAACCTTTTACTGCATAGGATACGCCTGAAAAATTGGATTTACCATTATCATGGTAGCCCATTGTAGACTCATTGTAAGGATCGGTTTGTTTGTTCCAAAGTAGTATACCTTTACCTTCATTAGCTCGATAATCAGCCCATTCCTTTTCCTCGGCTATACCTCCTAAATGTTCAAAAATGACATAAAAATCAGGATCAACATCCCATTGATAATCAGCGTATTCTTTTAGAATATCAACTCTATCTTGTTGAAAGGCATTAGTACAAGCATCGTTAGAGGCTGTACAGTTTTGAGTAAATCCTTTGGTTAGATCCCATCTAAAACCATCTACATTATATTCTTCAATCCAATACTCAACAGTTCTTTTTACATAATCTTGTGTAGCTTGTTTACTATGATCAAAATCATTAAACACACTAAAAGAATGTGTTGCTGTCTGGTTGAAGAAAGGGCTATCTGCACTGGCTTGTCCTCCATAACCGCCACCAGATGTATTCCACATTCTATAATATGGATTTTGACCTGTAGCATGGTTATATACTACATCTAAAATTACAGCAATTCCTCTAGCGTGACACTCATCTACAAATTGTTTAAACGCTGTAGGAGTACCATAGTATTTATCTAAAGCCATATGAAAAGAAGGGTTATATCCCCAACTAATGTTTCCGTCAAATTCTGAAATAGGCATTAATTCTATGGCGTTGATACCTAAGTCTTGTAAATAGTCTAGTCTATTTTTTACGGCATCAAAAGTATGTAAATTGTCGAAGTCACGGATTAATAGTTCATAAATAACTAAATCTGTTACTTCTGGTTTTTGGAAATTTGTATTTTGCCATACATATTCAGCTTCACCCGTTTTAAACCATGAAACAGCGTCATTTGTTTTTCCTGTTGGATAGCTCGGTAAATCAGGGAAAGTAGCATTGTCGATAAAAGCATCATTAAATTCTGATAGTATCAGAGTAGAGTAGGGGTCTGCAACCGAAATGGATGCATCTACCACATACTGATAGAGTATATCCGAATTATTGGGCATATCTATCGTGATCCAGAATCTATCCTGCGCACTGTCTTTATTTAATAAATAGGTGTTGTCTAAACTCCAGTCATTACCATTAAAGTTACCTTTAATATGGACATAATCTTTTCCTGGAGCAAAAAACACAAATGTAGCAGAGGTACCATCTAAGTTTAATCCGTCCTCCATTCCGGCAGGAACTGCGGCTTCTGTGACTACAGGTGTTGTAATTGCTGAGAATGTTTCTGATAGTGAATTAGATGTTCCAGTTTCTGTAGCTACAAGTTCAAAATCAACACCTTCTGTGATTGTATAATTGTTTGTGTAATTTGTAATACCTGTTTGCGTATCTACTGACATTCCATTAGCAAATAGTTCAAAATCTGCATTAACAGTAGTAGTAGCAGAAATAGCCAAACTACTACCGCTATCAATAATACTAACAGCATCTGTTGGGGTATTTAAAGTAAGTTGAAAAATCCCAACTTCGAATAGATTGTCCTGAGTTTTATTGTCTCCAGTTCCGTCCTGAGCTTTTGCTAACATTCCAATTCTCCCTATTCCTGTAGCTCCGTAAAACGTAGTAGGAGTTAAGGTGATAGAGTAGGTTCCGTCTCCATTAGCTGTAAATACTTGTGGAGTTGTAGTGTTTGATGAATCTGTCCAATCTCCATTGTTAGGAGCATTGCCAACAAAATTATCATTAAGATCAAAATACCATGCCCATAAGTAAAGATCGGTACTTCCCCAAAGGCTAAGATCAATTCCAGAAACTGTAATGGTAATCTCATCATCTTCATTAAACGCTGCAGGGTTTACAGTAAATGTGGCATTCTGTTGTTGCGCTTGAGTTGTTATTAGTCCCAGAAAGAAAATAAATAATAAAGTAAATTTTTTCATGACGTTATGTTTTTAAAGTAAAAAGGCTGTTATACAGATAACAGCCTTTTTATAATATTTGTTAAACTACTGAGGAGTTAACGTATATGTATAGTTGTTAGGATTGCTTAGATCTAAAGTAACTAAGTAGGTTCCTGCAGTATCTACACTAAGGTTTCCACCGTTAAATCCTAATTGACCATCTTCCGCACCAGTACCAAAATTATCCTGTGGATCATCCCAATTATCGTTAGCTCTAAACTTGAACTCATCTACGGTAAGATCGATAATAATACTCCAGGTTCTAGACGCAGCATCATAAGTTAAATCAGTATCACTTCCCCATCCAGTTGGAGTAGCAGCACCGATGATACCCCATACTTGTCTTCTTGCAGACCAAGTAATGTTTTCAGGATCAGTAAAATCAGCATCTATTTTGTAATAACCAGCTTCTGCTACTCTCATATTAGATTCTCCATCTTGTACTAAAATTCCAGAAGTACCACTTCCATCAGCATCTCCATAATCACCATCAAAACTTGTGTTTGTTGGTAAGATTTTAAACTCTGGGCTAGGATTATTTAAGAAAACATATCCTTGGAATGCAGTAGCTCCAAATTCTGCAGCTTCAATGGTTGGTAAAGTTGCAGCAGGAGTCCAATCATCTCCATAACCACCTGCATTAAGGAAGTTTCCGATCACAAAAAGTTTAGGAGCCTCTGTAGTAAATGGAGTTACTACCACTATTCTAGATTCAGAAACTTGAGGATCTCCAGTTCCTACAGTAGCAACTACTCTTACTTCTACACTTGAAGGTTCCTGAGGAGGTAATCCTAAAGCTAATGCCGCATTGTTAAAAGAATCAACAGATACTGGGATCTGTAGAGAATTACCACTACCTAATTCTTGTGCATTAGCAAACTGATTTCCTTCCGCATCTACCTCAATCGTATAGTTGGTTGCAGAGTCGAAGTTGAAATCTGCATCTGTAAATGTAAACCTTTCGGCCAATAGGTCTTTGGTTTCAAAAGTAAATACATAAGAAGCACCAGCTTCTGGCGCTGTTATTACAGGCGCCTCAGCTAATTCAAAAATTGGTCTATCTTCTATGTTATCGTCACTTGTACATCCTATAAATAGAGTACTTATTACAGCTAATGTTAAAAATATTTTTTTCATTTTTATTTAATTTTTTTAGTAACCAGGATTTTGAGTTATGTTTGGATTTGCTACCAATTCTGTAGAAGGAATTGGGAAAAGACTAACGTGTGGAGGTAATGGAGAACCGTTATTGGCTCCATTTTTAAATGGCCATAAGAAAGTACCTCCAGTAAATTTATTAAAACGTATTAGGTCGGTTCTTCTTTGACCTTCCCAATACAATTCTCTACCTCTTTCATCAAGAATAAAATCTAGAGTAAGGTCTCCAGTACTTACATTTCCAGCAGTACTACCGTAAGCTCGTTCTCTTAATTGATTAATGTATCCAACAGCTTCTGTAGGAGTACCTCCAGCACCACCTCTAGTTACAGCTTCAGCATAATTTAAATATACTTCACCAAGTCTAAACATATGGAAGTCAGCATCTACATGAGTCCCTGTTCCATCAGATCCAGGTTGTAAATCTACTCCCACGTTTCTCCATTTTTGAATAGCGTATCCATCCGCATAACTGGAAAGTGTAGCAATATCAAGAGTTTGACCATTCGTGTAGAATTTACCTCTCGAATCGTTCCAAACTGGTTGTGTAGCAATTGATATCGCCATTGCAGGAGCGGGAACTACAGTTCCATTATTGGTGATAACACCAGTAAGGAAATCATATATGTATGCCTCATTAGCATCAAAAGCCGGGTTTGTATTGTTTTCATCAGATCCCAAATATTCGAAATCTCCATCTGCATCAAATGCTTTTAAAGTACCAGCATCGTCTGCTAATAATCTTAAATCGTTATCGTATTCGTAGATTTCAAAGGAACCGCTGCTGCTACCAAAAAGATCGACAAATACTGAAGTCGTTCGGATTCCAAACCATCCTCCATCGATTCCAAAAGCTCTAGGTCTAATATCACCTCCAATAGGAGCATGCGTTAAAAATGTAGTTCCACCAAAAGATTGAGTGTTGATTCCATCAAAAGCAACACTAAAAATGCTTTCAGTTTGTGATCCATTAATGTTATTATCCGCTAAAAACAATTTTTGATAATCATCTACAAGGCTATAGCCAGCTGCTAAAATTCTATTCGTATATGTTAAACTTTCCGTATATCTTTCTGTTCCAGTATATACTTCTGCATTAAGATACAGTTTAGATAACAGCATCCATACAGCTGCCTGATCGGCTCTTGGATACGAATTAGTCCCAGGAGCAGGCATTTCAGATTCGATAGCTAATAGTTCTGATTCTACAAAATCAAAAGCTTCTTGTCTCGTAATTTGCGGTGGAATATATCCAACAACAGGATCTGCCTCTGTAAAGAAAGCGATATTTCCAAACATATCTATTAAGTGATAATGACTTAAAGCTCTTAAAAATCTGGCTTCAGCTCTGAATTGTTGGATTTCGGCTCTCAATGCAGCAGAAACTCCTCTGGCATTTAGTTTGTCATCTGTAGTTTGTCTTAAAAATTCATTTACCGAAGAGACCTGAAAGTTAGCTCTGTCGTAAAATGCTCTTACAAAAGCATTACTCGAAGTCCACTGACCAAAGTTTAAAACAGGTAAATCTGGATCTCCCCATGCAATAACAGCTTCATCGGTTGGCAATTCTTGTAATTGCCAGAACCCTCTTAAATATTGACCAAAACCAGCGTCTATACCAGAAATATCACTATTACCAGGCCCTAACTGTCCACTAACAGCCAATCCCGAATAAAGTTTTCCTAGGGATTGCAAATATGCTTCATCAGAACTAAAGAACTCATCCGTAGTTTGGTTCTGATCATCATTAACTTCTACATCTAGGTCATCGGTACATGATCCCATAGACAATAGGAACGCGCAAATACCAATGTGTACTAAGTTTTTAAATTTTATCTTCATTGCATTCATTTTTTAAAAGTCTAAATTAACTCCGAATTGGTAAGTTCTAGGTCTTGGATAGATTGTTTGATCGAAACCGCTACTAATTTCTGGATCAATACCTGTGTAATCTGTAATGATAAGTACATTGTTAACAGTTCCAAATAGCTTCATATCTATATTCTCGTAATTCAAGAAATTTTTAAAAGTATATCCTAAAGAAATGTTATCTAATTTTAGGAAAGAAGCATCCTGAATATAATAATCAGAAGAAAATCTATCAACACCACCGTCAAAGAAGTTTGTTTGTAATAGATCCGTAGTAGTATTAGATAATGTATTTTGGAAATTCAAGATTCTTCTACCATTACTTCCTGCATCTACAAAGTTGTAGTTGTAGTTACCAACACTTCCTCTCCAGAACATACTAAAATTCCAGTTTTTATAATCCAAAATCGTGTTAAATCCATAGAAGAAATCAGCTGCAGGCTTTCTGTAGATATACTTATCTTTTTCATTAATGATATTGTCATTATTTCTATCTACGTAAGCTCCTTCCACTGGTACTCCATTCGCATCATACACTTGTTCAAAAACCCAATAAGAGTTCGGAGCAAAACCAACAGTCTGAATATTAATATTACTTCCTACAAAGCCAGTATTAAAGAATCCTTCAAAATTTGGATTATCTACAGCAAATAATTCTGTAACCTCACCTCGTTGGAAAGTAATATTACCCCCAATTTGCCATCTTAAATTATCATTTTGTATAGGAACTATATTTAAAGAAAGTTCTAATCCTTCATTGGTTAAGTTTCCTAAATTTACATCATCCTGATTTGATAAACTACCACTAGGAAGAGCCGCTACGAATAAAAGATCATCAGTTTCTTTTCTATACAAATCAACTGATCCAGAAATTCTACCATCATATAATCCATAATCCAAACCAACATTATATTGGGTAGTAGTTTCCCATGTTAAATCTGGATTGTACGGTAATGCCAATCCAGTAGATACAAAAATTGGAGTCCCATCAGCTTCTTGACCGATTTGGTATTGTGATTGTGGATCACTTGTTAAAATTCTTGCAAGTGACGGTGTTGCATCACCAATACTCTGCTGTGGTGTTACCCCATAACTCACTCTAAATTTCAATTGAGAGATTAGATTAGAATTTTTTAAGAAATTTTCGTTATGCGCATTCCAAGAAAATGCTCCGGATGGACTGTTAGTCCATTGATTTTGTAATCCAGAGAATCTAGAAGTAGCATCTCGTCTAAAACTTCCAGTAAAGATATACTTATCAGCAATCGAAATGGTTGCTCTACCAAAGAAACCAAGTAAAACTTCTCTTGGATTGTTAAATGGATTGTCTATTTCAATTAGATCAAAACCTCTGCTGAAATTACTTCCGCTATCCAAAAACTTTTGGTAAGAATAACCTGCTGTTACATCGAATATAGTATTCAACGCTTCAGAGTCTTTACGATAGTTTAGATAGAAATCAAATAATAAGTTTTCTCTTTTTTGTAAAGATCTGCTAAAACTATCATTTCCAGTTCTAGCAGCGTTAGCAACGGACTCAGCAGATGTTGTGTTTTCTGTTTTTGATGTTGCTATTTCATAACCAACATTCATGTTAGCTCTTAATTCTGGTAAAAAGTGAAATTTATAATCTATCTCTAAGTTTCCTAAACTTCTAAATACAAGACCTCTGCTGTCGCTTTGCTCAAGTGCTGCTACTGGGTTTTGTCCAGCTAAAGCGATTGGGTTTCCACTAGAATCTAACCATTGAAAGTAATTTCCAAAATCGTTGTCTTGGAAAACAGGTTGAGTCGGATCAAATCCAAGCGCCGCACCAATATTTGTTGTAGCATAAGTGTAATCTTCAACTGCAGTTTTGATATTACTATTAATTTTTAGATGGTTGTCGAAGAATTTCGTACGAATATTAGCGGATAGAGATGTTCGATCTAATTGATCTGTTTTAATCAATCCTTCTTCGCTTAGTAATCCTAAAGATATTCTGTAGTTGATCCAGTCATAACCACTCGACAAACTAATATTGTGGTTGGTAGATACAGCATTTTGAAGAATTTCATCTTGCCAATCTGTATTTTCTGTCCCTAATAAGTCAATTTGTGCTTGTGATCCGTTAGCAGTTACATACTCTCTAAATTGATCTGCATCTAAAGCTTCAATTTTATCTACGATTTCGGAAAAAGTAACGTTACCGTTATAATTAAATTTTAATTTCCCATCTGTATTTGTTCCCTTCTTTGTAGTAATGATAATCACACCATTAGAAGCTCTAAATCCATAAATTGCTGTCGCCGAAGCATCTTTAAGTACCGTAAATGATTCAATATCATTAGGGTTAATGGAGTTTAAGTTGTTTCTTGTTCCCCCAGGTCCAGGATCTAAAGGAATACCATCAACAATGATAAGTGGGTTATTAGAAGCGTTTAAAGAGGAACCACCTCTAATTCTAATTGTAGATCCTTCTCCAGGAGCTCCGCCATTATCAATCACCGTAACCCCAGCAGTACGACCTTTAATCAATTGATCAGGTGAAGCATTTACACCCTGATTAAAATCATCTGCAGTTACAGTACTTACGGAACCAGTTAGGTCTTTCTTACGTACCGAACCATAACCAATAACTACTACTTGTTCTAGTTCAGCAGCGTCTTCTTGTAAAACAACATCAATTCTATTGTTTCCAACATATGTAAATTCTTGTGCAACGAAACCAACATAAGAGAATTCAATAATATCTCCATTGTTTATACTTTTAAGAGAATAGTTACCATCAAAATCTGATGATGTCCCATTTGTTGTCCCCTTAATTATGATATTCACACCGGGAATCGGTTGACCATTTCCAGCATCAGTTACAGTACCGGTGACTGTCGACTGTGCAAAAAAGCTCATTGGTATCAACCACAATAAAAACAATGCGCTTTTAGTAAATGTTTTCATATAATATTAAATTAGTTTTTAATTGTTTTTAGCCTTATATTTTCACTTTCTGAGAACCAATGTATGTAAAATCTGTGTTAAATTTCAGGTACGGTGTAGCCGTAACCTTACGAAAACGTTTGCGTGTGGATAACTTTTAAAATTCTGTTAAAATTTTAAGGGTAATTGTGATCATATCGCATATTTTCGCATTAAAATTTAGCTTTTAATAAAAATTCAAGGGAAATGAAGCAAAAAGTTACGTTAAAACAAATAGCAAAAGAGCTCGATGTATCCATCTCTACAGTGTCAAAAGCATTAAAAGATAGCGTAGAAATTAGTCTCGATACTCGACAAAAGGTAAAAGCTTTCGCTAAGTTGTATAATTACAAACCTAACAACATTGCGCTGAGTCTAAAAAACCGAAAAACCAAGACTATAGGAGTGATTATTCCAGAGATTGTTCATCATTTTTTTACCACTGTTATTGGAGGGGTAGAAAAGGTTGCAAATGAAAAAGGATATAATGTAATCATTTGTTCGTCTAATAATTCCTTTGATAAAGAGGTGATCAATTTAGAAATGCTAGCCAGTGGTAGTGCAGATGGATTTATCTTATCTGTGGCAAAGGAAACACAACAAAAGAAGGACTATCATCATATCGAAGAGACGATGAGTCAAGGAATGCCAGTAGTGCTTTTTGATAGAATTATAGATGAACTCGTTTGTGATAAGGTGATTATAGATGATGGTAAGGGAGCGCAAACGGCTACAAATCATCTACTTTCTTTGGGCTGTAAAAAAATTGCAATTATTACAACTGTGGATTATATCAGTGTTGGAAAACTTAGAACTAACGGATATTTAAGAGCGCTTCGAGCATACGATATTACTGCTAGAGAAGATTATATCTTAAAGATAGAAGATATAGATAACTGCGAATCTGAAATATCTAGCTTTTTGAAAGATAAAGAGGTAGATGCAATTTTTGCTGTGAATGAATTATTTGCGGTTACAGCAGCAAGAGTTTTACACGAACAAGGTAAAAAAGTCCCGGATGACGTTTCTATAGTTGGATTCACCGATGGCATTTTGTCTAAACATTTTATTCCAAGTTTAACGACTATCAGTCAGCATGGAGAAGAGATGGGGATTAGAGCTGCGAAGTTGCTTATTGATAAGCTAGAAGGAGAAGATGACGTTCCTGAAGAATATAAAACCGTTATTATAGATACTAGCTTAATCCAAAGACAATCAACAAAAAAATAACACACTAAAATTATTTTATTTAAAATAATATAATATATTTGACCTCTATCAGAACTTATATTTTCACTTTCTACTAACATAAGTTTTGATAAGTGTACGCGCTTATCATAGTAATTATTAAAGATTTACTTAATGAACAAGCGTAAGCTAAGTTTCTGGGAAATATGGAACATGAGTTTCGGTTTCTTAGGAATACAAATGGGTTTTGCTTTACAAAATGCAAATGCCAGTAGGATACTTCAGATTTTCGGAGCTGATGTTCATGAATTATCATGGTTTTGGGTTGTAGCACCTTTGACAGGGTTGATTGTGCAACCTATTATTGGATATTACAGTGATAAAACATGGACACGTTTAGGTCGAAGAAGGCCTTTTTTCCTTACAGGAGCAATTCTTGCATCCATAGGGTTGCTGCTAATGCCTAATGCAGATATGTTCACCGCGTTCTTACCTTCATTATGGGTTGGTGCCGGGATGTTAATGATCATGGATGCTTCTTTTAATGTTGCTATGGAGCCTTTCCGGGCTCTTGTTGCCGATAATCTTCCATCCGATCAGCGAACTCTTGGTTTTAGTGTTCAAACTATTTTAATTGGTATTGGAGCAGTTATTGGATCTTGGTTACCTTATGTGATGGCAAACTGGTTAGGTATTTCTAATGAAGCACAAATCGGAGAAGTTCCTTTTCATCTACTTTTATCTTTTATTATTGGGGCAGCAGTATTAATAGGAAGTATACTATTAACTGTTTTTACTACAAAAGAATATTCTCCAGAAGAATTAGCAGCATTTGAAAATGATGAAGAAGGTTTAGAGGAAGAACAATCTTCCTTAATGAACATTTTTTCGGATTTTAGAAAAATGCCATTGACTATGAAACAATTGAGCGGTGTTCAGTTTTTTTCTTGGTTTGGTCTTTTTGGAATGTGGGTTTTTTCCACACCTGCTATAGCACATCATATCTATGATTTACCACTTAGTGATCATAGCAGTGAGGCTTATCAAAATGCTGGAGATTGGGTTGGAGTATTATTTGGGGTTTATAATGCTGTTTCCGCAGTGTTCGCATTCTTTTTACCATACATAGCGTTAAAAATAGGTAGAAAACTAACTCATGCTGTATCTTTGATAATCGGTGGCTTAGGTCTTATTTCCATTTATCTAGCTCCAAACGAAGATTGGTTGATACTTTCTATGGTTGGTATTGGAATTGCTTGGGCAAGTATTTTAGCAATGCCTTATGCAATACTAGCGGGTTCTATTCCTGCGAAAAAAATGGGAGTTTATATGGGGATATTTAACTTCTTTATTGTACTGCCTCAGATTATAAACGCAATTATAGGAGGACCTGTAGTTAAATATTTTTATGGAGGAAATCCAATTTATGCTTTAGTAATTAGTGGTGTGTCTTTTATTATCGCAGCATTATTAGTTATTAGGGTAAGAGATGTTGACGATACTTTAATTAATACAAAAAGTTAAAAAGAATGACGAAAAAAGCATTCATATTTGATCTTGATGGTGTCATTGTAGACACTGCAAAATACCATTTTCTGGCATGGCAAAATTTAGCCAATACACTAGGTATATCTTTTTCTGAAGAACAGAATGAACAATTGAAAGGAGTTAGCCGAATAAAATCCTTAGAGAAAATTTTAGAATGGGGAAATAAAACAATTTCAGAAGAAGAGTTTACGACCTTAATGGCTAAAAAGAATGAGGAGTATCTAAATTATATAGAAACGATGGATACCTCTGAAATTCTGCCCGATGTTCCTAGAGTTTTAGAATATCTTTTAACCGAAGAACAAGCTATAGCTCTGGGTTCTGCCAGTAAAAATGCAAGAGTGATTCTTGATAAGGTATTATTAAAAGAGAAGTTTCATGCTATCGTGGATGGTACCGATGTAACCAAAGCAAAGCCAGATCCTGAAGTATTTTTGATTGGGGCACAAAAGTTAGGAGTAGCACCTAAAAATTGTGTTGTTTTCGAAGATTCTGTAGCAGGTATTCAAGCAGCTAATATAGCCAATATGATAAGTATTGGTATTGGAGATCCAAAGGTGTTACACGAAGCAGATTATGTATTTAAAGATTTTACTGAAATAAAAGAAGAATTCATTAACCAATTAGTTACAACCGAAAAATAATGAGAATAATTTGAGAAATTTCCTTGGGATCATAAATACTCGGGTAGTTTTTCAAACAACTAAAAATTAAAAAAGAGAACCGATGAATCAGGATTATATTAAACCAGATAACTGGTCGATAATTGAAGAAGGATTTGATGTAGAAAGAGTTAAATCCTCAGAAAGTCTTTTTAGTATTGGTAACGGAGCCATGGGGCAACGTGCAAATTTTGAAGAGACGTATACAGGCCCTACTTTTCAGGGAAGTTACATTGCAGGAGTATATTATCCTGATAAAACCCGAGTTGGTTGGTGGAAAAACGGATATCCAGAGTATTTTGCTAAAGTTTTAAATGCTCCGAATTGGATTGGAATTGATGTAGAAATCAATGGAGAGAAACTTGATCTTCATAGGTGTAAAGTTGTATCAGATTTCCGCAGAGAGTTAAATATGAAAGAAGGTTGGTACCAACGTTCTTTTAAAGCTATTCTTAGAAATAATACAGAAGTATCTGTAAAGTCTACTCGTTTCCTTAGTCTGGATTTAGATGAAGTAGGAGCGATCAAGTATGAAGTTACTCCATTAAATGAGGAAGCAGTTATCAGTTTCAAACCTTATATAGATGCTGGAATCACCAATGAAGATAGTAACTGGGATGATAAATTTTGGGATACTTATGAGGTGTCTCATAAAGGAAATGCTGCTTTTATTTCATCTAAAACAATGAAAACGGAATTCCATGTTTGTACAGGAATGTTAAATCAGTTGTTTTTAGACGGAGAGTTGCAGGATGTTTACCCAGTTGTAGAAACTAATAAAACCCTAGCTAGTTTAGGGTATGTAGTAACCGCTAAACAAGGAAAAACTGCTGTTTTATGTAAGTTCGGTGGGTATACGGTATCTCTGAATCATAAGAAAGAAGATATTGCTTCTGCTAGTGGAGCGGTACTTAAGCAAGCTTCAGAATCAGGGTTTGATGCACTTTTGGATTTACAAAAGAAAGCTTGGTCTCGCATATGGGAAATGGCAGATATTGTTATAGATGGAGATGTGAAAGCTCAGCAAGGAATACGTTTTAACATTTTTCAACTAAACCAAACATATCTGGGAAAAGATGCTCGTTTAAATATTGGTCCAAAAGGATTTACTGGAGAAAAGTATGGAGGAAGTACCTACTGGGATACTGAAGCATACTGTATCCCTTTCTATATGGCCACAAAAAATCAGCAAGTTGCTCGTAGCTTACTAAAGTACAGATATAATCACCTGGAAAAAGCCATAGAAAATGCTGAAAAACTAGGTTTTACAAACGGCGCTGCTTTGTATCCAATGGTTACTATGAATGGAGAAGAGTGCCATAACGAATGGGAGATCACTTTCGAAGAGATTCATAGAAATGGAGCGATGACATTTGCAATCTATAACTACCTGCGTTATACAGGTGATTACAGTTACATTCCTGAAATGGGACTGGAAGTGATGATAGGGGTAGCAAGATTTTGGCATCAGAGAGCAACATTTTCTACTGATAAAGAAAAATATGTTATTCTTGGAGTAACAGGACCAAATGAATATGAAAATAACATCAATAACAATTGGTATACAAATTACTTAGCGAAATGGTGTATTGAGTATTGTGTAGAAAATATCGAAAAGGTAAAGTCAGATTATAAAACTGATTACGATAGGATTATTGCCAAAACAAAGCTTGATCAAAAAGAAATTGATCAAATGCTAGAAGTAGCAGAAAAGATGTATTTCCCATATTCAGAAAAACATCAAGTATATCTTCAGCAAGATGGTTTCTTGGATAAAGAGTTAATTACCGTTGAAAATCTAGATAAATCTCAACGTCCTATTAACCAAAAATGGAGTTGGGATAGAATCTTAAGATCTCCTTACATCAAGCAGGCAGATACATTGCAAGGTTTTTATATGTTTGAAGATCATTTTACCAAAGATGAGTTAGAACGTCATTTTGACTTCTACGAACCTTTTACAGTGCATGAATCTTCACTTTCGCCTTGTGTTCATAGTATACAAGCAGCGGCTTTAGATAGAATGGATCAAGCTTATACATTTTATCTTAGAACATCAAGATTAGATCTTGATGACTACAATAAAGAAGTAGAAGAAGGATTACATATTACAAGCATGGCAGGTACCTGGATGAGTATCGTTGAAGGTTTTGGTGGTCTAAGAGTTAAAAATGACACATTATCTTTTGCGCCTAGAATTCCAAAAGAATGGAAAGGATATACTTTTAATGTTAATTTTAGAGGAAGTATCTTAAAAGTAAACGTTTCTCAAGATGGTACTACCTTTAATCTTGAAGGAGAAAAAGACCTGTTGATATATGTAGATGGTAAGGAGTTTACCATTTCTCCAAACAGTTTAATGAGTGTTTAACTCATTTATTTAAATGAATTAGTGATACCCCAAAAGCGAAAGTTTTTGGGGTATTTAATTCAATTCTTTATTAAGATAGGGATCCTAATTAAATAATACAAATCAAAAATTTACACCATGAAGAACATTCTAACCATGCTCTTTGGGTTAATCGTTTCATTAACCTTCGGGCAAATAGAAAAAATAGAGCCTCCATTTTGGTGGAGTGATATGAAATCTAGCCAACTACAGCTAATGTGCTATGGTAAAAATATAGCAGAACATGATGTTGAGAGCAAAACAGTAACTATTACCGAAGCTACCAAAACAGAGAATCCTAATTATCTTTTTGTTACCATAGAGACTAAAGGAGTCGAGCCAGGTGAAGTAATTTTAGATTTTACAAAAAACAAGAAGATTGTTTTCTCACAGCCGTATGAATTAAAACAAAGAAGAGAAGGTTCTGCTGACCGAAAAGGATTTGATAGTAGTGATGTTATGTATTTGATCATGCCAGATCGATTTGCAAATGGAAACCCGTCTAATGATTCACATAAAGATACCGTAGAAAAGGCAGATCGGTCTAAACCAGGTGGAAGACATGGAGGAGACATCCAAGGTATTATTGATCATTTGGATTACCTTAATGAGCTTGGGGCTACAGCGATTTGGAGTACACCTTTATTAGAAGATAATGAGCCTATATATTCATATCACACCTATGCACAGAGTGATCTTTATAAAATTGACCCTAGATATGGTACAAATGACGACTATAAAAGATTAGCAACCGAAATGCATAAATTAGATATGAAGCTAATTATGGATTATGTTACGAATCATTGGGGTTCAAAACATTGGATGATCAAAGATTTACCTACAAAAGATTGGATTCACCAGTGGCCAGAGGGTTTTAGAAGAAGTAACTATCGAATGACCACTCAATTTGATATCAATGCTTCTAAAATAGATGCTAAAGGATGTATGGATGGGTGGTTCGACACGACTATGCCAGATATGAATCAGAGTAATCCATTACTTCTTCAATATATTACGCAGAATGCCATTTGGTGGATAGAATATGCAGATTTAGATGGGTTTAGAGTAGATACTTATTCATACAATGATAAAGAAGGAATTGCTAAATGGACGAAAGCAATTATGGACGAGTATCCTAATTTCAATATTGTTGGTGAGGTATGGATGCATGATCAGGCACAAATGGCGTATTGGCAAAAGGATAGTAAAATAGGAGCTATCGACAACTTCAATTCTCACCTTCCATCAGTAATGGATTTTACTTTGCATGATGCCATTATGGTTATGTTTCACGAAGAAGGAAATTCTTGGGATAAAGGAATGATAAGAGCGTATGAAAATTTTACAAATGACTTTTTGTATCCGGATATTAATAATATTCTACTTTTTGCAGGTAATCATGATACCAATAGAATCAATGAAATATATCAGAGTGATATTAGTAAGTACAAGATGGCCATGAGTCTTATTTTCACTACTAGAGGTATCCCTCAGATCTATTATGGAGATGAGATAGGCATGTTAGGAAACCGAGATAAAAAAGGAGATGGTGATATTCGTAGAGACTTCCCTGGAGGTTGGCCAGATGATAAAAGAAGTGCATTTGTGTCTGAAGGGGAAAAACAGAAGACGGCTGGTAGAACTAAGGATGAAGAAGCCTTTCATGCCTTTACAAAAAAGGTACTGAATTGGAGAAAAAATAGCGAAGCTATACATAAAGGGAAACTCTTACAATATATCCCTTTTGACAACGTGTATGTTTATTTTAGGTATACCGAAAAGGAACGTGTTATGGTGATTATTAATAATAATTCTGAAGATCAAAAGCTTGATATTAAAAGATTTAAAGAAGGTTTAGAAAATCACAAAGTAGGGAAAGATATTATTACGGACAATACTATTGATTTGACCGAAAATATAGAGATACCTTCCAGAACATCCATGATACTTACATTACAATAATAAATCAAAATCAAACTAGAACAAATGAGAAGAATAATCTTAGGTCTTTTATTAGCAGGTATTGTAACTTCTTGCGGAAAGACGAAAAAGAAAGAAACCGTTGCAGAGGTCACAGAAACTATTACCGAGGAAGTAAAAGAGGAACTAGCACCAATAAGTAATGCAATGATGGAGAATGCTGTCATATATGAAGCTAACATAAGACAATATTCAGAAGAAGGGTCTTTTAAAGCTTTTACTAAAGACATTCCAACATTAAAAAATCTTGGAGTAAAAGTATTATGGGTAATGCCAATATATCCAATATCAACGACCAAAAGTAAAGGTCCGCTAGGAAGCTATTATGCTATTTCGGATTATACAAAAGTAAATCCTGAATTTGGAACTTTAGAAGATTTTAGAGATTTAGTAAAGACAGCTCATGATAATGGTATCTATGTAATATTGGATTGGGTTGCTAATCATACTGGTTGGGATCATGTTTGGTTAAAAGAACATCCAGAATTTTATACTAAAGATGATAAAGGTGAAATAACACATACGGTAGGAACTGATTGGACTGATGTAGCAGACCTTAATTACGATAATCAGGAGATGAGAGCAGAAATGGTAAAAGCTATGCAATATTGGTTAAAAGAAGAAGGAGTAGATGGTTTTCGTTGTGACGTAGCCGGAATGGTGCCTGTTGATTTTTGGGATGCTACTGTGGTTGAACTAAAGAAAATAAAACCAGTATTTATGTTAGCGGAAGGATGGGAGCCAGAATTGATGGAGAACGCATTCGATATGGGATATGGATGGGATACACATCATGTAATGAATCATATCGCAAAGGGAGAGAATACTGTAGCGGATTGGGACAAGAGAATGAAACAAGTAGATTCTATGTATGCTGCAGATGATATATTAATGAATTTTACTTCCAATCATGATGAAAACTCGTGGAATGGTACTGTGCAGGAAAGAATGGGAGATGCTAAAGAACTATTTGCAGCACTATCCTATGTAGCACCGGGAATGCCATTAATATATTCTGGACAAGAATATGATATGGATAAACGATTGTTATTCTTTGAAAAAGATACCATTATTAAAAAGAAAGGAGTGTTTTACCCATTATACGAAAAACTAGGTAAGCTAAAAAATGAAAATACAGCATTACACGGAGGAAAAAGTGCTGCTTCTTATGAAAGAATAAAAACTTCTGCTGATGATAAAGTTTTAGTATTTAAACGTGAAAAGGAAAACAATAAAGTGATTTTTGTGGCAAACATGACAAAACAACCTGTGAAGTTTACTGCAGAATATGAAGGAGAGTTTAAAGAATATCTTTCTGGTGAGTCTATAAAGGGTACAAAAGGGCAAGAATATGACTTAGATCCATGGCAATACTTAATTTTAATTGAGTAGTTAAGCTAGATAAAAGGAATTGTAAAAGCAGTGTTTTAGAAACACTGCTTTTTTGTTTTTAAATAATGATGGTGTTAAGGTTTCTAAATTGTAATCTAGTATACTTTATAAATATGAATTTGAAATGAAGATTATGAATTGATCATTTTTATTGAGTTATGTTATTTTATGATTAATTAAGGGAATTTTCCCTTTATTTAAAGGTGTTTCCTCAATAAAATGAAACAGTATTTCTATAATTTAGAGATTGAGATTTAGCTAAATCAATTATTTCTAACCATTAAACTTCATTTTAATTATGAAAACTCTTAAAACACTTTTATTCATTTGTTTTTTCGCTTTTAATTTTTCAGGGATCAATGCGCAAATTAAAATTGGTCAAGGGGTTACATCTCCTAATGATTGGGTTGATTACAACACGACGGGAATATATGTAGATGTTGATACCAAATCTTGTGGTTTTACTACGACACCTCATTATTTAGTAACCTTGGAATCCATAAGTAATAAAGGATTCCATTGGTATATTTCTGGGGTTCCTTCAATTTATAATACTACACCAACTGGTTTTAGAGTATATCTGAGATGGACAGATGCTCCATCCGATTTGCCTACTGTCGGATCTCTTAATTTTCCTAATCCTTTAAGAGCAAGTACGGCTCAGGATAGAGATTGGGTGATTCGTTGGACTGCTATAGAAATGCAAGATTGCTCACCATCTAGATTAGATAGTAGTGCAGTAAATACTATTTTTTCTGGTGCTTTTGGAAAAGATGGCGATATCTTACCCAAAGATAATAATGGGGGTGCGGTAAATAGTACTCCAGAGAATAATCTTAAAATATTTCCAAATCCTAGTAGTAATATTCTTAATGTAGAATACAAAGGAAGAATTGAAAAACACGAAATTTATAATTTAAACTTTCAATTATTAGGAACATATCATTCTAATACAATCGATATTAAGAAGTTTCCAAAAGGAAATTACTTATTAAAAACCTATACCTCTCAAGATGGAATAGTTACTAAACAATTTGTGAAGTAAAAATTTTATAAAGTTTATAATTTTAAGTTTAAAATTTTAAGGAACGGTTTATGAATGTAAGCCGTTTTTTGATTTTGTATGAATTATAAAGGAAATATACTCATGTTTATACAATTTTGAAATTTTACTTATTCCTTAACATTTTAGATATAAATATGTTAAAACCGTACCTTTTTTGTCAGCAATTACTGAATTTATTAACCGAAAACGTTTTAGATTTTGAGCAAATTAGGTTATTGTGATCAATAACAATAGATTTGGCTTCAATGATGGAAAAAGTGAAAAATATTGCGGTTCTAACTTCTGGAGGAGATGCTCCAGGAATGAACGCTGCCATTAGAGCAGTTGTTCGTGCATGTAGTTATTATGAGGTTGAATGTTTTGGTGTGTATAAAGGTTATGAAGGTCTTATACATAACGAAATGGAAAAACTAAATGCGCGTTCGGTAAGAAATATTATAAATAAAGGAGGAACTTTTCTAAAATCAGCACGTTCCAATGACTTCAGGACAGAAGAAGGTAGAAAAAAAGCCCATGATAATCTTATCAAAAACAGCATAGATGCTCTTATAGTAATAGGAGGTGATGGAAGTTTTACTGGAGCTTTAAAATTATCAGAAGAGTTCAATTTTCCGGTAGTAGGTATTCCAGGTACTATAGACAACGATATTAATGGAACAGATTATACAATTGGATATGATACTGCACTAAATACCGTTGTAGAAGCAATCGATAAAATACGAGATACGGCAAGTTCGCATAACAGATTATTTTTGATTGAAGTTATGGGAAGAGATGCAGGAGATATTGCTCTAAATGCAGGAATTGGAGCAGGAGCAGAGGAAATACTAATTCCTGAAGAAGATATGGGGATTGATAGACTTATAGAGTCCCTTAGAAAAAGTAAAAAAACAGGAAAGACATCTAGTATCATAGTAGTTGCTGAGGGAGATAAGTCCGGAAAGAATATTTTCGAATTAGGAGAATATGTAGAAGAAAATTTGGAAGATTATGAAGTTAGAGTTTCAGTACTAGGTCATATACAAAGAGGTGGTGCGCCAAGCTGTTATGATCGAGTTTTGGCAAGCAAATTAGGAGTGGGCGCCGTAGAAACTTTATTAGAGGGAAAAAGCCAGGTAATGATCGGAATTGTACACAAACAGGTTACAATTGTACCGCTTACCACAGCTTTAGGGAAAAGAACACATAAACATGATAGATTAATAAAAGTAGCTGATATAACTTCAGTTTAAATATAACCACGTTTTAAATCAAAAACAACTAAATTATTAAGTATGAGTACGTTAAAAATTGGAATTAACGGTTTCGGTAGAATTGGAAGAATTGCCTTTAGAATTGCTTCTAAACGCGAGAATGTAGAAATAGTAGCTATTAACGATTTGTTAGATGTAAATCACCTGGCTTATTTGTTAGAGTACGATTCCGTTCACGGAAAGTATGATGGTACTATAGCAGTAGAAGATGGGAAGTTAGTGGTAGATGGTAAAGCAATTCGTGTTACTGCAGAAAGAAACCCTGAAGATTTAAAGTGGGATGAAGCTGGAGTAGAAGTAGTAATGGATTGTACAGGTATTTTCACCACTTTAGATAAAGCAGATGCTCATTTAAAAGCAGGTGCTAAAAAGGTAGTGATTTCTGCACCTTCTGCTGATGCACCAATGTTTGTAATGGGAGTAAATCATAAAGATGTTAAACCAACAGATACTATTGTTTCTAATGCATCTTGTACAACAAATTGTTTAGCTCCTTTAGCTAAAGTAATCAATGATAACTTTGGTATAGAAGAAGGATTAATGACTACAGTGCACGCAGCTACAGCTACACAAGCAGTGGTAGATGCTCCTTCTAAAAAGAACTTTAGATTAGGAAGATCTTCTCTAAATAACATTATACCTTCATCAACTGGAGCTGCAAAAGCAGTTGGTAAGGTAATTCCGGAATTAAATGGGAAACTTACAGGAATGGCATTCAGAGTTCCAACGGCTGATGTTTCTGTAGTAGATCTTACTGTAAGAACCAAGAAATCTGTATCTTATGATGAGCTTAAGGCTGTAGTGAAAGAGGCTTCAGAAAATGAATTAAAAGGAGTACTGGCATATACAGATGAAGATGTGGTATCACAAGATTTTGTTGGAGAAGATCATACTTCTACTTTCGATGCGGGAGCAGGAATTGCTTTAAACGACAATTTCTTTAAGTTGGTATCTTGGTATGATAACGAATATGGATACTCATCTAAATTAGTTGATCTTTCATCCTACGTAGGAAACCTATAAGGAGTAATACATTATATTGCCCTGATTTCTAAGTGTTATTAGGGCTTTTTTCTTAGATATACATACACACACAACAAATTTTTTTTAAATGATTTTAATAGCTGATGGTGGTTCTACTAAGTGCGATTGGATTCTCCTTGATGATGTAGGGGAAATCGTGTTTAAAACGCGTACAGAAGGATTAAATCCTGCTGTATTTGAAAAGTCTTTGTTAGAAAAGCGAGTTCGGGCTAATGCCGAGTTAACCGAACATAGTACAACAATTGAGGCCGTTCACTTTTATGGAGCAGGATGTGGTACGGAGAAACCAGCTGCCATGCTAAAAAAAGTGTTTGAAAACTTTTTTGTCAATGCAGATGTTATTGTAAGAGAAGATATGGTAGCAGCCGTGTATGCTGCAACTACAGAACCTGGAATTGTGTGTATTTTAGGAACAGGTTCTAACAGCTGTTATTTCGATGGTGATAATATACACATGGCTGTAGATTCATTAGGTTATATTTTAATGGATGAAGCAAGTGGGAACTATTTTGGAAAACGGCTTATAAGAGATTATTATTACAAAAGGATGCCTCCGGAGGTGGCAGGAGAGTTTGAAAAACGTTTCGATCTCTCTTCTGATACTATAAAAGAAAATTTATACAAAAAAGAGAATCCTAATACCTATCTAGCGTCATTTGCAGAGTTTATTTTTACAAGTGAACGTAACGGATATTTTTATAAAATTATTACAGAAGGAATTCAGGAATTTGTGGAAACAAGGGTTTTGTGTTTCCCTGAAGCACAAAATGTACCAGTACACTTCATTGGATCTATTGCACATTTCAGTGAGGATATTATCCGAGCAGCGGTATGGCCTTATCATTTAACGGTTGGTAATATCGTAAGAAGACCAATTGATGGTATTATAGATTATTACCGCAATGATGTGATTCAGAAAAATCCAAATAACGTTTAGCTAATATAAGGTTACGTTGAAGAAAATTAAAAGAAGGAGAAATTAATGGTAATGTTCTAAAATTATCAGATTTTCTCCTTTTTCCATTTTCCATAAGCTGGCTACAAAAAAGTAAGACCCTTCAAAATCCTCGTAATCACAACCTACAAAATAATCATCATCATCTTTGATTATTTTTTCGCAGATATGTTTTTTCATTTCATTATGCCAAAAACTGTCATTCTCTTCTTGATCAATCCAATCTATTACATCCCTTTCGGAAATAATTCCTAGTTGTGTTTTGTTGTCCGAAATTAGTTTTTCAACCTCTTTTTCCTTAAGATATTTAACAAACTTTTTACTAATGGTCTCTTCCTTCCAAATTCTTTTGGAATCCCAGTTCATTAAATACTTTATGTTTTCCTTTGTTGTTTTCACTCTTCTTTTTTGGGGAATAATTCTGGGTAAAAGTATATATTTTATTTATTAAAATTGTAATTTAAGGTAATTCTTGTTCCTTTTTCGGGTGTACTACTTATAAATATTCGACCATCTATATAGTTCATTCGCTCTTTCATAAAAAATAGACCCATTCCGCCTTCGGCATTGTTTTTTGGCTTATCTGGTATTTTACTTAAATCAAATCCTTTACCGTTATCTTCAATACTTATACTTAAAACGGATTCTGAGCTATTTATTGTAATGAGTATATATTCGGAATTAGCATATTTAATAGCATTATTTACTGCCTCTTGTGTTACCCTATATAAATTGGTTTCCACTAATGAATCAAAACGAATATCTGTGTCAGATGTGTCTTCAAGAATGATGTTTTTGCTGGTTAGTTTGGTTAATTCTTTTGCCATTTTCTGAAGGGCAATACTAATACCATAATCTTTTAATTCTGGAGGTGTAAGATTAAAGGTGGCAGTTCTAATTCCAAGAATCAGATCTTTTGATAATTTCTTTAATCCTTCAATTTTTTGATTTGTTTTCTCTACATTCTCCGTATTAATCGATTCTATATTAAATTTTAATGCAGTAAGCATTTGGCCAATACTATCATGAATTTCTTTGGCAATTCGTTTTCTTTCCTCTTCTTGTGCTTCTACTATCTGACTGGCATTTGATTTTTGTAATTCCTCTTTTTGTCGATATTCTAAATCTGTTAACCTTTTAATTTCTAATTGAGCTTCTTTTCTTTTAGAAATATCAGAACAAAGAACCAACCTCTCGCTATTACCAGATTCCTTAAATACATTAAGGATTGAAATATCTAACCACATTTTTTGACCTTCGCTCGTGGTAAATTCAAATTCTTCATTAAAAACACCACCTTTGTTTTGTGCAATGAGAAGCAAAAGTCTATTGGTCTGTAATTCGCTTAATTTCATAAGTTCGACAAGGTTTTTTTGATCTACTTTTTGATCTACATTTAGAACTTTTCGAAATCGTTCACCTAAATTTTTAATAAATCCTTGTTCATTTACTCTGGCGTATAGTAATGTTTGATCTAATGCTTTAGTTAGAGAGATAAGTTCTTGTACATTTTCATTTTGAATTTTCCTCAGTTTTTCGGCATTTTTTGCCATATCAGTTGCATCTTTCTGGGAGATCAGTAGATCAAATATGGTCTTTTTAATACTTAGTGCTACAGGTCTAAATAATAGGAAAAACTCAAATACTAAGATTAAAATAATCAAACCAAATAGTAAATATTCTATCTGTTTAAGGCTTGAAATTTTTTCTTGTGCGTCTTTTTCATATCTAAAAACAATAGCATCCATTTGTTTTAGGAAAAGTGGCTCGTTGAAGATAACACTATTTAGATATGGGGTTAACATTTCATTGTTAACGGAATCATTTTGGGCTAATGAAACTATTTGTAAGCTGTTTTCATAAATAGTTTCGAAATAGGGTTGTAGAACCAAGAACATACGTTTAATTTCCGTACTATCATTTTTACCTTTAGGAATTGAATCATTATAGCGTCTTAATCTCTCGTGGGATGTTTTCCAAAGACTAATGGTTGCTTCTAGATCATTCAAATATCTTTTTTTTGATATAGAATTGGTAGCGTTACTAAGTAGTAATAGTTCTTTAGTAAGCTTTTGGCTTAACATTCTTTGTCTACCTGAAATATTAATGATTTTAGAATCATCAATCTGAGAATTAAGATAGCGTTGAATAAAAAATTGGCCACCAATAGTAAAAATAGCAATGGCACCTAGTGCAATAATATAGATTTTACTAAGGCGATTAAATGTTTGAAGATCTAATGACTCTAATTTATTCAATTTAAAAAAATTAACTGATCGCTTTTTGTATCAATTGCAGTCCTTTTTCGGTATATGATAACTGCAAAGCCGCTTCCTGTCCTCGTTCAGACATTTTTTTCCATGTTTTTTGCAATATATCTATGACTTTTTCGTCAGAATGCTTTTCGAAAAAGTCGGTATAGTAGAACTCTAAAAAAACCAAACAAATTACATCTTCTAAGATTTGGGTTCCTTCATCTTTTTTGAGTTTCTTTTTCTGTATTAAAAATGAAACTCTATCTATCATTTCTTGATCATACCCAACTTCTGACATGATTTCAGAAGTCTTAGCTGCATGAAACTTTTTCAGTTCTTCTCTCCATTTTAAATAGCCAACACGGTCCATTGGATACTGGTTTCGTGGTATTTCCCAGCGACATATATGTTGAGCTCTAGCTGCTATTTCTAATGCTTCAGAAGGGTTCTTTTCGAACTTAGAAAGTGTAGCACTCATTCTTTGTCCATAAATTAACTCTTTTGCTACCTGTTCCTTATTAACATTTTCAATATTCGGATCTTGAGCATTTAATTTATCGATAAGCGAAAAAACTTGGTCTAATTTTGTGGTTGGCATAAAAGTAAACTATGATTAGAATACTTGCTAATGTAAGGCTTTTATAAGAAATATAATATTGATTATTCTTCAAAACCGATAAATACGGTTCCGTCCTCTACCTTAACAGGGTATGTAGCAATGGCAGCTAAATCACCATTTAAATTTTCACCACTTTCTAAAGAAAATGTTTTTTTATGCATCGGGCAAGCAACTTTCGGTATTCCTGAGTGATCTCCAATCATTCCTCTACTAAGAACCATTTCCATTTTGTGAGGACACACATTTTGACACGCATACCATGCATTTTTTCTTTCAAAATTAAAGACAGCAATCTGTTTTCCTTTGTATTTAACGCAAGCACCTCCGTTTTTTGGGAAATCTTCTACTTTAGCTGCTTCAAACCAAACTTTTACACTCTCTAAACTAGTAGTCTTGTATATTTCTAAAATTTCTTCCATACTCTTACTATTTTGCATACTTGTTAGACTCATTTCCTGGATAGTCTACTTCCAATGTTGCGGCATTTTTTGATCTCTTAATGGAACGAATACCAAGTTGTCATCGGTATCATCACTATTTACAAAATGATTGAAACGTTTCATGATTTCTTCATCCTGTATGGCTTGAGTCCATTCACATTGGAAAGAATCAACCAGCTTTGCCATTTCATTTTCAAGTTCTTCCGCTAATTGTAGTTTATCGTCTACAACAACTTCTTTTAAATACTCAATTCCACCTTCTAAATTGTCTAACCACTTTGCAGTTCTTTCTAGTGGAGCTGCAGTTCTGATGTAATACATCAAGAATCTGTCGATGTATTTGATTACAGTTTCATTATCTATTTGTTCTGCTAATAATTCTGCGTGTCTAGGATTCGCTCCACCGTTTCCACAAACGTATAAATTCCATCCTCCTTCTACTGCGATGACACCAAAATCTTTACATCTCGCTTCGGCACATTCTCTAATGCATCCAGATACACCTCCTTTTATTTTGTGAGGAGATCGTAATCCTTTATAACGTTCTTCTAATTCTATAGCGAAGCTTACACTTTCATCCATTCCGTATCTGCACCAAGTAGATCCAACACAACTTTTTACTGTTCTAAGAGATTTACCGTATGCATGTCCACTTTCAAAACCATGATCTATTAAATCTTTCCAGATTAACGGTAATTGATCCAATCTAGCTCCAAAAAAGTCTACTCGTTGACCACCTGTAATTTTTGTATATAAATCGTATTTTTTTCCAACTTCTCCAAGAACAATAAGTTTTTCTGGAGTAATTTCTCCTCCGGGAATTCTAGGTACTACAGAATACGTTCCATTTCGTTGAATGTTTGCTAGAAAACGATCATTAGAATCTTGAATTGCTATTTCTTCATTGGCTGTATCGGCATATAAACTCGCCATAATAGACGCAATTACAGGTTTACACACTTCACATCCATCACTTTTACCATATGCATTCAGTACTTCATCATAAGTTCTATAACCTTTTACTTTAATAATATCATAAAGTTCTTGTCTGTTATAATCAAAATGTTCGCAGATGTTGTCTTTTACTTCTTTTCCTAATGAAGTCAAGGTAGCATTTACTAAATCTTTTACCATTGGTTTACATCCACCACATCCTGTTCCAGCTTTTGTACATGAAATTACTTCTCCAAGGTCATTAGCTTCTCCACTTTCAATAGCACCACATATTTGTCCTTTGGTAACACTCTCGCAAGAACAAATCTGAGCATCATCGGGTAGATCCATTACATCACCTAAAAGAGCACCTCCATCAGCACCTCTGCTTCCTAAGATAAGATCTTCCGGCTCTTCAGGAAGTTTTAAACCATTAATATAAATTTGAAAAAGAGAATTATAATCTGAAGAATCTCCAACTAAAATACCACCTAATAGTTTAGTCCCATCTTTAGAGACGTTGATTTTCTTGTAAACTCCTTTGCGTTTATTTTCATAGGTAATCTCATCTATTTCTTTTTTCGCTTCATTTAGCGCATCTCCAAAACTAGCAACCTCGGTACCAATCAATTTTAATTGAGTAGACATATCAATATATTCTGGCATTTCGCTAGTGCCGCCGGTAATTTGATCAACAGCAATTTCTGCCATATCATAACCAGGAGCTACCAATCCATAAATCATACTATTTAATAAGGCGCATTCTCCTATGGCATAAATGGATTCATCCGAAGTCTGCATTTGTTGGTTTACTACAATTCCTCCTCTGGTTCCTACTGCTAATCCAGCTTCTTTTGCGACTTCATCACGAGGTCTTATACCAGCAGAAACCACTAACATATCTACTTTTAATTCGGTATCATCTATATATTGTAGTCCTTCAATCGCTTTTTTACCTTGTATAAACTTTGTTTGTTTAGATAGGTGTACTTGCAATCCTAAGCTTTCTATTTTAGCTTGTAGCATATCACTTGCTCCTTTATCCAATTGTCTTGGCATTAATCTAGGAGCAAATTCTACCACATGTGCATTTAGTCCAAGGTTTTTTACTGCATTGGCAGCTTCTAAACCTAATAACCCTCCACCAAGAACTGCGGCTTCTGTTTTGCCTTGAGCTTTTAATTTTTTTGCGTATGCTTCTGTAGCTTCTAAATCTTCAATTGTTCGATATACAAAAACACCTTCTTTATCAACACCTTCAATCGGAGGAACGAAAGCGGAAGATCCAGTGGCTAAAACGAGATAGTCATAGGAATAAGTATCACCACGATGATTGGCTACTGTTTTGTGTTCTCTATTGATTTCAGTAATCATTTCTGAAATATGAAGATCTATGTTATTTTCTTCATACCAACTGGCTGTTGACATACTTAGGTCTTCAGCAGTTTTACCATCGTAAAATTCACTTAAATGTACTCTGTCGTAAGCTCGTCTTGGTTCTTCCCCAAATACGATTAACTTATAATCATTAAACTTTTCTGAGGCTACAAACTTTTCGCAAAACTTATAACCTACCATTCCGTTACCTATTACTACAACCTTCTTCATTAGTTACGTATTTAAAATTCAAAATTAAGTATTAATACGTATTTAATTAATAAGAATTACGTAATTATATATGTTTGTCATTGAGAAATTCGAAATAATGCATAAAAAAACCTGCAAAATATAATTGCAGGTTTTCATAAATAAACTAAAATTGGTTGATTTATTCTTTTGATTTATTCCATTTAAATAAGTTTGGGTTTACCGTTAACATTACCCATCCCCAATTTTGTATACTATCAGCTTCTCCACCAGCTCTTGCATTGGCAAAATCGTCATTAAGAAAAGACTGTGAATATCCTATGTTCAATTTAGCGTATGAAGTAATTTTTTGTGTAAACACTAAATCTACTGATGTGCCATATGAACTAGCTTCATATGGAGTTCCATTAAATGCAGCATCTTCTAAACCTGAGAAATAATGTGCTTTTGTTAGTAATGTTGATTTTTCACCTAGTTTAAATACAGCTTTAACATTAAGATCTAGTAATCCACCATTGTTTGCATGACGACCTACGTAGAAGAAGTCTTGAAAACCGTTAAACTTGTGATTGGTTCCGAAAAGCGGAAAAAATGCTTCTGTTTTATCTGCAGTATCAGGATCGTTACCACTTAGAATTTCAGCTCCTATTCCAAATAAAGTTTTACCTGGTTTATAAGTCAAATTTAACATCGCTTGGTAAGCACCAATACTCACTGTTTCTGTAAAGTCTCCAAACTGATAATAAAAACTACCGTCTAAACCAAATGCACCTTTTTTATATTTACTGTAAACCCCAGTGGTATGTCGGGAGATAAATCGGTCTATGGCAGCTCCAGTTCCATCAAGAGCTTGAAACTGATTGTTTAAGAAAAGAAAACTTCCTGAAAATGATTCACTGAACTTATTATTTAAGTGTAAAAACTGTAATGATTTATACTGAAACACAGGTTGTCCAGCGCCTGAAGGTTGGAAAACATTACCAAAATTGCTAATTCCGTTTTGGTTAAATGCAAAACCAACATCTAATTTTAAGCTAGAGTTTTTGTAACGTATCAAAGCTGCATCGTGGGTCCTTTGTTGATCAGCCCATCCAAGAGCTCCTAAAATTCTCTGGTCGTCATAGCTTAAGAATTGACGTCCTACTTTTGTAGACCATCCGCCACCAAGAGAAAGTAATGCCCAGGCACGGTTTACTCTAAATCCACCATTTCCTTGGTCATCAGCAGTAGAAAGTTGAGGTCTATCACCCCATACACTTGTACCTTGTAAATCTAAAAAAGTTGTGATTTTGGAATCGCTATATTTAACTAGTAAGGCAGAACGTTGTGATACGAAGGCAGATCCTTCCACATCTTCTGGTGCAACATCTTGAAAACCATGACGATATTCGAATCGAGGTCGAACCATAGCATCTACACTTAACTCTTGCGCTTCTCCCTTAAATACCATCACCGTTAATAGTATGGTAAAGAATAATTTGTTTTTCATCTCTTAAGTTTTTGTTTAATGTGTGTTATAAATTGTTCACACCATTGCTAAGTTTTTTCAATTAATCCTATTAGCTGATATATTAATTGAATTCTTCAAAACTAAGTATTAATACGTATATTCTTTGTGTTTTTTAGATAAAAATACTTATTTTTATTTCAAAGATTGTCAATTTCTAGAAGCGTTTTTTGAATTATTCATATCTTTGGCTCGTAGAAGGGCGTATTGATACGTGAATTATAGTAATCACAAATTAAGTATTTAGTTAAAATGGTAAGTATTGTATTAGTAGATGATCATTTTTTGGTTAGAGATGGAATTCGTTCTCTTTTAGAAGATGAGCAACAATATAAGGTTATCGGAGAGGCTTCTAATGGTAAAGATGCAATAGATTTGGTACAATCTCTAAATCCAGATATAGTAATTTGTGATATCAGAATGCCTGAAATGTCTGGGATAGAAACTGTAGAGAAGCTAACTGAATTGTCCGTAGCTTCTAAATCCATTATGCTATCAATGCATGACTCGGATGAGTATATTTTGCAATCTATCAATGCTGGTGCAGATGGTTATTTGCTAAAAGATGCAGGAAAAGAGGAGTTTTTAAAGGCCTTGTCTACTGTTAGCAAAGGAAATAAGTATTTTAGCGGTGATGTCTCTTCTATATTAGTTAAGAATTTACTTAATAAAGGTAGTGCTAAAAAAGAAGATCAAATAGAGGAAGAGTCGGATGTAAAGGTGAAGCAAGCAAAGAATAACCCTTTTGATTTAACAAAAAGAGAAAATCAAATTTTGAAATTGGCTGTCTCTGGTATGACTAACAAGGATATCGCCTCGGAATTAGAAATTAGTAAGAGAACGACAGAAGTACATCGTTTTAATCTTATGAAAAAAATGGGAGTCAAAAATGTATTAGAACTTAGTAAAAAAGCCAGAGAATTTGATATGATTCCCTGACTTTGGGAAGCTAATCCACTAATCGTTTGCTATTCCTTCGTATAAACCAGTGATTTTATTAAAGGATTTTGTTAACTGATTCGTTGTTGCAAACATTTCTTGTAAGGGGAACTCGCCATTAAGTAATCCTCTTTGATTCGTTTGAAATTTTTCCCAATAAGACATTACTACTCCTAATTCTTCCTCTATCTCTGTACTATTGTAATTGCTTATCAGTAATTCTCCGATAGTGGTATCGAATTTTTGGTAAGTTTCACTAAGTATTTTTTTAAATTCGGAGCCATCATTTTTAAACATGGTTGCGGCGGTATAGTAAAGACATAGTCTTTGTGATAGCATACGTTGTCTACCTGAAATGTTTATAGTTTTTGCAAAATCTTTATTTTTATTTTGGAAAAATTGGTTATTGTAGTTATAGCTGTTTTCTATACTAATAACTACATCATTACATGCTTTTAATAGATCTGTATTTGTTTTTACAATACGTAAAGAGTTTTGCACATCGGGCGGACTAGCGATAATAGCTTTAAAATCGTTCCATAAAGTTTGTACTTTTTTTAACGATAATTTTGTTGATGAACTTGTTGCATTTGTAGTAAGTATTTGTAGTTGCTTCTCAAATATAAACTTGCTGGAGTTCAACTCTTTCTTAATAGAAGGATCGTTAATTCCTTTAGCCATTAACAAATATGCTTTCGAAATTTTTTGTGATAACATACGTTGTTTTCCGGATACATTAATCGCTTTAGCATAAGTTATAGATCCAAAGCTATTAGATTGAGCATTTATTGTGACGCACGTGATTAAGAAAATAAAAATGACGGGCAAGGTTTTAATAGTTCTTTTTTTCATAAATAATTTTTTAAGAAATTATACTTTTTAGTGCTATAGTATGGTATGAACTTGGGTAAATTAATACTTACAAACTAAGAAGAAAGTGTTTATGTTTTTGAAGTAATTTAGTACGAAAATACTTATTTTTTTTTGAGAATACCAAATATTTGGTACGTAGTTTTTTTTGTGCAAAACGGGATTTCTTCTAAATATGGATAAACCGTATTAAAAATACTGTAATACAGTTAATAAGTTGATATTCAAAACATTACAATTTCAGTAGTTTTAAGTGGAGTTCATATTTCTATTTTTGACCTATTCAGATTATCAATAATTCAATCTACAACTATCTAATTTGAGAAATACGTAATTAATGCAATAAATACGTATTTTTTTTCCTTAAAACTTTTTTAGTAAGTATTAATACTTAATTTTGTTGTATTCTATTAGCTGAATTTCAAAAATCAAATTATGAAAACAATGAATTTTAAAATAGGGATCTTCTTAACTGCATTGGTTATGTTGTCCTGTGGAGGAGAAAAGAAGAAAGAAATAGCTTCAAGTGGGGAAGAAGCCAAGGAAGAGTCATCTAAACTAACTATAGAAAAACCTCAACTAACTTTTGGTTTTATAAAGTTAACGGATATGGCACCTTTAGCAATCGCAAAAGAAAAAGGTTTTTTCGAGGATGAGGGGCTTTTTGTCTCAGTAGAAGCTCAGTCTAACTGGAAAAATGTATTAGATCGTGTGATCGACGGGCAATTAGATGGGTCTCATATGTTGGCAGGTCAGCCAATTGCAGCTGGTGCTGGTTTTGGAAGACAAGCGGAGTTGGTGACACCTTTTTCCATGGATTTAAATGGAAATGGAATCACAGTTTCTAACGATGTTTGGTCTAAGATGAAGCCAAATGTGCCTAAAGGGGAAGATGGAAAGCCGATACATCCTATTTCTGCGGAAGCTTTAAAACCTGTTATAGAGTCTTATAAGAATGAAGGAAAAGCTTTTAAAATGGGGATGGTATTTCCTGTTTCTACTCATAATTATGAAATACGCTATTGGTTAGCAGCTGCAGGAATTAATCCTGGTATGTACTCTAAAGATAATATTCAAGGTCAGATAGATGCTGAGGTTCTTTTATCTGTTACACCACCACCACAGATGCCAGCTACTTTAGAGGCGGGTACTATATATGGATATTGTGTAGGAGAACCATGGAATCAACAAGCGGTATTTAAAGGTATTGGAGTGCCGGTAACTACAAATTACGATATCTGGAAAAATAATCCAGAAAAGGTGTTTGTGATGACTAAAAAATTCGTTGAGCAATACCCTAACACCGCTACAGCTGTAACAAAGGCTTTGATAAGAGCGGGTAAATGGTTAGATACTCCAGGTAATAGAAAAGAGGCTGTAAAAATATTATCAATGCCAGAATATGTTGGTGCTGATGAGGCAGTTTTAGCAAATTCTATGACAGGAACATTTGAATTTGAAAAAGGTGATAAAAGAGAGATGCCAGATTTTAATGTGTTCTATAGATACGATGCAACGTATCCATTCTATTCTGATGGGATATGGTTTTTAACTCAAATGAGACGTTGGGGGCAAATTCCAGAAAGTAAGCCAGCAGAGTGGTATGATAAAACAATAAAAGATATTTATCGTCCTGATATTTGGACTAAAGCGGCTAATTTGTTAGTAGCGGAAGGGTATTTAGAGGCTTCTGAATTACCAAAAACAGATGGTTATAAACCAGCTACTACAGATTTTATAGATGGTAATAAATTCGATGCGAAAGATCCTATTGGATACATTAATAGCTTCGGTATTGGGAATAAAGAGAATGTAGAAGGTGTTTCAAGCATTGAGAAATAAAAGAGAGAACTCTCTTTTATTTCTTCTTCTTCTCTCAGAAAAAGTAAGTTGAATAATACGAAACAATCAAGTAATCTCTGACACAAAGCATAATTTGAAGATAGTAGTTGGGGAGCAATAAATTAAATGACATGAAAGATAGATCTATTCATATTCTGAATTTTGTAGGATTAGGGTTTTTTGAACCGGCTATTAGATTAGCGGCAGGAGAGGAAACCAAGAAGAATTTAATTGCTTTGTTAAAAAAAGTTTTCTTACCTGTTTTGTCGGTAGGATTGTTTTTGATTTTATGGCATGCTGGAGCTACTTATTTATACAATGTAGAAAAAGATTTTAAAATAGAAAGAGCGCAAGAAGCGTCGGGTGATGCTGGAGTTACTCTAGAGTTGCAGAGAATTGAATCTGGAGAGTCTTCTATTAATTCTTTGCCATCTCCGGGAGCGGTTTTGGATGCGTTTAAGACATTATTGGCAGATCATAGAAGTATAACAGCGAAAAAAGCAGCTTTTAAAGAAAAAGTAGCAGCTACGAATGCGAAGCGAGAAGAACAAGGATTAGATCCGATAAAATACACAGGAAGACCGTCATTTGTAGATCAGATATTTACAAGTTTGAAAACAGTGTTTGCTGGATTCTTTTTAGCATTATTTTTAGCAGTTCCTGTAGGGATTATATTGGGGCTAAGTAGTACGTTAAGATCCTCGTTTAATTGGTTGATTCAAATATTTAAACCAGTTTCTCCGGTGGTTTGGTTTTTATTGGTGTATATGATCGTAAAAACTATGACTTTGAGTTATAATGGAGATGTGTCTTTTATAATTTCTTTTATAGCAGTTGGGTTATGTGCCATGTGGGCAACATTAGTGAATACTACTTTAGGAGTTTCAACGGTGGATAAAGACTATATAAATGTTGCAAAGGTTTTAAACTTGGGAGTAGGGCAAAAAGTATTTAAAATTGTTTTGCCTTCATCTTTTCCTTTGATATTTACTGGTCTTAGAATAACTGTTTCTGTTGCATGGATGGTATTAATCGCAATTGAATTACTTTCTCAAAGTCCTGGTTTAGGAACTTTTGTATGGGAAGAATTTCAGAACGGTGCAAATGATTCAAATGCTAAAATAATAGCAGCAATGTTTGTAATCGGAATCATTGGATTCTTATTAGATAGATTAATGTTTACAGTACAGAAATTTGTAACTTTTACAGAAGAAGCTGCTGCTTAAAATATATAGTATGGCATACATAGAATTAAGAAATGTTTCTAAGTCATTTGGTACTGGAAAGGATCGTACGGAAGTATTATCTAATATTAATTTAGAGATAGAAGAAGGCGAGTTTGTGGCTATTGTTGGTTTTACAGGCAGTGGAAAAACAACTTTAATAAATCTAATATCAGGTTTATTAATGCCGGATGAAGGAGAGGTGTTATTTAAAGGTAAGCCTGTGACAGGGCCTAGCCACGAAAGAGGTGTTATTTTTCAGAATTATTCTTTATTACCTTGGTTGAACGTTAGAAATAATGTTGGAATGGCGGTAAAAGAAGCGTTTAAAAAGATGTCTAGAAAAGACCGAAATAAACGTGTGGAAGATTATGTGGAGATGGTGAATCTTTCACCAGCAATAGGAAAACTTCCAAAAGAGCTTTCTGGAGGAATGCGACAAAGAGTTTCTGTAACTAGAGCTTTGTCTATGAGTCCAGAGGTAATACTAATGGATGAGCCATTGAGTGCCTTGGATGCTTTAACAAGAGGAAATCTTCAAAAAGAAATTTTGAAGATTTGGAATAAGGACAAAAAAACTGCATTATTAATTACTAATGATGTTGATGAAGGGATATTGATGGCAGATAGGATCATTCCGCTGAAGCCTGGTCCTAAGGCAACTTTGGGTCCAGAATATAAAATAAATCTGGAGCGTCCGAGAGATAAAACAGCTCTTAATCATAATGAAGAGTATAAAAAGCTTCGTAATGGTATTATGGAATATTTGATTCAAATTGGAGAACAAAGAGCTTCTAAGAAAAGTGCTGATTATGTGTTGCCAGATATAAAACCGGTAATCAAGCCCAAACCTTTTAAGAGATTAAGTTTTAGTTAATAAAAACAGATGAAGCATGGAGACAGTTGAAAAGTTAGGAATTAGAAGATCTGATAATGGGTTGTTTGAGGATAAGTATATGTTAGATATATCTCAATTAACTAAGATTTATCCAACTCCAAAAGGAGATTATGTTGTGCTTGATGATCTGGATTTAAAAGTGAAACATGAAGAGTTTATTTCTATTATTGGTCATTCGGGTTGTGGAAAATCAACCTTATTGACAATGATAGCAGGTTTAAATCCTATTTCTAGAGGTACAATAATAGCTAATAATGAAACGGTTAGAGGGCCAGGTCCGGATAGAGGTGTTATTTTTCAATCGCCAAGTTTATTGCCATGGATGACAGCATATGATAATGTGATGTTAGGTGTTAAGCAGGTTTTTGCTCATGGTACGAAAAAGGATAGAGATGATATTGTAAAATATTATCTATCCAAGGTGGGATTAGAAGATGCTATGTATAAAAAAGCAAAAGAATTATCTCAAGGAATGCAACAAAGAGTTGGAATCGCAAGAGCTTTCGCTTTAAAGCCTAAAGTCTTGTTATTAGATGAACCCTTTGGAATGTTAGATTCCCTGACAAGAGGTGAATTGCAGGATGTTCTCATAGAAGTTTGGAATCAGGAAAAAATAACCGCAATTATGATTACACATGATGTTGATGAATCTATATTTTTAGCAGACAGAGTAATTATGATGACTAGTGGGCCAAGAGCTAAGGTAGGAGATATTTTAGAAATTGATTTTGAACGTCCACGTTTAAGAAAAGATGTTTTAGAGCATCCAGATTATTATAAATATAGAGAACATTTGATTGATTTCTTAGAGCATTAGAAGTTAGAAAATAGATACTATTTTTTAAATCTCGTACTGTTCCTAATATATAGGAAATAGTACGAGGTTTTTTATTTTATGAGTATTTCGCAAACAATGAATAGGTTTTTTAGGATTATAATTAATGTTATTCCATTAATTTTTTTGGATCTTAAATTATCAAAAAGATAATTTATCATGGTTTTTTTTTGTTAAAACATAATTATTTATGTTTAACCCTATTTTTTTAGGGGTTAAATTGTTTTTATATATGTTTTATATATAGATTTGTATTGTTTTTAAGGGGGTATAAACATAAAAATATATTTAATTTTTAATTTAACCCTTAAAAAAAGGGGGTTAATTTAGATTTTTTTGAAAATAAAAGAAGAATATGAATATTGAAGAATTAATTACTGCGTCAATTACTGAATTTTTAGATGTAGAAGTGCATAGAGATACCGGAAATCTTGATTTTTCGTCTAAAATAGAAATAGTAAAGAAACGTATTACGAATAAGGTGAAAAATAGTCCTGATTCTTACGGTATGGTGAATGGATTGAAAGGATATGAGTACGAAATGTTTTTTAGTAGTAATCCAAATGATATGATTAAAATTGATGGATGGATTCCGATAGATACAGATAGAATTGAAAAAGCAGATAAAATAGAGGAGTATATAGAAATAGGTCTTCTAAGAAAGATAGGAAGCTCCTTAAGTTGATTCTATTGTTATAAAGATATATTGCTGATTGGCTAGCTTTAAATAAATTATGAACCCAAAAAAAATGAATTATGAATGTTAATGAATTAATCACTGAAGCTATTACAGAGTTTTTAGATGTGGAAGTAAATGGTGAAACAGAAAATTTGAATTTTGCATCAAAGATCGAAATCGTTAAAAATAGAATTACTGATAAAGTAAAAAACAGTCCACATGTTTATGGTCTTGCAAAAGATGCAGAGGAGTATGAATATGAGATGTTTTTTAGCAGTAATCCTAATGACATGATTAAAATTGATGGTTGGATGCCAATCGATACTAAAAAAATAGAATTGGCAGATAAGATTACAGAATATATAGAAATCGGTTTGCTTAGGAGAATAGAAAAAGCTGCGTAAGCTTTAACGTTATAGTTCACAACTTTTTGTGAAAAAGTATAGGAAATAGACTTTGTTTAAGTAATATTGGCGTGTAAAACTAATGTTGTTATAAACAAAGTTTATTTTTTTTAAGTATTTTTATAATACTTTATTAAGTAAGGATACTATTTTTCATTTATATCAAAAAAAAACACATTATAAAATAATATTGGATGTAATCCGTAAAACTTAGTGTTTGAAACCTTAAAGATCTAGTAGCTTTAAGTGTTTCTTGTGTTGCCGGTTATGAGGAGTCATGACCGGCTTTTTTTATGCTAATTAAATCGTTTTCTGTATATAGGTGTTATTGAGATTAGCAATGCTATTGGTATGATGATATATATCCAATAGGGAATGGGAAATGGATCTCCTTTAGCGTACGAATGAAGACCTGATAAATAATAATTTACCCCAAAGAAAGTCATGATTAAGCTGCTAAGTGCAAATAAATTACAGACGTTAAAAATATAGATATAATTTTTTTGAAAAATAATTCTAAGGTGTAAGACGAACGAGTAGATAATAATGCTAATCAAAGCCCAAGTTTCTTTAGGGTCCCATCCCCAGTATCTTCCCCAGGATTCATTTGCCCAGATGCCTCCTAAAAAAGTGCCTATAGTTAGCATGTATAGACCAATTGTGCTAGTAAGTTGATTTGTATTGGTGAGCTTGTGTATGGTTTTTTGGGCGTTAGTGGTATTCCAAAAAACTTGAGAGCACATGATTAATAAGGTAATTAATGAAAGTAATGATCCAAGTGCTAGAAAACCATAACTTGCGGTTATTACTGCAACGTGTATGAGTAGCCAATAAGATTTTAGTACAGGAACTAAGTTGGTGATTTCTGGATTCATCAAACTTCCATGGGCTATTCCAATCAAACAAATCGCAAGTATAGAAGCTGCTGCAGGCGCAAAAGAACTATTTTTTTGAAAAATAAATCCTGCTAACATTCCAATCCATGCTATAAAAATAGTAGCTTCATAACCATTGCTCCACGGAGCATGATTAGAGATGTACCATCTGATTATAATTCCTGAACCATGTGTAATAAAAATTATAAATATGGAGATCAATATAATTTTGATAAGTTTTTTAAGGATTGTATTTTGATCTTTAAATATTTGCCAGAAACTTAAAATTATCAATAAAGTGCCTAGTAAGGTATATCCTATAAGGCACCATAAAAATATTGGGTTGTTGTTAAACCAAATTTCAGTATTTATCTTGTTTTCTGATAGGATGATTGAAGTTCCATTCTCTTCCTGAAATTGCTTTATAAGTTCAATCGTTTCGTTGGGTTTTGTCCAATCATTAGTTTTAATAGCATTAGAAAGATTTTCAAAGTAAGTAGGTATGATTTTGTCAAAGAAAAGTTGATCTTCTTTTTGAAAGTTGCTATCTGTATCTATTGGACAGAGCCATTTTTGATTTGAATCATTTTTGTCTGGAAAAATTTTTAAGAATTGACCATTAAAAATCCCCCAGATGATGTTTATACGTTCGTCAATTTTGATAATGTCTTTATCAAAAGCAGAACGTTTTCCAGGTGCTTTGGTGTAGGCTTTGTTAACTAAATGTTTTAATTTATAGTTTCCTTGAAAGTCAAAGAACTGAGAAACACTGCTGTGTCCTGAATTGTTGATTTTAATCAAATGGTTTAATTCATGTATCGCTTTTTTTTCAATTTTTATGAGTTCTAATAATTGCCATGAATCTGGTTTATATTGCATGCCAATAAATACTTGAGTAGGGGAGAGCTTTTTTTTATTATGTTTCTTATCTAGATATATAAACTCACTTTTGCCATAGATTTTTCTTAATAGTTCTAGGGATAATGTGCTTATTGGCTTTATTCTGCCTTGGAAATCTTGGATTTGTATTTTGGCAATTTTTTCAGCGTGAATTTCGTTAACAAGTTGTCGATCAATCAGCTCGTGTGTTGTTAGGTTGTGCAGTTGTTGCCCTTCTATTGATAGTGTAGTGGCAAATAAAAAAAGTATAAAGCTATAGATAAACTTATTTTTCACGTAATAGTTTTAATATGAATCCAAAGTATGATGTTTTCCAGCATAAGCTCAGCAGCATTCCCAATCCTAGTAGGCTATATCCGATATAGGTGATTAGTGTTCCCCAATAGTCATGATTAACAGATAAAATGGTCCCGCTTTCATCAGGTAAGTAAGCAGATTGAAAAAATCTAAAACCTTTATGATTTAGAACATTATTCATGAAAATGGTATAGTCAAACATGTTGTTTTTTTCTTGAATTTGTAGGTTGCTATAAAAGGCTGATGGGCTGTCTGATCCAGGATAGCGTTCCAAAATAAAATCTTTGAGATATATAGAAAATGGAAGTTGTATGGGTTTGGATCCGTATCGGATATTTAGATGAATACCATTTATGAAAACAGTCTGGTATGGGTTCATATAACCTGGACCGCCAAATATTGTAGTTTCTAGCTGTTTTTCATCTGATGTGATTAATAATTTAATAGCAGCTTCTGGATTTTTCTTGTCAGCAGTTCTTTCCTTGGACGTAACTGTTAGATATTTGTTTTCTATTACTTCGTTAAAGACTAAAGGAATTTTATTGATTTCGCTAAGCGCTTTAAATTGTAACGGAACTAAACTATCTTTTGGATACGAGCTTGCTTTGTTAAGTATCATAGAGAAATAGTCGGTTTCTTTAGGAAAAGAAATTTTCCAAATATCATTTTTCTTAGTAATAAAAATATCTTCAGGTTGTTTGTTCTCGTTTTCGAAAGAGATAGGGATCCCATAAATACTAGTACGGTCACCTTTTTTTACATAAAAATCTTTCCGTTCTTCTTTGTCCGCAATTACGATATGCAAGTATGTTGCTCCTGAAGTACTATCTTTAACTACATAATGCGCTCTGGGAATATATTCTTGAAGTTTTATATTCACTTTTTTATTGTCAAAAACGTAATTATTATTAATGTTGTTGAAGCCAATTTCGCTCATGTGTATTGGTTTGCTAATGTAGCTTTGATCAAAGGTATCGTTACTGGCTTTAATTTGTAAATAGCTATCAATCGAGATCATACGGTCGCTAGCGGTTTCTTCTTTAATTGTTATTAAAGCTTCGTAACCTCTGTATCGAGTTACTCCTGCTCCTAAAATGATGATGATAAAAGCAATATGAAACATGAAAATTGGAGCTTTTTCTAGGCTAAAAAGATTGTATTTTGAGATATTTCCAATAAAGTTAATAGCAAGTAGTAAAACAAGAATCTCAAACCATTTTGCATTGTATACTAAGGCTTTAGCTGTTTCTGTGCTGTAGTCATTTTCTATGAAAGTAGCTGTTGCCATTGAAATAGCAAATACAAGTAATAATAGCGCACTTGTACGGTTCGAGAAAAGTATCTTTAAAAGATGGTTCAATATTTATTTTTCTTTAGATGTTTTTTAAGCGCTAATATTTGTGGGTAATAAAGGATAATGTTTTGTCACTCCTGCATTCCCAGGTTAACCCAAGCTTTGATAGTTTCAATAGTACAACTGTCGATCTTTGTTTCTTTTCTGTAGGGCATAGCGATATAGCCTTGAGCATGAGTAATCGAGCCAACGAGTTGTCCACTTTCTCCCATCTTTTTTAAACTTTGGTAATCAAAAATCTTTACTCTAGATGCTTTTTCTTTATACACATCAGAGGCATGGCATTTAAAACATTGAATTTCGATAATGGAAGCGATATGTTCATTATAGGTTATGTTTTCTGGAATATCACATTCTTCTTTAGGTTCGCCTTTGCAAGAAATTAATGAAATTAATAATACTAAAATTGATACCTGTTTAATAAAATTGGAGAAGTTCATCTTCTGTGTTTTTGTGGTTACTAGTGCAATGTCAATTTATTTTGTTGTGTATTTCTTTTTCATTTTCAGCCATTCTTCTTCACTTAGCGGAAGATGTTTCTTTTTGTCAGAAAACGGGTCTATTCCTCCTTTTAGGTAGGCATGAATCTGATTTAGAGGTATGGTGTCTTTGATTTTTTCAGCAACCTTATAAATGTGATTTCCATGAAAATCATGGCATTGAAGACAAGTGCTCCATTCCTTATTAGCTATCAATGTGTCATGGGGTACATCAATAGGGTCGTTTTTTACCTCTAGGTCATAATGACAGTTTACGCAAAACGTAGCATCTGCAAGAACAACTCTTGTTTCATTATGTTCTCTATGACAGGTTTCACATTCAGTAGCATTAATATTTGTAATAGCTTCTTTAAATCGGGGTTCTAGAAATCTATGAGTTGGATGGCGATCATTTGGTCGGTCATGACACTCCATGCACTTTTTATTGTCTACATTTTCGGTACCGAAGTCTGCCATGGTTTTGCGTGCTCCAAAAGTATACGATATGTTTGATTGTAACTGCTGTAGTAGATTTCCTTTTGCATCGGTATGGCATGCATTACATGATAATCCTTCATGACCAGTATTCATAGGTCCTAAACTCAGATATTCTTCTGATTGTTTTAGGGGTAGAACAATGTAAATGATAATTCCAATTGCGATTCCTATTAAAGAGCCAATTCGTTGTCTTTTTCTTAATGGATTTTTTTTGAACATAAACTAATTAATCCTTTATGAAGCTGATGCTTACATTATTGCTTTTTGGAAAGCTTATGCAGGTTAGTATATCACCATTGGCAACTTCTTCGTCTGATAACAGGTGACCGTCGATCATCTTTACTTCTCCTTTGATACATTTTGCTTTGCAACTACTGCACATACCTGATCTGCAGGAATAAGGGAGTAGTATGTTTTCTGATAAGGCTGCTTGTAATATGGTTTTGTCTCCAGCAACACTTATTTCGTGCTTCTTTTTTTCGTCATATATAATTACGTTGCTAATAAGGTCTTTCGCATTACTCGATGTAATGAAATTAGCATTAAAAGCTTCGAGTTTAATTTGGTTTCTTTGAATTCCGTGGTGTGCTAATATTTCTTTTGCTTTATCCATGAAACCTTGAGGTCCGCACATCATGTATTTTCCTAAATTATAAGTCAGGTCATGATTGTGAATAATTTCTGTAATTAGTTCTTCATTAAGAAGATCTTGATGGTAATTTGCTTGATCAGAAGTGCTTTTTTCTAGTATATGCTCAACCTTTAGACGTTTTGGGTGATTCTCGCTAAGATCTTCTAATGCTTTTTTGAAGATGATAGACTCTTCATTTTTATTAGCGTAAATTAGTAAGATATTCGATAAAGGTTCTTTTTCTATTACTGTTTTGATAATAGAAAAAATTGGAGTAATACCGCTTCCACCGGCAAAAAACACATAATGATGTTTTGCATTTTTGTCTGGTTCTATAAAAAAACTTCCAGCTGGTTTTTCGATCTCTATTTTTTGTCCTGCGGCTAATTGTTCGCATATGTAGTTAGATACTAAACCTTTTTGTACTTTTTTAACAGTAATTCTTAGGAATTTGTCTGTAAATGGACTGCTGCTAAAGGAATAGGCTCTTTTTTCAATTTTATTTTTGATGGGGATTTTGACAGTAAGAAATTGACCAGCTTTATATTTTATTTTATTAAAGAAACCACCTTTGTTAAGGATTACACTTACAGCATCATCGGTTTCGTGAATTATTTCTTTTACAGTTAATTGCATAAGATCTTATTTTATTATTCATAATAGAATACAACGCCCACATGAAAAACTACTAAAAATGTAATGACTACAGATAAGAGAACATGTGTAACCATCCAGGATTTGAAAATCCACTCTTTTTGGCTTTTGATAATATCAAGATTAATAGTGCCTAGTATCATATTTATGAAAAAAATATAGGAGAGTAAGGCAAGATATCCATAGCCAAATTCTAACGCGTGTATATAAAAGAATATCGGAGATAATACACCAATCCATTTATGTAATAAGGTAAAACGGATAGAGTGTTTCATCAGTTTTTTTGATGTCCTGGTCAAGGTGAGTATCCATTGGAAAACTATAAAAGCTCCAACAAATACTCCGGACCAGCGTTTATATCGTTCATTTAGTTGAAGTTCATAAAGCCATTGCCACTTTATATCTAGTGCAAACTGAAGTATATAAAGAGCAAATAAAACAAACCCAATTAATACGAAGCTATATGATTTCTTCACTGTGTTTACGATATTTTTTAATTGGCAGCTAAACCTTCGGTTGTTTTATTTTTGTCTGTATCGGCTAATAATAGTTTTTCGAGACTATGATAAGAAGCTAATTTTCTTACACTATCTATGAAAACTTCAGCTGTAGGAAGGTAAAAACCTTTAGAAGGCCATTGATTCCCAATTTGAGGTTTTGTGCTGTCAATTTTAAAAGCTGCTATTTCTTCTAAATATGCGTTATAAATCGCTTTTGTTCCATTTCTGTAGGCGTTAATAACTCCTATTGCTTCCTTATAAGACAGAGAATCTGAAGGATATTGCCAGGTCGTTGCGCCCATGACATCGCCTAATTTCCAATCCGTTTTTGTAGTGCTTTTATGATCATTATGACAGTTTACACATGGTGCTGCCACAGCAAGATCAGCAAACATAGAGGTATAAAGTTTTTGATCTTCTTCGTAAAAATGTTGTGGTTTTTGATCTGCTTTAATTTTTTTGAAAAGCTCTGCTTGTTTTCCCTGAAACTTATTAGACGCGTTGATCGGAAAATCAGAGCCTAGATATAATCCTAGAGGAACATCACTTTTTCTTATGTCTGAGGAGATTCCTCGCAAGAATAATGCAGGTAGAGGTCCAGCTTCAACTTCATCGTCTTGCCAATCCTCGTCAAATTTTAATCCTTGTTTTTTGCCTGCACCTACAATTCCTTTCGTATATAGTGTTCTGGTAATATCGTTTTCTTCGGCAACAAGTGTAAGGATATCTGCGACTGCGAATACTTTATCCGAAGGTCCGTTTTCTGAAGAAGTTTCTTCAGGAACTCCACCACATGATTGCGTTAAGAATATGATAGAGCTTATCATTGAGAAAAAGATTCCCTTTGTTTTTAGATGATTCATTGTGTTGTGTTTTAATGTTGGTAATTTCTATTGTAAGGCTATGCTACTTCTCCGTATGCTGCAGTTTTCATAACTGATGCCATAACTCCATATGTTTCTGCCCAAGCTGCTTCTACTTCTGGAGTAAAGTCATCTCCAAGGCCAACAGATAGTGTGCTAAGTAGTGCGGCTCCTACAGTATCGTAATGAGAAGATTCTACTTTGTAGTCCACGTGTCTTTTTCCTAAATCTTGTAAAATAGGTATAAGTCTGTCTAAATTAGTTAATCCTGCTACAGCTGAAGATAGCATAGTCATAAGCTTGTTTCCTTGACCTTTCATCGCTTCTGCGTCATTCGCTGGGAATATCTTCTTTAGTTCAGGATCTAGTTCGAATAATTTATTGTAAAAAATTTCTGCTGCGGTCTCTGCTATTGGAGCGACTTTACTAAACGAGGTTTGTACCAATTCAATTGTGCTTTTTTCCATGATTACATTTTTTAAGTGAAATTTTAGACGATGTTATTAAGTATTAGTACTTAATTATTTCTCAAATATATCTGAACTAAGCAATAAATACAAATGAGTATAATTCAATAAATTGAATATTTAGATGTTTATTTTGTTTTAAATTAGTTTAAAAATAATTAATTATTAATATTTTAACTTATTTTATTAAGAATTATCTAATATGTCTTTTGCAAAATGAGACTTGTGTAAAAATAAGTGTTAATACGTATAAGTTGTAGTTTTGTTATAATCGTAATATTCAGTGGTTTTTTTGTAAAAATGATAATTTATGATTTTAGAAATACAATGTTTTTTCTTAGGTGATTTTAGTTTTTTTATATTTTAAAAGCCTTTAAGTGTGCTGTAAACCAAGTTTTGTGTTGAAAATTGCTGAATCAATGAACCACTTTTTTTTAAATATCATTTTTTATCAGTTATCTTTTATGGATTTCATAATTAACAAGTGTATTCTTATATATAGATGTCGATTCTGATTTTAATTTAAGTAATAATACTTAATTTTGTGTTTCTATATAATTTTAACAAAAACTCTTTATGGCGTTTAAATCGTATAAAACTACTTGTTCGTATTGTGGTGTTGGTTGTGGAATAATAGCAAAGAAAGATGCAAAGGGTGTGATTACTGTAGAAGGAGACCCGGACCATCCGGTAAATAGGGGTATGTTATGCTCTAAGGGGATGAATTTGCATCATGTAGTTCAGGATAAGAGTGATAGAATTCTATATCCTCAAATGCGATGGAGTAAAGGACATGAACTTCAGCGAGTATCATGGGATAAAGCTTTAGACAGAGCGGTGGCAGTTTTTAATACCATTATAGATAAATACGGGCCCGATAGTGTAGGCTTTTACGTTTCTGGACAATGTCTTACTGAAGAGTATTATTTGGTAAATAAACTGACCAAAGGATTTATAGGAACCAATAATATTGATACAAATTCGAGATTATGTATGAGTTCTGCGGTAGTAGGATATAAACAAGCACTTGGAGAAGATAGTGTACCTATTGCCTATGAAGATATAGAACTGGCAGATTGTTTTATGATAGCTGGAGCTAATCCGGCTTGGTGTCATCCAATTTTATTTAGAAGAATTGAAGCTCATAAAGAGAAGAATCCTAATACTAAAATTATAGTAGTAGATCCAAGAAAAACACAGTCTTGTGATATCGCTGATTTACACTTGCAAATTATCCCTGGTACCGATGTTGTCTTATATAATGCTATAGCTAAAAGATTAATCGATCGTAGAAAGATAGATAAAAGTTTTATAGCGAATCACACAGATAATTTTGATCAATTGAAAGAATCTTTGCAATCCACCTCTTTAACCGAGGCAGCTAAGATATGTGGAGTAACGGTTGCGGATATTAAAAAAGCTGCTTCTTATATTAGTAATGCCAAGGGGTTTATTACGCTATGGGCAATGGGATTAAATCAAAGTTCAATTGGTGTTAATAAGAATAACGCATTATTAAATCTGTCATTACTTACAGGGCATATTGGCAAACCAGGATCAGGGCCATTTTCACTAACTGGTCAACCTAATGCAATGGGTGGTAGAGAAGTAGGAGGTATGGCTAATTTGCTTGCTGCACATAAGGATTTAGCTAATCAAGAACATAGAACAGAAGTTGCTAATTTTTGGGGAGGAAAAGAAATTTCTGGAAAACCTGGATTAACAGCTACAGAAATGTTTGATGCTTTAGAAAGCGGCAAATTGAAAGCAGTATGGGTAATCTGTACAAACCCATTGGTAAGTCTTCCTAACGTTAACAAAGTAGAAAAAGCACTAAAAAATGCAAAATTCGTCGTAGTCCAAGATATATCATATCGTTCCGAAACCTTAGAATATGCTGATCTCATTTTGCCAGCGGCAGGTTGGGCAGAGAAAGAAGGTACCATGACTAATAGTGAACGTCGTATTACATATTTAAATAAAGTAGTAGATCCTCCTGGTGAAGCATTGCCTGATGCTGAAATTCTTTGGAAGTTTGCTCAACGAATGGGATATAGAGGGTTTGATTATACTTCTGCGGAAGAAGTGTATAAAGAACACTGTCAGTTGACTAAGGGTACTAATATTGATATTACCGGGTTGAGCTATGAAAGATTAAAAAATGAAGGTAGTTTTCAATGGCCTGTACCAGAAAGTAATCACTCGGGAACTGCACGTCTTTTTGAAAATAAAAAATTTTATACTGATACAGGAAATGCAAAATTTGTAGTACCTAGATTTACAAAACCGACTTCAGAATTGTTAACAGAAAAGTACCCTTTAATATTAACAACGGGAAGAGTTCGTGATCAATGGCATACGAGGACTAAAACAGGAAAAGTAAATAGACTTTTAACGCATATTCCTCATCCTTTTTTAGAGATCAACCAAGTAGATGCTTTTCTTCGTAATATAAATGATGGTGATATAGCAGTGGTTGAGAGTAAACGAGGTAAGGTTCAGGTAAAAGTAAAGGTAAGTGATACGATTGGAAAAGGAGTTGTATTTCTTCCGATGCATTGGGGGAAAGTATTAGGGAATGATTATGGTAGAGCAAATAATTTGACTACCAGTATTATAGATCCCATCTCAAAGGAGCCGGATTTTAAATTTTCCGCAGTACAGGTGTCTAAATTTGTAAAGGAAAAGCAGAAAATCTGCATTATTGGAGCTGGTACTGCTGCATATCGTTTTATTCAGACATATAGAGAGCATAATAAGGAAGATGATATCATAGTTTTTTCCAAGGAACCGTATCCTTTTTATAATCGTGTGTTACTTCCGGAATATGTGAGTGAAGAGTTGACATGGGAGCAATTACAAAAAATGAGAGAAGGGAGCATGGAATCTCTAAATGTAACCTTGTCCACAAGTAATCCAATTACCGAAATTAATAGAGAAGAGAAATATTTAATCGATAGTAAAGGCGATAAACACAATTATGATATCGTTTTGATGGCTACAGGAAGTAGAGCATTTGTGCCTAAAGAAGTCCCAATTCACCTGCCAGGAAGATTTACCATGCGTGATAGAGGAGATGCAGATAAATTAAAAAAGTACCTTGATGATAGCGGCTTGCCAGAAAATGAGCAACATGTTACAATTGTAGGAGGAGGTTTATTAGGACTTGAATTAGCAGCAGCATTAAGAAAAAAAGATGTAAAAATTACCATTGTACAAAGAGGTAATAGATTAATGGAACGCCAGTTAGATATCGTAGCGAGTCGTCTACTCGCGGAAGATGTACGAGAAAAAGGTATTCAAATTCATTTTGATAACGAAGTAGATACAGTCTTCAATCAGGATTCTGGAGCCTTATTGGTAAATCTAAAGTCTGGTAAATCATTTAGTTGTAATGCGGTGGTATACTCTATAGGTACTATTCCGAATATAGATTTAGCGAAGGCTGTAGGAATAGATTGCAGACGCGGAATATTAGTAAATCAATATTTACAATCTAATGATCCTAATATTTTTGCTGTCGGAGAGATTGCAGAATTCGAAGGGAATTTGTTCGGAATTACAGCGGCTGCGGAGCAGCAAGCAGATATTGTAGCTAAATACCTGTTAGGAGATTTTAGCGCAATTTACAGAGGATCTGTATTTATGAATATTTTGAAGTTCGAAGATTTAGACTTGTGTAGTATTGGTAATATAGATATGCCAAAAGATGATCCATCGTATGAAGAAGTGATATTTATGGATGTTGGTAAAAGGTTTTATAAAAAATGTATTGTTAAAAATGACTGGTTAGTAGGAGCTATTTTGATGGGAGATAAAAGCGAGTTTGCTGATTTTAAAAGGCTCATCGAAGAAAAAATCGAACTCTCCGAAAAAAGAGAAGAATTACTTCGATCTTCGCAACCAGATGAACCGGTACTGGGTAAATTAATTTGTTCTTGTAGTCAGGTTGGAGAAGGTAATTTAGAAGAGGCGATAAAATCAGGATGTGAGGATTTCTCTGAACTATGTATTAAAACAGGAGCAGGATTAGGTTGTGGTAGTTGTAAACCAGAAGTAAAAGAAGTGTTGAATAATGTAATGCAATTAGCTTAGTATGGAAGATTTTATGCATAGAGTAAATATAAAAGGTGGAATTTTATCACCAAGTGAATTGCAACGAATTATCCTATATGCAGAGGATTTAGGATTAGATACCTTTCATTTTGGATCTAGACAAGATATTATTTTTCCATCTAAAGATCAAAATGGAAAATTAGTAGAGGAAAAAGAATCTTTTAAACCAGATTTTTTCGCACCAGAGGTAGAGCAAAATATAAGTTGCTCCTATGTGTCTATTGATATATTTAATTCTACCGTTTGGCTTCGAGGTACTACCTATCTCTATATTTTAGAGCAATTTAGATACAAACCAACACTAAAGATTAATATTTCGGATCCTCAGCAACAGATGGTTTCGTTGTTTTCTGGAGATCTTAACTTTATTGCTTCCACACATGAAGATTATTGGTATTTGTTTTTGAAATTACCAGGATGGGAACAGGTTTATTATCCAGTATTGATCTATACTTGGGATATAGCGAAAGTAGCTGAAGAAATTGAAAAGATTTATAAAAAGGTAAATAATATCGATGAGTTATTTCAGTTTTTAAATGAAAGCATTGATACAAATAATAGAACTATAGAAAAGCCTTTAAGCGTTGGTTTTAAACCATTTCCTTATTATGAAGGAATGAATAAAATGGGGATCAATCAGTATTGGTTGGGATTGTATTGGAGGAACAATAAATATGATCTCAAGTTTTTAAAAGCGTTATGTGAATTTTGTATAGAGTATCGTATCGGGAAAATATGTTTAACTCCGTGGAAGTCATTTATTATCAAAGGAATTCCAAAAGAATGTAAGTTGGCATTAGAAAAGCTTTTAGGACAATTTGGTATAAATGTAAGGCATTCTGCTTTAGAGTTAAATTGGCATTTACCAGTAGGAAGTCAGAAAGCATTGGATCTAAAGAAATTTTTGGTCATGAATTTTGATCAAAACGATATTAGTACCTACGGGATGACTTTTGCCATCAGTATACGTAGAAAACAAAAAAGATATTTTACCTCAGTTGTTATTGAAGAAAATAAAACTCCGGATGCTGTAAAAGATTTTGTGATTAGGCCTACGTACAATGTTTTGTATGCTAAAAAATTTGATCCTAATACAAGAAAATATATTGTGTATGCGCAAGATATAGATCAAATGGATCTACCAGGAATTTTATTAGAGTTGACTAGAACCTATTTTCAAAATTTGGGAGAAGGAGATGATGAAAGCTATACAGGAAGTCCTGCTAAAAAAGAAAAAACAGAGATAGAGGTTTATCAATGTAAGCATTGTCAGACTATATATGACCCATCTATCGGGGATACGGTTTCGGGTATTTTATCTGGTACAGATTTTTCAGAACTTCCTGAAACGTATCAATGTCCATTATGTGATGCTCCAAAAGAAGATTTTGAAAAAATGACTTTAGAGGTGGTGTAATACTTTGTCGAGGAAAGTAAGTCTTTGTCTATAATTGATTCCTCTTTATGTTATTTATTATGGAAATTTCTGTTGGGAACGTCAATATCTTCCTGAATATATAAATCTGTAATAGATCTTACTTGACCAGAAAATTGAGCATGTCTATATTTAAGCTCTAAACTGTCTTTAGAAAGATATGTTATTTGAAAGAATTTATAATTTTTGTCGATATTCAATAGTTCTGGAAGTTGATCACTGGTTACTTTAATAAAGTAATGTCCTTTTTTATTTTGAATGATCTCCCAATCTGCCTTTAACGAAGGCCCACAATCTTTTTGAGTGTCGTTATTATCTTTAACGGTCATATTAGGAAAATAAGTATTCCTGTAGGTTAGAAAACAACCAGCCATATTCATTCGAGTTCCATCATTATATCGTTTGGCAATTTTCCATGTTTTACCAGAGGTTCCGGAAACTAATTCTATGGCATTTTCTGGTATTTGATAAGGTGTTTTTGGTTCATCAGCGCAAGAATTCAAGCTCACCCCAAAAGAAAGTAATAGTACTACTAAGAAAAATTTATTCATGTTCTGTTGTTAAAAATTTTATAGTGATTTCATAGGTATGCTTTCATCAAATTCTATTCCTATTTTTTATAAATATCTAAGCACCTTTTATAAATATATCTAATTTTTATAACTAAGTTCGCAAATACCTTTTTTGTTACCCATGAAAGCAGCTACTGTAAGAGAACTTAAAATAGAATTAGAGAATTCTTCTCCACAAGAATTAGTAGCACTATGTTTACGTTTGTCCAAATTTAAAAAGGAAAACAAAGAACTATTGACTTATTTACTTTATGAAGCTTCAGATGAAAGAAATTACATTTTAGAAGTACAAAAAGAAATATCCAATGAATTCGATCTTATTAATACTAAGAATTATTACTACATAAAGAAAAGTGTTCGTAAAATATTAAGGATCAGCAAAAAATATATAAGATATTCCGGTAAGAAAGATACAGAAGTTGAGATAATGATTCATTTCTGTACAGAGCTAAAACAAATTCAACCTTCTATTTTTAACAATAAAGTTCTTTCAGGTATTTTTAGTAGACAAATAGCAAGTATACGAAAGGTTATAACTACATTACATGAGGATTTACAATACGATTATAATCAATTATTAGATTCTTTACTTGATGAAGAATAGTGGTTCTCTAGCCTTTTATCAATCTCAAAATATAATCTAGCTGAGCATCTTTCCCTTTTATTAAGTCATCTACAGAAATTGATATCGCTCTATCAGGGATTACTCCAGAACCATTAGGAACATTTTTATCTTTTACGTAATGTTTTATTTTTTCCATAGACATTATCATCATTATTTTGGAATTAGGTAGTTCATAATAAACTGGGAATTGACCAATATGGGAATAATAACCACCTCCTGTTTCTTCTCCAACCAAAAGTATATCGGGATCATTTTTAGCTAAAAGAGCTAACGCAGAACCAGCAGAAAAGGTAGTACCGCTTGCAAGAACATAGGTTTTACCTTTAAATCTATTTTTATCTGGTACCATTATAGTTTCTAGGTCATCAAAATCTAATTTCCAACCATCTGAAGTAGGATGATGATAAAACTTGTCTTTTAAGAATTCTTTTTCACCAAATGTTCTGGTTGCATAGGATTTTTCAGGTATTTCTAAAGAGGAAACAAACGTACTTGTTCTTTGTTTGAATAGTTTATTGGTAACTAAAGAAAATAGATGCACTGAATTAGGTCGGAAACCTCCATCATTCTGGCGTATGTCAATAATTAAATGCTTTATTTTTTTCTTATTGATCTCTTTAAAGAGTTTTATTAAACGAGATTTGAAAGCACTAATGTCTACTCCAAAAGAATTGACAACCAGAACAGCAGTTTTTAAATCTTTTTTGTAATAAACAAAAGGTTCTTTATTATTAATATGTTTAGAGAAAAAAGCTACTTTATCCTTAGCATTATGATAGTTAGAGAAATAGGAGTTTCGATTAATATTTCTATGTTTCACATTTACAAAAGATTCTGCAGGAAGTGTGATAACTTTTTCAGTACCACTTGGTTCTAAATATTTGATGGTATACTCTTTCTGTAATCCATATTCATAGATATAGAATAGGCCAAATTTTAATTCAATATTCCTATATTTTCTAGTTAGATTATGACCGTCACTAGGAGCGTATTTTTTTAAATCGTCTAAAATTTTAACGGTAGAGATATCATTAATATGGGTTATTTTGGAACCTATAGGAATTCCAAAATCATCTGTGTCTACGTAAAAATCTGACTGTATAATTTTTACAATCACAGGAAAATAATACTGAGTGCTTTTTACCGTATTTGGTGCAAATAGCATTAAATGACCATCTTTTACCTGATCGGTTATATACTGCATCTTCTTAAACAATTCGATATCAGTAATCTCTTCAGAGAATGAGTCTTGTGCATAATCTACTATAGAATCAAATGTTACTTCATTAATATAATCATACAAACCAGGATGTCCTTTTTTAAGAATATTTTGGAAGATCTTAAAATCCTCTTTTGCTTTCGTTAATGTAATTTTTTTTTGAGCAAAAAGCGAGGTAGATAATAGAATAAAAGATACAATGTACCCAATATGATTCATATGATAAATTTTATGTATACTACGTTAAAGACACTTCTTGAAAAAAGATGTGACATTTTGTTTTCCGACTGTGTAAAAATAATAAATATGCTTTGTGAATATTATAGTACAGCACAAAAAAAAACAGGTGCTTAAGGGACACCTGTTTTTCGTTATTACTTTTGAGCTGATTTTAATTTAACTTTCGTAACTGCTTTTTGATTTTTTTGATAGCGGATTCAATCGATTTTTCAGGTTCAATTACGTTGTACTCTCCCCAAAACTCGGGATCTGAAAATCCTGATGCTTCATCACTAATAACAACAGAAGATTTTAAACGATCCTTGAATTTAAGGTTTTCATTATCTGGATTCTTTTTCCAATCCGTAACAGCCATTTCTATATTTAATTTGTAGGTAGAGTTAAATAGTTTCTTTTTCCAGTTTACTTTAAATACTAAATCAATTTTTCCATAACCGTAGTACCATTTGCCGTTTTTCTCCCTATAATTCATATTGTAGGTGGCAACTGTTGGATATACTTTGGCTCTAGATGGTTTTTTTCTAACAAAAAGTTTACTGGCCTCTTCTCTGTCTTCAAGATTTAAACTGAATTCAGCTTTGGTTAATGCCAAGGTTTCAGAATCAATATACAGTTTTCCATAATAATAGAGATCTTTTATATAAGGCTTTTGTTTAAAGTCTAGTACATAAATATAGCGATCATTGATATTAGTTGAATTGCCAAAAGTAAAATCATATATTTTTAAAATATCCTCTGTAAAAAGAAGATCAGGATTTTTCATTACATCTATAAATAGAGTACTAGATGGACCTCCTTGGAGCTTAAGTGTAAGTGTGTCTAGTCTTTTATAATCTGCACTTTTTCTTGCTTTATATAGTTTAATTACATCGTTTTTATCAGAAGAATAGGGTTTTTTATAAACATCTACTACGGCTTCAGAAAGTGATACATATTTCCTTCTTCTTTTTATAGTTTCTCTATAGAATGCGGTCATAATGGTGTTATCATTTTGATAATTTGTGCCGCGTTTTTTCATAACAGCTTTTATCAGAGCTTCTGGATCTCTTGGATCGATGTTAACTGCTGTTAATTCTGTTATAGTAGCAGTTAGCTCAATTTTAGTTTTATTTCCTTTTAACGAAGAAAGGGAGACTATTTTGTCTTTATAACCTAAAAAAGAAACAGTAATATTTGTACTCGAGCTGTTCTTTGGAACTTTTAATAAAAATTCACCTTCGGCATTTGTAATTGTAGATATATTAGTTCCATTTAATGAAACAGTAGCTGATACTAAAACATCATTAGATTGTTGGTCTACTACAATTCCTTTATATTCATCATAAGTATTACCCGCTTGGACGCCTGTGTCTTGAAAAAAGCTAAACGCTTGAAGCTGATGGATATGTCCTACTATTAAAAATAAACTAAGCAAATAGAAAAGATGCTTTTTGCTTAAAAAAGTATTTTTTTTATTCATAACAAATTTATTCAGTTAATAATTTCATTCTTAAGTATTGGAGGTAGAATGCTAATTATACAATATACTAAAATTACCAATGAGATTTTGACTATAATAGTTAAAAATGAGCCAATTATATATTTTTAAGATCTTTATGAACTTTTCGAAAACATCGATATTTCCCGGTTAGACGGAAACAGTTGGTTTTCATTTCAAAAAATAATCAAATAATTAAAAATAAGTTCTAATGATATCCACTATGATCTCCAAACCAGTTTTTGAGTTTTATGTTTAAAATTTCTGTAGTAAAAGGTTTTGTGATATAATCATCCAGACCTTTTGCTATAAATCGTTCGGCGTCTCCTGGTAAAGCATTAGAAGTAATAGCGATAACTGGAGGTACTTTTTTATATCCTTGTCTGATTAATTTACAGGTTTCTACACCATCCAATTCTGGAAGATTAATATCCATTAATATAAGATCATAAGTATCTTCTTCAAACATTTCTATGGCTTTTCTTCCCGTTTTAGCAACATCTGCTGTACAACCAAGATATTTAAGTATTTGTTTGGATACAAGTATGTTAGTATCAGAATCCTCTACTAATAAAATATGAAGATTAAATTTTTGATCTTTACTCTTATCAAAAGCCTTATCGACATCTGGAATAATAGCTTCGGATATTTTTGTTTTAAAGGTGAACCAAAAATTACTCCCTTTTCCTAATTCACTACTTACTCCAAGTTTTCCATTAAGTAAATCAACAAGTTTTTTACTGATAGTAAGCCCTAATCCAGTTCCTTCTCCGACAAGTAGCTCATTATTATGTACTTGACTGAATCTTTTAAAAAGTGATGCCTGATCACGTTTACTAATTCCAATTCCAGAATCTATAACTTCTATCTTTATGGTAAGATCATCATTCTTTTTGTTTATCAAAGAAGATTTTACTCTAATCGTTCCTTCATTGGTGAATTTTACCGCATTACCTATTAAGTTAGATATAACTTGCGTAAGCCTTTTATCATCTGCATAAATTTGCTCAGGTAGTTCGTCTGAATATTCTGACACTATATTGATTCCTTTAGCCTTACTATTGGCTAAAAACAAATCAACATTTTGGTTAATTAATTTTTTAAAGTTAATGGCTTTTGGTGAAAGGGTAAACTTTCCTGCTTCCATTTTGGATAGATCAAGAATCTGATTTAATATATCCAGAAGATTTAGAGAAGATTGATGTATGGTGGTTACATATTCCTTTTGTAAATCATTTAATGAAGTATTTTTAAAAAGCAAATCAATCATTCCAATAACTCCAACCATAGGAGTTCTGATTTCATGACTCATGTTTGCTAAGAAATCTTGTTTGAATTTAGAGGCTTGTAAAATCTGCTTATTTTTCTCTTTTAATTTATCCAAATTGCGACCACCGAACATGGCAAATAATCCAAGAAAAAATGGGGCCGTATCTATAATATAGTGAATAGGATAATTTTTCTGTACGAAAATGATTGCTTCCCAAGAAAATTCTTGTCCTAATTTTACAATATCTATAGAAGTTGCAAGTATCGGAAACATACATCCAAACAGTACTCCATAAAGAGCATATTTAGCTGCTTCAGATTTTAACCACGATTTTTGACTCATAGATGGTTTATTGACGACAATCTTATGTTAGTTAATCATCCGATAAGGATAGTTTGGGGCCTTAATGGGATATGTGGTTAAATATAGTGGTTTTTTTATAAATGGATGAAAATATTGATTGATAGAGACTTAACCACCAATACTAATCATACTTCTATTTTGGGTATGTAACGCTGGGTTTTCTAGTTTTTCTGAGGTGTCCATTCCACCTCGGGATTTAAATTTATGCTGCAAAGCATTTTCAATGATTGGAGCAAGAGGTTTTTTATCTCTTAGGGGCTGTAATAAGGAGAATTCATTTCCAGAAAACAAGCAATTTTTCAATTTCCCATCTGCAGTGAGGCGAATACGATTGCACGTATCGCAAAAAGGATTAGTTACAGAACTAATGACAGCAAATTGACCTTGGTAATTATTAATTTTATAATTTTTGGAAGTATCATTTGGAAGATCTTCTAATCTAGAGAGTTGTAATGGGAATGCATAATGTACTTTATCTAAAATATCCTGAAGAGACACTAACTTTTCCATATTCCATTGATTCCCGTCAAATGGCATAAACTCTATAAAGCGAACAGTAATATTTTGATCTTTTGTAAGATTAATGAAATCTATAATCTCATCGTCATTGAAATTCTTAATAAGAACAACGTTTAGTTTTATTGCAAAACCTTCGTTATGAAATAACTGTATTGTATTCCAGACTTTGTCAAATTCATTCCTTCTTGTTATTTTCTGAAATTTATTTTTTTGCAAAGAATCAATACTAATGGTTATAGTTTTAATATTATTTTTTTTCAAAAGAGGAATAAAACGATCTGCAAATACACCATTTGTCGTAATTCCAATTTCTACAGGTAGACTAGCGAGGCGTTCTAATATGATCGAAAAATCTTTTCTAACCATAGGTTCACCACCAGTTAATCTTATTTTCGTTACACCAAAATCAACAAACCCTTTTGCAATTTCATAAATCTCATCTGAGGTCATTAAATGTTTTTTGGGAGTTAGCGGAATTCCATTGGCAGGCATACAATAAGTGCATCTAAGATTACACTTTTCTGTTAATGAAATTCTGAGGTACGTATGCTTACGCCCAAAATTATCCGTTAATATGTTCTTATTATTTGTACTCAAATCTTCTGTATTAATTTCCATAGTGTTTAGCTCCTTTCAATACACGGAAAGTATGCAAAAGGGCAGGAAATATGGCTTCCATTGATTCTTTTGCTCCATTAGTAGAGCCTGGTAATGCTAGCACAATCGCTTCTCCAATAACTCCAGCAACACTTCTAGAAAGCATGGCATAAGGCATACGATTTTGGCCGTAGTTTCTAATGGCTTCTTCGATTCCTGGAATTCTTCTGTCTATTAATGGGCTGATAGCTTCTGGTGTAACATCTCTTGGAGATAATCCCGTACCGCCAGTAAAGATGATAAGGTCATTACCTGCGTTATGCAATTCTTTTACTTGTTTTTGTATTTCATCTTTTTCATCTGGGATGATAATATATTTTTCTATAGTCACTCCACATTCTTCTAGTTTCTGAATAATAGCTTTACCAGCTTTATCTTCTTTTTCACCAGCGGAAATAGAATCCGAACATACTACAACCCCTGCGGTATAAGGATCTCCATTATCCTTATAACTAGATTTACCTCCTTTTTTGCTAAGAAGCTTAATTTCTTTAATTTCTACGTTTTTATCTACTGGTTTAAGCATATCATACATAGTAAGGGCCACCACAGATGCACCATGCATTGCCTCAACTTCGACACCGGTTTTGTAGATAGTTTTAACTGTCATTTCAATAACAATCTCAAGGTTATTTATTTTGTAATCTACACCGGTATATTCAATAGGTAGTGGATGACAGTCAGGTATGATGTCACTTGTTTTTTTTACAGCAAATAAACCAGCGGTTTTAGCCATTTCAAAAACATCTCCCTTAGGAATGGACTTGGATATAATGGCTTCTATTGTTTCTGTAGTACCAACTTTTACAATAGCTTGGGCTGTTGCAATTCTTAGGGTATTGTTTTTATGTGTAATATCTACCATTTCTAATTATTAACTTTCCAGGTATGAGTTTCATCTTCAAAAATCTCTTTCCCAAATATTGGCACTTCTTTTTTTATAGTATCTACTACGTATTCTAATGCTTGAAATGTTACTTTTCTATGTGGTGCCGAAACAAATACGAAAAGACATATTTCTCCTGCTTTTACTTTTCCCAGACTATGGTAAATATGCATACAAGTAAGATCAAATTTATCAAAGGTAGCTTCTCTAATTTCATGGAACTTGTTTTCAGCCATTTCTTGATAAGCAGTATAATCAATTGCTTGTACCATTTTGTCTTCTATCTCATCGGCACGTACCTGACCCAGAAAAATATTATGAGCACCAATAGTAGTTTTTGTTTGATGTTTTTCTATGGAATTAGCGATAAAACTGGGACTAATTGGTCCTTCTACAAATACATTTTTTCTTTTTTTCATTAGTATTTTTTATTCTTTTTTTATTGGAATGTACCGTTTAGTTTTGTCAGATTAACCACCAGCAAAAGGAGGTAGTAATGCAATTTCGGAATTAGCATTTAGAAGCGTAGAATGATCCGAAATTTCTTTATCAATAGCTATATTAAAGGATAGATCCTTCAATTTATGATATTTGTTATTTAGCTTATGAATTAGTTGTTCCACAGTACTTCCCGATTGCAAGGAAATCTCTTCTTCATTACAATTTGTGGCTTCAGCTATCATCCCAAAGTATAAAATCTTTAATTCCATTGTATAGCTTCTTGATATTGTTGTTGTGTATTTATGTTTTCTAAAAATGGTCTCATATCATTCCTTATTGGTATGTTTTTAACCTTTAGTACTTCCATAGTTCTATACAGACTTAAACGGTTCTTCTGGATACTTTCGAAAAAAGTAGGTAATACGGTGGATTTATATAAGGATACCAAGGGTGTATTTTCATAGGTAATGACATCATAATTCGAATCACTTTTTAAAACCAGCTCTTGTAAAACAGACGGAGTGATAAAAGGAATATCACAACTCAAAATCAGATTTTGAGAAGTTAAGGTATTCTTTAAACCAGTATAGATGCCTCCTACGGGTCCTAAATTGGGGTAGCTATCTGAAATACAAGGATATCCAAATATTTCATAATCTTTATTTTTAGTAATGATGAGTATCTTATTGGTAATAGTTTCCACGGCTCCGATGATGTAAGAAATGAAAGGTTTTCCTAAGTGAAGTTTCAAACCTTTTTCTTCTCCCATGCGACTGCTTTTTCCACCTGCTAATATAATTCCAGTGATATCTGTATCCTTAGATAAAGTCATAACTGTAATGATTTTAATTGCTCATCTAGAAAATCCCAACAATTTTTATTAATGTTTTCAAACGCAAGGATCATTTTTAATCCGTACTCTGTAATTTCAGTTCCGCCACCGCCACTCCCTCCAGTATTTGTTTTGATAACCGGAGTTGAAGCATTTTTATTAATAGAATCTACTAAGTTCCAAGCCTTTTTATAAGACATACCTAAAGATTTAGCAGCTTTAGAAACAGAACCTTCAGAAGCGATAGCTTTCAAGATTTTTATTCTTCCTTCTCCAAGGAAAACTCCTTCTTTACCTTCTATCCAGATTCTACTTTTTATTTGATACATCTCCACCGTTGTTTCCTGCAAGATATAACGAAAAAAGTGAAGAAAAGATACTTTCAGAAATTTTTATGATTTTCTCAAAATAGATAAGATTTCAAACGAACTATTGAATAATAACAGCTTTTTATCTCAAAAAAGATAAGAATTCTATTTAGGTAAAATAATTGTTTCTACTAAATCCCCTTTGGAGATTGTATTCATATTTTCAGGAATATAGACTAACGCATTGGCTATTGCATACGTTAATAACATAGCAGAACTTTGCCCTTCGAGAATTTCGACGGTTTTACCAGAGACTTTTGCTTTCAGAAATTGTGCTCTGTCTCCTTTCTTACTAAAATCCTTTGTAATAGCTTTAGTAGTTCTTTTTAAACCTTCAGATGTTATCCCCATTATTTTTCTAATTGTGGGGAGAACATATATGTAGAAGCAGGTGAGGGAAGAAGCAGGATTACCAGGTAATGCATATACTAAAGTATCCGAATTACGACCAAAAAATAGGGGCTTGCCAGGTTTTTGTTTAATCTTGTAAAATAATTCGACGATTTGTAACTCGGCTAATACATCTTTTACAAAGTCATAATCCCCTACAGAAATTCCTCCACTTATTAGAACTATTTCATGATTTGTAATTGCTTCTTTTACAGTGTTTTTTGTACTTTCATAATCATCTTGTACAGTATAGTTCTGAATTTTTTTAACATTCAACCGTTTCAGTGCTACTTCTAGTTGTACAGAATTACTTTCATAGATTTGACCTTCTTGTAGGGGAAGTCCAGGAGTGACTAATTCATTACCAGTGGTTATTATAGCAATGCTAGGCGAAGTAAATACCTGAACTTCGGTAATACCTAACCCTGCTAAATAGCCAATACCTGCGGGAGTTAATTGCGTTCCCTTTTTTAAAGCAACTTCGCCTTCTTTAATTTGTTCTCCAGTAGGTCTTATATTGCTATTACTTAGCACCTGATCTTCGATCGATATATGATTTCCGGATCTATGCACTTTTTCCTGCATAATTACTGTTTCAGCATCATTAGGTACTCTAGCTCCGGTAAAAATTCGTACTCCTTGTCCGGGAGATAAAGAGTAATTAATATTACTGCCAGCTGGTACTTCTCCGATTATTTCATATGAGTTGTTATTATGCAACGATAGAGCGTATCCATCCATTGCTGATTGTCGAAAAGGAGGCATGTTTATAGGAGAAACAACATCATCACTAAGGACAAAACCATCAGCATTTTTTAATAAAACAGTAGCCTTTTTTGGAGTATAAGTTACATTAGAAACTATAGATAGTGCTTCAGTTACAGAAATCATGTGCAAATATTTTCTGTAAAAATATTGCTTTGTGTGAAGTAAACCTAAATTTAAATAATAGAGATAAAATAAAAAAAACACGGTCCAAAGGACCGTGCTATCATAAAACCTTACTTTTTTATGATTGATTTAACCTTTAAAAACAATTTTTCTTAGTTTATATCCTTCTACTTTGATAAAATAGGTTTTTGGATCTCTGTAGTTATGGATATACTCATCTATTTTTCCATTGTCTAATAGCCTTCCTGTTAAGGTGTAAAGGCTGTAAGTAAGACCAATAGGTACTTCTTTAATATCTTTAAATGTTTCTAGACCTGTACTTTGCTGGCAAGTAGAATCGGCTAGAAATCTATCTATGAAAGTGATTCTTCCTTTCTTTTCTCCTTCTAAGGTTACAGTTGCTGATTCATCAACATCTAATATTCCGTTTCCCGAAATGTCTCCTAATATGATTAAGCATGCATTTCTAATTTTAATTCTTACACCATTTTCGATGTGTAAACTCTCTGTAATAAAGATTACACCTTCTTCTGTGTTTTCGTCTAATCCGTTAATAACGGTGTTCTCTGTAACTGACATTAATTTGTATGAAATGTCAATTTTTACGTTTGCAAATGCCACACTTGCAAAAAGTAGGGTAACTAGGGGTAATATTCTTTTCATAAGGTTCAGTTTTTTGGGTTAAACTGCAATTAAAAAAGTAAGAATTATCTCACTTATGACGTATTTTTATCGTTGTAAAACACTTATTTAACGACAAGATACAACTTTTTATGTGAAAACCGTAATTTTTATAACTAAAATATTGATTTTGGAAACCTGGTTTTTATAAAAAATCTCATTTAGCCTGTAAACACAGGTGTTTCAACAAATGTTAAAATTTATATTTTTATTAACATATTGAGCGTTAGTTTATTACTTTTTCGCTATTTGAGAAAGTGTGGAGGTAATTTTAAAATTTAAAAGTAATTTTTAAGGTAACGGGAGATTTCAGAATTTTTAGTTCTACATTTGAATAAGATGAAAAACCAACTTTTGTTATATTTCCAAGCTTTTAGTATCTGGTTTAAAAGCCTAATTAGAGAATCAGCAAATAATATCATTAGTATTATTTTTATAGGATTTCTATACCTTGCGTTATGGCATTTTCCTCAAACAGTAGATTTGTTGCTGATTTTAAACCAAACAGAAACCTTTTTATTAGAAGTTCCTTTATATTTTAGTTTACTTTCAATATCGGCATTTATTATATGGAATATTCCTAAATACTTTTACTATCATAATTATAAGGATATTTCTATCCGTAATCTTATAGGTTTTATTCCTAATCAGCATTATAAATTTCAGGATAGGAGTGAATCTGCAAGTTACTCTTATACTACAAGAATTCATATGAGAAAAACATTACCTAGGATTCTTGGGATTTTATTATTGGCGATATCTGCATTAAGTATTCTTAATGCGATGGAATTATTTGGATTAGAAAATACATATACCAAGTTTTTAGATCCAACAAGTATGTTACTATTAGTAATTTTCTTGTTGTTACTATTATCAGAACCTAGGTTATATACTTTATTGAAGAATTTTCTCAATAAAATAGCAAATACTACAATTGTATTTTTTTGTATTTCTATTGGACTAATGATTTTAATTATTTCCTTGGGAACGCTAAATACTCAAGCGGAAAAGGATCTAGGAAAGTTGTTTCTTGCTAATTGTGCTTTGACTTTATTGTTTTTTTCTTTGTCTTTTAATAGTTATAAATTCCTTAAAAATTTTCCAAAGAAGTTATTCTATGGAACTATCTTGGTAAGTGGCTTTTTGATATTAATTTCTTTCTTTATTTTCAATTTTTACCCAAAATGGGCTACTGGAGTAAATCCATTATCGATAATGGTTTTATCGCTGTTGAGTCTTTTTATGATTTGTTTTATTTTAATTTTAGTAGGAAAAAAGATTAGATTACCTCTTTTGTCTCTTATTACCATTCTCTGTATTTTTTCTTCAAGGTTTTTTACAGATAACTCGGATCATTATCAACTAGAAATAAAGAAAACCACTGTAGACAGGGCTTCGTTAGATACGTATATTTATCATTGGCTAAAAAGTAGGAAGGATGATATTTTAAATACCGATAATAAGTTTCCAATTATCATGGTATCATCAGAAGGAGGAGGTTCGAGAGCAGGACTTTGGTCATTTCTAACCCACAGTTATTTATATGAGAAATCAGAAGGTGCTTATTTTGATAGAAACCTACTTTCGTTAACAGGTGCTTCAGGAGGAAGTGTTGGGAATGCTATGTTTTTTGCTGAAGCTCGTAATGCTAGTATATCAAATCGTAAAGCAGATTTTAAAATTCAATCTGATATTGAGAATGCTAATTTAAGCTATAAAGCAAGTATAATATATAAGGACAATTACCTCTCTGCTGCATTATTATCATTATTAGGAAGAGATTTATTCAAAGAAGTAACAAGTTTGTTTAATTTTAAAAATAGAGGGCAATTATTAGAAGATCAATGGATTCGAGCTCATGGGCAATTTTTTTCAGATGAAAAAGGGAACCTAATTCTTAGCAAAGAATTTTTATCTTTTTATAAAGGAGTAATTTCTAAAAATAGTAAAACATCAGAGGCTAAGATTCCACCTTTGTTATTGATTAATACAACACATACGCAAACTGGAAATTATAATATAATTAGTCCAGTAAGGTATGCTCATCTAAGATCATTAGAAGGGATGAATGATTTTATAGATACAGTACAATCTAGTTATCCAAATGGATCTATAGATCTTTCGACTGCTATGAGGATTAATGCAAGTTTTCCTTTTGTTACTCCAGTAGGTGAGGTAAGAAAAAAAGACGGAATGAATAAAACGACATCTGATCAGTATGCAGATGCTGGATATTATGATAATATAGGAGGTAGAGTATCAAAAGGTATCGAAGAAGTGCTTATAGAAGTTTTAAGAGATTCTTTTCCTGAGTTGATTGAAAAAGTAAAAATAAAGCATGTCTTAATTACTAATAGCGAAGAGCGTAAAATAACAAAAACAAGTAGTCAGTTAACAGCGCCTTTAACGACCTTACAGAATGTGAGATATGGTCATACGCGTGAAATAATGGAAAGATTGGGAGATGATTATATTGTAGAGTTGAAACCAACGGAGATTATACCATCTACAGATTTGGAAGATTCTGTTTCTAAACGTAAAAAAGAAGAAAAGATAAAACCCGTATTACCTTTAGGAAGGTACTTGTCTAAAATAGCGATAAGATCTATGGAGGCTAGATTAGATACAATTAAATCAGATTTGGATTTAATTTTAAAATAAATAAGTCATTTGTCATTTTTTTTTGTACTTTTGTCATGTAAAAAATGTAATGTATGAGCGCAGTATCACCTTTAGATTATGATAGTCTAGAAAGTCAGGGGTTGTTGAGATATTTAAATATTAATATCCCTCTACGAAATGTATATGATTTTATAGAATTATCGCGAAACGGAATAGATAAAAGAGCATTGTTACATCTTGCTAAAACTATAGATTTTGATCTTAGTGAGCTTGCGCATGTCCTACATGTTTCTGAACGTACCATACAACGATACGAATTAAAAAAGAAACTTAGCACAGAAGCTAGTGCAAAAGCATTACAATTGGCAAAACTTTATGCAAGAGGAGAGAGTATCTTTGGAGATTTAGAACGTTTTAAAAGATGGATGGAACTTCCGAATGTTGCATTAGCTACTAAAAGGCCAAAGGAATTGCTTGATACTACATTTGGATTTCAGTTATTAAACGAAGAATTAATTCGTATTGAGCATGGAATTTTTGCATAATGTTAGTATATAGAATTGCGAAACAAAAATACATTCGTGACCTTACCGGAATAGGTGCTAAAACAGTTGGAGGTAGATGGAATCCAAAAGGGGTTGCGGTTTTGTATACAAGCACAAGCTCTTCACTTTCGGTTTTAGAGGTATTAGCTCACCTTCCTGCGGCTTACTTTCCAGATAATATGGCTTTAGCTACTATCGAGGTGCCTAACGAATTAATATCTACCATTGATATAAAGGAATTACCCAAGGATTGGAATAAAATACCTCCATCTACAGGTATTCAACATTTTGCTATGAATTGGATATCAGAGAATAAATACTTGGGTTTAAAAGTACCAAGTATCATTGTGCCAAGAGAGCAAAATCTATTGATTAATCCATTACATCCAAACTTTGATTTAGTAAAATTAATAGAAATCGAACCTTTCGATTTTGATTCTAGATTATTAAAATCTGTTTTCTAACAGACGATCAGTCAATCTGGAAAGAAAAGATAAATTATCGAATTGTTAATATAAAGTTAACATATTGGTAATGATTTATTTTTTTTTCTGTAAATCAATACATTATGTTTAGTGATGAATGTTATGGTTCGTTAAATTTTGTAAAGAATTTCCTTCATTTTTACAATTTATCTAACTTGCATGATTCAAAATAAGTAACAAATCCTCAATTTTTACGTCATATTTTGAATAACTAAACTTAATTCGCTAATAAAATGTATACAAAAATGAGAAAAGTGTATTTTTTGGTCGCACTCTCAATTGCTTTCGTCAGTTGCAAGAATGAATCCAAAAAAGAAGAAGAAGGGCAAGATGAAACTATTGCAAAAATAGAAAAGATTCCAGGGATTGTCTTAGATAACATGGATGCTTCTGTGAGTCCAAAAGAAGATTTCTATAATTATGTAAATGGAAATTGGATGAAGAATACCGAAATCCCTGAAGATAGAACCAGATGGGGAGGTTTCGGAGTCTTAAGGAAAAAAACTGATTACGATGTATTGGATATTTTAGCTAAAGCGAAAGCTAGCGGAAAATATGCGGCAGGGACAGATCAATACAAAGCAATATTGATTTATGAATCCATTATGGATACAATTGCAAGAGATAAAGCTGGTATCACCCCATTAAAATCCACTTTAGATAAAATTGCAGCAATTAAGAATTTAAAAGATCTACAAACAGTATTAGCTTTAGAAACTCCTGTTTCTGCACCTTTCGCTGGTTTAGTGTCGTTTCCAAATTTGAGTAATAGTACCGTTAATGCTCCTTATATATCTCCAGGAGGTTTAGGACTTCCTGATCGTGATTATTATTTGGATCAGGACGAAAAATCTAAAGAAATAAGAGGACAATATTTAGATCATATCACCAGAATGTTACAATATATTGGTGAGACTGAAAAGCAAGCACGTAAAAATGCGGAAACGATATTATTAATTGAAACCAAATTGGCAGAACCACGTTTGGATAAGATAGAAAGTAGAGACACAAGAAACTTTAACAACCCTAGATCGATGGAGCAATTAACGGAAATGACTCCCGCTATCGATTGGAATAAATTAATGAAGGATTTAGAGGTAAAGAAAGAATTAGATTCTGTGATCGTTATGCAGCCTAAGTATATGGTAGCATTACAAAATGTTCTTGCTAATACTAGCATAGAAGATCTTAAGACTGTGATGCGTTGGTCTACTTTTAATAATGCTGCAGGGTCACTTTCTACAGAGATTGAAAAGGCAAATTGGGACTTTTATAGCAAAACATTAAATGGTGCAATAAAACAAAGACCATTAGAAGAAAGAGCTTTGGCTAGGGTAAATGGTTCAGTAGGCGAGGCTATTGGTCAATTATATGTAGATGAAAAGTTTCCACCAGAGGCAAAAGCTAAGGCCGAAAAAATGATCGCTAATGTTATTAAAGCTTATCAAAAAAGAATTGAAGTTCTAGATTGGATGAGTGACAGTACAAAAACAAAAGCTATTCAGAAATTAGATAAGTTTACGGTTAAAATAGGATATCCTGATGAGTGGGAAGACTACTCTACTTTAGATGTAAAAGATGGAAATTCTTATTTCGAAAATATAATTGCAGTTTCCAAGTGGAGTTTCAAAAAGAATATTGAAGAAATTGGAGAGCCTGTAGATAAATCAGAATGGGGAATGTCTCCACAAACAGTAAATGCTTATTTTAATCCATTGTTTAATGAGATTGTTTTCCCAGCTGCAATATTACAACCACCTTTTTATAATTATACAGCTGATGAAGCGGTAAATTATGGAGGGATTGGAGCTGTAATTGGTCATGAGATATCACATGCCTTTGACGATTCTGGTGCTCGCTTTGATGCCGAAGGAAATCTTTCAAACTGGTGGACAGACGGTGATCTTAAAAAGTTTACAGAGCGAGGATCGGCTCTAGCGGAACAATATAGTGCTATCGAAGTTTTAGATAGTGTTTTTATCAATGGTAAATTTACACTTGGTGAAAATATCGGTGATTTAGGAGGTGTTTTAGGTGCTTATGATGGTTTACAAATGCACTTAGAAGAAAATGGAAGACCCGAAGATATTGATGGGTTTACTCCAGAACAAAGATTCTTTATGTCTTGGGCTACCGTGTGGAGAACAAAGATTAGAGAAGATGCTCTAAGAACTCAAATTAAAACAGATCCTCATTCACCAGGAACGACTAGAGCAATACAACCTTTATTAAATGTACAAGCATTTTATGATGCTTTTGATATTAAAGAAGGAGATAGTATGTACTTGGCTCCAGAAAAGAGAGTGAGTATTTGGTAACATACCAAAAAATGATATTAATAAAAGCCCTGGTTTTCCAGGGCTTTTACTTTTTATAGATTGTTATGGATTTAGTTTATTGTTCTTCAAACCAACCGGCATAACCATTGTAACTTGAAGATGCAATAGCAAATTCATTATTGCTACCACCAGAAATAGCGAATCTACTTAGACGAATACTTCCTCCAGAGAAGGTGCTATTTGGATTGGACGGTGGTGTAAAACGATATAATGCACTGTGCTTTTCTATATTATTTTGTTTTATTCGTATCCACATCCATCCAAATTCATTTGCATGCACGGTTAATTGCATAGGACCATCTTCAGCATAAATATTTTGACTTGATACTACATTAGAATGAAACCTAGCGGAGGTAAAAGGAGTAACTTTTGTTTTACCAAAAATCCCTTGTTTACGATATAAAAGACTTAATCCTTGTCCAACGCCATCTAATCGAATATCAGATCTTCCCGTGGCAATAATATTAGAATTTCGTTCGGATCTGTCTAAACTTTCGATATTTACCGTTGTAGAAATTGTTAAGTCAACCCATTGTGTGGTATGTGCAACGGTTCTGGTAGAAAAATCTAAGGTTCTTTGTAATCCGTTACTAAAGAGTGTACCTGAATTAAATTCGAATCCCCGGAAGTTTTTCGATTGACTTTCTTCAGAATCTAACACTCCTTTTGTTGTAATCATAACATCGTGATCCAATTCAAGGAGTTGCAGATCTTCTGCGGTTTCGTTTTCCTCACAAGAAAATAAAAGACCAGCGACGATCATCATTAAAATTTTAATTTTTAATTTTTTCATATTGTAAAATGATTTAAGATGAATTAAAAAAGAATCGACGTCGTTTCGATTGCTAAACTATAAGGGTATTTACTAATTACGAAAGACAGTATACGCAGATTTATAAATTTACATCTCTTGTGTTATCATTTGTTCTTATAAAAATATTTCAGGTAATCTACTTTATTTTTTAACCAAAGTTTTGTGTATAATGTTCTTACCTATTTGAAAACGATAATGATACGAACCTCTGGATAGGTTAGGATTTTCCGACCTATAGATGTTTTTCTCTTTCTCAGAATTAAAAGGTAGTAAAGTAGAATAGTATATTAAAATTCCTTCGGTGTTATAAATTTCTAATGTAATTACTTCGTTTATATCTGTGCTTTTGCTTTCTACATATACATGAGATTCTATCGGATTGGGATATACTAGTATTTGATTTCCATGATAGTCATCACTTTCAGAGCACAAATGAAAAGAATCGATATTGTTAGTTTCATCTTTTTCCAGTATTAAATTTTCAGGGTCTATAAAGGCTATGAGATAACAAAAATTATTAGGTATATCATCATAGTATGGAGGAATAAAAATTTGTTGCCCAATGCTTACTGTAATTTCTTGATTACCCTTCATTTCGGGAATTTGTCTTTTAGTAAGTAATATGTCTGAAGGATCAAAAATTGAATCTCTTGAAAGATAATAATTAATGACGCTTGTTTCATCAGTAGAAATTTTACTAGTGTTTTTTACCAGAGTTGTGGCACTTAATTTTACATTATTACGAGATGATCCTGAAGTTATAGAAGCATATTTTTGTGTTACTTTTAGATCAGGAGGAACCGGTAATACCTGGAATAACTCAGTTTTTTGTGCTACTGTTATAAATTGTGATTCTTTTTGGTCGAAATAAGAAAGATGTAATTGTAAATCGTTAAAACCTAATTGTTTTAAGTTTAAGGTTTCTCCTCGAAAAAGGTGGTGATGAAATGAATCACATTCCTCATCTCCACTTAGAATAACTACTTCGTCACAAGGTTCTATGATAATCGGACGTAATGAGCCACCTCTTCTTTGATCGCATTGATAACAAGGTGCGTATTCAATCTTTAAACGAGGTCTTGGATAAGAAGATTGGTTGTAAATATTTAAATCAAAGGTTACGATATCATCGGTAAAAAATGTTTCGGGAATTTCTTCTTCAAATGACAATTGGAAAATCTGTTTTTGAGAACCTAAAAGATCTGGATTATCTGAGATAGTAATTGCTATTGGAATATAATAATCAATTTCCTGAGAAATAATAGTTTTCGAAAAAAGTAAAGATAATAAGAGGTAAAAGATTTTTTGCATGAGATAGTTTTAATGCAAAAATAGTTTATGAAAAGAGCTATTATATAGCTTAGCACCGCAAATTTATGAATTTGAGGTATCCATATCTTCCTCTTTATTAAATTGTTTAATATAATAGGAAGGTGTAAGATTGGTTTTTTTTCTAAAGGCTTTGGTAAATGTGTTTGGACTTTTATATCCTATTTCTTCCGAAATAGCAGTGATCGTATAGGCTCTAAATTTAGAATCATTTTTTAGTCGTTTTAACACGTAGTCAATCCGTATATTATTTAAGTATTCTACAAAAGATTGTTTTTTGTATTCATTAAGAGCTTTCGATAGATAAGAAGTATTAGTACCAATTTTTTTTGCAGTACTATATAAATTACAATCTTTTTGTATAAAAAAATCAGAGTTTTCTAATTTCTCTAGTTTTTGCAATATTTCGATTACCTGATCATCTTTTATAGATAATTCTGGTTCTAGGACTTTAGATTTGGTTTTCTCCTCTTTTCGTATTTCAGTCTCATGAAGTTTCAATAAAATTTCTTCAAACCTCTTTTTATTTGAAATTGTATTTCTTCGATATAACAGAAAAGAAATAACTAAAGTTATAATTAGAACAACACTAATGGAAATAAAGAAATTTTTTATAGTAGTGTTTTGTTTGTTTTTAGTTTTAATTGTATTTATCTGGTTTTTGTGTGTTTGAAAATCGTTTTTTTGGATAATATCCCGAGCTTTAAGTTGATCATTCGTCTTTATTTTCTGTATCTTATTTAGATTCTTTCTGAGCATTAATTGTTTTATAGTGTCGTTTGAGTTTTCCGCTATATGAATAGCTAGCTCATACATCTTATCTATATTATGAACATTAGAAATGCCATTAACTTGCTCAAAATTAATCTCTAAAAGTTTTAATGCTTCTTTTTCTTTTTTTAAATCAAAAAGACATTTAGCTAAATTGTAGTTTGCCATGAGGTAGTTAGAGAACTTTTTGCTCTCATAGGTATTGAAAATAGATAAGCCTTTTTCAAAATATTGCTTTGCCTTTTCTAATTCATCTTTCTTATAATATAAAAGACCTTTGTTGACATAGAAGTCTCCTATAAAACTTTTAAACTTGTACGTTGTAGCTAAGTTTATGCCGTCTTCAATAGTTTTCCCGGACGTGTCGAACTGATCTAATTCAAGTTCACAGAAACTTTTATTAAGTAACATAGACAAATGGGCGTTTTTATATTTTCCCGTTTTTTCTTTACTTAATTTAGCCAATAAAACCTTAGCGTTTTCTATTTCAAATAAAGCTTCTTCATAACGTTTTAACCTGGTTTTTACATTGGCAATGTTTAAAACTAAAGTTAATTGCTTCTCTGTTTTTTTCGCTGGGCTATACAAAGTATCTGATTTTTTTATCAATTCTTTAGCGTTTGTATAAAAAACTGATGCATTATCAAGATCTCCTAAATCAAAAAATATACTACCTAATTGGCTGTTATTGTTGATGATGTTTTTTGTATGTCTTTGGTTTTTTGCTGTTTTAAGCGCTTGATAATAATAAGAAATCGATTGTTGGTATTCTGATAGATTGTAATAAATAAAGCCAAGTCTTGAATGACAAGAATGCTGAATTTTTAGATTATTTTCGTTAATGCCACGTTTTAAAAAAAGTTGATATCCTTTTATTGCGCAAAGAGTGTCTTGGTTTATTTTATAAGTGTTTCTTATAAATTTCGATACAAGTGCTAATGAATCTTCTTCGAGAATAAATTGTTGAATTTCTAAAGGTAATACAACATCATTTTGCCGATTACAGATTGATGCTTGTGAAGAAGAATCAATTTGTTGTGCAATACTTCCAAAACAGCATAATAATCCCCAGAAAACAATATTTTTCTTAATTTTTCTTAACATCTAGCACCCCAAATTAAATAATATGTAAAAATCCGTTAAATATATTCATTTAACCAAATTTAGAATACGATTTAATACAATATTAAAAAAAGAAAAATATGTCAATGCCTTTATATTAAGAAGTACCCTAAATATAATCTTCTTGTAAGCCAATGAAATCAGAGTATGAATTACCGTTCTTTTATTTCATTCATTAATAAAAAAGCATCATTTACAAATTCTTTTTCCAAGAATAATGTAAAATAATTTGAGGTAGATATGATTTCAAATATTGGAATACCTTCATATGCTAAAAGCTTAAATATATAGAAATAAAGACCAATAGATTTAGAACTATCATCCGGAAGGGCGATTGACATTGATGATAAATCATCTTTTACGGAAATGCAAGTTTCATCTTTAAAATGATCTTCTACAATATCTTTTAGAGACGATGAAACTAAAATATTACTTTCCTGAAAATTGCTGGAATAGGTAAAATATGTTTTGGTCATATCTTTTACCGTATTTAAAAGATTCGATTGACTGGTAAGTATCGTATTGGAATTAAGAAAAGCATACTCAGTAATACCAGATCTTACTACAATATCACCTAAATTCCCAAGATTATCTGAGTTTTTAATTCTTTTTGGATGATATCTACGTAAAGCCATTACGATAGACCCTGCTTTTACCGGCTTTCTCATTTCTTTTTCTACCTGCGGTAATAAATCAGTAGCCAAAGAACTAAAATTAATAATATCTCTGGATAGTGCATCTTCTAAAAAAGGTTGATGTCTAAGAATATTATGTACACAATCTGTTATTGTTTTCATTTTGTTAGATATTTAACACAATGTGTAAATATAGACTTTTTTTATTAAAATATTTATTCTGTATGAACTATTGTTTAATTATGCAGTGAAAAATTATATGCAATGAAGATTTTAAAGTTTGGAGGAACATCTGTTGGATCGGTAGAAAATTTACATAGAGTAAAGCAAATTCTTTCTAAAGATAATGATCAGAAGATCGTAGTATGTTCAGCAATGTCAGGTGTAACGGATCAATTGGTGAATTTAGTTTCTTATATAAAGTTAAAAGATGCTGAAGCAGTTACCCGAAACTTACACAGATTAGAAAACAAGCATTTAGATGTTATTGATGCATTAATTGAAGATGCTGGTTTAAGAAGTGAGATGAAGGATAGGGTTTCTTTAATGATTACTGAAATGTTAGAGTTCTCTAATCAGGAATATACAGAAGTTTTAAATGCAAAAGTTTTGACGTTTGGAGAAACTTTATTGACGTATATTTTTTCAAACTTTCTTTCTACAAATGGAGTTGCAAATAGATTGATAGCAGCAAAGGAATTTATGTATGTGGATAACGTAGATAATCCTAATATTACTAAAGTTGCTCAAAAATTAGAACAAGTGTTAGGTTCCGAAGATTCTCAAGATATTTACATTACACAAGGTTTTGTATGTAGAGATCATTTAGGGCAAATAGGTACACTAAAACGTGGAGGTAGTGATTACACGGCTACGATTATTGGAGCTGCACTAAATGCCGAAGAAGTTCAGATCTGGACAGATATAGACGGATTACATAATAATGATCCTCGATACGTAGAAGGAACAAATCCTATATCCCATCTTACTTATAATGAAGCTGCAGAATTAGCATATTTCGGAGCTAAAATATTGCATCCTCAAACTGTTTCTCCTGTAGTTAATAAGAACATTCCTGTTTTACTAAAAAACACTTTTGATCCAGAGGCTTCAGGAACCGTAATATCAAATAAAACTTACAGAAAAGGTTTAAAAGCTATTTCTGCAAAAGATGGAATTACTGCGATTAAGATCAAATCCAACCGAATGTTGATGGCTCATGGATACTTAAGAAGAATTTTTGAAGTATTTGATAATTATCATACATCTATTGATATGATTACAACTTCGGAGATAGCAATTTCTTTAACGATTGATGATACTACATACATAGACGAGATTGTAAAAGAAATAGAAAGCTATGCCGAGATAACTGTAGAACAAGATCACAGTATTATTTGTGTTGTAGGGGAGTCTGTTATTAATGATAAAAATTCTCACAAGCTTTTTGAGATATTAAATTATATTCCTGTTAGAATGATTTCTTATGGAGGAAGTAATAATAATATTTCAATCCTTGTAGAAACCAAAGATAAAATACCAACCCTTAGGTTTTTAAATGAAAAGTTGTTTCTGTCTCATCAGGAAGCAATGATTTAAATTGTTTGTTATGTTATATGATGAGTATTAGTGAAAATATAGTTAGAATATTAACTATCAATAATTAGCTATAATCAAAATTATTGTTTTTGATAAATCCCAATTAACTAACCATTAATTGGGATTTTTTTGTTATTAATTTTAGGGTAATTGGCATGCTAACTGTTTTATATATGAACTTAACTAAGAATGTAAACCAAACCGAGATGCTAAAGAGAATAATAGAAAAATACCGCCTAGAAATAGTCCTATTTGTTTTTTATTCAATCGTCACTTTTACTTTCGTGAAAGTATTTTTAATACGTTGATTTTTTTTGATAAACGATATTTTTAAATAATTAGATTACACCTGATTTATATTAGATAAAAATGTGTTATTATATGGCGCTATAGCCATAATTAAAAGGAGATACTTTTAAATTAAACTTTTCATTTTCAAGAATTTTTTAAAGAATGTTACATTTTGAGGTAACATTTGTCGACCGAAAGACACAAACTAATAGGAATTGTGTCATATAGGAGACCATAAACTCCTTGATTAATATAAGAGAATATGCTTATAAAGGTTTTCGGAAGTGCTGTATTTGGGATAGAAGCAACAACTATTACCGTCGAAGTTAACATCGATAAAGGAATTGGATATCATTTAGTAGGGCTTCCAGATAATGCTATTAAAGAAAGCAGTTATAGAATAGCCGCAGCACTTCAGAATAATGAATATAAATTACCTGGAAAAAAAATTACAATTAACATGGCTCCTGCCGACTTACGAAAAGAAGGTTCGGCATATGATTTAACACTGGCTATTGGAATTTTAGCTGCTAGTTCTCAGATTAAAGGGATTGATATATCTGAATATCTTATCATGGGAGAGCTTTCTTTAGATGGAAGTCTTCAGCCAATAAAAGGAGCATTGCCTATCGCGATAAAAGCCAGAGAGGAAGGATTTAAAGGTTTTATCTTGCCCAAGCAAAATGCTAAGGAAGCAGCTATAGTGGACAATCTACAAGTTTTTGGTGTGGATACTATTAAAGAAGTTATTGATTTTTTTGATGGCGCAGGAACATTAGAGCAAACATTTGTCGATACCAGAACAGAATTTTATAAAGAATTGGATAATCCGGAGTTTGATTTCGCAGATGTTAAAGGTCAAGAAAGTATTAAAAGATGTATGGAGATTGCAGCTGCTGGTGGTCATAATATCATTTTAGTAGGACCTCCAGGAAGTGGTAAAACCATGCTTAGTAAAAGACTACCTAGTATTTTGCCTCCGATGTCACTTCAGGAAGCGTTGGAGACCACAAAAATTCATAGTGTAGTCGGAAGAATAAAAGATAATATAGGTTTGATGGCTCAAAGACCATTTCGTAGTCCGCATCATACAATATCCAATGTTGCGTTAGTAGGAGGAGGTAGTTATCCACAACCGGGAGAAATTTCATTATCTCATAATGGGGTTTTGTTTTTAGATGAACTTCCGGAATTTAAGAGAGAAGTTTTGGAAGTGATGCGCCAACCCTTAGAAGATAGAGAAGTAACCATTTCTAGAGCCAAATTTACAGTTACCTATCCATCAAGTTTTATGTTAGTCGCAAGTATGAACCCTAGTCCTGGAGGATATTTTAATGATCCAGATGCACCTGTTACTTCATCTCCTGCCGAGATGCAAAGATATCTCAGTAAGATATCTGGTCCTTTATTAGATCGTATCGATATTCACATAGAAGTTACTCCTGTACCTTTTGATAAATTAAGTGAGGATAGAAAAGGTGAGAGTAGTGTGGATATTAGGAAAAGAGTAATAAAAGCAAGAGATATTCAAACAAGACGTTTTAGAGAGCAGAAAAATATCCATTACAATGCCCAAATGAATGTAAAACAATTACGATTGTATTGTCAATTAGATACTGCATCTAAAGAATTACTCAAAACAGCTATGGAACGATTGAACCTATCGGCAAGAGCCTATGATAGAATTCTTAAGGTCTCCAGAACCATAGCAGATTTAGAGGGTTCAGAATGTATTAACGGGTCTCATATTTCTGAAGCGATCCAATATAGAAGCTTGGATAGAGAAGGATGGTTAGGCTAACAAAAAATAGACATAAATACGTTATTTTTACACAACGAGTAGGGTTATTATAGATACATCTGTTATTATAAAGAGAATATTAATTATTACACAATTATAAATTAATCATTTTAATCAATCACTAAAATTTTAATTAACTATGAAGTATTTTTATCTCATTTTCGCATTATTATCTTTTGGGGTTTTAACTGCGCAATATAATCAAGAAGCTCCTTGGATGAGTGACTTGAATAATAAGAAAAATAATAGTAAGACAAAACCTACCTTTCAAGAGATTCAACAAGCTTTCAATGCATATTGGGAGACTCATGATAAAGATAAAAAAGGAAGTGGCTATAAGCCTTTCAAAAGATGGGAATATGTATGGGAAGATATTGTAGATGAAGAAGGATATTTACCAACGTCCAAAGATAAATGGATTGCATGGGAGCATAAAAATGAAATAGAAAGTAAGCTATCTGGTACCGACTTAAGTAATTGGGAAGCAATAGGGCCGTTTACCCATACAAATACAGGGTCTTGGTCTTCTGGACAAGCAAGAACTAATGTAATTCTAGTAGATCCTAATGACACAAATACATGGTATGTAGGAACACCAGCAGGTGGTTTATGGAAATCTACTAACTTAGGAGGAGCTTGGACGCCATTAACAGATAACTTACCACAAATTGGGGTTTCTGGAATAGCAGTCGACTACGCTAATTCTGATATTATTTATATAGCAACAGGAGATGATGATGGTAATGATACACAAAGTGCTGGAGTATTTAAGTCCACTGATGGAGGTCAAACTTGGAATCCAACAGGTTTAGGACCTGATAATACACCAAGTTCCATGAATGAAATTTATATGCATCCAACAAATTCTTCAATTTTATGGGTAGCCACAAATCAGGGAATATTTAAGACAAATGATTCTGGAGTTTCATGGGATAGAACACTTTTAGGAAATATAAAAGATTTAAAATTAAAACCAGGAGATCCAACTACCATGTATGCGGTAACAACTAATGAGTATTATAAATCTACAGACGGCGGAGACACTTTTAATCAAATAACTAATGGAGTGCCTACTTCAAATGGTAGATTGGTGATAGAAGTAACACCAGCCAATAATAATTATGTATATATTTTAAGTGTAAATGAAGATTTTACGTTTAAAGGGGTTTATCGCTCAGAAGATAGTGGAGATTCCTTCTCAGAGAGGAATACTGTGACGGATGTAATTGAAAGTAGTCAAGCTTGGTTTGATTTAGCATTAGGAGTATCTCAAACGAATGCCGAAGAAGTATTTGTTGGGTGCTTAAATGTTTGGAAATCAGAAAATGGAGGAACTTCTTTTTCTAGATTGAACAATTGGAGTTTTCCTCAAGGGGCCTCTTATACCCATGCTGATATTCATATGATTAGATCTTTTGATGGAACAGTATTTGTATGTTCTGATGGAGGAATTTATTCTTCAGTAAATGGAGGGAATAATTTTACTGATCATACCGGTGGTATTCAAGCGAGTCAATTTTACAAAGTTGCAATCTCTCAGAATGACCCTAATAAAATGGTTGGGGGACTTCAGGATAATGGAGGACATGCATATAATAATGGAAATGGTAATTGGTTGAATTATTATGGAGCCGATGGAATGGATACGGCTATAAATCCTACAGATGATGATAAGTATTATGGTTTTATCCAAAACGGAGGAGGTCTTTATATGTCTAATAATGCAGGGAGTAGTAGCTCAGGAAGTGTAAATCAGCCTATAGATTCAAGAGGAAATTGGGTAACTCCTTTAGCAATGAATAGTACTGGAGAGTTATTTGCTGGTTATAATAATCTATATAGATTAAATGCTTCAGAGAACGGATGGGTACTACTCGCAGGTTTGGGAAGTCCAGCTGATCAAATGGAAATAGCACCTTCCGATGATACTATTATGTTTATTGCTGTTGGGAGCACACTTAAGAAAACTGAAGATTCTGGAACAACGGTTACAGATGTATTTACTTTTGGAAGTAATATTAGAGGAATTGCAATTCATAGTACAAATCCTAATATCGTATGGATTACTACAGCTTCTGGAGTACAAAAATCTATAGATGGGGGGGTAAGCTTTGATGATATATCCTCTAATCTACCAGTAAATGATAGATACTTTTTCATTAATGATATTGTACATCAGGCAGGAGAAGCTCAGGATGCAATTTATCTGGCTACGAGTATTGGAGTATTTAGAACTGTTACCAATGGTTCTTGGACTCCTTTTATGAACAACCTTCCTACTACAATAGTTAATGATTTAGAAATAAATATTGCTGATAACTCTATTACTGCAGCAACTTATGGAAGAGGGATCTGGAGATCATCACTTCCTAGTTGTTTAACAATTACTGCTGAACAAGAACTTTCCGTAGATAATGGAGCTTTTGAACAAGGATCAACCCAAGGATTATGTACAGGACAATCAATTGAGCTAAATTTAGAAGTATTAACAGGTGATAATCCTAATTTTAGTTGGGTAGGACCAAATGGTTATACAAGTACAGATTCTTCTATCATATTTAATGATTTATCATTAAGTCAGGCAGGAGAATATATCGTAACAATTAACTCAAGTAATACTTGTGGAGCTATCGATTATTCATTTACATTGGATATTGAAGAGGCATTAGAACCAATAGCTTCAGAAGTGAATGTTTGTGCGGATGATTCAGCATTACTGACTGCTTCTGGAAGTTCGGATTTTAAATGGTATACTTCTGCTACAGGAGGAACTGAAATCGCAACCGGTAGTTCATTTACAACTCCTGCAATCACTGCTTCTACAACGTATTATGTGTCTGGTGTTTCTGGTAAAATTGTTACAGAAAAAACCACAGCTCCTGCAGTAAATACAGCTACGGATTATACGAATTCTCCAGGAATTATTTTTAATACTTCGGATGATGTAATCATAGAGTCTTTTACTGTTTCTGCAATGCAGGCAGGAGAAAGAACTATTCAGGTGGCGAATAGCTCTGGTGATTTGGTAGCATCGGCTACAGTTGATATCCCAGAAGGAGAATCACTTGTGACTGTGAATCTAAATGTACCAAAAGGAGACAATAATGTGATATCCGTTTCTAGTGATTTAGTATTACTAAGAAGAACACCATCTGGAAACGGTGTGAGTTACCCATATACATCTCCTTCTAATATTGTTTCGATCGTAGGAAATTCCTTCAATGCATTAGATTTTTATTACTTTTTTTACGAATGGAATTTCACCTCTAAAGGAGGAAGATGTGAGTCTGTAAGAACTCCGGTAAATGTTAATCTAGCTACTGATGTTCCAGATTTAACCGATGGAGATAGTGAGTATAGTATTGATGGAGCAGCGGCTACATCTTTTAGTAACGGAGATACAGTTTCTGTTATTGAAACTTTGGATATTGAATTAACTATACCAGCTTCTACTAATAATGCATCTGTGGTATGGACAGCTCCTGGAGGACAGACGTATAATACCGATACTATTAATTTTGCTAACATCGAGTTAGATGGAAATGAGGATGGTGATTGGACAGTAGAGATTACTTTTGGTGCCAATTGTGGTGTTCCAAATCAATTGATTAACTTTACTTTGGATGTACAACCGGCTACGCTTAGTGTTGATGATTTAAATATCGATACTATTCAAGTGTATCCTAACCCGGCAAATGGTACACTCTTTATTGATAATTCTCTTGATTTTGTAAATCCAGTGATTAATATTGTTGATATAAGAGGAAGAAAATTAAATGACTTCGTAGATGTACAAAATGTATCATCAAAGAGAATTGAAATTAATACTTCTTCATTAGCTTCTGGAGCCTACTTTGTTATGATCGAGAATGATCAGAAAAAAGTGATTAAGAAAATGATCAAAAGATAATCTTGATATACTAGTTATACCAAAACTTAAACTAGCAAAAGACCTCTTACTATTTTTAAATAGTTAGAGGTCTTTTTTTGTAAGATAAAGATGAGAACATCCTAAAGATTAAACCAATTTTTGACTATGTCTTGAAGAATTCATAAAAAACACCTTATTTAGGACTTATAATTATAAGGAATAGAGTCTTTTTAACTTTTTTTTAATAATCCAACAAAGGGAATACTCACTTGCTTAAAGTACTTTTAAAGCTTAATCTAAATAATACATCATGAAAACTCGAATATCTAGGACTTTTATCGTGGTAATGTCCTTTTTATTTGTTTCCGTTATTTCTTGTAAAAAAGAAACAACTGAAACTCAATCAGAAAGCGAAGAAGTTGGTAAATTATCTATCGATTTTGAAAAGTACGAATTAGAAAACGGTCTTCAAGTCGTTTTACATCAGGATAAATCAGACCCTATTGTTTCTGTAGCGATTCAATATGGTGTAGGATCTAATCGTGAAAAGAAAGGAAGAACAGGTTTTGCTCACTTGTTTGAGCATATGTTATTCCAGGAATCAGAAAACGTTCCGCAAGATCAATTTTTTAAAAAAATCCAGGATGTAGGAGGAACCCTTAATGGTGGTACTTGGCAAGATGGTACAATTTATTATGAAGTAGTACCAAAAAATGCTATGGAAACAGTAATGTGGTTAGAGTCTGATAGAATGGGGTTCTTAATTAATACAGTTACCGAAAGTGCTTTTAATAATCAACAGGAAGTAGTACAGAATGAGAAAAGACAACGTGTAGATAACAATCCTTATGGGCACACAAACTGGGTAATTGACAAGAATATTTTCCCAGAAGGACATCCTTATAACTGGCAGGTAATTGGTGAATTGGTAGATCTTCAAAACGCAACAGTAGAAGATGTAAAAGAATTCTATGATAAGTATTATGGACCAAATAATGCAACGTTAGTATTGGCAGGAGATTTTGATACTGCAGAGGCTAAAGCAATGATCGAAAAGTACTTCGGAGAAATTAAAAAAAGACAGCCGGTAGAAAAATTAAAAGTTCAGAATGTTACGTTGTCTGAAACAAAGAGATTCATGCACGAGGATAACTTTGCAACTACAGCCCAGCTTAATATGGTTTGGCCAACGGTAGAGCAGTATACAAAAGATGCATATGCGTTGGACTTTTTAGGAGAGCTATTATCAGAAGGAAAAAAAGCACCATTGTATAAAGTGCTTGTAAAAGAAAAAGAATTAACATCTGATACAAATGCTTGGAATAGATCTATGGAAATTGCAGGTAAATTTAGAGTGAATATTACTGCAAATGATGGCAAAAGCCTTGCAGATATTGAAGCTGGAGTTTTTGAAGCTTTCAAGAAATTTGAAGAGGAAGGAATTACAGAAACAGATATCGAAAGAATTAAAGCAGGTTTAGAAACGCAATTCTATAATGGAATCAGTAGTGTGCTTGGTAAGTCTTTTCAATTAGCACAGTATAATGTTTTTGCTGGAGATCCAGGATTTATTACACAGGATATCGAAAACATAAAAGCGGTTACTAAAGAAGATGTACTTAGAGTGTATAATACTTATATAAAAGATAAGCCTTATGTAATTACCAGTTTTGTTCCTAAAGGGAAGATAGATTTAGCAGCAAAAGATTCTGAAGTAGCTGCAGTGGTGGAAGAAGAGATCAAAGAAAATGTTGAAACAGCCGTAGTAGATTCAAAAGAGGAGATAGAAAAAACACCTTCTGCTTTTGATAGATCTGTAGCACCAAAAGAAGGAGATTCTCCGAAATTAAATATCCCTTCTTCTTGGAATACAACTTTATCTAATGGAATGAAGGTATACGGAATAGAACAAAACGAATTGCCTTTGGTTAATTTCAGTTTAGTAATTTCTGGAGGACATTTGCTTGATTCTTTTGATAAGGTAGGAGTGGCGAATTTAATGACAGATATTATGATGGAAGGAACCGCTACTAAAACTCCAGAACAATTAGAGGAAGAAATCGAATTGTTGGGAGCTTCAATCAACATGTATACAACACGAGAAGCGATAGTTGTTAGTGGAAATACGTTAGTAAGAAATCTTGATAAAACAATGAATCTTGTAGAAGAAATTCTACTACAACCAAGATGGGATGAAGAGGAATTTGCAAGAATTAAGACTAAAACTATTAATGATATTAAAAGGTCTTCAGCTAACCCTAACGTGGTGGCAAGAAATGTATACAATAAGGTATTGTATGGAGATAAGCATATGTTTGCCTATCCAACAAGCGGAACTGTAGCATCTGTAGAATCTATTACTATTGATGATTTAAAACAGTTTTATAACAATAATTTCTCACCGTCTGTAAGTAAATTCCAAATTGTTGGTGATTTAGGTCAAGGCAAAGCTCTTGAAGCACTTAAAAATTTAGAAAGTAAATGGGCAAGTAAAGAAGTAACAATTCCAGAATATGAGATTGTAAATAATAGAGATAAAGCATCATTGTACTTTGTAGATATACCTAATGCAAAACAGTCTGTTATTAACATTGGAAATTTATCAATGGCTCGTACGGATGAGGATTATTTCCCAGCAACTGTTATGAATTATAAATTAGGAGGATCTTTTTCTGGAAATGTAAACCTTATTTTAAGAGAAGAAAAAGGATATACATACGGAGCTAGATCTGGGTTTAGAGGAAGTAAAATCCCAGGTACTTTTACAGCATCTTCTAGTGTTCGTACCAATACTACTTTTGAATCAGTAAAAATCTTTAAGGATGAAATCGAGAAATATAAAAAAGGTATTTCCGAAGAAGATCTTGCTTTTACTAAAAACGCATTGATTAAATCAAATGCACGAAGGTTTGAAACTCAAGGAGCTTTATTAGGAATGTTACAAGAAATGGGAAGATATGATCTTGCTCCTGATTATATTGCTAAAGAAGAAGCTATTATTGAAGGAATGACACTAGAGCAGCATAAGGCATTAGCAAATAAGTATTTGGATGAATCTAAGATGGCATATTTGGTTATTGGAGATGCAGCAACGCAGTTTGAACAATTCAAAAATGCTGGTTTTGATGAAGTAATTATGTTAGATAAAGAAGCTAAAGAAGTAAAACTATCTGATGTGAAAATGTAATCATATTCTCATGGTTATGAGAAAAAAAAGGAAGTGAAACTTTTCACTTCCTTTTTTTTTGAATATAATTTAAAGTTAAAACTCAATTTTTGGGGATTATATAATTTAGGGAAAAAATACTATGATTTATCTGCCTAAGATAGAACTTAATAGTATTTTAGAGATATTCTTGATGTATATATCTTTTTATACGTTTTTGGATGTATTTTCAATGTTTTATTAAATTTTATGGCAAGTAATGAAAACAAAAAACATATTTACTTCACTTTTTTTTCTTTTTTATTTCGTTATTTTCTATGCAAATGACTTTCAATTTGCGCTACAGAAACATCAAAAACCAGTTAATACTTTTTCCGGCAATATAGGTAAAGACTCCTCAATACATATGGTAGTTTTTAAAGACAAAAATCAAAAGAATTACGGAGTCAAATCTTTTTTTGTAGACAGTAATGACATAGTTACTGATTTAGAGATTTTATATTTTACCAAAAAACCAGATATTCTTTCTTATCATTATAGAGATAACATTGTTTCTTTACTAGTACAGACGCACAGGTTTGTTAACAATGTTGGAGGAAACAATAACAGACAAATCTCAGGGTATTCCAAAAAGTTATATACCATCTCGTTAATAGATATGAATATTAGTAATAAAGAGGTAAAAAAACTTGACTTAGTGGATGATCAAGTTGATTTAGTAGATGCTTATTACAGATTGGATGATCAGACGTTAGCCATTGAAATTCAAGAAGAAAATCTTAAAATAAAAAAAATAAAAAATTCAACTTTAATTGATTCTATTTCAATTCAATTTAAAAAGAATGATAGTTTACTAGTTAAAGAGATGTTTACCGAAAGTTTTCAATTTGTTAGAACCAATGAATATGTCAAAAATGGTTCTATATCAGATGCTAAATTTTATTATGAAAAGCAAAAATTGTATTATACAAATTATAACAAAAAAGATAAAAAAATAATCACTGCAACTATTTCTTTGCAAAAGGATGTTGATCCTATAATTAATGAGATCCAGCTTTCACCTCGATACTCATTCAAGTGGACTGCTATGGCTACTTACGTATATGAAGATCATCTATTTTTATTTTGCAGAAATTCTAAGGATATGTATTTAGATGTTATAAATTTTATAACAGGAAAATCTGTTCATAAAGCGAACTTTATGAGTGCTTATTCTAGTGTGCTAGATCCCAAAAAAATCAATTCTTTAAATAGTAAATTGTCTTATTATCTTAATAAACCAACGATTACAGTAAACAAGACTAGAGAAAGAAATATGTTAATTCGTTTTGACTATGTTAAATCCGATAAGTATTATTATAATGACAATTGGTGGTTTCATCATCAATTTATGATGCAACATCAGAATGTGACGTTTCCTCCAACAACAGTTCCTAATAGATTTGGTCCTAATGAACCCTACATAAATGAAGATGGTATTCCTGATATAATAAAAAAGAAAGATTTATCATTAGAAATTATTTTAGATCCTTCTTATAATATTTTAGAAAATGTAGATTCAAAAACAATCTACAAGAAGATCGAAACAGAAAAATTTATCAAACAAATAAAAAAAATAAATGGTGCTAAATTTTTAACTTCTTCTTTTACTGAAAACTTTATCAGATACCTGTTTTATTCCAAAACATTTAAAACTTTTGTATTAAAAACAAGTACTTATCCAAAATAGAATTTTAAATTTTTAGATATTATTGTGTTTAATTTTTATCTTATGTATCAGTTTACAAATGTACTTTTTAAACTCCATATTTCTCATCCCATACCCATCAAGTCCAATAAGCTCAACATTCTTAGAATCCAAAGAAACTAACTGAATATAAAACAGTGAATACCCATCGTTTTTAAACCAGATTTGATTCTCTTTTTTTAAGATTTCGTAGTTACTACATTCTTCAGAGAAAGGTGATTCTTTGATCAAAGCATAGTTTTCATAGTTGATACACTCATAATGTTTCTGAATTTTTGACCAGTATGCTCTATAATATCCAATAATAATGATCGATAGCATGAAGAGTAAAGTAAGTGTAAACATAATGTGTGAGTTTTAGATTGGATTTAATAATTTCCAATAGATTGTTGAACCGAAAAGAAGTTTAAATCCTTAGACGGATCATTCAATTCAATTTCACCTTTTTTAATATCATCTTCAAAAGTTATGAGTTTTTTAAGTACTCCATTTTCTGTATAAACCTTCCAAGGTCCTTGTCTTTTGCCAGAAACAAATTCTCCTTCTATTTTTACATTTCCGTTAGGAAAAAAAGCTTTCCAAGTTCCATGCTCATTTCCGTTTTTATAGTTTTCAATAAAAATCAATTTACCTTCTTTATTATAAATTTTCCAGGTACCTACAGATTTGCCGTGTGAAAAAGCACCTTCTTTTTTTAATTCCCCATTGTTAAAGAAAAACTTCCAAAGTCCATGCAATACATCATTTTTGGTTTCACGTATTTCTTTAATAGTACCATTATTATAATGTAATGTTTTCTTTGTACTTGTATTCGTTTTTACATTTTCTGATATGTTCGAAGTGTTTTTAGTAGAAGAAAGAACTAATTCTTGTGAATGTGTTTTTGAGATGAAAATGATAGAAACAATGAATGTGTATTTTAAAAATGCAGTTCTCATGATAAAAGAGTTTTAATTTTTACAATACAAAGATTCATAAATACTAAATTCTCAGCTACACCTCATTTAGTGAAAATGTTCTCACTGAATTCAGGGGAATAGAACTTTGCGTTCTTGCTTAGCATCTATATCTATTAAAAATACTGTTAGTCCAAAGAATACTTTAGAATTATATGTTGTAGTTAAATATAATATCTTGGGGTATTTACCCCTATGTTTTAAAGTTGTTTTCCTATGCAGAATCCGTGTTTTAGCTATGTGAATTAATGTTTCTAAAACATAATTTTATATCATCTTAATCAGACACATATTTCCCTTTTACAGATTAAGAATTACTACCCCTATTTATCATTGATTACCTGATTTATGTAAAGTTTAAAAACATCTCTGAGTTGGAGATGAATACTATAAACGTTAAACCATATTACTAATAGACTAATATAAACCTATGATATTCGAGGTATTACAGATAATTACTGAAGAAATTAATAATTTCTTTAATGTAGAGATTGATGAAAAACCAGTTTCTCTAGAGAACATTGCTTTTATTGATTCGGAAACAAATGAGAATTCCAGTACCAATAATAATGTAATTCTATCATTACTTCATACCGAAGAAGAAGCAACACTTAAGAATATACTAAATCACCAGATAGAAGGGGCGAAAGTTGTTTATAAAAATAACAAAGTCCATTTGAATCTATACATCATGTTCTCGGCAAATAGAAGTGACTACACAGAGTCATTAAAGAGTCTATCGAAGGTTATAGAATTCTTTCAGTCTAAAAGGATTTTTGCACAAAGTAATACAAATTTTGATAGAGCATTAGATGGAATGGATCAAATCAAGGATTTCAAATTTACCGTAGAACTTTTTAGCCCATCTTTTGAAGAGATGAATTTCATTTGGGGAACACTAGGAGGAAAGCAGTACCCTTCGGTGATATATAAAATAAGTGTACTCGAAATAGAAAGAGATGTTACTCAGGCTGAAGGCGCATTGATAAAGGAAATTAATGGAAGTTTAAATCATAATTAGATGGCGTTTAGAATTTTATACGATACTCTCTTTTCTGTAGAGCTACTTCATTCCTATTTTCTGGATGATGGAGATGTTACATTTCAGTCCATGAATGATGATGAGAAGGAACAGCAGTTGAAAAAGTATAACTTTTTGGATGCTATTGATGTGATTCCATCTCTTGCTACTTATAGAATAATGAAGAATCATAAACTGATTTTAATTAACGAGTCCAAAGGTTTTAAGCTGTTAAGCAATGTTTTAGAAGATACTAATAAATTGAAATCAAGTAGTTTCCTAAATAGTGAACTTACACTAACATTTTTCTTATACAAAAAGGACTATTTATTTGATAATTATACAGAATTAATTGAAGAGAATAATCAGCTCTATTATTTCTCGAATAGAAAACCAGTAACAGAAGCGAATCCGTTCTCTTATATCCCAACGAATATTTCTAATGATTTAGTTACAGAAGATTTTTTGATAACTGAAGAAAGTACACAACAGTTATGGTTTGATATCCAACAGGCAAACATAAATGCAGAAATCAATAAGCGATTGGACTTAATTGCCGAATTAGATCAAGATGACCTAATAACTGATGAAGGTAAACTAATTATTGAGCAATCTATACAAAAAGAGAAAGGGAAAGGTTTATTGGGAATTATAGAGTTGAAAATGATTGGAGATAATACTATGGATGTGGTCGAAATCGATATGAGTGATCCTAACGAGAGTAAAAGTTTTTTATTAGATCCCTTCCCAGCATTCAAAATTCATTTCAATAATAGAAAAACAATCTGGAAGTATATCAAAAAATCAGATGAGAATGAATTGGAAACTTCTTCGGTAAAACCATTGACTAAAAATGGCTTTATAGAAATTGATCCAAATACGGACTTTTCGGGAACATTACCAGTGGATATTGACAAATATATGTTTCCAAATCCCACTGCAAATATGATAAAACAAGTAACAGACGAAAATACAAATATAACAACAACATATTCTGAAATTTTTATTTAATAAACAATTAAAATTATGGCAACTACGTACAAAACACCAGGGGTCTATATAGAGGAAATTGTAAAGTTTCCTCCTTCGGTAGCCCAAGTAGAAACAGCTATTCCAGCTTTTATAGGGTATACTGAGAAAGCAAAAGAGAAGGAAGAAGATCTTACAGAGACGCTGCATATGGATCCAAAGAGAATTACCTCTATGTTGGAATACGAGGTGCACTTTGGGTTTCCACAAAAAGAGACCGCTTTAGGAATTACCATTACCGAAGTCGATGGAGAAAAATCCATTACAGTTACAGAGCCTGTAGAAGATGAAAAATCACCTTTTTTAATGTATTATGCCATGCAAATGTATTTTGCTAATGGAGGAGGACCGTGTTATGTGGTTTCTGTAAATACGTATGCAGATGCAATTGCAAATAATTCATCAACTCCAGTACAGTTTAATGACCTTACTGACGGTTTAAATACACTAGAAAAAGAAGATGAACCAACGTTATTATTGTTTCCAGATGCAACTTCACTTGCTAATGAAGCAGATTTCTATAACCTATACAATAATGCATTAGCGCAGTGTAAAAAAATGCAGGATAGATTTAGCATCATAGACACCTATACAGATGATGAAGATGTTGAAATGAATGAACCAGAAGGAGTGAGAAATTTAATCACTTCGGATATTGATGAAAAGAAATATGGAGCAGTGTATTTTCCATATTTAAAAACAATTTTGGATTATCATTATGATGAAGATGCTTTGGAAATCACTCATAATACCAATCAACCAGTACTTTTAAGTGATACCAACGATTTATTGACGAATATCGCTGATGCGCAAGCTGCAATGACAGGTTTGGTAACAACTCTTACTACAGAAGATACAGCTTTACAAGCAATGACAGCTGGTGATGCGCTAGCAAATTCATCAACGATAACGAATGCACTCACGCCGATCGTAGAAAGTTTATCCGCTATTGTAGAAGATACAAATACAATAGTGAGTAATGCTCATACTGCTGCAGCTAACTCTAACGAAGACGCTGTAGTTTCCGATGCCGCAACCGCCGCTGCAGATGCTTTAGCAGTAGTAGTAGAAGATAGTTCAACGATAGCAACATTGATTACTTCTTTAGAGACTCATCTAACTACTATCCAAGAGGCTGCAAACGGAACAGCTGTAAAAACAGAATCTGCTAATGCCGTTTTGGCCTTAGCTACAGTGGATGCAATGATAGACGCCGTGGAAGCCTTAATAACACCTCCAGTAATAACTGCAATTACAAATGCACAAGCCGTGGATCCAGATAGTGGAAACTTAGATGGTTTTAAGTTGAGTGCTATAAAAGATATGGATAGTGCCACATATAATAATATTAAAACAGCTATCAATAATCTTCCGTTAGAATTACCACCATCATCTGCAATGGCTGGAGTATATGCAAGAGTGGATAATGATCGTGGAGTATGGAAAGCACCAGCAAATGTTTCTGTAAAATATACGGTGAAGCCGAGTCAAAAAATCACCAATGATATCCAAGATAGACTTAATGTTGATACTACTGCAGGAAAATCAATAAATGCAATTAGAACATTTACAGGAAAAGGAACCTTAGTTTGGGGATCAAGAACACTGGCAGGAAATGATAAAGAATGGAGATATGTGCCGGTAAGAAGGTTTTTTAACATGGCAGAAGAATCTATTAAGAAAGCTACAGAGCAATTTGTTTTTGAACCAAATGACAGAAATACATGGGTTCGCGTAAAAGCAATGATAAATAATTTCTTAACACTGCAATGGAGAGCAGGAGCTCTTGCAGGACCTACTCCTGATAAAGCATTCTACGTAAATGTTGGTTTAGGAGAAACCATGACTGCTAATGATGTTTTAGATGGTAAAATGATCATAGAAATTGGAATGGCAGTAGTACGACCAGCAGAATTTATCATTCTTAGATTCTCTCATAAAATGCAAGAAGCATAATAACTCTTAACTAATATAAAATTTTAAAACATAGAAATCATGGCAGAATATCCATTACCAAAGTTCCATTTTAAAGTAACTATCGGTGGAGACACCGAACTGAATTGTACAGAAGTATCTGGTTTAGATTTTGAAACTGAAGTTATAGAATATAGAGGAGGAGCGGATAATGATTATTTCAAGAAGAAACAACCTGGAATGACCAAGTTTGCAAATATCGCTATCAAGAGAGGAACTTTCGCCTCCACTAAAGGACAGTTCTATGAAATGTGGAAGAAAAACGTCTTTTTCCAAGAAGGAGAAGAGAAGTTTAGAAGCGACCTTACCATTAGCATGTTAGATGAAAAACATGAGCCAATACTCACTTGGGAAGCTGCAGATGCATGGTTGTCTAAACTGCAATCTACGGACCTAAAAGCAGATGGAAATGAGATCGCAATAGAGTCTGCAGAGTTTGTAATTAATAGTCTTAAACTAGCATCCTAATGGCTACCTATTATCCACCAGTAGGCTTTCATTTTAGTGTAGAATTCACCGGTTTGTCTACCGGTGAAAAAGACTATCATTTTCAGTCTGTCTCCGGATTAACAGTGGATATAGAAACTGAAGAAGTTACTGAAGGTGGAGAAAATAGGTTTAAGCATAAAATTCCAGTAAGAACTAAATACCCTAATCTGGTTTTAAAAAGAGGACTTCTAGTAAACTCAGAGGTGGTGAATTGGTGTAAAAAAGCTGTGGAGAACTTTGATTTTGAGCCAATAGATCTAATCGTCAAGTTACTTAATGAAAAACACGAACCGCTGATATCCTGGAATATAGTGCATGCATATCCTATAAAATGGTCCATCGGAGATTTTAATGCCGAAGAAAGTAAAGTGGTTATCGAGACGATTGAACTAGTATATAACTATTACAATACCATAACATAAATACAAATGGGAGCAATAGAAATTAAAGAATTGCATATTAAGATCAATGTTGATAATGATGCAAAAAAATCTGAAGGCAAAGTAGCTAAAAGTTCTAAAGCTGATAAGGATGCTATTATTGCTGAGTGTGTTGAACAAATTATGGAAATAATTGCTAAACAAACAGATCGTTAGTCATGAGTACAGGAGAATTAACAAAACTTAGGGTAAAAGCGTATAGCGATCCTCAGTTTAACGATGAGGTAGCTGATGGAGAGTTTACAACACTGATTAATCCAGAGAAGTATACGTTTAATTATAAGATTGAACAAAATGAAGATCAAGCGGCAGGTACCAGTGATCTTTCTCCAAGATTCAATAAAAAACTTCCGGAAGATCTGGAGTTAGAGTTTTTATTTGATAGAACAGGGGTCATTGTTCATTATGGTAATAATCCTAATGTAAGCTCTGGTAATACTGTTTTTAAGGACAATGGAGAAGGGGTTATTGATGATATTGAAAAGTTTAAAAAAGTAATCCTAGATTATAATGGAGAAGAACATGCTCCTAATTATGTAATGATATATTGGGGAACCCTTTTGTTTAAAGGGAAACTCACTGAAATGAGCATAGAGTTCAAGCTTTTTAAATCAGACGGAACTCCAATTCGAGCGGTTGCCAAAGCAAAATTTCAAGGATTTGTAGAAGACGACTTAAGAGTTGCAAGAGAAAATAATCAGTCTCCTGATTTAACGCATGTGCGCTTAGTAAAGGAAGGGGATACATTGCCACTAATGTCGCATCGTATTTATGGAGATTCTAAATATTATCTCGAAGTAGCGAAGGTAAATGAACTGACATCTTTTAGAAAACTGAAAGTAGGAACAGAACTCTTTTTTCCACCAATAGAAAAAATTTCATAATCATGGCGCAAGGAAGTGTAATACAAACCTCTAAAAGTGCGGATCTGATCACTCATAAACTTTTGGTGGGAGGAAATGAACTGTCTAAAAAGTATCAGGTAAAGACGATTTCTATTGAAAAAGAAGTAAATAGAATTCCTACCGCTAAAATTATTCTAATAGATGGAGAACCTGCAAAACAAGATTTTGAACTAAGTAATGAGGAACTACTAATTCCAGGTGCAGAAATCGAAATTACTGCAGGGTATCATTCAGATGAAGAAACGGTTTTTAAAGGAATCATCATTAAACATAATATTAAAATAAGAGCAAATGGTTCTTATTTGATTGTAGAATGTAAAGACGAAGCGGTTAAGCTAACGATTGGTAGAAAAAGCAACTATTTCTATGAAAATAAAGATAGTGATATTATCGAAGAAATTATTGGAGCATATGGTATTGATAAAGAGGTAGAAGCTACAAATTATGAACATAAAGAATTGGTGCAATATCATACTTCTGATTGGGATTTTATCGTAAGCAGAGCACAAGCAAATGGCAAGTTGTGCTTTGTCGATGATGGCAAGCTAAGCATTAAAAAACCGGATTTTACTTCTGGAGAAATCGAAACGATAACTTTTGGAGCTACAATGCTCGATCTAGATGCAGAGATTGATGCCAGACATCAGATAGATAAGGTTACTTCGTATAGCTGGAATTATGCTGATCAGGAACTTGTGGAGATTGAGGCTGCAGATCCATCAGTTTCACTTAATGGAAATTTAGAACCGTCAGATCTTTCATCAATAATAGGATTGGAAAATCTAGAATTGAGACATGGAGGATCACTTTCTACCAGTGAAATGCAAGATTGGAGTGATGCAAAGTGGATGTTTCAGCAATTATCTAAGATAAGAGGAAGAGTCAAATTTCAAGGAATCCCAGCGGTTAAACCAGGTACTATTTTAAAACTTCAGGGAGTTGGTGATCGATTTAATGGAAACGTGTATGTCACAGGAATAAGTCATCATATTTCCGAAGGTAATTGGACAGTAGATGCGCAATTTGGTATCAACCCTAAATGGTTTTCTGAAACTTATGATATTAATCCATTACCCGCTTCTGGATTATTATCGGGAATCTGTGGACTCCAAATAGGTATTGTAAGTCAATTAGAAGAAGATCCTGATGGAGAAAATAGAATATTAGTGCAATTACCCATTATAAATAATGAAGAACAAGGAATATGGTGTCGTGTTGCATCTTTAGATGCAGGAGAAAATAGAGGAGCATTCTTTCTTCCTGAAATCTCGGATGAGGTCATTGTAGGCTTTATCAATGATGATCCTAATGACGGAGTAGTATTAGGAATGCTTAATAGTAGTGCAAAACCAGCTCCTATAACTGCTAGTGATGATAATCATGAAAAAGGATTTATTACTAGAAGTGAAATGAAAGTACTTTTTGATGATGATAAAAAATCCATAAGTATTGAAACTCCGGCAGGTAAAAAAATAGTGCTGGATGAAGATGCGGGATCCATAGTAGTGGAGGATGATAATTCTAACATTATTACCGTCGATAGCTCTGGTATTGCGATTGAAAGTGCAAGCGATATCAATCTTACAGCTTCTGGAGATGTAAATATCGAAGGAACCAATGTAAATATTAAAGCCAACGCACAATTTAAGGCGGAAGGTTCGGCAGGAGTAGAAATGTCTTCGAGTGCTACCGCAACCCTAAAAGGATCCTTAGTACAGATAAATTAGAGAAATATATAGAGAATGAAAAGAAGAGCTTGATAGCAAATTCTTGGGACAGAAACTATAAACCAATAATTAACAACTAAAAAAAGAAAATACAATGCCACCAGCAGCAAGAATAACAGATATGCATGTATGTCCTATGGTAACCGGAGTAGTTCCCCATGTGGGAGGTCCAATACTTCCAGCAGGAGAACCAACAGTGCTCATTGGAGGTTTACCAGCTGCAAGAGTGGGAGATATGGCAACTTGTGTAGGCCCTCCAGACACAATCATTATGGGATCTGGAACCGTAATGATAGGAGGAATGCCAGCAGCAAGAATGGGCGATAGTACAGCTCATGGAGGAACCATAGTCATGGGATTGCCAACAGTAATAATAGGAGGATGATTATGGATACAAATACATCATTTTTAGGAACAGGATGGGGATTTCCACCAGAATTTGTAAAGGAAGGTAACGAGTCCGGAAAAGTAGCAATGCTTTCTGATGAAAGTGATATTAAAAGTAGTCTAGAAGTTTTACTATCTACCCGTTTAGGAGAACGCGTAATGGTTCCGAATTATGGATGTAATCTCGATGAACTTTTATTTAAACCTCTAAATCTCACTTTGAAAACTTTTGTAAGAGAGTTAATAAAAAATGCCATTCTCTACTACGAACCCAGAATAGATGCAGAGAAAATACAAATTGATCAAACCAATGAATTGGATGGAGAATTATTAATCAATATCGATTACCGAATTAGAGCAACCAATGCTAGAAATAATTTGGTGTTTCCATTCTATAAACAAGAGGGTACTAATATTTAAACAAAAATAAAAAGACAATACAATGAGCAGCAGTTGCGAACATAACGATCTATTATTGATGAGGAATGGTACTTCTCAAAGTCAACGTTGTATTGATGCACTAGACCCAGAAAGTATACAATTACACGATTTGAATATCGATGATTGGATGCGATTTGCATATAGGTTCTCACAAAAAGTACAATATTTTGATACAGAAAGTAATACCGTTTCAGGTGACTGGAGTAGCTTTTTTGTAAAAGAAGAAGAAATAGCAAATTTCGTAGAAAAAATTACAAAACTAGAAGAAGCTGGCAGTGCAATGGAAAAAAGTATTCAACCACATCTTTCCTTATTTGCAGCTTTTTTGAAGCTCACTAGCTTTTCGCAAGAACGACTTAATAGTTTGTCTAAAAAACATCTTGATTTTTATTATAAAGAAGTTCTGAAATTAAGTAATAAGGCAGCTGTAGATGATAAAGTGCACGTATTGTTTGAACTAGCTAAAAATGCTATTGAGGTTAAAATAGATAAAGACACTAAGCTAGATGGAGGAAAAGATGAAGATGGCATAAAGCGCGAATATTATACGCAAGAAGAAATTGTGGTCAATGAAGCATCTGTTTCTTCATTACGTAATGTATTCTACGAAGAAGGAGTTGGTATTAGAAATGCTTTGATTGCAAATTCATACGATGGATTAGGAGAAGATTTTCCAGATGATCAGATACGATGGTGGCCTTTTGGATATCCTACAGATACATTAGGACCAACACAAGATGCTGCAACTTATCCGAATCTTCCTTTTGCAAAAACTGGTTTTGGAGTCGCGTCTCCTGTTCTATTGCTAAAAGAAGGAAAAAGGACAATAACGTTTACTATAAGTTTAGGTGCGTTTAGCACAGCAGGAATAAATACTTCAGATATTCCAGAGGCACTAGCCATTTTTTTTAGTGGAGAAAAAGAATGGATCGAAGCAGAGATTAATGTTGCAGAATCTACTGTAGCTTCTGGGGAACTAAAACTAGTGGTTATAATTAATGAAGGACTAGAGTCTATTGTTGGGTATGACCAGGAAGTGCTTTTGGAACCCTATACAACTACAGATCCAGTAGCCAGATTTTTAATAAAAAATAGTATTACGAATACCATTGGAAATACCTTTCAAAATATATTTTCTGCTACTAAGGTAAATAATATCTCTATTGATGTCTCTGTAGATTCCATTCAGGATATAACCATTGAAAATGATTTAGGGGTTTTGGATGCTTCCAAACCATTTTATCCTTTTGGTCCTCAACCTAAAAAAGGATCTAATTTTTTTATTGGTCTTCCCGAAGCATTGGATAAAAATTGGACCGAAATAAATATTGATTTCTCTTGGAAAGATAAACCCAGTTTGGTCGAAAATTATATAGCTTACAGAACAGAGTTTATAGAAAGAATTAGTAAAGATAGATATACGTTAGCTTTAAATTCTAGTGGAGGATTAGTCAATGATGATAATTTAGAAGCTATTGTAGCTAATGAAGACTATTTCACTTCAGAAATACAAGTTCTAGAGAATGGGGTTTGGGAATCAAAAGATCTGGATCATTTACTTTTTAGCGAAGCTGATCGCAATAAAAGTACTATAGCAATTACCCGTACTGCTGAAGTGGGAAGTGAAAAAGGTGGTTTTTTGGATTTTCTTATGGATCCATTACCAAAATTTCAAAAAGGAGGATTTCCATTTCAATCAAAGATACCCGCTAAAGAAAAGTTTTCAGCTTCCATAAAAAAAGGTTTTGTCAAACTTATTCTCAATCAATCATTTTTACATGATCTGTTCCCTAAGATTTTTTCGGTAGCATTATCCAAAGAAAATGCTACTGACACATTAATTCCAAATGCGCCGTATACTCCACAGATAGAAACAATAAAAGTTGGATATACAGCACAAGCAAGTATGACAGATGCTAATGTTCAGCTATTCCATGAACACCCTTTTGGTATATCGGAAGAAAGTGAAGATTTAAAAACGGCATCTGTACTAGCTATTGCCAATCCAGAAATCAAATTATTACCAGCTTATAAAAAAGGATGCTTGTTTATAGGGATTGAAAATGCGAAAAATCTACAAAGTGTTTCCTTATTAGTACAAACCTTAGAAGGTAGTGAAAACCCTGAAACGGCAAATGATTTTGCTGATGGAGAAAAACTAGCATGGTCCATATTATGTAATAATGAATGGCTGTCTTTAAATACAGATTATATAATATCTAACAACACGGATAATTTTCTAAAATCAGGAATAGTAAAGTTTTCGATTCCAAAAGAAGCTACAAAAGAAAATACAAAATTACCAACAGGATTATTCTGGGTTAAAGTAGAGAATCCAAGAGATTTTGATACCGTAAGTCAGCTTATAGATATTAAGGCGCAAGCTGTTTTAGCACAATTTCAAAATAACAATAATAATCTGAATCATTTACAATATGGTATTCCTGAAGGAACAATCTCTAAGTTAGTAGAACGGCTAGCAAATGTAAAAGGAGTTGCCCAGAATTATGGTTCTTTTGATGGTAAACCAGAAGAAACTGATAAAGATTTTTATCGCAGAATTAGTGAACGCCTTAGACATAAACAAAGAGCTATTACTATCTGGGATTACGAAAACCTGATATTACAAGAATTTTCAGACATCTATAAGGTTAATTGTTTAAATCATACCTCTTTAACGTCTTTTTTATCTCCTGGAGATGTAACCTTGGTGGTCATACCGAATATCATTAACCAAAATGTATATGATCCTTATAAACCAAGAATCAGTAAAGCAAAACGTAATGCTATTCAAGAATTTATTAATGATTTGAATACGCTCCATGTTGCGGCTCAGGTAATTAATCCAGTATACGAAGAAGTTAAGGTCAATTTAAAAGCGAAGTTTTACGAAGGTAAAGATGAGAGTTTTTATAGTATCCAATTACAAAAAGATATTGCTAAGCTTTTAGCTCCTTGGGCTTTTGAGGAAACTTCGGTAATTGATTTTGGGATTACCCTACACCAAAGTATGGTAATTAATTATATCGAGAAATTATCATATGTAGACTACATAACCGACTTTCAATTATTGCAAGAAATAGGGATTGACGCATCTACCGGAAAAAAAATATTTAATCAAACAAAGAAAGTAGTACCATCAAGTGCGAAAGTGATTCTCACTTCTGTAGAATATACAAAGCATGCTGTAAGTGTAGTGAGTCCTTCAGAAGAATGTAAAGTATAGGAATGATGATTTTTAAAATATAGAAAAATAGGAGAAAGAATTAATTATTAAAAACTAAAACTCGTGAAAGAAACGATATCCATACCCAAAAATATAAGAACCAAAAATGATTTGGATTATGAATACTTGCGAGAGATTGGAGTAGACTATATAGAGAAAATCGGGAGTAAGCTATGGACAGATTATAATGTACATGATCCTGGGATTACTATTTTAGAAATGCTGTCGTATGCCATAACAGATTTATCGCAACGTATCGAAATGCCTATAGAAAATCTTTTAGCATCTAAGAACAACAATATGGCAAAAATGCACGAACAGTTCTTATCTGCTATACACATTTTACCCACAAAACCAGTTACAGCTTTAGATTATCGCAATCTTTTTATTCATATTGATGGTGTAAAAAATGCATGGATAAAACAACACGAAGAATTTATACACGTCAACTGTAAGGAACATCCCGCTCAATTATCCTATACTCCTTTTGATGAAAACCAAACTTTTCCAGCACCATTTAAATTAAAAGGTCTTAATGATGTAATTATTGATCTGGAAGAAGAAGTTGAAGATCCAACTACTATTATTTCTTTAGTAAAAGACATATATAATCAGAACAGAAATCTTTGCGAAGATGTAGTAGATGTTTCTATTGTAGAAGAACATCCTATTGCGATCTGTGCATATATAGATTTGGATCCAGGTGCTGATGAAGAATATATACTAGCACTAATTTATCAAGCTATAGACCTCTATTTTTCTCCAACCGTTAATTTTTATTCTTTACAGCAAATGTTTGATAAAGGATATACAACAGATCAAATTTTTGAAGGACCTATTCCCTTTTCAAGTGGCTGTGTCCCTTTAGAAAGTAATAAAGGTGGTTTTATTGATAAAGAAGAACTAATCAAAGCAGATCTTCGAAAGGATGTTAGATTATCTGATATCATTCAGCTCATCATGAATATCGAAGGGGTTCATGTAATTAAGGATATCTCAATAAGTAATTGTGGAGAAACTTTAGGATTAGAAGGTGCATGGAATATTTGTATTAAGGATTGGCATAAACCAGTACGATGCGATAAAAGTACTTTTAATTTCACCAAAGGATTATTACCAATAGGAATTAATAAAGAAAAAGTAGCGACCCACTTAGCTAAACTAAAAGCACAGGAAAAAGCCAAATATGAAGATGTTGAGATAGAAGATGTAGCAATGCCATTAGGGAAATACATGGCGCCAGAAAGTTACACAACCATACAGAATGATTTTCCTGATGCCTATGGGATTTCTCCTTTTGGACTTCCCGGAAATGCTAAAAAACCAAGAAAGGCCAAAGCAAATCAATTAAAAGCATATTTGTTGTTCTTTGATCAAGTATTAGCCAATTATTTTCAGCATCTATCCAAAGTAAAAGATTTGTTATCAGTGGATGAACATCTGAAAAAACTATATGTGGATAATGTAATACTTACGGAAGCAGAAGAACTCAAGAATAGGCAAACCTATTATGCACAAAAAGTTGAAGATGTTACTGATATTAAAATGATAGTAGGGGATTACTCGAACTATGAATCTGATCTTCTGGGGATCATAAATGATCTGCACGAAGAAAAAACAGGAAAAGAGGTGTTCTATGAACGAAGGAATCAATTATTAGATCATTTGATTAGTCGATTTGCTGAACGATTTGGTGACTACGCTTTTATGATGAAATTAATTTATGGCGATAATGATATTGCCAATGATGAAATTTTGAGGGCAAAGCTTAGTTTTTTACAAAATTATAAAGAAATCAGTTGCGCAAGAGGACTGGGATTTAACTACTGTAATCCAGAATCTAACTTAAACGATAATGGTATTTGGGATACGGTGAATATTTCAGGTGTTCAACAAAGAATAGCAAAATTACTAGGGATTGTAGATCATAGCAGAAGAGATTTAGCTTCCGAATTTTTAGAAGTTTATGAAGAACTGGATGATGATGGTGTAACAGAATACAGATGGAGAATTAAAAATGAAAGTCAGGTATTGCTATCGTCCAGTAAGCATTATCATAGTTTAGAGGATGCTTTTAAAGAGCTTTTCTTAGCATATCATTATGCTAAAAACCCAGATAATTACGACTTTAAGTTAACCGAAGATGGTACTCAGACATATTTCAACCTAATTAACCCTGATATCAATGATCCAGAGAACGAAGATTGGATTATCGCAAGAAGAATAGCTTTTACAGATACTAAAGAAGAAGGTGTAGCTGCGAGAGATGCTCTAATTGCACTAATAAAAGAGGTAACGGCAGATGAAGGAATGTATATCATAGAACATATCCTGCTTAGACCAGATAAGAATAATTTAGATCAATTTGATGTTGAAGATCCTTCAGGATTAGAACCCGATGCCAGTCCAGAAAATTTTATGCCAGTATGCATAGATGCAGATTGCAAGTCATGTAGCCCTTTCGATCCATACTCCTTTAGGGTTTCGATCATACTTCCTGGATGGACGAAGAGATTTGGGAATAAAGATTTTAGAAGATTTGCCGAGCAATTGATTAGAGAAGAGCTACCTGCTCATGTTTTGGCCAAAGTATGTTGGATTGGACATCCCTTAGGATTAGTGCCAGATGAAGAAAATGACATGCTACATCTTCAAACCAAATACAAGAGCTTTTTAGAGCAATTACATTGTGATACTAGTATAGGAAGCAAATCAGATATCGAGAATTATAGAGCCACTTTAAATGAATTGATAGAGGCTATGAATAAGGCCAATACAATTTATCAAACAGGAAGATTGCACGATTGTGATAATGATGATACAGAAGAAACAGGAAACAAAATAATATTAGGAAGAACCAATATTGGGAATCTTTAAAAAAAGAAGAAAAATCATGGCAACAATACGATTAGAAGAAATTACAACACAATATCGATCTTTTGTTGATGATCAGGTATTGACAGCAGAACAATTAAATACTATTATAGAATATTTCGAAGATCAAAATCGACTTACTCGTATTTGTTTGAGTGGAGTAGGAATCGTCTGTGGTTTGGATGTTTCGTATGAAGAAAATAGTTCTATAATCATTTCGGATGGATGTGCAGTAACCACGGATGGAGATTTGGTAAAGTATCTTTCTAAGACATATACACATATCAAGGTTTTTGAAGATAATGAAGCTAATTATAGCAAATTTGATACTATCAATACCATCCATGAACTGATTACCACAGAAGAATCAGAAACTACGGATTCCCTTGCCCTGAATGAATTAGAAGATATCAATGATAAAGTAGTTGTGCTATATCTAGAAAATTTTGCAAAAGAAGAAACGCCATGTACTTCTACCGATTGCGATACTCAAGGCCAAGAACAAGTTGCCAACATTAGAATCTTATTAGTATCTAAAAATGACGCAAAAGCAATTAGTAATCAATCTAATGATCCAATCTTTAACAGGCATAGTACCACAAAGAAGTTTATAAATCTTCCAGAATTAGCAGTAAAACGCGTTATCCTAACAAACCAATACATAGTAGATAACTCTGGTAATACTGTTATTTCTCAGAACTCTAATACAACAAATTATTACCGATTAAAGAAAAGTTATTACGATGTAATTAAAAGTACTTCTATCATAATAGATTTAAAAACAGCTATTACTCGTCTATTTACGGATTTTAGAACTTTATTGGATACGGATTCTTTAGAAGTAAATAGCAGCAAAGGTATTATTGATAATATAGATGGTTTATTTGATTTTAGTATAAATGATATTCCTATAGATATTCAATATAGATATGATCTTTTAAAAGATTTGATAAGTACCTATACAGAAATTAAATGTTTATTATTTGATTTAAGATGGGTTTGTTGTCCGAATAGAAACGCATTTCCGAAGCATCTTTTATTAGGTGAATTAGTTCCTGAAGAAAGTTATCTCGAATGTAGACATAGTTTTTACCCTTCATCGATTATTACCGATGGAAAAGAAAAATGGTTAGAAATACGAAACTTAATTCAGCGTATGCACTATATGTTAGAGGAGTATCGAATTACACCATCTGCCTTTACAACAATAAAGGTAACACCATCAAGAGATTATGATGAAGATTTAAGCAAAAGATCAATACCTTATTATTTCAGTACTTCTAAAAACCTTATTCAAAATTGGAATTATACAAAAACCAAGAAATTCCAAGAAGATCAGAATTTAGGGTATCGGAGTTCGAATCTATCCAGTAATGATACTATTCAAAACCCTTTAGATTATAATATTGACACAAACGATTTCTATAGAATTGAAGGTCATTTAGGAAAAGACTATCGTACTGCAATAAAAGATCTGGATACTATAAAAACCGAAAAAGGGTTAGCATTTGATATAAAAGTGTTAAGTATTGACGAAGCCCTAGAAAGTTTGGATTTATCGGATTATAAATGTCAATTTGAAGATCTTAATGCTGTATTGAAAGCCTGGAGAGCGGAACAAAATTGTTTGAATGCAAGTGTGGCTAGATTTTTCTCAGGTTTTAGTTTACAAGATAAAGGAAAACACAAATACTACAGAGTAAATAGTTTTGAAACCAATAATACTGGACTTGTAGCGGAGGAACGTTCTTTTTTAGCTCCGATCACACTCGATACTAGTAGAACTGCTTCTATAAATACATTGGCTCTGGAGACTAATTTTGCAAATATAGGAGGTTTCGAAACAGTATATAATGTAGATACTGTTGTAGAAGAAAATATTATCAAAGAAGAAGATGTTTTAGGAAAATTTATAGATAAAGCATTTAAAGAAAAACCAGAAGGCTCTGCAGAGGATATTATCGCAGTAATTAAAAAAGATATAGAGGAGGATCCTGTTATTTCTGCTTGGGAAACAGAAATAAAAGAAGTAGCAATAGACCAGCCAGCAGAGATATTAGCGCATACAAAAGTAGCTACTAGATATATTCCTAACAGTGTAGAGGAAATGGAACCGCAACGAATTAATGATTACAAGATCACCATTGAGAGTCTATGCGAAAAGGTAGAAGCCTATAAAAAGAGAACTACAGGATTATTATACTCGCAAGCATCAAACTATCAAAGAACAGGTTTTGAACAGCAATATGCATTGTTGTTAAATCAATTGTCAATTAATTGTTGTGCAGCAGAGAAAATAGAAATACTACTAGATGAAATTCAAAAGCGCAAAGAAGAAGTTCTTTCCCAAAAACTTTTGTCAAAATTTGTAGAAAAAAATTCTGGATTAGAGCATAAGGCAGGTGTAAAACCAGGAGGAACTTTTGTAATGGTATACAGAGGGAGAACCAAAACACACGGATTATCAATAGCCAATAATGCGTTTTTATCATTAGCACCTGTGACAAATGCAGTTACACCACTTAGTTTTTCTGCTATAAATAATCCAATCACATTAAACCCTCTTACGAATATAAATACCAATAGTTTAGCACTAAATCCAATACTTCCAGAACTAAGTGTAGCTAATCTCACAGGACTAAACAACCTTTTTTCCGTTCCAATTTCTAATGTTACAGAAAATACAGTGGTAGCAGATTTTTCATTACCGTATATATGTTGTTCTGATTGTGCTCCAACAGCATTTATTATTCCTAAACAACCTGTTTCACTTCGATTACCTGTGGATCATATTTGTCTACATAATGAAACTGCTCCAATTCCTTTCGAGGTAGTTCCAGCAGATGGAATTGTGGCTGCAAGCGTTGATGAAAGCCAAAATGGAGGAGTAGTACAGATAGATGGTCGATTCTTCTTTGATGCTAGTCAAGTGACAGAAGAATTGTTAGGTAATGAAATAGCGTTTACAGTAAATGATCAAATTACAGATGCTAAAATTACAGTGTTTAGAAGACCAGAGTTTGATTTTGAAAACTCTGAACCACGGTATTCTAATGATAATACGATAGCCTCAGTAAACTTTATGGTGCAAGGAGCTGACCTTCCTGCGGGTGTTACTTATTTCTGGGATTTTGGAGACAATACGTTACCTGATAACAGAACAGACGAAAACCCAAGACACGAGTTTAAACTTCCTGTAAATGATCAGAATTTAGCGACGGTTACTTTAACAATAACTAATGGAAAATGTAGTCATGATGTTTCTCATGATATTCAGTTTGAAGTAGAAGTGATCGATACAGATTGTGTAATTGATGCAAAAGGAACTATCCAAAAAGGATTCGAAGAATTACCACAGTTTAGTGATTTATCCGAAGAAATAAGAGTCAACATTTTTGAGCCTACATCAACTTTATACAAAACTGTTGTACAGGATATGGATGCATTTATTGCAGGGAAGTTCAATGATCAGCTGATGATGAGTTTTGGACCATTAATTAGAACTACCGCTGAAGCAATTTTAAAAAGAATAGAAGAACAAGATAGTTTCGAATTTAACGCTTTAACCAACATTTTCAGACTACAAATACAATTGTTCTATGCTATTTTATGCTGTCAGTCCAATGATCAAATCGAAGAATTCAGAGGAGAATTAGAAGAGGTATTGGCATCGATTACAAGCGCATTAGAAGAGTTTAGAAATAATCAAATGATTGTGGATACTGATGGAAGATTAAAAGAATTTTTAGACATCACATTAGAAAAAGTATCGGATAAACCGCTATTGGTAGAAAGAATCAAAGAACAATTAGAACTTTTATAAGTAATGGATAAGAGCAAGCATATCATAAAAAAAGTACTCTTTGAGGTAAATACTGCCGATACTAAAACGGCATATTACCTCAAAGATCATCTAGATGTGTTTTTGAAAGATAGTTTATTGCCTACGATTACCTCTTATTTTAATAGTGTACAAGGATTTGGGGATCAAATCTTACGATTCGATACACTTAGACTAGATATTGATTGTGCTAATGTAAAAGATCAAGTACAACTTCAGTTGGATGTCGTAAAGGCATTTCAAAAGAAATTAGGAAATATCGGCGATAAAGCGTTTTTAGATACAAAAGATGCTCCATTCTTACGAACTACCAAAGAGAAAAGTGATGTAGATGCATTTTTCCATTTTCTAAAAACAGGAAGAAATCCATGGTGGGATTCAGAAAAGAAATTAGAAGATCCTTTATTTATAAATACACTCATTTCCAGGAAGAACTTTAAGAAGGAGCTTTTAGAAAAGATAGGAAACTCAAATGTTCGAAAAAGATTGATATATCAATTTTCTGATGAGGTTTTGATTAGGATTTTCAGTAACAGGAAAAATAATATTTCTTTTCCGAAAACACTAACAAACCAAAACAAGCGAGAACAATTTTGGGATTCAATCATAAGGTTTCAGAGGCATAAAAATAAAGAAATACTTCATGAAGAGTTTAATAAATTAGATCACTTTGGTACAAAAAATACTATTCAAAAAGAGGTTTCTCAATTTTTCAAAGAACACTTAAGATTAAAAGATTTTACAAAAAAGGATCTACTTCCTGAAGAAATCAAACTATCAGAACTGCAAAGCATAATTGAGAAAGCATGTACTAAACAAATCAAATTAGCACTAGAAGCAAATAAGGTATTTAAACTTTCGCCTAAGAACATTGAAAAGCACATCGATGATAAATTCAAAAAGAATATAAACAACAAGGTGCTAAAGAAATTAATTGTCCAATTTACAAAGGAGTTATCAACCTTTGTGAAAGAAAAACAAGCTGGTTCACGAAAAGCAATACAATCTTTTGTCGAAGAATTATTAGATGAACAACTAACCATCGAGGTCGATAGTAGTTTACAAAATATTGATATCGCCGAAGATCAAATATTTCAGTATACAGAAGAAGAAATAGACGAAATAGAAGATGTTGCTATTTACATACGTAATACGGGTTTGATCTTGCTTCATCCTTATCTAAAAATCTTGTTTGGTGCTTTGGGACTTTTGGATAAAGTAGGTACAATAGTTCCAGAAAAAGTAGAATTGGCAATCCATTTATTGCACTATCTGGCTACCAAAGAAGAAGAACCGATGGAAACAGACTTAACATTAGAAAAGTTCCTATGTGGTTACCCATTAGATAAACCAATTCGGAAGCATATAAAGTTCCCCAAAAGTTTTAAAGAAGAAAGCGAAAAATTACTGAATTCAGTTATCCAAAATTGGCAAGTGCTAAAGAACACTTCCGCAGATGGATTACGAGAAAACTTCATTAAAAGAGAAGGAAAGTTACTATTAGATCAAGAATCAGGTAAGCATCGAATCATTATTGAGCGTAAAACACAAGACCTACTATTAGAAAAACTTCCATGGAATCTAAATATGATTAAACTACCATGGTTCGATCAACTGTTTTTTGTGGAATGGTGAAAAAGGGAATGTAAGATTTAAATAAGATAAATGTCACACTGAGCTTGTCGAAGTGAATTTAAAGCAAAAAAACTATAGGTTATAGGTTGAACGATTTTATAAGTTTTGGAATAGAATACACAATTAGATATAAAGTAATAAATAGATACGGCATGAGATTACAGCGAAAGAAAAAACCAGGAGTTCAGCATCAGGGATCACAAGCTTTTATTCAGCCAAAACTAAAGGTAGGACAGCCAGGTGATAAGTACGAAGTAGAAGCAGATAAAATGGCCGATCAGGTAGTAAATAAACCTTCTTCCAAAACAGAAGGGGCTATTCAGAAAAAGGGCTCTGAAGAAGAAGTGCAGCAAAAACCTTTGGCTAGTACAATAACTCCTTTCGTACAGAGAAGTATGTTTAAAGATAGAAATGAAGGAACCGTACAGAAGATGGAAGAGGAAGAAGCGGTGCAACAAAAAGAGGAGGAGGAATCTGTTCAGAAGATGGAAGAAGAGGAAACGGTACAACAAAAGGAGGAAGAAGATGCTGTTCAGAAAATGGAAGAGGAGGAAACCGTACAGTCCAAATGTGATGATTGCGAAAGTGAAGAAAGTGTACAAAAGATGGAAGAGGAGGAACCTGTACAAGCAAAATCTAATACCAATTTAGTTTCTTCAAATTCTGATAAAGATTCATCTATAGAATCCAGATTGAAAAATAGTAAGGGGAAAGGCAATAAAATGACTGGCGACACCAAAAATGAAATGGAAACAGGTTTTGGTGCAGATTTTAGTAATGTAAATATTCATACTGATACAAATGCAGTTCAGTTAAGTCAGGAATTGGGAGCACAAGCTTTTACACATGGAAATGATGTGTATTTTAATAAAGGTAAATACAATCCCGATTCTAAAGAAGGGAAACATCTTTTAGCACACGAACTAACACATACCGTTCAGCAAAGTGGAATGATTCAAAGATCAGTGAGTGAGAAAGAATCAAAAGATTTACAAGCCGAACGTTTCAAAGGAAATTTTAGATTAGAACAAGCACATGATCATATAAAATTCATTAGCAAGGGTTCAAAAGGATCGCATGTAGAAAAATTGCAAAAAGGATTAATGAATATTGGTTTTGCACTACCACAATTTGGAGCAGATGGTGATTTCGGAAATGAGACAGAAAGAGCCGTTTTTAGCTTTCAAAATGCATATAATCTATCAGTAGATGGAATCGTTGGTAGCGAAACGATGGGAACTTTGGATGATGTGCATTCAGGGAAAAGCTTAGGAACAGGTTGTTGTGTTGAAGCTTTTCAGTTGCCACAGTCAGGTCTTCCATTTAAGACGATTAATGGAGAAATGTTATCAGAAAAAACTTTTTGTACCAAGAAAAGTTTCAGAATAACTTCTTTCGCTAATTGGGTAAAACCACATGTTTCTAAACATTATAGATTATCTATTGTAGCAATTGATCATGGTTCAGTACATAAACCAATTAGACGATTTGATATAGGGAAGTCAGAAACCCAATTCTTTAAGATAAAAACTAAAGATTGTATGTTTTTCAAAGTATTTATCCAAGTATTTGATCCAAGCAGCAGCCCTGAACTCAGAGGACATATTACTCTCGTGTAAAATTCAAATAATGCGATAAATAGTAAATAAGAAAATTACAGTTAGGACTTATATAAAAACTAACCATCATGAAAGCATTACTAAACGATTTATATCTCTACGAACTAGTATTATTATTACTGGGTGTCTTTTTATTCCTTATTCTAAGTGCTGGATTGGTGTATTATATTATTAAGAAAGAAGAGATTAAAAAACTACTATTGTTCTTTCCAATTCCTATTTTAATGATAGGGTACCCAAGTGTAAAAGAAATAACCATCTCATCAGATAAAATTGCATTTTCGAAGTATCAGGAAGAATACATTAATAATCCTGAAGATACTATTGCAAAACAAAACTTAGAAAAGCTCACTGAAAAACTCGAAGAGCGAGCCCATTCTCCAGAAGATATTATACAGATTAGTAAAGCAAAATTGTTGTTGGGAAATACCAAAGAAGCCGTACAATATGCTAATAAGGCTATTAAAATAGAGAAGGAGAGAACCAATTCAGAAAATCCGTCAACAACCGAAGATCCATCGGTTAATGATGCAGTTAATTCTTCTCAAAAATTAAAAATTACTACTCAGGCAAAGCAATTAAAACAATTAGCGCGAATTCAGAACATGAAAAGCAATGATATAGATACCAATGCTTTAAATGCTAAGATAAATGAGTTAAAAGTTGATAAAGAATTAGTAAAAACCAAAGAAATCATAAAAAGAAAAGCTTTGGAAAATTTAAAGGTCAAAAACTAAAACATGGATATAATAGTAGATACCTGTATAGAGTGACATGTTTACAACGGCAACAAGAAATACTACCAGCGCTAAATCTAGCAATACTTCTCTTTTCCAAAAGGATAAGATGAATAATGCTTTTATTCAACCAAAGTTGAATATTGGTAAGCCTGGTGATAAGTATGAAATAGAAGCGGATAGAGTTGCTGATACGGTTGTTGCTAAAGGAAATGATCAAAGTAGTTCTTTTTTTAGTCCAGTTCCGCAAGTACAAAAACAACAAGAAGAGGATGTTCAAAAACAAGAACTAGTAGAGAATGAAGTGCAACAGAGGTCTTTAGGTGATACCATAGCTCCTTTGGTTCAACGACAATCAGAAGAAGAAATACAAAGCAGAGAACTGCCAGAAAATCAGATACAGCCGAAAGTAGAAAGTACCAGTGCCGTAACAGAACTTCAGAAACAGGAAGAGGAGATTCAGGAAAAAGAGGAGGAAGAAGAAGATGTACAATTGGTACAGCTGAAATCCCAAGCTGCATCAGTAACAGATAGCTCAATAGAATCTCGATTACATAGTTCTAAAGGAAGTGGGTCACCATTGCCAAAAGATACCAAGACCCAAATGGAGTCAGGTTTTGGTAGAGATTTTAGTAATGTACGAGTGCATACTGATTCGAATGCAAAACAAATGAGTCAGGATTTGGGAGCGCAAGCTTTTACACATGGTAATGATATTTATTTCAATGAAGGTAAATTTGATACTTCTTCCAATTCTGGAAAGCATTTACTTGCGCACGAATTGACGCATACCGTACAACAAGGGGCATCTACGGTTAGAAAAAAACCAGTAGAAGTAACATCTGCTCCCAAAATGGTTCAAGGATCATTCTTAGATTGGATACCGGATTGGATACTTGATAACGCGCGTAACCTACCTGGTTATTTGTTGTTTACGGTGATTATACAATACGACCCTTTACGAGGAGAGCGAGTAGAACCCACACCGACAAACCTTTTAAGAGGGCTCATAGGTTTAGTACCATTTGGAGTAGCAATTTTCGATAAGTTACAGGAGTATGCAATTCTTCAGAGAGTTTTTGATTGGGTTACAGGAAAGTTAAGTGAATTAAACCTCACTACACGAGCACTTTTAGATCTGGTAGAGGAAACTTGGGAGAATAATTCTGCAACTTCATTTATTGGTGCATTACGTGAAGAATTTAATGATCTGGTGGATAGGGTCACCACATTTGTTAGTTCGCTAGTAGATCAAATCATAGACTGGATTAAAGAAGCTTTAATTGATGTGGCAGAACCTATTTTAGCAGAAAACCATGCTTGGTCTCTTATTAAAAAGATCATACATTATGATCCATTAAGAGATGAGGAAGTAACTGCTACCACTGTAGAAATTTTAGAAGACTTTCTAATGCTCATTGGTAAGGAAACGGAGCTAGAGCAAATGCGAGAGCGAGGCACCTTACAAGAAACTGCCGATTGGTTAGATACGCAGGTAGGAACTTTTATGTCTTTGTTAGGAGAGTTAAGAGGATTGATCAATGCTGCTTGGGAGGCTATTCGTCCTGCAAACCTGACAGAGATTTCGACAAACCTTACTGCTTTATCAGGAAGAGTTACAGGATTTTTGGAAAGAGTATGGGCATTCGCATCTACAGTAGCAATCGAAGTATTAAAGCTTATTAAGAAAGCATTGTTGAGTTGGCTTTCTTCTGTAGCCAATGAAACCAGAGGATTCTCATTGGTAAAAGTTATTATAGGTAAAGATCCTTTCACTGATGAACATGTTCCTAGAACAGTGCCAAACCTTATCCGTGGTTTTATGAGTCTGATGGAAGGAGGCGAGGCACAATATGCTCAAATGGTAGAAACAGGTGCTATTGCAAGAATTGATGGAGAAATCCAAGCGGCAGTAGATACTCTAAACATGACTCCACAGTATATCGTTCAGCTATTTACGGATCTTTGGAATTCTTTTACAATCGATGATCTTTTAAATCCTATAGATGCGTTTGTTAGAATTATAGAACGATTCGGAGAACCTATCGGTAGACTTATTGCTTTTGTGGCAGAGATAGTTCGAATTGTAATCGTAGGGATTTTGGAAATCATGAATTTCCCGTTCGATTTAATTGGAAATATCATTACCAGATCCTTACAGGCTATCGAAGATATCAAAAGAGACCCTATTGGATTCCTTAAGAATATACTGAGAGCGATTAAAGAAGGGTTTATAAAGTTCTTTGATAACATTGTTACCCACTTGATCAATGGAGTAATGGGATGGTTAATGCGAGAATTAAGAGATGCTGGAATACCGGAATTAACAGATTTTTCTTTACAAGGTGTTATCAGTTGGGTATTGGAGGTCTTAGGGCTTTCTATGGAACGTATTTGGGAAAAACTAGCTGAACATCCTCGCATCGGCCCAGAACGAGTAGCCAGAATACGTGGGGCAATTAATACACTGGAAGGAATTTGGACTTTTATTAAAGATGTACAGGAACGCGGAATCGCAGCAATTTGGGATAAGATTCAGGAACAGTTGAGTAATCTGTGGAACGTAGTTATCGATGCTGTGAAAAACTTTGTGATGACCAGAATCATCACCCAGGTCACGACCAAATTATTAAGTATGCTGGATCCAACAGGAATTATGGCAGTGGTAAATGGTGCAATTGCTTTTTTTAACGCAGTGCAAAGTTTTATTCAGTATTTAAGAGAAATGCTAGAGGTGATAAACTCTTTTGTCAATGGAGTGGCAGATATCGCACGAGGAAATGTAGCTACAGCTGCAGATTATTTGGAGCGTACTATGGGACAGTCCATGCCTGTAGTAATAGGATTTTTGGCAAATCAAGTTGGATTAGGAGGTATCGGTGCCAGAATAGCAGAGATCATAGGATCGGTTAGAGCATTGATTGATGAAGCCTTAACCTGGTTGGTAAACAAAGCGGTTGATACAGGCATGGCCTTGTTGGATAGAGTGATGGGAAGAAGCGGGAATCAACAAGAGGCTGAAGAAGAAACACCGAGTGGTCCTATTGCAACTGCATTAACCGAAATTGATACAGAAAGTACAAGAGAACAGGATGAAGGGGAAGTGACTGCAGAGGAAGCAGAAGGCATTAAAAATAAAGTAAATACAGATCATGCCTCTGTTATAGATATCACATCTGTTACCGATGGAGGAGATACTTGGGATTATAATTATGTACAAAGAGCTGTTGTTAGTAAATCAAAAAGACCTCAAATTCCTCCAACTGTAATAACTCCTGAACCAGATAGTGATAGACCCAAAAGAGTTATTGCGAATCCATTAACTAGTGAAATACCTTCATCGGGAGAGGGACAAGAGACAGGCTCTAGAACAATTGTAAGTGGACAAAATTTGATAGATACTTGGATCGCTAAAACAGGAGAATCTCACCCACAATCACCAGTACTTGGGATACACATATTAGCTCACCATTTGCATGGACCTTGGACTCCTTGGAATATTGTTTTTGGGGCAAAAAGTATTAATGAACAAATGAAAACTCCCGAAAGAATAGCAAGTCAAAATAAAGATTCAATACTGGAATATGATATGACAGTAGGGTATCATGAAGATTCACGGAATGACCAGCTAATCACTAATAATGCTGATCCTTCCGCAGAAGATGTACAAAAAGCTTTAGGATATTATCTCGCAAAATCAATTACAGGACCTGTCAATAAAATAAATGATGATGGTAGTAAAACGGAAATAGGTAGGGCAAATGCACAATTATCCAGATTTCCAGATATAGTTGGAGAACCAATAAAAAGTATTGAGGAATTAGTTATTGAACTTTTTAGAGCAAACTTAACAACTAATACCGTGGAGGAGAATGGTAAAGTTTATACAGCCACTACTTATACAAACTATACTACGGTTGCAGGGGATATTAGTAAACAGGTAGCTGCGGTTCGCCTAAAATTGGATGCTTTAATTGCATCGGGACAAGTGATTAGAATAGGTCATACATATTATGTGGAATAAAAGAATACTATATGAAAAATGAAAACGCTCAGACATTAGATAAAATGAGGAGATTTGGATGTATTCCATTTAACGATCCTTGGCCAAACTATGTAAAGAAATTCAATTTAACTAATGTCCATATCAAAGAATTAACGGAAGTAATTGATTCTTCTAATTTGAGTTTAGTGACGAATAGATGTTCCGAGGAAGAATTTTTTCCAATGCATGCATGGAGAGCTCTTGCCCAACTTAAATCAAAAGAGTGTGTTCCAGTATTACTAAAAGCGCTACTAGCAACTGTAAATAAGGATGCGTTTTGGTATCGAATAGAGCTTCCAAATATGCTAAAGGTAATAGGAAGTGAATCTATTAAAAGCATTGAGGTTTTTCTGAAAAAAGAAATTGATTGGGATTATAAAGTGATTTTAATAAAAGGACTAGTTGAAATCGCGATTAATGAACCAAAACAAAAAAACTTGATTTGGTCTATCATTCATAATGTATTGAAGGATTATAAAAATAATGACCTTTCATTTAATGCAAGTGTTTTAAATGAGGTTTTTAAACTCAGGCCTTTTGAATCTAATTTGATAAAAACAATAATCGATGAAAATAAAATAGATCTAGATTTTATTGATAAAAAAGAGCTTCAAAGTTTTATTAAAGAATCAAAAATGTATGAATAATTAAATGAAACGTTCAAAGATAGAAATCAATATAGCTATTGATTAATAATTACTTTCAATATTAAAAATAATAGTATATCTGGTTCATGAATACCTGAAAGGAAAAACAGCTTTTAGATGAAGGTTCTTGTATAAAGAGCACAGGTAAAAACCCCTTTAAAGATTAGTTTTTAACCCTATTTAAAATCAGTGAATTAAAAGTAAATTTAAGATCTAAATTACCAAGCCAAATCTGAATGTTTAAATCTCAATTATTCACTAAAGTGTGTTACAATGAAAAAAACAGCATATCAAAAAGAATTGGTTATTAAAACAACTCAGAAAAGAAGAGGAGTTGACAATAGTAGGAAAGAAGTAAGGAAAATTCAATCTTGGTTAACATTGTTTTCCATTCCTAACCCAGGAAGTGGAACTGCGACAGAGATCGATGGAGATTTTGGCCCAGCAACAGAAAGAGCAGTGAAGAATTTCCAGATATTCCATAATCTCGAAACTACAGGGATTGTAGATCAGGAATTATTCAGCAAGTTATGTTTTGGACTAAAAGAAGCTTTTGAAAAACCATTATTAAACACGAACCTACGAGATTTAATGGTAGAAGTTGCAGAAAACCATTTACATCAACATCCTTTTGAGTTAACGATCAATGGAGAATCCAATAGTGGTCCTTGGGTACGTAGTTATATGGATGGAAATGATGGTTCCTTATGGTTTTGGTGTATGGGATTTGCGCAAGCAATTTTAGATCAGGCTGCAAGCGCTTTGGGTAAAAATTTTAAAACCTTAATGCCTTTAACATACAGTTGCGATACCGTGGGAAATACAGGATTAGAAAAAGGATTGTTATCCAGATATCAAAAGATTCGACAAGATCCAACGATTATAAAGCCAGGAGATATCTTCTTAATTCAAAAATCGAGATTGGATTGGACGCATACTGGAGTGATCATAGCGGTGGATAATGATGTGATTGAAACCATAGAAGGGAATACAAATCATCAAGGTTCTAGGAATGGCGTTGCAGTAATGAAAAGAACAAGAAGCTTTAGAAGATCTAAAATAGATGTGTTTTCAATAGAACCTTTAGTGTAAAAAGCATGACAAAAACATTAATTCAAAACACCGCACATTTCGATAGTAAGTTATCCTACTTGCGAGAAGTAATAGCATATCGTTTAAAAGATAGTTATACGAATGATGTTCCTGTTTTCCCCAGGTTTGACGAGATCATTTCAGATGATTCGTTATTTTCGGAGTTTGCCAGAGTTAAGCAATTATCACAGGATGAGATAATCACGCTGTTACTGGCAATTGTTCCTCACCTAATGCCTAACTTTTTTACGTCTATCATATCTGATTTTTTACCAAATGGAGGAGAATTACCAGAATTTGGTGGAGTAAAAGGAAAAAACCATAGAGGTATTATCCCTACAGGAGAAACAGTACAGTTTATTTTAGGAGGCAATGATATTCAAAAGAGGATAGCATTGACTGAAATGTTTCACGAAGATCATCTTTTTAAACAAGAAGGAGTCCTTTATTTAGATTCCATTCCAATGGGAGAACCCAGAATGAGTGGGCGTTTGATTTTAGATGAAGAGTATATAGCACTATTTAGCACAGGAAGTATATTGAAACCTACAATGAGCAAAGATTTTCCTGCCGAAAGAATAGAAACTCAATTAGAATGGACGGATTTAGTATTACAATCCAAAACTTTACAGCAAATAAAAGAGATTGAGTCTTGGCTTAACTTTAATGAGATGGTGCTAAATGACTGGGATATGAAATCCAGAATCAAACCTGGTTATCGTATTTTGTTTTCGGGACCTCCAGGAACAGGAAAGACTCTTACAGCAACCTTGTTAGGAAAGTATACTGGATCAGATGTATATCGTGTAGATCTTTCCATGATAGTCTCCAAATATATCGGAGAAACAGAAAAGAACTTATCCAAACTCTTTGATAAGGCTAAAAATAAATCTTGGATTTTATTTTTTGATGAAGCAGATGCTATTTTCGGAAAAAGAACTAATGTTAGAGATGCTCATGATAAATATGCAAACCAAGAAGTATCCTATTTATTACAGAGGATCGAAGCACATCCTGGACTAGTAATTCTAGCTACTAATTTTAAAAATAATATCGATACTGCGTTCACAAGGAGATTTCAATCTATTATAGAGTTTGAGAATCCATCTTATAAAGAGCGATTGGAATTATGGAAGAATAATCTCCCTAATAAAGTACCATTAGCTAATGAAGTTTCTCTCGAAGATGTTTCTAAAAAATATGCGCTTACCGGAGCAAACATTATGAATGTGATACAATATGTTTGTCTAAAAACCGCGGCATCACAACATGCTGAAATTCTTTTAGAAACCATTTTAGAGGGTGTGAAAAAAGAATACTTAAAAGAAGGTAAAATGATCACGATATAAAGTGATTTTTAATAGTTTATGAACTATTTATTCATGTTATTAACAATCCTATAGATTAAAAAGAGGAAATCAATATTTTTAAAAACAATCGTCTTTGGATACCAGAATATATTCAAACAATCAGGGTATCAAGAATTAAAAATATTGGCACATGAATCGATTAATCGTAGTATTTTTTTCAATACTAATATTGGCTTGTAATACCTCAGAACCTTCATCCGAAAAAACTGTAAAAGAACCCGCAACGATAGCATCGGATACTATTAAAGTAGTTGTTGAAAAACCTTTAGAATTAACCAAGAAACAGGCAGTTTCCTTATTAGAATTACCTTTAGCTTGCATCAATACGGAATACCCAAATAAATTAGGGCAAACCATAGGCGGTAAAGAAGATATTGGAGAGCCTAGTGTATTACACCCAGCGTTTTATGGATGTTTTGATTGGCATTCTTCGGTGCATGGACATTGGTCCTTGGTAAAGTTGCTAAAATCCTTCCCAGATATCGAAAACGCTGCGGATATTAAAACAAGGCTCTTAGCCAATATTTCTAAAAAGAATATTGAAGCAGAAGTTGTCTATTTTGAAGGGAAACACAATACTTCTTATGAGCGAACATATGGTTGGGCATGGTTACTAAAATTAGCAGAAGAAATTCATTCATGGGATGATCCTGTCGCTAAAGAATTAGAAATGAATTTAAAACCGCTTACCGATCTTATTATACAACGATATATCGATTTTCTACCAAAATTAAAGTACCCAATACGAGTAGGAGAGCATACGAATACTGCTTTTGGATTGTCGTTTGCCTACGATTATGCAGTTGCTTTGGATCATCAACTCTTAAATGAAGCTATAACCAAAAGAGCAAAAGAGTTTTATACAAACGATACCTCTTGTCCGATAGGTTGGGAACCTAGTGGGTATGATTTTTTGTCTCCTTGTTTAGAAGAGGTCGATATTATGAGAAAGATTTTATCTAAATCATCTTTTGATGCTTGGGTTCAAGATTTTATGCCGCAACTTAAAAACAAGGATTTTGATATTCCAGTAGGAGAGGTTTCGGATAGAACAGATGGTAAACTTGTACACTTAGATGGACTTAATTTTAGTAGAGCATGGGTTTTGTATGGTTTAGCAAATCAATATCCAGAGTATGAACATCTTGTGAATATTGCGAATAAGCATGTTAACTACTCATTGCCAAATCTTGTTGGGGATAGTTATGAAGGAGGTCATTGGCTAGGATCTTTTGCCATCTATGCGCTTCAAAAATAGACTAGTAACACAGCACTAAAAACATAGATGAATGTTCTCAGCGAATGTTCATTGTCCTATTAATATTCTAATACATAATTATATGATCAAATGGCTTCCTAAAATAGGTCCAGGTACCTTAGTAACTGCTGCATTTATTGGTCCTGGTACCGTTACGGTCTGCACAATGGCTGGAGTACAATTTGGTTTTACCTTGCTTTGGGCTTTGGTATTATCGATTGTAGCTTGTGTCGTTTTACAAGAAATGTCTGCGCGATTAGGACTGGTAACACAACAAGGATTGAGTGAAGTAGTAAAGTCTCAGTTTGCAAATAAAGCTATTCGTTGGATACTTATTGCATTGATGCTATCCGCAATCTTTATAGGAAATGCGGCTTATGAAGCAGGAAACATTAGTGGAGGTGTCCTTGGAGTATCTACGATCATAGGATCTCCTACCATACAGATTGGAAGTATACCGCTTAACTATGTCAGTGTTTTGATCGGAATTGTCGCTTTTTTACTGCTGTATATAGGAAATTATAAGATTTTAGAGCGAAGTCTTATCGTTTTAGTACTGTTCATGAGTCTTGCATTCATTATCGCAGCAATGGTAACAAAACCAGACATATCTCTTTTGGTAAAAGGGTTTATCCCTGATCTCTCTTCCGATAAAATACTGACCATAGTTGGATTAATAGGTACTACTGTGGTTCCTTATAATCTGTTTTTACATGCCTCTATTGTAAGTGAAAAATGGAATTCAAAGGATGACTTACCAGCAGTACGAAGAGATACCGTAGTAGCAATAGTACTTGGAGGATTGGTTTCGATGGCAATCATTGTGGCAGGAGCAGCGATCCAGCAGTCAGAAATAAATAATGCAGCTGATCTGGCAAAAGGGTTAGAACCTGTTTTTGGGTCAATGGCAAAATATGTCCTATCGCTTGGGTTGTTTGCAGCTGGAATTACATCTGCAATCACAGCTCCTTTAGCAGCAGCATATGTGGTGAAAGGATGTCTTGGATGGGAGGATGGATTGAAGAGTAAACGCTTTAGAATGGTCTGGATGTTTATCCTTTTTTTAGGCGTTTTATTTTCATCTTTTGGTATCAAATCTATTGTCATTATTCAGTTTGCTCAAGTGGCAAATGGAGTCTTACTACCTATCGTAGCGATCTTTCTTTTATGGGTCATGAATCAGAAAAAATTATTGGGGAATTATACGAATTCTAAACTGCAAAATATAGTGGGTGTTTTGATAGTGTTTGTAACATGCTTTTTAGGGTTTAGAGGTATCTGGAAAGTGTTGATAAGTTTGTAGGAAATAATTTTGTAAAATGTAAGAATTTGAAAAAAGTTTTATTGAATGCAGATGTTGGAGAAGGGGCAGGATTTGATGATCAAATTATGCCATATGTTTCGTGGTGTAATGTTGCTTGTGGTGTGCATGCAGGTGATGACGAAGAGATAAAAAAAACAATAGATTTAGCTATACAGTATAATGTAAAAATTGGAGCACATCCTTCATATCCTGATCGAGAAAATTTCGGAAGAGTGTCTATGAAAATTTCTCAAGAAGATTTAATCAATACATTGACCGATCAAATTTTGAAAGTTAAAAAATTTACCGAAGAAGCAGGTGCGAAATTACATCATGTAAAACCACATGGAGCATTGTATAATGATGCTGTGAAAAATAAGGGTGTTGCTAAAGCCGTTGTTAATTCGATTCAAAATATAGATAAAAGTTTATTAATAATATCGCCAAAAGATTCTGTTATTTCTTATTTTTACAAAGATGATTTTGAGATAAAATATGAGGTTTTTGCGGATAGGAAATATAATAATGATTTAACATTGGTGTCGCGATCCGAAGTTGGTGCGATGATCGAAAATCCTGAAAAAGTTTTTGATCATGTTTGGAAAATGATTTCTGAAGAAAAAGTAAAAACAATCAGTGGGGAAGAAGTGGATGTTTTTTTTGATACAATTTGTGTGCATGGCGATAATCCAAAATCTGTTGAAATTTTGAAGTATATATATAAGGAGTTGATAGCTAAAAATTACGTGCTAAAATGAAGAATTCTGATGTAAAATTTGACTATAAACAATACAGTGAGAATTCAATTTTGATTCAAACCGATGCAAAAGTTGATGAAAATTTGTTGAATTTGTTGATTTTTCATAAAAAATCAATCGAGGAATTTTACGGTAAAGTAATTGTTGAAGTAATTTTATCATATAACTCGTTATTAATTTTATATGTGTCCACTATAGAGAATGTCTATGATAGGTTTTTTGAACTAAAATCACTCGTTTCTGAGGAAGGTTTAAAAATGAGGGTAAAAAAACGCCTGTGGAATATACCTGTTTGCTACGATGAAAATGTGTGTCCGGAAATAGTTTCGTTTGCTGATCAAAAATCAATGAGTGTTGATGATATTATTTCACTTCACACTACTCCATTATATACAATTCATTTTATCGGTTTTTTACCAGGATTTTTGTATTTGAGTGGTCTTGATAAAAAATTGATAACTCCAAGAAAATCAAATCCTAGTCGTTTTGTAGAAAAAGGATCTGTAGCGATTGGTGGAAATCAAACTGGAATTTATCCATCCAATAGTCCAGGTGGTTGGCATGTAATTGGCAAAACTCCTTTGTCTTTTTTCGATGTCAATTCGGATCCTTGTTGCTTTGCTACTCCTGGTGATAGGTTAAAGTTTATATCGGTGACAGCAAATGAATATAACGATATAGGTTTATCTATTTCTAATCAAAATTATCAATTAATTCCTGAGTATTTATAATTGTTATGGTAGAGATTTTATCTTCAGGTATGTATACGACGATTCAGGATAAAGGGCGTTTTGGGTTTTCAAAATTTGGCGTTCCACAAAGTGGTGCTATGGATAAAAGATCTTTTAAGTTAGCAAATGCTTTGTTAGGTAATGATGAGAATTGTGCGGTTATAGAGTGGATGATAATGCCGCCGATTTTAAAGTTTTATGAAGAGTCGGTAATAGTTCTCACAGGTGTAATATGTGATCCTTATATGAATGATCAACCTGTAAAATTTAATCAACCTTTATTAGTAAATAAAGGAGATGTTTTAAGGCTAAAAAATATATCAAAAGGTGTTTTTGGTTATGTAGGAATAAAAAATGGATTTTGTGCGAATCGTGTTTTGAATAGTAGGTCGCAATATAAAAATATTACAGCTTCAGAAAAGTTGGTCAAAACTGATAAGATATCCTATAGTAGTTATTGTGGATTTTCGACATCTTTATCTTCTGTGAAAATTGAAGATGATTGGCTTGGTCTGGAAGTTTTAGAGGTGTATCCAGGTCCTGAATATGATCTGTTAAGTGATACCGAAAAGACATCTATTTTAATGGGGGATTTTACTATTTCTAATGAGAGTGGTCGAATGGCAATTTCAATGAATGAAGTGTTCAAGAATAATCTAACTTCTATGATTTCGGTTCCAGTATTGCCAGGTACGGTTCAATTAACTCCTTCAGGTAGGTTGATTATCTTAATGAGGGATTGTCAAACTACAGGTGGATATCCAAGAATTTTTCAATTATCAGAGGAGGCAATTAATGTTATTGCACAAAAAAGGGTGAGTGAAGGTGTAAAATTTAAAATGTTGTCTTCTTTTTAGTTTGTAGAGTTATTAAGCTCCTAATTCTAATTGATTTTTAACTAGATTGTAATATTTACCTTTTAGTTTGGTTAGCGATTCATGATCTCCACTTTCTGCAACTTCTCCGTTGTCTATAACTACGATTTGATCAGCATCTTTTACTGTACTAAGACGATGAGCAATAACAATAACCGTTTTTTCTTCTAAGAATCTATTTAAATTTTCTACTATTATACGTTCGTTATTTGTGTCTAAGGCACTTGTGGCTTCATCAAAGAAAACAATTTCTGGGTTTTTGTATACTGCTCTTGCAATTAGTATTCTTTGTTTTTCTCCAGTGCTCAGACCTATTCCATCACTCCCTATTTTTGTGTTATAACTTTGAGGGAGTCTTTCGATAAGATCTTTGACGTTGGCTATTTCTACTGCTTTTATTAATCGTTTTTTATCTACTTCTGAATGCCCTATAGTAATGTTTTTAAATATAGTATCATTAAATATATATCCTTCTTGCATTACAACTCCACATTTGTTTCTCCAAGATCTTTGTGAGAAGTTTTCAATACTCTGATCTTTTAGTTTTATTTGACCTTTAGTTGGTTCATAAAACTTTAGTAGTAATTTGATTAATGTTGTTTTTCCACTGCCACTAACACCAACTATTGCTGTTGTTTTGTTTGCAGGAATTGTAAGGTTAATGTTTTTTAGTATGTTTTCTTTTCTACCTGGATATGAAAATGATAAATTTTCTATTGTAATATCTTGATTAATGTTTGTGACATCTGATTTGGATTCATTGATATTTTCTTCGTCTTGTAACTTATGTATTTCATTTAATCTTTCTATCGCAATTTTTGCATCCTGAACGGTATAACTGTTTTTTAACATTTCTTGCAATGGCCCATTCAGTTGTCCGATGATGTACATTATAGATAGCATCATCCCCAATGTTAACTCTCCATCTATTACTAGTTTAGCAGCAAAAAAAACAATAAAAATGTTTTTGAGTTCATTAATAAGTGATGTTCCGATATTTAGAAGTTGTTCAAGTGATAATTTTTTTGTGGCCACTCTAAATATTCTTGCTTTAATGAATTCCCATCCCCATCTTTTTTCCTGCTCTGCATTATGCAGTTTTATTTCTTGCATTCCGTTTATAAGTTCAATAATCTTGTTTTTTTCTTCGCTCATTAAGTGAAAATGCGATGAATCTATAATCGCTCTTCTTTTAAAGAACAGGGTTATCCAACCAAAATATATGATCGTTCCTATCATAAAAACACTAAAAATTTTCAGGCTGTAGTATGCTAGAATACTCCCAAATACTATTATATTAAGAATGGAAAGAATAAAAGATAGAGGAGAGTTTGTTAGTAAATTCTCAATCCTTTTATGATCATTTACTCTCTCCAAGATATCACCTGTTAATTTTGAATCGAAGTAGGAAATTGGGAGATTCATTAGTTTAATGAAAAAATCCGAAATTAAAGATATACTAATTCGAGTAGATACATGTAATAGTATCCAGCCTCTAACAATGTCTAAACTAATCTTACCAATAAATAAAAAAATCTGCGCGAATAATACAATGTAGATAAAATCAATATCTTGATTTTTTATACCTATATCTACGATACTTTGTGTTAGAAAAGGAAATACTAGATTGAGAATACTAGTGGCAATGATTCCTATTGTTAATTGAACTACGAATTTTTTATGAACAAGAAGGTAGCTTATAATGTGCTTAAAACTCTTTTTGAAATTTTCATCTTTCTGAGAGGTGTCTTCAGTTTCATAAAGTTTAGGTGTAGGTTCAAATATTAGCACGAGACCTTCATTAGAGTTCTCATTTGCACCTCTTCCAATCCAGTTTTGGATAAATTCTTTTTTAGAATATTTTATAGTTGTAGATGCTGGATCAGCAACATATACATATCGTTTAGATACTTTGTATACAACCACAAAGTGGTTAGTCTTCCAGTAAATAATAACTGGTAGAGGTACTTCTTCAAAAAACTGAATAGGATTTATTTTTACTCCAATAGTTCTGAAACCAATTTTATCGGCGGCAATACTCAATAATTGCATATTGGTACCTTCTCTTGTGGTTTCAGTATAATCAGTTATTTTTTTTAAAGAAATACTTCTTCCATAGTATTTAGAAATCATTCTAAGACAAGTCGCACCACATTCCATGGAGTTTAGTTGTCTATAATGGGGGAATTTTTTACGCATATCTAATGTTAATTCCAGGTGTTGGAATATGGGTCAAAATTGCAAAGATCTGACTTGAAAAATTTTTGTTCTTTAATGGTAATGTCAGAACTAGAAGTGCACATATGTCTAAACTGGCAATCTTTGCATTTCTCTATGTTATTATTCGAGATGAAATATTTTTGTTTGAAATCATCTGTTTCAATTATAGTTTCTATGCTATCTTTCATTACATTACCATACACTTTATCATGTGATATGTAATTCTTTATATCTCCATTTGTATCAATAGAAACTTTTCTATATAGCCCGGTATTATAGGCTAATGATTCGTAGTACATCTGGTGTGTAATGGTAAAAGAATTTAAAGTAATGGCTTCTTTGGTGTCTTTAGAAAGCTTTTTTGAAGTGTATATTAAGTTTTTTACTGATTTTTTCTCCACCTTAACTTTTTTGTCTTCTTGTGCTCCAAAAACAATCAAAATTGTTCTGGGGTATTTTTGGACAAATTTTACTAAATCAAGCTCTTTATATTTTATATTATGTGGAATAAAAATTTCTACTTTTCTAATAGAACTTTCTTTAATAGAATCTAATGTTTTGCCCAAATTATCTAGAGAGCAATAATCATAACATCTAAATTGGATTAATTGGCAAGATAATCGATCTAATTGGTTTAATACATCAGCGATGTCATACCTGGATGATTTATCAAAAGTAATAACAGAAGAAATTATTTTATATGGAGAATGAAACGTGGTTTCAGTTGGATTAAAAGGCACCGGATTATAGGTATAAAAACCATAAGAATTATTGACAAAATACTCAAAATATTGGTCAATGCCATCATCATGTTTATGATCGAATAAAGATTTAATATCTTGTATACTTTGTTTACTTATTACAGATTTTAGAATGTCATAGAGCAAGTTTGGAATTTCTATATAAGCTCCTCTATCCAAATCCATAATAATACTCTGAGAATATCCTTTTATAGGAATGCAAGTGGGAAATAATAAAAAATGCGATTTTTTTACTGGTATGTTCATTTAGCTTAAATCTAATATATTCGAGTTCTTTTTATAGAAATCCATGATAGCACCTTCGCTTTTATACTTTTTCATGTACTGAAATTTCTCAGGTGTATTTCTTTTATCTTTTTCTTTAATAGATAGAAAATGTACATCAAAGGGTATTGCAGGGTGTTCAGGGAAGGATAAATGTTCTTTGTATTTTGTCTTTTTCATAGATTAGCTCTTATTAATTAAATGTTCGGCAATTTTTTTATTTAGGTAATAATTACATTGCATAGATACATCGCCGAATTGACCTACTGGATTAATTTCTAAGAAATAATAGTAACCATTTATACTTTTCATGATATCTATGGCTCCATAACTTAGATTTAATTTATTCATGAGCTGTTTGATACTTGTTTCTATTGTTTCAGGAAGTTGATATGGGATATATCTAGTAGGTGTATTAGCATCTCTATTTCGCATATCAATTTTTGTCTGCTCATTAAGTTGACTAAAAATACATGCAGAGTAACATGAGTCGTTTAAAAAGATCGTACGTATTTCATATTCTTTATCTATACATTCCTGAAATAGGGAAGGAGCAAATACCTTAGGAGTGTCTTTAAGGTTGTCTATTAGCGTGGTATATTGATGAATAGATAACTCTGTATTTGTATCTTCTGTAGGGTGTTTATATTCAGGTATGATTTCATGCAATGATTTAGTGATAATTCTATGATTACATGATTTAAAAAACGTTTCAAGTTCTCTTTTAGAATTAGTAATGAGTGTTCTTGGGACTGTTAATCCAAGTTTTTCGGCCTCTTGCATTACTATAGGTTTGTTTAATTCAAAGGTTTTAAAGGATCCAAGATGGTTATTAGATTCCAATCTATACCCTAAATATTCCCAGAATACATCTATTCTTTGTTGTAACGTATAATTTAGAATGTTTTTGGGATAAATTCCATTGTATTTAAACTCTTCAATAAATGATTTTGTATTGTGATTTGGTCTTCTAAACCAGGTAGAATCTATCTTTGTAGGATTAGCATTCTCCGAAATTGATTGTTTTTCCTCTTTGTTGATTCCTCCAAATGTGAAGGATATTGTTTTGTCATTAAACTTAAAATGATCTTTATTATCCGATGGACCTATGAATTTTTCATATTTCTGATCATAATAATATAGCCAATCAATGACTCTATTTGTAGAAAAATCTACCTTTTCTGAAAAAATTAAATGCATACGCTTTTTGTGTTTCAAAAGCTATTGCATTTCGCAACAGCTTTTGTTCATGATCAAATAAATAAACTACTTTTTAATTAGGAGGCCATCCAGAACTTCCTCCATCTCCAGCATTAGCTCCTATACCGCACCAATATTGTACGGATTTTCCTTCTTGATCCAAGACTACTGCTTCTTTTTGATCTTTTAGACTGCTTAGTAAGCTGTCCATTGATTTTTGTTTTTTCATACAATGAAATTTTGTGATTTTCTGTTTAGAAAATCGGATTAATAATTATTTTTGATTATTGTCATAAACATCTAGATAGATCCTTTGTGAGGAGGATCTCCCGCACTACCAAAATCCCCAGCATTAGCTCCAATACCGCACCAATATTGTACAGATTTACCTTCTTGATCTAAGACTACTGCGTCTTTTTGATCCTTTAGACTACTTAATAAGCTGTCCATTGATTTTTGTTTTTTCATACAATGAAATTTTGTGATTTTCTATTTAGAAAATCGGATTCATAATTAATTTGAATGCCTGTTTTATTAAATCATAAAACCAGTATTCTTGAGATTTTTCTAGATTAGTTTGGAGGAAATCCTGATCCACCTTTATCCCCAGCATTAGCACCAATACCACACCAGTATTTTACAGATTTACCTTCTTGATCAAGGACTACTGCATCTTTTTGATCTTTTAGACTGCTTAACAAGCTGTCCATTGATTTTTGTTTTTTCATACAAGGAAGTTTTGTGATTTTCTATTTAGAAAATCGGATTCATAATTAATTTGAATACCGGTTTTATTAAATCATAAAACCAGTATTCTTGAGATTTTTCTAGATTAGTTTGGAGGAAATCCTGATCCACCTTTATCCCCAGCATTAGCACCAATACCGCACCAGTATTGTACAGATTTACCTTCTTGATCAAGAACTACTGCATCTTTTTGATTTTTTAGACTGCTTAGCAAGCTGTCCATCGACTTTTGTTTTTTCATACAATGAAGTTTTATGATTTTCTATTTAGAAAATCGGATTAATAATTAATGTAACTACAGGCTTTATAATAATATAAAGCCTGTGTTTTTTGAGATTTTTCTACATTAGTTAGGAGGGTGTCCTGTTCCTCCTCTATCTCCTGCATTGGCACCAATACCGCACCAATATTGTACTGATTTTCCTTCTTGATCTAAGACTACGGCGTCTTTTTGATCTTTTAGACTGCTTAGCAAGCTGTCCATCGACTTTTGTTTTTTCATACAAGGAAGTTTTATGATTTTCTGTTTAGAAAATCGGGTTTATAATTAATTTAAAAGAGGGTTTTATGGCCGCATAAAACCTTTACTATTTTGGATTATCAATTTGGTGGTTGACCACTGTTTCCATGATCTCCAGCATTGGCTCCAATACCGCACCAGTACTGTACGGACTTTCCTTCTTGATCTAGGACTACGGCGTCCTTTTGATCTTTTAGACTGCTTAATAAGCCGTCCATTGACTTTCGTTTTTTCATACAATAAAATTTTATGATCTTCTGTTTAGAAAATCGGTTTTATAATTAATGTAATTACAGGCTTTATAATAATATAAAGCCCGTGTTTTTTGAAATTTTTCTACATTAGTTAGGAGGATGACCTGATCCACCTCTATCTCCAGCATTGGCACCAATACCACACCAGTATTGTACTGATTTTCCTTCTTGATCAAGGACTACTGCGTCTTTTTGATCTTTTAGACTGCTTAATAAGCTGTCCATCGACTTTTGTTTTTTCATACAATGAAATTTTATGATTTTCTGTCTAGAAAATCGGGTTTATAATTAATGTAACTACAGGCTTTATATTATTATGAAGCCTGTGTTTTTTGAGATTTTTCTACATTAGTTTGGGGGGAAACCATGTCCACCTTTATCACCAGCATTCGCACCAATGCCGCACCAATATTGTACAGATTTACCTTCTTGATCTAGGACTACTGCGTCTTTTTGATCTTTTAGACTGCTTAACAAGCTGTCCATTGACTTTTGTTTTTTCATACAATGAAGTTTTATGATTTTCTGTTTAGAAAATCGGGTTTATAACTAATGTGATTACAGGCTTTATAATGATATAAAGCCTGTGTTTTTTGAGATTTTTTTACATTAGTATGGAGGGTTCCCTGTTCCTCCTCTATCTCCGGCATTGGCTCCGATGCCACACCAGTATTGTACAGATTTACCTTCTTGATCTAGGACTACTGCGTCTTTTTGATCTTTTAGACTGCTTAGTAAGCTGTCCATTGATTTTTGTTTTTTCATACAATAAAGTTTTATAATTTTCTGTTTAGAAAATCGGATTTATAATTAATTTAAAAGAGGGTTTTATGACCGCATAAAACCTTTGTTTTTTTAAGGATTATCCATTAGGTGGTTCGCCATGGTTTCCAAAATCCCCAGCATTAGCACCAATACCGCACCAGTATTGTACAGATTTACCTTCTTGATCAAGAACTACTGCATCTTTTTGATCTTTTAGACTGCTTAGCAAGCTGTCTATTGATTTTTGTTTTTTCATACAATGAAGTTTTATAATTTTCTGTTTAGAAAATCGGATTCCTAATTAATTTGAATACAGGTTTTGTTAAATGATAAAACCTGTATTTCAGATATTTTTCCGCATTAGAATGGAGGATTCCCCGCTCCACCTTTGTCCCCGGCATTGGCTCCAATACCGCACCAGTATTGTATAGATTTTCCTTCTTGATCTAAGACTACAGCGTCTTTTTGATCTTTTAGACTGCTTAGTAAGCTATCCATTGATCTTTGTTTTTTCATACAATGAAATTTTGTGATTTTCTATTTAGAAAATCGGGTTAATAATTAATTTAAAAAGTGTGTTTTATGACAGTATAAATCCTTACGGTTAAGGATTTATTCATTAGGGGGATTTCCACTATTTCCAAAATCCCCAGCATTAGCTCCGATGCCACACCAGTATTGTACAGATTTTCCTTCTTGATCAAGGACTACTGCGTCTTTTTGATCTTTTAGACTGCTTAATAAGCTGTCCATTGATTTTTGTTTTTTCATACAGTGAAGTTTTAAGATTTTCTGTTTAGAAAATCGGGTTAATAATTAATTTTAAAAGTATTGGCGGTTTAAATAAAAATGAATATTTCGCCAATTTTGTTTATTCGTTTAGTCAACCATCGGTTGTGTAAAATCTTCCAAAAATGATTCTCATGTTAATCATTAGTAACGGAGTTTTTTTATTTTTTATGGGAAAAAATGAGATTTCTAAAATGGTTGTATATTAATAATAACGACATTAATTTTTATTTGTTTCATTAATATTTATAGTGCTTTTGGTTATTTTAATAGCGGAAAAAACACCTTGGTTTTTTAGTTTTGTTTTGTCGGTTTTTTTGGTTCTATTTCAGTGTCTTATTATTTTTTGTATCTACTTTATTTCTAATAAGATGTATTTTTGATTAAAAAAATATGAATACTATAGTTTCGTGTCTTAGTTGATAAAATTGTTACCTGAATATTTGTTAAAAACCATAGCTTTTAATATTTATTTAACTATTCCTACACTATGATCTTACAAAACATTTAAGTCGGTTGTATCTTATTTTTTTGGATGTTGTATTAAAAAAGTAGAGGATGAATATATTTTACAATATCCATTTTTAAGAATGTACTTTACAGTAGTAAGTGTTCTAATAATAGCAAAATCATTCAATAATACTCTTCTTCTTTAAGAAAGTTTGAGATGGATGCTTTTTAAAAAAAAATTAGCAAGAAGAAAAGATTTCAAAACAACTTATATTGTTGCGTTCATTTACAATTGAAAAATTTAATCTTGCATTTGTTTTAGATTCTAAATTATTGTGTTATTTGTTTAATAGTTAACTTATAACAACTGGATAAGGAAGTCATTTCTAGGGGTAAAACCACCTGCTAGGTATAGGGGGAAAACCCCCTTTGTGTATTTTTTCTGAATTTTATGATATCTATTTAAGTGATTGATAATCAAAATATTGAAATTATGGTTTTTCCGTAAATAAAGTTTGCTAAAGGTTAGGGGTATTTGTGGATAATCTTGTTTTTTGGATATATTAGCGTTAATAAACCCATTAAACAAAATATTATGGCAAAAAAAGTACAAAAACCCCAAAAGTGTATCAACGTAGAAGAAGCTAGAGAGCTTCATGATAATTGGTGTAAGAATAGAGGAAAGCGTTTACAAAAGAAATTAGGATTCGAAGATGCACGCGAATTCCATTGGACCGTAGCTGAGTTGGAGGAGTATTTAGCATACGTAAAACAAGAGTCGGCTGACCAAGGGATTAATGACCCTGGAATAAGAGTTTACCTTGGTGCTTATTCTAAAGGTAAATGCAAAAGGGGAATAGGAAGAGCAACTGTTTTTTTCGCGCCTACAGGAAGTCGTGTTGGAGGTTTGGGAAAAGATGGAGGAAGTCCTGAAAATAATTATGATATAGAACCTTTTAACGGAGGAGGAGATGGAGAACCTCCACATTCTTTTTGATGAATAAATATATGCTTATAGTTAACAGTGTTGAGGTGTTAGCTGCAATAGCAGGCTCAATATATGTTTCAAAATACCGGATAGATCTATCAATTCGGTATTTTGTTTATTTTTTATGGTTTACCGTTTTAGTGGAAACAATAGGGTTGCTTCCTACTTTTATTTATTATTATGAAGATTTTTGTTTTCTAGATGATACTATTTTTAAAAAAAATAAGTGGCTCTACAATACTTACTACATAATAAGTTTTTCCTTTTACATCTGGTATTTTAAGTCGAACTTAAAAAAAAGATGGAATAGGAAGTTGTTAAGCTTGATTTTATTCCTTTATATAATTACAACTACTTTAAATTTGATATTTACAGATGTGTTTTTTAGTAGGACTTCATCATATACATATATTAACGGGTCTGTTTTAATTTTACTTAGTGTGATGTTTTACTTTTATGAAATGTTACAAAGTGATGAAATACTAAGTTTTAATAAATCACTAAGTTTTTATATTTCAATTGGAGCATTGATTTTTCATCTAGTAGTTCCTCCATTAATTATTTATGACAGTTACTTTAAATTAGATAAGAGTCCTGAATTTGTGGAAATTCGAAGGTTTATTATCCGAGGAGCTAATATTTTTATGTATACTTGCTATATATTTGGATTTCTTGTATGCTACAAAAAGAACAACTCTTACAAAAGGAACAGATCTTACTCATAGTTTACTTTTCCGTAATTATACTATTTTTTGCAGTTTTTGCCATAGTGTTTTTTGTAGCCTTTCAAAAAAGAAAAAACAAATTGCTTCTTGAGCGCTTAAAAGCCAAACAACGTTTTGATGAAGAACTCCAAAACTCAAAGCTCGAAATCCAAGAGCAAACTCTAAAAAATGTAAGTTGGGAACTACACGATAATATTGGCCAGTTGCTATCTACTGCCGTAATGCAAATCAATATTTTAAGCACCAATTTAGAACCAAAGATCAAAGATTCAGTTCAGGATATCCGAAGTTTGGTTGGTGATAGTCTACAAGAAATTAGAAATCTTTCTAAAACCCTAAATCACGAAGTAATACAAAATATTGGTCTGATAAAATCTATCCAGGTTGAGTTAGATCGGTTTAAAAAACTAAATTTCCTAACCCCAGAGCTTGTTGTTATAGGAGAAGAGTTGTTTATCAATCCTAAGGATGAAATTATCATCTATCGTATTGTTCAGGAGTTTTTCTCTAATACCATAAAGCATGCAGAGGCATCTCATTTATTAGTAAAACTAGAGTATTCGCCAGATGATTTAGTAATTATCATCAAAGATGATGGGGTTGGGTATGATATGGAATCGGTGCAAGCTAATTCTGGATTATTAAATATGAAAAGTAGAGCAGCTTTGGTAAATGCAACTTTAGACTGTATTTCGGAGCCTAATAAAGGAGTATTGCTTACCTTGCAGTACCCATTTAAAGAAGAAGATAAGGTATAACAAAATTAAATCGAAAATGAAGAAAAAGACTGTTGTCATTGTAGATGATCATCTTCTATTCGCTCAATCTCTAGAAAGTCTTATAACCAACCTCGAAGGATACGAGGTTTTGGCTATTCTAAAAAACGGAAAAGAACTCACACAATATTATCTGCATAAAAGAAAAAAACCAGAGCTCATCTTGCTAGACGTAAAAATGCCTGTGATGGATGGTATCCAAACCATGCAGTGGTTAAAAGAAAACCAACCAGAGCAGAAAGTATTGGCGCTAACTATGGAAGATGATGAAGAAACCATCATCAAAATGTTAAGAGCAGGAGCGAGAGGGTATTTGTTAAAGGATATTCATCCAGAGAACTTCGAGTTTGCTATGAAAATGGTTATCGAACAAGGGTTTTATTATTCGAGTAAGATAGAGACTGCGCTAAAATATACAGAAAAAGCAGATGCGAAGATTACCGAAAATCTTGCTGAAAAGCTAACCGATCGAGAATGGACTTTTTTAAAGTATGCTTGTTCTGAGCTTACGTATAAGAATATCGCGGGTGAGATGAATTTGAGTCCTAAAACTATAGAAAATTATAGAGAAGCAGTTTTTAAAAAATTACAAGTAAAGACAAGAGTAGGGCTCGTAATTTACTGTATGAAGAATAACTTATTTAAATTAGACTAAAGATTTCTATTCGTAACTATTTGTTTTTCAAAATTAATTTTTACTATATTTATCCCCATAAATGAAGAAAACAAATTTAAATATCATTAATGTCATTATTATCGAGGTGATTATTTCATCTTGGTAAAGGGATATGATATGATACAAACTTATACTAAAATCCCTTTACGTTCGTAAAGGGATTTTTTTATGAACTGTTTTAAACCAGTTCTATGAATAAATAAAATAATGAATTTACAACAAGTAATTATTGTCCAAATTATTATCAACATTGTGATTATTATATCAGGGTGAGAAGGGCATTATGAATATATAATTTAAAAATCCCTTCTAATAGTAGAAGGGATTTTTTTTAACTAAAAAAATAAAAATATGTTATGTAGTGATTGTAAATAAATTAAGTGTAAGTATCTGTAAATCAGTATAAAATGATGGTTTGTGGATGGTTGGATGTTGTAAGCTTATTGAATTAAATTTAACAGTTTAGTCATTACGAAATAATTTTATACTATGGTTTATTTAGATACATGATAATATGTTAATAAATAAGTTAAAAAAATAAGAAATTGATAAAAAAATAACATTCAGATAAGGATGAGTATTAATAAATATAGTAAACGAGTTACACAAGATGATACCCAACCAGCTGCACAAGCCATGCTTCATGCTGTTGGGTTAACCGATGAAGATTTTAATAAGCCATTAGTTGGTATTGCCAGTACAGGTTATGAAGGTAACCCTTGTAATATGCACTTAAATGACTTGGCCAAGTTAGTCAAACAAGGCACAAGAGAAGAAGATGTGGTTGGATTAATCTTTAATACGATTGGTGTAAGTGATGGAATTTCTATGGGAACTCCAGGAATGCGTTTTTCATTACCGTCTAGAGATGTTATTGCGGATTCTATGGAAACCGTAGTACAGGCCATGTCCTATGATGGAATGGTAACAGTAGTTGGATGTGATAAGAATATGCCTGGAGCATTAATGGCGATGATTCGTTTAAATAGACCCTCGATTTTGGTATATGGAGGTACAATTGCTTCGGGATGTCATGAAGGACGAAAGCTAGATATTGTTTCGGCATTTGAAGCTTGGGGTGAAAAAGTAGCCGGAACGATGGAGAACACAGAATATAAAAGTGTTATTAAGAAAGCAATTCCTGGTGCTGGAGCTTGTGGAGGAATGTATACCGCAAATACCATGGCATCAGCGATCGAAGCTTTGGGGATGTCACTTCCGTATAATTCATCAAATCCTGCTATTAGTAAAAACAAGGAAGAAGAAAGTATCGCTGCGGGTAGAGCTATGCGAGTGCTATTGAAAAAAGATATTAAACCTTTGGATATCGTTACCAAAAAGTCATTAGAAAATGCTGTTCGTCTGGTAACGATCTTAGGAGGTTCAACAAATGCTGTACTTCATTTTTTAGCAATTGCTAGAGCGGCAGATGTAGAATTTACCTTGGCAGATTTTCAGAGAATAAGTGATGAAACTCCATTCTTAGCAGATCTAAAACCAAGTGGAAAATACCTAATGGAAGATGTTCATGATATCGGAGGGATTCCTGCTGTGTTAAAATATCTTTTAAAGAAAGGGTTATTACATGGAGATTGTTTGACCGTTACTGGAAAAACATTGGCAGAAAACTTATTAGACGTTCCGGATTTAGAAGAAGGACAAGATGTGATAAAACCATTAGAAAATCCTATTAAAGCAACCGGACATTTAAGAATCATGTTTGGAAACTTAGCAAAAGATGGATGTGTTGCAAAAATAACTGGGAAAGAAGGTTTGAGCTTTACAGGTAAAGCCAAAGTTTTCGATAGCGAGTATGATGCGAATGATGGTATTAGGGATGGAAAAGTTCAAAAAGGTGATGTAGTCGTCATTAGGTACGAAGGTCCTAAAGGAGGTCCTGGAATGCCAGAAATGTTAAAACCAACAGCGGCAATCATGGGAGCGGGCCTTGGTAAAGAGGTTGCATTGATTACAGACGGAAGATTCTCAGGAGGAACACATGGCTTTGTTGTAGGTCATATTACTCCCGAAGCACAAGAAGGAGGTTTGATTGCATTAGTAGAAGATGGTGATATGATCACTATCGATGCAGAATCAAATTCAATTACGGTTGCTATCGAAGAAGAAGAAATAGAAAGAAGAAAAGCTGCTTGGGTTCAACCACCGTTGAAGTTTAAAAAAGGAGTTTTATATAAATATGCCAATACAGTTTCATCTGCATCGCAGGGTTGCGTAACAGATGAATTCTAAAAAAACATTTCAGTACGAGCTGAAAGAAAAATATATAGCGTAATGGAAACACAAACGCAAACAATAAAAAAAGAAACTGAAACAGCCTCTGGTCGAATGACGGGCGCTGAAGCAGTAATACATTGTCTGTTATCAGAAGGTGTAGATTTAATTTATGGATATCCTGGTGGAGCAATTATGCCAGTATATGATGAGTTATACAAGTTTCAAGATAGATTACATCACGTTCTTACCAGACATGAACAAGGTGCTACGCATGCAGCGCAAGGGTATGCAAGAACTAGTGGAAAAGTCGGAGTCGCAATTGCTACTTCAGGTCCGGGAGCTACAAATTTTGTTACCGGAATTGCGGATGCGCAAATTGATTCGACGCCAATGGTTTGTATTACAGGTCAGGTAGGTTCTCATTTATTAGGATCTGATGCTTTTCAGGAAACGGATATTATAGGAATTTCTACTCCAATCACTAAATGGAATCATCAGGTCACCAAAGCTGAAGATATTCCTTCTGTGTTAGCCAAAGCATTTTATATCGCTCGTTCAGGTCGTCCTGGTCCTGTTTTGATTGATATAACAAAAGACGCTCAGTTTGGTGAACTGGATTTTAAGTACTCAACGTGTAAAGGTGTACGAAGCTATAAACCCGTTCCTGAAACAGATCCAGAAACAGTACAACAAGCCGCTCAATTAATCAATAATGCTAAGAAACCTATGATCGTTTTTGGTCAGGGAGTGATTTTAGGAGAGGCTGAAGAAGAGTTAAAACATTTTGTAGAAAAATCTGGAATCCCTGCTGCTTGGACTATTTTAGGACTGTCTGCATTGCCAACAGCTCATCCGCTAAATGTGGGAATGGTGGGAATGCACGGAAATTATGGACCTAATAAGCTTACCAATGAATGTGACTTATTAATTGCAATCGGAATGCGATTCGATGATCGAGTTACAGGTAATTTGGAAACCTACGCAAAACAAGCAAAGATTATTCATTTCGAGATTGATCCAGCAGAGGTTAATAAGAATGTAGAAGTAGATGTTGCTGTCATGGGTAATGTTAAAAATACCCTTGCACAGATACTTCCTTTAGTAGCACCTAAAACCCATGAAAATTGGTTGCAGGAATTTAAAGATTTTGATACCGTAGAATACGAAAAAGTAATTAAAGATGAACTATATCCTTCTAAAGAAGGACTTTCGATGGGTGAAGTATTGCGAGGAATTAATGAGGAAACCAAAGGTGATGCGGTTATTGTATCCGATGTAGGGCAACATCAAATGATCGCTTGTCGATATGCAGAATTTGTAAAAACAAAAAGTAACGTCACTTCTGGAGGATTAGGAACTATGGGATTTGCCTTGCCTGCAGCTATAGGTGCTAAAATGGGAGCACCAGATAGAGAAGTGGTGGCAATTATTGGTGATGGAGGTTACCAAATGACCATACAAGAGTTGGGTACCATTTTTCAGACAAGAGTTCCTGTGAAAATTGTAGTGTTAAACAATGATTTCTTAGGAATGGTGCGTCAGTGGCAACAATTGTTCTTTGATAAACGATATGCCTCTACAGAAATGGTAAATCCTGATTTTATCACTATTGCTAAAGGATATCATATTGCGGCTAAAAGAGTAACAAAAAGAGAAGAATTGCAAGGTGCAATTGAAGAAATGATAGCTTCCGAAGAACCTTATTTCTTAGAAGTGTGTGTAGAAAAAGAAAATAATGTATTTCCTATGATACCTACGGGAGCGTCGGTTTCGGATATAAGATTATGTTAGTTATGGAAAGAGAGTGTTATACCATATCAGTATATACTGAGAATAATATAGGATTGTTGAATAGAATTTCTGCAATTTTCCTAAAGCGTCATATTAATTTAGATAGTATGACCGCTTCTGTATCCGAAATAAAAGATGTATTTCGTTTTACTATTGTTGTAAAAATTACTGAAGAACAGGTAAAGAAATTAGTAGGACAGATCGAAAAACAGATTGAAGTTATCAAAGCGTTTTATCATAAAGATGATGAAACGATTTATCAGGAAACTGCGTTATTTAAAGTTGCTTCAAAACTATTATTTGAGGAGCGACAAATACAAAATGTGATTAAAGAAAGTAATGCTAATATCGTCACAGTGACTCCAGAGTTTTTTGTTTTGGAAAAAACGGGAAGGCGTAAAGAAGTCGAAAAGTTATACGATCAACTAGAACCTTATGGATTAATGCAATTTGTTCGATCTGGAAGAATAGCAGTAACTAAGGATAAAATGCATATATCATCTATATTAGAAGAATTTGTAGAAGAAACTGTGTAAGGGATAGCAGTGGCATCCTTTTCTAGAGGTACCCTGAGGCTCTCGAAGGGAACCACTAGAAAAGATATAACGAATAGCCCGATCCGCCTCAGGCGGAATACACACAAAAAATAAAACAACTAAAAATCAAAATTAAATAGATTTCCGTGAGAGCGGAAGTAACCACAAATTAAGAAGGAAATGGCAAATTATTTTAATACGCTATCATTAAGAGATCAATTAACACAATTAGGTAAGTGTAGATTTATGGACTCTTCTGAGTTTACAGATGGAGTAAATGCATTAAAAGGAAAGAAAATAGTAATTGTGGGATGTGGAGCACAAGGACTGAATCAAGGATTGAATATGAGAGATTCTGGTTTAGATATTTCGTATACACTGAGAGAAGCAGCTATTAAAGAGCAAAGACAGTCTTACAAAAATGCTACAGAGAATGGATTTACAGTAGGAACTTATGAAGAATTAGTGCCTAATGCAGATATGGTAATTAACCTTACACCGGATAAGCAACATACCCAAGTAGTAAATACAGTAATGCCTTTGATGAAAGAAGGAGCTACATTGTCGTATTCTCATGGATTTAACATTGTAGAAGAGGGAATGAAGGTTAGAGAAGATCTAACGGTGATTATGGTAGCACCAAAATGTCCTGGTTCTGAGGTAAGAGAAGAATATAAAAGAGGGTTTGGAGTACCTACCTTAATTGCGGTACATCCTGAGAATGATCCGCAAGGACATGGTTTAGATCAAGCAAAAGCATATGCAGTAGGAACAGGTGGCGATAGAGCAGGAGTCTTAGAATCATCATTTGTAGCTGAAGTAAAGTCTGATTTAATGGGAGAACAAACCATTTTATGTGGACTTTTACAAACGGGATCTATTCTTTGTTTTGATAAGATGGTTGAAAAGGGAATTGATCCAGGATATGCTTCAAAATTGATTCAATATGGTTGGGAAACTATTACCGAAGGGTTAAAATATGGTGGAATTACCAATATGATGGATAGACTATCAAATCCTTCAAAAATAAAAGCATTTGAACTTTCAGAAGAGTTAAAAGATATTATGCGTCCGTTATTCCAAAAACATATGGATGATATCATTGGAGGTCATTTTTCTAAAACAATGATGGAAGATTGGGCAAATGGAGATAAAAACCTATTGTCATGGAGAGCAGAGACAGGAGAAACAGCTTTTGAAAAAACACCAGCTGGAGATGTTGAGATCTCTGAACAAGAATATTACGATAATGGAGTATTGATGGTAGCTATGGTAAGAGCAGGAGTAGAGTTAGCTTTTGAAGCCATGACTTCTTCTGGTATTATTGAAGAGTCTGCTTATTATGAGTCTCTACATGAAACCCCATTAATAGCCAATACTATTGCTCGTAAGAAATTATTTGAAATGAATAGAGTGATTTCTGATACAGCTGAGTATGGATGCTATTTATTTGATCATGCATGTAAGCCTTTATTAGCAGATTTCATGAAAAAGATTGACACTGATGTTATAGGAAAGGCTTTTGATGCTGATAAAAACAACGGTGTAGATAATGCTAAGTTAATAGAAGTAAATACTGCTTTGAGAAATCATCCAATTGAAGTTGTAGGTTCTAGACTAAGAGCTTCGATGACTGCGATGAAGCCAATAGTATAATATAAAGTTTATTTGTCTAGCTGGGTCTGTTGAAGTTTTTTTGAGATGTGTATTGTGTAATCTTTGATGGACTCAGACTGGCAGATGAATTATTCCTATGTAAATAATGAATATGGATACTGAAGTAACCACATATTTTCCGGAATTAGAAGATATCCAAAAAGCGGCCTCCACTATTAAGGAGGTCTCTATGGTTACGCCCCTAATGAATAGTATACGATACTCAAAGAAATATGATGCCAATATTTTATTAAAAAGAGAAGATCTACAAAGGGTACGGTCTTATAAAATTAGAGGAGCTTTTAATAAAATTAGTTCATTAACCAAAGAGCAATTGGTTAAAGGAGTTGTATGTGCTAGCGCTGGTAATCACGCACAAGGTGTTGCTTTTGCTTGTCATCATTTAGGCATCGAGGGAACCATTTATATGCCATCTGTAACACCAAAACAAAAGATTGAACAGACACAGATGTTTGGTGGAGATCAGGTGAAAATAGTTTTAGAAGGTGATACTTTTGATGATGCTTCCAAAGCAGCAAGAAATATTTGTAAAACACAAGGGAAGACGTTTGTACATCCTTTTGATGATCCTAAAACTATAGAAGGTCAAGGAACTATTGGTTTGGAAATTTTTAAGCAGGTAGATCATCCTATTGATTACATTTTTGTGGCCGTTGGAGGAGGTGGATTGGCATCTGGCTTATGTGGTGCTATGAAAGCGCTATCACCTAAAACAAAAATTATTGGAGTAGAGCCTAAAGGAGCTCCTTCCATGTTGACATCTATTCGAGAAAATAAAAATACTGAGATCGTAGATATTGATAAGTTTATTGATGGTGCTGCAGTGCAAAAGGTTGGAGATTTAAATTTTGATATATGTAAATCTTATTTGTCAGATATGATTACTGTTCCTGAAGGATTGGTATGTCAAACAATTTTGGATTTGTATAATAGGGATGCAATCGTAGTAGAACCTGCAGCCGCTCTTACTTTAGCTGCTTTAGAAACTTATAAAGATAAAATCAAAGGTAAAAATGTAGTGTGTATTGTAAGTGGAAGTAATAATGATATTACTCGAACTGCGGAGATTAAGGAACGAGCATTGTTATATGCAGATTTGAAACACTATTTTATAGTTCGTTTTCCGCAAAGAGCTGGTGCCTTAAAACAGTTCGTTGGAGAAATATTAGGTCCTAATGATGATATCACTCATTTCGAATACTCCAAAAAATCAAGTAGAGAAAATGGTCCTGCAGTAGTAGGAATAGAACTTAAAGATAAAAAGGATCTTCAACCTCTAATTGCAAGAATGAAAGAGCATAATTTCTTTGGAGATTATCTTAACGATAAGCCAGATCTATTTCAATTTCTAGTATAGTAAAATAGGACTATTGTTCTAAAAGCCCATCTGCAATCCAATCTTCAACTATATTGATGGTTGCTTGTGGCATTCTTCCTCCTTCATCCGAAGGTGGCATTACATTAAAAGCATTTGTGGTGTTTATAAAACTAAATAAGTTTCTGTCATTTACTGCATTTACTACTTGCTGAAAGGTAACTAATTCCATTGGTGCCGAATTTTGTAATGGGGATCCATGGCACTCTAAACAATTGGAATCTATAATATTTTTTACATGACCTATATAGGTAGAAGTTTGTTCTGGAATCGGATCTGGATCGATAACTACATCTGGTTCAGTAGTTCCATCATCACTACTGCTACAACCTATTAGAATCATCGTAAATGCGCACAGTAATAGTAAAGTTGGGGATTTCATAGTTTTCAATTTTTCTTAAATATAGCAAAATTCTTAAGAGTACATTATGGTATTCTCTGATAGCACTAACGCAGACTTCTAGAATAAATTATAATGCTAATTGTATATTGTATTCTTTTAACAATTGTATATGATCTTCTAATCTAAATTCAGAAGCTTTAAATCGGTCTCTTCGTGCACTTGCATCTTCTTTTCTGATAATACTTCTAACAAAACGACGTACTGCGGTCTCGTTTTCCAAAATCAATCCAGGGACCGTAATACTTTTTCCTTCGTCATTTTTTGCAACCATGGTAAAGTAGCTAGAATTACAATGTTTTACTTTACCAGTCATAATATTTTCTGCTTCCACACGAACACCAACCACCATAGAGGTAGTGCCCACATGATTTATAGAGGCTTTCATAGTAACTAACTCTCCAACTTCGATAGGTTTTCTAAAGTCTACCTTATCTACACTGGCTGTTACACAATACGCTTCAGAATGTTTTGATCCACAAGCAAAGGCAATCTGATCCATTAAAGAAAGAATATACCCACCATGAATTTTACCACTAAAATTGGAATGCGAAGGTAGCATCAACTCTGAGATCACTACTCTGGATTCTTTTCCTGCTTTATATTTCTTCATGTACAATTACTATTTATTTCTAAAATGTGGTGATTCTTCTTCTTCTACATCGATCACAAAGTATTTAGAGTCTCCTAACCACGAGACCTTAGCAAAACGTTCCTTATACTTTAGTTTTACATATCGCCCTTGGTATTCTTCTAGTTTTTTGATGACTTCTTTATTTTGATCCTCTACCGAAAAACTGAATATTTGTGCGCCAGATATTCCTTGGCTTATTTCTCCTTCCCAAGTTTTAAATAAAACACCTTTATTGCTAAATTTAATCAGTTCTCCACTTCGCACACCTTCGCTATAAGTTGCATAATAAACCGAGGCAAACCATGCAGCAAAAAGTACTACAATGGCGGCAATAATAATTAAAAGAATTTTTTTCATTTATATCGAATTTCCAGAATTCAGTGGTTATTAAAGGTACTTTATCTTTTTGAAAATGATGTAAAAGTAACTATTTGCATAGGTTTTAAGTTCTTACAAATATAGATGGATTTTTTCTTAAAATGATTCGTAAACTTTAGTTACAAATTCATCAATATACTTGGGTTCCAACCATCTAGTTACAATGACAAGGTTTTGTTCTTGATCAATAACTATAAAATTACCTCCGAAACCAGCGGCATAATACAGGTGTTCTGGTAATCCTTGCCAATGGCGACTTCCTTTTTTATTTAACCACCACATAAATCCGTAATTGTTATTGGCACTAGAAGGTTGTATTGCTGCTTGTATCCATTTTTTAGAAATCAATTGCTTGTCTTTCCAAACCCCATTATTCATAAATAGTAATCCAAAACGTGCATGATCTAATGTATTAATAAATAAACCACCACCAGAATGACCACCACCGCTTACAGATTGCATCTGCATACCATCTATAGTTACCCATGAATTGTCATATCCATACCATCTCCAAGTGGAAGATGCTCCAATTGGATCCATGATATGTTGTTTAAGGATTTGGGGTAACGGCTTGCGCCAAACATTAAGTAAGGAGTAGGCTAATACATTAACTCTAACATCATTGTATTCAAATACGGTTCCTGGATCATTTAGCTTTCTGTGTTTCCAATCATCTATACCTCCAGTATTTGAAGGACGATCTGCCCAATCATATCCGCCCCATAACTGCCCAGACCAGTCAGATGATTGTGTTAATAGATGTCGCCAACTTATTTTTTTATTATGAGCTCCATCAAACGTATGATCCCATACATACGTATAGGTAAAATCATCAACAGAGCCGATTAGTTTTGAATCTATAGCTAAGCCTGCGATTGTGGACAGGTAACTTTTGGTTACACTAAATGTCATATCTACACGATCAATAGCTCCCCATTTGGCAATAATATATCCGTCTTTTAAAATCAGACCAGCAGGCCCGCCTCTCTTTTTGGTTGGTCCAAGTATTTGATGATAAGGTTCACGTTCAAAACCTTTTAAGATGGTAATACGTAAATCTTTAGATCCAGAATACTCATTTGCTTCTGCATAAGCGATGGCTTCATTTAGTTTAGCTGAATTTATATTAAATTCTGAAGGACTTTTTTCTTCCCAATTTCCTCTCTCTGGGAAATATAATTCTTGCGATATCCCAAGATTAACAATAAACCCAAAAAGAAATGTAAAGATGTGTGTTTTTTTACTTTTCATGAGTTCGAATTCTTTTGTTTGATCATTTTTTTAATAAGCAGAAATACACCGACAGCAAAGACTACACGTCCTATAAAAGAAAATATACTAATTCCAGTAGATATATATGAATAGCCTGTGTGTTGCCATTTTTCATAAAAAGCAAATTGTATAAATACGATTTGTCCAATAATAACACATAAGAATGTAATGACGTTTCCAATTAAAATTAGAGTCCCGTCTATTTGCGAACCCATTTTTAATAAATAGTAAATGCTTATGATGATAAATAGTAAGGAAGGAATAGCATATACTAAGCCCATTAATAATTGTATCATCACCTGAGTGGTATTTGAATCTATCATTTTTAATTAAATTTCATTGTCTTCGGAAGCTCTTTTGATAATTGCTTCTGGTAATGATTTTTTAGCTTTAGCTCCCATCTTTTTAAGTTTTTCAACACTAGTGATCAAGTTACCTCTTCCTTCTACTAATTTATTCATTGCGGATGCATAGTCTTTTTTGGCATCATCAATCTTTTTGCCTACTCCAGTAAGATCTTTCATAAGTCCTTCAAACTTATCATAAAGCGCTCCAGCCTGTCTTGCAATTTCTATAGCATTACGTTGTTGTTTCTCGTTATTCCACATAGTATCAATAGTACGAAGAGTAGCTAGTAGGGTAGAAGGAGTAACAATAACGATATTCTTTTCAAACGCCTGATTGTATAATTTGTTATCTCCATTGATGGCGATAGCAAATGCTGGTTCAATAGGTACAAAAAGTAATACAAAATCAGGGGATTCGATATCATAAAGATCTTGATAATTTTTTTCGGCAAGTTGATCAATATGACGTTTTAAAGAGGTAATATGTTCTTTTAAATACGTATTTCTGATAGTTTCATCATCTTCATTTACATAACGCTCATAGGCAGTCAATGTCACTTTAGAGTCAATGATCATTTTTTTATTATCCGGTAGATGAATTACCACATCTGGTAATACTCGCTGTCCTTCTGCTGTAGTAAAGCTTTGTTGTACAAAATACTCTCGGTCTTTTTCTAATCCAGATTTTTCTAAAACTCGTTCTAGTACCAATTCTCCCCAATTTCCCTGCATCTTACTATCACCCTTTAAGGCTTTGGTAAGATTGGTCGCCTCTTTACTCATTTGTTCATTAAGATCCTTTAGACCTAATATTTGTTGGCGTAAAGCTGCATGGTAGTCGATACTTTCTTTATGTGTTTGCTCTACTTTTTTCTCGAAAGTATTGATCTTTTCCTGTAGCGGATTTAAGATGTTTTTGATGTTTTCTTTATTCTGCTCTGTAAACTTATTAGATTTCTCATCTAATATTTTGTTTGCAAGGTTTTCGAACTCTTTGGTAAACTTTTCTTGTAGCTTTTCTACTTCTCCTTTTTGTTCTTGATTTTTGAGCTGTAGGTTTTCAAATTCGGTATTACGTCGGGTAAGTTCAGTATTTAAAAATTCTTTTTCTCTTCGGATTTCATCACGTTCTTTACCAATTTCTAAAAGCTGCTTTTCTAAGGCTTCTTTTTGAACTTGTTGCTGTTGTTTGGTAAGTTCTAACTGCTGCGTAGCTGTTTTTTTAGTTTCTTCTAGTTGTAATTGCAATTGATTACTACGCTCATTAAGGGCACTCTGATCGCTCTTGTTCTTAAGCGATGAAACGTATTTACCAATAAAAAAACCAATGATAATGGCAATAACTGCAACCAGCAGTAATATGTATTCTGACATGTGAATTTTATTTACTCTATGATAGAGATTTTAATTTTTAGAGACTAGTCTCTAGATAAAAAACAAGCTTATAACAACATGGTGATATTTACTCAAGTGTTATTTGATCAAAGATAAAAATTTAGGAGTTAGAAGAGATAGTGAATTATAAGTAATTATTTACATTATAACTCTTCCTCTAAATCTTTTAAAGTTTTTAAAAGATTGACAATATGCCTTTCGGAATGATTACGCATAATAAACTCAAAATACCATAAGGCATCCTGTTCACTAGTGTTATTAAATCGCCACTGAACTTCCATCAGATCTTTGATAATATCTGATAAATCATCATTAGCGTCACCCAATCCGGTATCGGGTTTTGTCATTTCAAAAGGATCTAAGATCATTTGATAGAAACCTAATTTCGGAAAATTGGATCTAATCGTATTCGATATTTTTTCGAAATTAAAATCTGGAGGATCAGGATAGTCTTTCTCATCAACTGGAGTTTTACCTGCTATGGCTAAGTATTCTTGATATAAAGAGATTAATGCTTGTTTAAGAGCAAGTTCTCCATTAGGGATGTTAAGTTTGGGAGTAGTGCCCCACTTTATAATGTGATCTATAGATTCTGTTAGATTTTCCAAGGTAAAATTTATTACAAAATTAAATAACTATCTGGATACAACAATCTGAGTTTAAAAAATAAATGGCTACCCGAATAACGAATAGCCATTTAAAAGAATAAGTGTTATAATTAAATCTGTACTTTAATATCTATTTTGATAAAATCTCCAGTGCCATCTGTTCCAGAAATTTCTACCACTTTAATTACTCCTTTGTTACCATATTGATCTGCAAACTCTAATATATCACCTTCAGATAAACCTGTTACTCTTTCCGAAGTAGGAGTTGCGATACCATTAAGGTCTGATGCGCTTGTAACTGCATCAAAGTCAATGGAAGAAGTAGTAATATAAAAATTGTTTAGTTCCGAAGCATCTAATTCGGAAATCGCAGGAACATCAATAATATTTGTAGGGTAGTTAGCTGTAGAAGCTAAAGAAGCATTTTGTGTTGCTCCATAATAATATCCAAAATCCCACAATGCAGCAGTCTCTATACCATCGTTTATAACGTATACTTCATTATTAAAAAGAGATATAAATGTTTCAGAAGAACCATCACCTAGAGGTGCAGCTAACATTGTTTGAGTGAATGATTTGATACCGTTAGCAGTGCTAGTTCCACTTCCAGTAATTGTGATAGTACCAACGGCAGTATCGCCTATAGCATTTCTTTTAGAAATATCTCTAAAATCTCCACGTCCTGTGGTAGCCCATATCGTATATACTATTTTACTATCAGCACTTGTAGGAACAGGAAAAGGAATAGCAAATTCAAATTCATCCGAATTATCAGAGGATAAATCTAAAGAACCATCTTTTTTATCATCAACGGTAACACCACCAACTGCAAAATTGTAGGGTTCAGCGCCAAAATCTGAAACATTTTGAGTTACGTATAAACGTCTCATAGGATTTGATGATCTGAAAGCAACTTTTACTAGTGCATTATTTCCAGAAACATTAGATCCATCAATCATGACAGTTCTGTTGTCTGTGCCTGTTTCGAAAACAGAAAGTTCTCCATCAAAAGTAACAGGGTCTGTAGGGTCGATAAAAATGTCATCATTACTATCACTACTACAACTAGTAATGAATAAGGTAATTGCTGATAACATGATAAATGATTTGAGTCTAAAAATTTTGTTCATTATGTAAGGTTTTATTTTGCCCCGAAAGTATCACTTTTCATATTAAAATATGGGCGCTGGGCACTCAAAAAATCTACGTTTTTTCTGCAAGAAACACATTAAATCGTTAAAAGGATTTTAGGGATTATTACGTCTTTGAAACCCTAAATTAATGTCGTACTTTGTAACTTCCTGTTTTCGGGTCAAATAGGATAAGATCTTCTGGAAATAAAGAAGAAAATGCTCTACATTGGATAAGTTCTTTGGGTCTTCCAAATTCAAAACCATCTGTATTCATTACAATCATTTTATCACATAACTGTATGGCAAAATCGATCTCGTGAGTCGAAAACAAGATTGTTTTCTGAGTTTCGAAGGCTAATCGTTTTAAAAGTTTCAGAATATAAGCTTTATGATATACATCTAGATGCGTAGTAGGCTCATCTAGCATGATAAATGGAGTATCTTGGGCGATTGCACGAGCGATCAGTACTTTTTGTAATTGTCCGTCACTTAATTCGAAACATCTTTTGTTAACCAACTTGGTAATATGAGTGACTTCAATCGCTTTTTGTATTTTTTCTATATCCTCATCAAGTAATTTTCCAACCCAATTTGTATAAGGTTGTCTGCCCAAAGCTACTAATTCTTGTACAGTGAGATTTTTTGAAGCTATTTGTTCTGTGAGTACGATGCTTAGTTGCGAAGCAAGTTCTGAAGTTTTGTAGGTTCTGATTTCTTTGTCAGATAAAAAAACATCTCCTCTTAGCGCGGGTTGCACTTTTGAGAGTGTACGTAGTAGTGTAGACTTACCAATACCATTGGCACCAACCAAGCCTACAAGTTCACCTTCATATAGTTTTAGATTGATATCTGCAGCGACTACTTCGAGATTATTCTTATGACGATAACCAATAGAAAGTCCTTCCGTTTGTAAAACGATATTTTTATTTTCGGTATCTGCAGATGCTATCTCCATAAGCTCTTAAAATAACATTTTTCGTTTTCTAACCAATAACCAAATTACAATCGGAGCACCTATCAAAGAAGTAATAGCATTGATTGGTAATGTGTATTCGGTTCCTGGTAACTGAGAAACTGTATCACAAATTAACATAATCATACTTCCTATTAATATGACTGCTGGTATCAATGTTTTATGATCCGAAGTATGAAATAGTTGTCTTGTAAGGTGTGGTACTGCCAATCCTATAAAGGCAATCGGTCCTGCAAAGGCTGTAATACTTCCCGCTAACAAACCTGTAGCCAAAATAATCAAGAAGCGACTTTTTTTAATATTTAATCCAAGACTACGAGCGTAATTTTCTCCCAAAAGTAATGTGTTTAGTGATTTGATTGAGAAAATTGCCAGTATCATCCCAATAAAAATAATTCCAGAAAATATGATAACATCAGTCCAAGATAAATTTCCTAGACTTCCGAATCCCCAAAAAATAAATCGCTGTAACTGTTCAGCAGGTGCGAAATATGAAAGTACACTTACAATGGCAGCTGTAATACTACCAAACATTAATCCGATGATAAGAATAGCCATGGTATCTTTTACTCTAATAGAAACGAGCATTACCAGAAAAAGTACCAAAACACTTCCCAAACTCGCTGCTGCCACCAATCCCCAATTAGATACCAAAAATAATGCAGTACTTCCACCAATAAGAGTGCTTCCTAAGATCAATAAAGCTACACCTAGACTTGCTCCAGAACTTATTCCTAATACAAATGGACCTGCCAGCGGATTTCTAAATAAGGTTTGCATTAATAATCCCGAAACACCTAATCCACTTCCTACGATAACCGCAGTAATAGCCTTTGGCAGTCTATAGTCGATTATAATATGTTTCCATGATTCTTTTTCTACAGTACCTCCAACTAAACTTTTTAAAGTATCTACCCATGGAATGAGTACAGATCCAAGACTAATGTTTGTTATAAAACATAACAATAGTACTATAGCTATGATGAGAAAAACTGCTTTATATGATTTATTTGGGGTCAATTAGTTTAGTTTTTCAAAAAAATAAGGTTCGTAATCTTTTAATAATTCTGGATGTGCTATTTGGATAATATCTTTTAGAATCAAATCCGGTCGCATAGGTCCTAATTCATAATATATCAATCCACCTTTGGATCCAGTTTTTAGAGTAGAAGAATATACGGTTTTATTTTTAAAAGCTTCAAAAAAAGTATATCGATTGTTCTTTTCTTTTAGTTCTTCTAACGATCTAGAAGAACCAGAACCTATCCAAAGCTCTGCGTTTTGCGCTTTTTCTAAAACACTTTCAAAATTCAGCGCGATACTCCCAGTTTTTTGTGTGTCTTTCCACAAATAATTGGTATTTGCGTCTTTTAAAAATTGGGCAACATAACTGTTTCCTCCGGGAACATGCCATACGTCTTTAAACATATTTCCTGATAAAACTGTAGGTTTTTTTTCTGTGTTTTTTGCTAGCGCAGTAGCTTTAGTATAGTCTTGTTCTATTTTGTTAAAAATGCTATCAGCTTCTTTTTGTCTATTATAAAAAGCAGCCACAAACTTTATCCATTCGGCTCGTCCTAAAGGATGTTGTTCCATCCAAGAACCATTCATTACAACTGGAATTCCAGTTTTTTCTAGTAAATCATACGTTTTGGTGTCTCCGGTGGCAGAATACCCTATGATAATTTCGGGAGCTAGTTCTAAAGTTAGCTCTGTATTTAAATGTCCGTTATTTCCTAGTTCTAGAATAGATCCATTATCTATTAAAGCACGAGTTTTTTCTGATGATATATAATCACAATGTGGAAAGCCGATTAGTTTGTTTTCCAGTTGTAAATACTCTAACATCGGAATATCTGTAGTAGAGGTAACTACGGTTTTTTCTACTGGAATTTTTATGTAAGATACTTTTCCTTTTACATCTGGTTTTTCAGTTCCTTTTGGATATAAAATATAGGTAAATCCATTTTTTGCATCAGGCCAAGGGGATGTAATTTTAATTTCTTTATAGGTATCCTTATTTTCTATAGTAAATCCAGTAGCGTAGGAGACTTGTTGGGAAAAAAGTTCTGGTACAATAGTAGATGTAGTTTCTTTTTTTTCTTCTTTACAAGAAATAAAAAGGAGGTATGGTAGTAAGAGAAAACAAAATTTATTCATTTGAATTTAAATATTTTTCAAACTTCGAAATATTTTTTGAAAACCTGCTAAGAATTACCGTTAATTTGTACAACTTAATTTTTAGATATGTCTTTTTTATGTTCCTGGAGTGGGGGAAAGGATAGTTGTTATGCGATGCATATGGCAATAAAAGATGGATATTCACCATCTGTTTTATTAAATGTATTGAATGAGTATGGTGATCGATCTCGTTCTCATGGAATTCCAAAAGAAATTCTAAAAGCGCAAGCTAATGCGATGAGTCTTCCTATTTATTTTTTTGAAAGTAGTTGGGGGGATTATGAGCGTCTGTACATTGAAAATTTACAATCATTGACCAAAAAATACAGTTTACAATCTGCTATTTTTGGTGATATTGATATCGAATCACATCGTCAATGGGAAGAAAAAGTATCGAATGCGGCAAACCTAAATGCGATACTGCCTATCTGGCAACAGCCCAGAAAACAATTAGTTTTGGATATGATAGCGTATGGTATTGAAGCGATCATCGTTTCTTGTAATAATGATCTAGGTTTTGATTATTTAGGAAGAACGATTGATCAAGAACTTATTCAGGATTTAGAATCTTTAGGAGTTGATGCTTGTGGCGAAAATGGAGAATATCATACCTTGGTTATTAATGCACCACTTTTTAAGAAAAAGTTAAACGTACAAGTTGTAGAAAGAGAAACGTCTTCTAATTATAATTTTGCCAAGTTAGAGTTGGTATAAATTGATACTAATTAAATTTTTACAACTTCTCCGTATTCTAATTTAATACTAAAAGAATCTTTTAAGGCTATTTTTTGCAAGTGAGAAAGTAATGCTCTTATAGGGCCTGCATGAGATACAATGACTATTTTTTCATCTATATTAGAGGGTAGGTTTTTATAAAAGTCAAGAATTCTTTGTTGAAGCATCACATATGATTCTCCGTTGGGAACAGGAACATTTACAAAATCTTCCATCCATGGATTCAGTTCTTTTTTAGAGATATCATCCCAAGCTTTTAATTCCCAATCACCAAAATCTAATTCCTGTAGTCTCTCATCGAATATTATGGGAAGGTAAAAACTTTCCGCAAGTAGTTTGCATCTTTTTAGCGGACTGCTGTAGACTCTTGTAATTTCTTTTAGCGGGAGTTTCGTGTGAATTTCTGACACTTCAGCGTTAAAATTATTGGTAACATCCAGATCACTTTGCCCGTAGCAGATTCCTTTTTCTATGTTTGGAGTGGTATGTCTTACCAGATATATTTCCATAATGCGATAACACTTAGATAAAAAATTACTTCACTCAATTGTTGTACTGCACCAGCACAATCTCCTGTTTGGCCTCCAATCCATTTTTTAAATTTAGCCGCTAGGAACATTTTAGAAAAATACATTGGTATAATCGCTAAACCTACTAATGGATTAAAGAAAAATACAAGCGGAACGATTCCAAAAAATCCACTAATCAATAACATCGATAAGCTCATACTTTTAGCAGCAGGTTTTGCTTTGCTATCTTCCGTATCTCTAACATAGGGATGTGTATAAATTAAAGTAGTCGCTATAAAACGACTGAGACTATGACCAGAAATTAAAATTAGTGGTATATAAGATGTTTCAATTTCTCTTAATGCAGAAAATTTAATAGCAAGAAGTAGCAGAATTCCAATAGTACCATAGGTGCCTAATCGCGAATCTTTCATGATAAGAAGGATCTTTTCTTTGGTCCAACCACCACCAAAACCATCACAAACATCAGCAAAACCGTCTTCATGAAAAGCTCCTGTTGTATAAATGGTACTTACCATAGATAATAACAAGGCAATTTCTGTAGAAAACAACAAAGAAAAACCATAAAATACAATAGCTCCAATACCACCAACAAGTATTCCTACTAAGGGGAAATACTTAGAACTTTTTCGTAAATATTCAGGATCATGATTTACCCATTTTGGGCATGGAATTCGAGTGAAAAACATCAGAGCTGTAAAAAATATATGGATTTCTTTCTTCATGAAATGACTCTTAGGTTTTGTTACGAATTGATCGATATTGTTATATTTTCAGAAAAGTACTTCCAAAAAGGAATAAAAGCCGAAATACATAAGACTATCGCTAGTAGTATTCCTATGATCCCTATTTTATGTTTTTTTAAGGTAGCAATAACACCAAGGTATATACTTAATAAAGAAAGGCTAACCGTTACCATTTTGAATAATCTGGTAAACGAAACAAGATCGTCAATAAAAATAAAGCGAATTTGTTTTCCTGAAATGATACTATGCTGTATTTCATGCATTTTAACATGGTATTTATAAGCAAAGAAAAAACCAACCAAAGCAACAAGTATGGATACAATACTTTTTTTCACTTTGTTAAGATTCTGATGTATTTACAGATGCTTCTTCGAAGCTAGCCATATTGTTTAAAAAGGCAATAGCAGAAGTTATTATTGGGTACGCTACAGCAGCTCCTGTTCCTTCTCCTAATCGCATGCCAAGATGAATTAGTGGTTTTTTTTCTAGAAAGTTTAGCATTTTCTGATGACCTTGTTCATTAGAAGTGTGTGCAAAAATACAGTAATCTAATACATTTTCATACATAGCATTAGCAGCCACTAAGGCAGCGGTAACGATGAATCCATCTATGAGAATAGTCATTTTTAGTTCGGCAGCTCTAAGAATAGCACCAGTTGTCATTGCAATTTCAAAACCTCCAAAAGTGGCCAATGCTTCATTTGCTGATGCTGGTTTATGTTTTTGAAAAACTGATTGTAGAACAGCCTGCTTTTTCTTTTTAGCATCTCCCTGAACTCCTGTCCCAGCTCCTACACATTCTTCAATTGGTATTTTTGTAAAATAAGACATAAGTAATGAGGCAGCGGAAGAGTTTCCGATTCCCATTTCACCAAATCCAATAATATTACATCCATCATTATAAACCTCGGTTACCAAAGAAGCTCCCGTTTGTATAGCTTTACAACATTCATCGCGAGACATTGCGGGTTCGTTCTCGTAATTCTTAGTACCATATGCAATCTTAGCATCAATTAGTCCTTCGATTTGATCAAAGTCATGATTTACACCAGCATCTACAATTTTAAGAGCTATATGATGCTGATTACAAAACGCATTAATAGCAGCGCCTCCATGTAAGAAGTTGTATACCATTTGTTGCGTTACCACTTGCGGATAAGGATTTACTTCTCCTTTTTCTGCAATACCATGATCTCCAGCAAAAACTAAAATCGTAGGGTTATCTAGACTTGGAACACTAGTATGTTGGATAAGGCCTATTTGCAATGCAATTTTTTCTAAAACCCCTAGTGATCCTACCGGTTTGGTTTTAAGATTAATCTTATGTTGAATCTTACTTTCTAAGGACTTATCGAGAGGTGTTATCGTAAAATTCATATTATTTTATTTTTACAGGTATTCCAGAAACCATGAAAATGGCTTGATCAGCATGTTTGGCAATATGTTGATTCATCCAACCCTGAAGTTCTGTGAATTTTCTTCCGATTTCTGTAGTTGCATGAACGCCCATTCCTATTTCATTAGAAATGATTATAATATTAGCTTCTATCGTAAGGAGTTTATTAAATTCTTTTTTTGCTTGATCAAGGGACATTTCAATGTCATTTTTGGTATCTACAAAGAAATTGGTAAGCCATAGGGTTACACAATCAATAACTACAGTAGTATTTTTCTGAATTACTGTAGAGAGTTCTTTTTCCTCTTCAACGGAAGTCCAAGCATCACTTCGATCCGCAATATGTCGATCGATTCGCTTTCTGTGATCACCATCCCAAACTCTGGAAGTTGCTATGTAAACTGGTTTTTTGGAAAGTTCTAATGCTAGATTTTGTGCATAACTACTTTTTCCAGAACGTTCTCCACCAGTGATGTAGTACAACATTTTTTTAAGGCTTTAGAGTGCGCAAAGATACTAGTATTATCAATTTATTTGTTAAAGTGGATGCAATTTCAGAGAAATATAATACATTCGCGCAGAATTTTGGTTTTGATACGCTTTAATAGCGTAGAGAATTAAAAGGGAATCAGGTGAACTGAAAATGTGAATGTAGCATTACGAATTACGATTTCTGTCATATTATCGTAAGCCTCACATCTCATATTTTAAATGAGTATTCCTGGGCTGTTCCCGCAACTGTGAGCTTTGTCCGCCAAAAGCGGATGCTTGTTGTTAGTTCTTTTAACCACTGTCCGCCTGAGGCGGATGGGAAGGTAAACAACAAGACGCGAGCCAGGAGACCTGCCTAAGTTCGATATGTCAAACTTTCGGGATAGAGGTTTTGGTATGGGTAAACTACATACTTTTTTCCGGTAATTGTAAACAATAAGTCATTTAGGAAATGAACAAAAAAGTGTTTTTTGGGGCTGCACTCGTATTCATGGCATCCCAGGTTGTTTCTGCACAGCAAACAACAACAGAAGAAGAAGTAAATGAATTAGAAGAGGTTGTCATCTCTGATTCAAAGTTTAATCTCAAAAGAGAACAGAGTGGTAAGGTAATTACCAAAATTACATCAGAAGAATTAGAGCGCAGTCAAGGGCAATCTTTGGCTACCATTTTGAATAGAGTGGCGGGTATTGAAATTAATGGTAGTAATAGTAGCGCCGGTAAGAACTTAAATTACAACATTCGAGGAGGTGGTAATCGTCAGGTAGTAATAAGAATAGATGGTGTAACTGTAAATGATCCTTCTACTATTTCTGGAGAGTTTGACTTACGACTTTTATCGCTAGATCAAATAGAATCTATTGAGATTCTAAAGGGAGCCTCTAGTACGTTGTTTGGTTCAGGAGCAGCTACTGGTGTAATCAATATTACTACAAAAGCTGAAAGTACAAATAAAATATCAGCGAATTTTCAATCTAGTATTGGTACAAATCAATCTCAAGAAGAGCAAGACTATGATGTAAATGAATTTGTGAATTCGGCTTCAATTAATGGAACGGTAGGTAAAGTGAGTTATATTGCAAGTTTTAGTAATCAATTCACTGATGGATTGTCTGAAGCGGAAAAATTTGAAGATGATTCTTCAAATGAACGATTTGACAGAGATGCATATAATAAATATAATGTGTATGCTAAACTAGGATACCAATGGAATAAGAACTTTAGATTTCATTTTTTTGGAAATTTAGATGATTTCAGAAACGAGTTCGATACGGGGAATGGTATAGATGGAAATAATAGTGGTTCGAGCAGACAATTACGCGGAGGAAGTTTTTGGGAAGCAAAATATCCAAATGGGAGTTTTACTTTTGTGGATAGCTATGCATTATTAGAGCGAGAATTTTTAACTGATTTTCCTTCTAGAAGTGAAAGTAGAGTGTATACGTTTGATGCCTACAATAAATATAAATTTGGGAATTGGCTTTATACAGTAGTGGGAGCGAACGGTTCTTATAGTGATTATAACGGGTTTAGCGCTTTTGGTAGAAACGAACCGCTAACGCAAACTATTAATGATCACGAAGCTGATTTTGATATTATCGATCCGTATATAAATGTAGTGTATGCTTCTCAATTTGGTTTAAATATAAATGCAGGAGCAAGATTGAATATCCATAGTGCTTATAATAATCATTTGGTTTATAATATAAATCCATCATATACATATACTTTTGGAGATAATTACATAAAAGGACTTGCTTCTTATAGTACCGCTTATATAACACCTTCCTTGTTTCAATTATTTGCACAAACTTTTGGGAATAGTGATTTAGAGCCTGAAGAAAATAGAACAATAGAAGTAGGAGCAGAATTTTCACTCGATAAAAAAACAGTGATGAGTGCTGTGTATTTTAATCGTAATCAGAAAAACGCTATTGATTTTGTTAATTCGCAATATCAAAATATATCAGAAGAATTTACAACTAGTGGATTAGAAGTTGAGATAAATTCAAAGTTATTTGAAGATAAACTTGTTTTAGGAGGTAATTTCACATACACTAAAGTAGATGAAAACCTTTCCGTTATAGGTATTCCTGAAATTAAATTTAATGCTAGTGTTGGATATAATTTATCACCTAAGTCTTTCGTGTCACTCAATTATCAATATAACGATGATAGAGCAGGTCGATTTACGGATTTTATGACTTTTGCATCCGAACCTAGAACACTGGATAGTTATGGAATTTTAGATTTTTATATAAATCATAGGTTAATGGATAATTTAAGTATCTATGCAGCGATGAATAATATTACCAATGAAGAATATCAGGAGATTTTTGGATTTAGTACTAGAGGTAGAAATGCTAGAATAGGTTTTAATCTAACTTTTTAAGAAAAGATATTATATTATTTCAACTAAAAAAACTCAGGTCGCTAAGACTTGAGTTTTTTTAGTTTTTATATGGATACAAATATATTTATTCTTTCGTATCGTTGTCGATAGTTTTATACATTCTCTGATAGTTAGGCAGTTTCATTTTACTTTCACCTATAGTTTCTAGTGTTAGGCTCTTAGCATTCGTATTAATTCTATTTCCTAAAATATTATCAATAGCAGCTTTTAATAGCGGTTCGTTTGGATCTCCCAAAGTCCCTAAATTAGAAAAGTCTTCCGCAAGCTCTATTTCAGGAGTAAATCCACCAAAGTAATCTGTAAAACCAACAGAGTTTAATGATCTTAGTACTAATGGTTGCATTGCATATGTGTGACCTGGATTTGCACCATTACGACCAAAATTATCAGAATCATATAAAGTAATGGACGCCTGAAATTTACCTCTTGTTGTTGTCCCCACTTGTATTACATTAATATAAGGATCTAATCCATTAATTAATAACTCGCTTGCAGAAGCGGAGCTTCTACTTGTTAATACATATAATCTGGTCAAGTTTAAACTATTAATTCCAGCTCCTGTTCTTATGGTATTGTCAAAGAGGTTTGTTCCTCCAAATTGCTCTTGTCGATCCTCATTCCATTCTTCTGTGGAGAATATTTGCCCATTAAATTGACCAGTAATCATACTGGCTAAATCAATTGCTGAGGTAACAGAACCACCACCATTATATCGCAAGTCTAATATAAGATCTGTTACATTATCTGCAGCTAATTGTCCGAAAGCATTATTTAGTTGCTCATCAAAGTCTCCTGTAAATCCATTGTACATAAGATAACCTACTGGGTTTCCTCCAACATCAATAGTACTGGAGATAAACACAGGATTTTCTGTGTACTGCACTTTCGTTAAAGAAACAGAAGTACCAGTTGGTGTAACATTGTCTCCATCAAAAGTCGCTAAACCAATAGTATAGGTATCTGGATTTAATAAAGTGCTAAAATTTTGATCTGTAATTTGTGTGCCATCTATAGTATTAAAAACATCTCCTCTTTGTATTCCTTTGGTTTCAGCATCTGTTCCTGGTAATACGTAACGAACGTATCCAAATACATTAGAAGCATCATTTGGGTAACGTACCAGACCAAATTCCATCCCATTGTTTCTGGTAATACCATCAAATGCTTGTTCTAGCGCTACAAAATCATCCACCAAAAAACTAAATTCATCCACATCAACCCCACTAGCAGCATCTACTTCTTGTGTTCTGAGGGCTGCAAAGATAGCTTCAGGAGAAGAGAATCCGCTTAAAAAGTCGGTATATTCCTGATTAGAAGAAAATCGATCATTTGCCAAATCATTTACATCGGTTTTATATAAATAGAAGGTATTCATACCTTTCCAGATAAAATCATTTATTTCTACTACACCCGATAGACCAGGAACATCATCATTATCATCAAAACAACTGGTAAAGGAACTTCCCAATAGAAGGGTTACGATCACATACTTTAAAATTTTCATATACTTTCTTTATTTATATAACCCTAAAAATAGGGACTTTATTATAATTTTAAAAAATTGTGTAACAAATTATAGAGGTAGTCGTCTCCCTAATATAAAGCTAACATAAAAAGCTTTGTAACCACCAACCAACGAAATATGAAAGAAAGGGCATTTATAACGCTTACTAATAGTTTTAAAGACAAGCTGTATAGGTTGGCTAAGAGATTGTTGGTGAGTAATGAAGAAGCGGAAGATGCTACGCAAGAAATTTTATTAAAGCTATGGCGAAACAAATCGAAAATGGCAGAATATAAAAATGTAGAGGCTTTTGCCATGACGATGACTAAAAATTATTGCTATGATAAATTAAAAGCGAAAGAAACTGGTAATTTAAAAATTGTACATAGCAATTATAAAGATGAAAGACCTTCATTACAAAGAGAGGTAGAAGCTAAAGATAGTTTGGAGTGGGTCAGTAGAATCATGGATGATTTACCAGAACAGCAACGAATGATCGTACAACTAAGAGATATAGAACAATATGATAATGCCGAAATTGCAGAAATGATGGAAATGAACGAAACTGCAGTTCGGGTAGCTTTATCAAGAGCAAGAAAAACAATACGACAAGAATTATTAAAAAAACACAATTATGGAGTTGTCTAACATAGAAAAATTACTGGAGAAGTATTTTGAAGGAGAAACGACCCTTTCTGAAGAAAAAGAATTAAAGGTTTATTTTACCGGAGAAAGTGTGCCGTCGCATTTGGAGAGATACAAGGATTTGTTTCAGTTTTTTTCTAATGAAAGCCAAGTAACTGCAAGTTCAGAAGTAAGTTTAAAAACTAATACATCCAAAGTTCCATGGTATACCTGGATAGGAGTAGCTGCATCAATAGCTTTAATTGTGGGGCTATTTATAAAAGATATCCCAGCAGGAGCCGATCCTGAAGGCGTGTATGGTACTTATGACGATCCTGAGATTGCGTTACAAAAAACCAAAGAAGCCCTCGATTTGGTTGCCAGTTTAATGAATGAGGGTAAAAAGGAGCTAGTGTACCTAAATGAATTTGACAATGCCAAAAAAGAATTGGTATATATCAATGAGTTTGAAAACACTAAAAATAAATTAATAAAATAAACACGAATACTATTTCCCGATGGGGAGTCTTAAAATTGAATTAATTATGAAAAAGTTTGCAATAATATTAGTAGCAGCATTAGTACCATATTTCTCTATTGCACAAAGCAATTTTGATAAGTACGAAGATATGAACGATGTATCGTCTATAGTGGTAACAAGTAAAATGTTTAAATTGTTAAGTAAGATTGATCTAGAAAGCAATGATCCAGAAATTAAAGATTATGCGAATCTGGTAAAGAACATTAAAAACATTAAAGTCTTTGTTACCGAGAAGAACGAAATTGGTCAGAAAATGAAAGCCGATGTGCAAAAGTATCTTAGTAATACTTCATTAGATGAACTGATGCGTTTTAAGAGTGATGGAAAGAATGTAAAGTTCTATTCTAAGCCTGGTAAAAATGATAATTTCGTTACAGAACTCTTCATGTTTATGGAAGGTATGGAAAACGATGGAGGTCCTAATACAGTGGTAATGACCATTACAGGAGATATAGATCTTAGACAGGTTTCTAAAATAGCAGATCATTTAAATGTTCCAGGAGGAGAAGAACTTAAAAAAGTAAATAAGAAAAATTAAACTTATATAATTAGTTTATGTTATACAAGCTTCTTTAGATAATTGTATCTAAAGAAGCTTATCATCAATCAATCAACCATTAAAACCAAATAAAATGAAAAATATTAGTAAGCTTATCCTTGTAGTTTGCGGATTACTATATATAAGTTGTAGTAATGAACAATCATTGCAAAAGTATTTTATCGATCATCAAGGAGATAAGGATTTTGTTGCCGTGGATTTAGCAACCAGCCTTTTGGACGCTAGAACAAGAGAAGCTAATCTTTCTGATGACGAAAGAGAAGCATTAGAAAGTATTAAGAAGGTTAATTTTTTAGCGCTCCCAATTAAAGAAGATAAAAGCGAAACCAAAACGCGGTTTGAAGAAGAAAAAACTAAGATCAATTCGATTTTAAATGCTGAAAAATATGAAACACTAATGAGGTTTGGTTCTAATGGAACAAAAGCGGTATTAAAATTTGAAGGAGAAGAAGATAATATCGATGAAATGATTGTATTTGCATCTAATAAGGAACGTGGTCTAGCTTTGGTAAGAGTGTTGGGTGATGATATGAAGCCAGCGAATATTGCGAAACTAATGAACGCAATAGATAAAGGAAGCGTAGACATAGGTGCTATAAAAGATATTATAGGAGAGGTTAACATCAACTAATAATATAAATTTTCAGATAAAAAAAGCTTTGATCATAAGTCAAAGCTTTTTTTTATCTAAATAAACTCAGTTGGCTATAAGAACTTAATTCTAAAAATGATTTAATTAGTTGGTTTCTCATCGTAAAACGAAGAAAAATTTATCTCTATGTTTATTTTTTCTAAAATCTCCATACCAATGGGTTTTTATTAAAAAAATACTCTTCTTCTGTACATTTTATCTTTTATTGATATACTGTACGGACTTGTTTAATTTTTTTGGATTACATTAACTTTAGGTAAAAACTGTTTCATTGTCTGTGAAAATATAATAAAAACGAAAAATACTGTTAATTGAAATAATTAACAGCATTTTCAATGATTGATGAATGTATATGTGATTGGTTAGTTTGAAATATTGATCACTTAAAAATGAATCTTGATACGGATTGCTTGCTCCAATGAAATATCATTATCCTGATCTTTCAAAGATTTTACAAACTCTGGAGTTACTCCATGGATTTTTAGACTTCTCGCTTGATCAGCAGAAATATTGCTATATCCAAGGTCTTCAAACGGCTTTACAAACTCAGGAGTAACATTATGAATTTTAAAAGATATAATATCATCTAAAGGAAGATTGCCGAACCTTGTCTTTTTAAAGTCTTTAATAAATTGTGGTGATACGTTATGTATTTTAAGAGACATAAGATCATCTATAGAAAGATTATTGTATCCCATTTTTGCATATTCCGAAGCATAATCTGAAGATACATTATGAATCTTAAGAGATTTGGCATCATCCAAAGATATATTCTTGTAACCTGCTTTTTTAAAGGTGTTAATAAACTCTGGAGTTACATTATGTATCTTTAATCCAACTACTTCATCTAAAGGAATATTTTTATATCCCGCATCATGATATCTTTTAATAAAATCAGGCGTCACATTATGAATTTTTAAAGAGATGATATCATCTACAGATACATTGTCATAACCAAGTGCCTTAAACTGTTTGATAAAATCATTTGGAGTCGTTTGCTGACTCTTTTGATATCCTTTACCAGAACTATTTGTAGAACTTGATTGGCTATATTGCTGTGCAGCGTTTGTTAATTGGGGAGTTACATTGTGAATTTTCAATTTCACGGCTTCTTTTAAGGAAATATTCTTTTGTCCAGCCTTTTTATAAGATTCAACTAAACTTGGTGTTACATTATGAATCTTTAAATTCTTAGCTTCTTTTAAAGTAATATTTGGATACCCCATTTTTTGGAAACTTTGTACAAAAGTAGGAGTTACATTATGTATTTTAAGGTTCTGTGCTTCTTTTAAAGTAATGTTTTTGAAACCAGCATTTTTGTACGCCTGAACATATTCTGGTGTTACGTTATGGATCTTAAGGTTTTGTGCTTGTTTTGCCGAAATATCAGTATATCCTTCTTTTTTGAAATTAGCAATAAAATCAGGGGATACATTATGAATCTTTAATTTCATATAATCTTCTAAAGACATCTTTTTATATCCATTATCTGAGTAGGACTTGATAAACTCTGGTGATAGGTTATGGATTTTAGCCTTAGTAATTTTCTTTAATGATGTTTGTTGACCGTTTACTTTGTTGATGAATTTTATGTACTCGAGATCAACATCAAAAAGATTCAACTTACTCACTTCATTCATAGTATAGTCATTGTAGCCAAGGTTAGCTAACCCTTTTCGATACATCTTCAGTTTATCAAGAGAAAGCCCTTTATGGATAATATCTTCAAAATCATCCTGATCTAAAGAAAGATTTTCTTGTTTTAAATACGCTAAATAAGTTTCATCAAAATCAGTAAGGAAACAATGAACAAGTTCTTCATTATCAGCCGAAAATCCATAATCTCTTAATGCTTTACTGAAATTGGTATTCGGAGTGAAGGTATATCTTCCATCTCCAAGCCCATTTTCAAATTCTCCTGTAAATAACATAGTTCCTGCATCTCTGGTAATTTCAAAATTTTGTTTGTTTCCAGCTGGAAAACCTGCAAAGAATAAAGGGTCATAACATCTAGTAATAGACCAGTAACTTCTTTTTAGTGGTTCTGCATTTCGATACATAATACATAATTTTCCTCCTCCAAGCTCTGCATCCCAAGATCCTCTGGTATAATCATTCTTAAATTTTGATTCTTCAAAATGTTCTTCAGATGGAGTTTCTATTTCATCAGAATAGAAAGCATCGTTTTCTGCGGGTGTTGGATTCATGTGAACGGGATTAAAAGATAATACGGTTAGAGCTAGTAATGGAATAATGATTAGGTATTTCCATCCTGATTTCGCTGTTGATTTTTTAGAATTCATCATAATTATTCGTTTTTTGAGAAATGATTGATTGTAACTTGTTGCCAAACCTGTTGGCATATCTGGGGTTGAAACTTTTAGTAAATTCATTTGATATACCTCTTTATCTTCACCTTTTTTTAGCATACCATCATCGGTAAGATATTCCAGGTTGTTATCAATAGCCTTGCGGTATAACCATGCGAATGGATTAAACCATTGTATGGTAACTAATAATTCTACTAATAACATATCCAAACTATGAGCACCAGCTATATGCATTTGCTCATGTTTTAATATTTGTAAATAGGTATCTGGATCGTATTGATTTGGGTTTATAAATATTCTGTTCCAAAAAGAGTAGGGAGCATGATTAGTATCTGTTTCTACAATTTTATAGGCATCCACTTCGATACTTGGATATTTTATCATCCTGAAGATGAGTACCGCAAGTTGTATCAAGAAATTTATGCCAAATGCCATCACACCTAATACATAGATATAAAGCAAAATTGATTTCCAATCTAGAGCAATGATTGATGGCGAAATAGTTTCTGTAATACTTTCTGAAGTTGAAGTTACGGGAGCCGAATCAGAGAATGATATTGTTTTTTCAATCGAAGCATTATTATTCTCTGAGATTGCTGTTTGTTGGATCTCGGAATCAGCCGAAGGCTGAAAAATTGTAGTCTTGAATGAAATGTTTTCTGGTACGGAAATAAATGGTAAACAAAAAGATACAAGAACTAAACCAACTAAAACCCATCTATTTAGATGATAAAAGGTTTCTTTAGAAAGAAATAACTGATATATGATATAGGATAAACCTATAAGAGCAGCACTGTAGATGATATAAGCCATTACTTGTTGTTTTTGATGAGTTTGATGATTTCTTCTAATTCTTCGGTATTGATCTTTTCTTCTTTGGCAAAGAATTTAACTAAGGCTAGAGGTGAATTATCAAAGTAATTATTTACAACCTCACCCAAAACATCTTTTTGGTAATCATTTTTAGAGATCAAAGGATAGTATTGAAAACTATTGCCAAAAGCTTTATGACTAATAAAACCCTTTTCTTCCAAAATCTTTACGATTGTAGCAGTGGTATTATAATGAGGCTTAGGATCTGGTAACTCTTCTATAATTTCTTTGATAAAAGCTTTTTCCAGTTTCCACAAACTCTGCATAATCTGTTCTTCTCTTTTGGCTAACTTTTGCATGATGTCTAATTTTGATAATACAAACATACTCCTAATAAATTAGTTAAACAACTAATTTATTAGGAGTAAAACTAATTTATTAGGAGTTATGGAGCTGAAGCCCTTTTATTACTTGGGTTTTGCAATAGTGTTAAAAAAAAGTAAAAGTGTTTTTTAGAAAGGAAGATTACTTAAATCTACGTTACCACCAGATAGGATCATTCCTATTTTTTGACCTTGAAAGCGTTCTTTTTCTCTTAATAAAGCGGCAAGTGGAACGGCACAAGAAGGTTCTATAATGATTTTCATTCGTTCCCATATCAAACGCATGGCAACGACGATTTCTTCTTCATCCACACGAATAATTTCAGAAACATATTGCTGAATGATAGGAAAGGTAAGATCTCCTAATGGCATTTTAAGTCCATCTGCAGCTGTATTAGTAGTTTCATTAATTTCTAAAGTTCCACTTTGTAATGCACGATATGCATCATCTACTTCAAAGGGTTCTCCACCAATTACGGTACAATTAGTACCAAAATAATGGGCCGCTAAAGAAGTTCCAGCAATAAGTCCACCTCCACCAACAGGAGCGAAGATATAAGTAAGATCTGAATGGTCTTCTAATAATTCCAACGCTGCAGTTCCTTGTCCTAATATTACATTATGGTCATTATAAGGGTGCAAAAAAGTAGCGCCTTTTTCTACTTGTATCCTGTTTGCAGTTTCTTCTCTATCTTTATGAGTAGGAGGACATTCTATAATATGACCTCCATAATCTCTAACAGCATCCTTTTTAACTTGTGGTGCGTTAGAAGGCATAACAATATATGCTGTAATGCCTAAGCTTTGAGCAGCCAGAGATAACGCTTGTGCATAATTCCCAGAGGAATGTGTAACAACTCCTTTTGCTTTTTGTTCGTCTGAAAGTTGCAAGATTGCGTGTGTGGCTCCACGCATTTTAAAGGCTCCCATCCGCTGAAAATTTTCACACTTAAAATAAATTTCGGCCCCAGCAATATTATTTATAAGTCTGGAAGTTAATATTGGAGTTCTATGGATATAAGAGGAGATTTTAGCTGCCGTATCGATAAGACTTTGTGCATTCATAATTATAGTAAGATTAGCCTTGGACGAAGATACTAATTATGTTCCCTCTTAAATATCAATACCTTTTAAAACTATATACGTTTTTAACCTAAACAGATATATCATAAGCTTCTCGCATCCAACTGATTAACTCTTGGTCTATTTGCTCTACGGATTGTAATTGTACTCGATGCGTGCACATTGTTCCGAATGGTCCGGAATCCAGTAATCTATCTGTAGTTGGTTTCTCTTTAAGTTTGAAACCTAAATCAATTCTTGTTTTAGTAGCTGGTTTAATTAGTAGAAACTGTCTTTTTCTGATAATGCTAACGCTAGTTTTTTTAGGAGTTTTAGTAACATCTGTACCAAAGGAATCTACTACAGAAACTAGTTTCTCATAGATTGGAATTAACTGTTCCTTTCCTTTATATTGGTTCGCTACTAAATCTTCAGTAGTTTCATTTCCTTCCTTTGATAAAGTTACGATGGTATTAGCAAAACCATGAGTTACTCCGTGTTCTTGTTTTAAAAACTTCACTGCTTCTCCATGTTTAGCAAATGATTTGTCTTTTAGAATAGACTTCCATTCTTCCAATGATTTGCCTGTTTTTTCAGGCATATTATTAATCATAGTTTGTAATGCTTGATTCATGGTTGGTATGTATTTAAAGAAGAGAAATTTAAATTATAAGTACACATTAGAAATTAGCTGTTCCACCGTTGGATGGTCATTTCCACCAGCAGGTTCGATAGTAATATTTAAGGATGCTGCATTTTCAATATATTTCATGGTGATCATTTCCTGATCTTGTGCGATTACGCCCATATCAATCATTTCTCCGTCCACATCCGCCCACATCTGATATGTTTTGCTATTATCTAATCTAGAAAGCCCTTGAGGATTAAGAATTACTTCTTTATTCTGATGATTTACATATGCTACGGCAGAAGAAGAAGGAGATTTTTGATTTCCTTTAAGTACCAATTGTACTACTTTTGGATTGTTAATCGCTCGATACCACTTATCAGTTTCCTTTAGATCATCTTCTACGGTTACTAATCTGTCTTGTAGATCAGTAGTTTCTTTTTGCAAAGTCACAATAGTAGCTTCGGTATTTTTCCACTCATTGTATAACCATCCTGAGGTACATAAAAATAGTGCAGCAAGACTTGCTGCAATAGCAAAACGATAAGAGACTTTTTTCTTTTGTAGAAGAGGGAATACGGTTTCTTCATTCGTTTTATTCGTTTTTATAGCATTAAGAAGATTAGATTTGATAGGAGTAGGAGGTGAGATGGCATTTTCAAAAGCCATTTGTTCCATGTCATCTTCCATTTTTCGGAAGTACGCTTGTAATTCCGAATCTTCTTTCAGTATTTTAGCTACCTCTCTAGAATCTTTTTCAGAAAGTTCTCCCAGTAGATATTGTTCTAGTACTCCTGTATCTTTTATTGTATTCCTATCCATCATCTCATCATTTCAATAATAATCCATACGATTCCAAGTTCCTCTTTATAAGATTCCCTAAGTTTTTTCAATGCCTGTTTGATATACGATTTAAATGTTCCCAAAGGCACGTTCATTTCTTGATGAGCTTCTCTATGTGTAAGCCCATTAAAGTATACAAGTTCTAAAGCTTTTTGATGATGAGGTTCCAATCTCTTTAAGGAGCCTTCTAGTTGTGTGATATCTTTTCCCGCTTCAGAAGTACTTCTTTCTTTATATACACTTAAATCTTCCGTTTGGATGAGGAGAGCATCTTTTTTTCTTAAAGAATTTAACGTTATGTTCCTTGCTATTCTATAGGACCAGGTAAAAAACTTCCCTTTCTCAGGGTCATAAGTGTTAGATTTTTGCCAAATTTTCATAAAAGTTTCTTGTAATAGATCCTGTGCTAAACCTTCGTCTTTGCACATTCGTAAAATGACACCATAAATCGCTCCAGAATAGAGATCATAGACCCTAGACAAAGCTTGGGTATCTTGATTCTGTAACTTTTTTATGAGTTCTAAATCGTCTTTCATTTATTTATTGGCTTCTTCAAATTTAAAAAAAATCTCATCCAAACTCATCCAAACGAAACAATCTTGTGTATATGATAATGAAAAACGCGTTTAAAAATGTTTAATTATTAAAAAATAAAATCATGAAAAAACTAATTTTTATTGCATCAACATTGTTCTTATTCGTAGTATCTCAATCCGTATTCGCACAATCAAAAAAAGATATTGTGGATGTTGCAGCATCAGTCAAAGACTTTTCGACATTAGTAACTGCTGTAAAAGCTGCAGATCTTGTTGGAGCGTTAAAAGGTGATGGACCATTTACTGTATTTGCACCAACAAATGATGCATTCGCTAAAATTGATTCAAAAACACTTAATTCTTTATTAAAACCTGAGAATAAGGGAAAACTAACTTCTATTCTTACTTATCATGTAGTATCTGGAAAAATTGATGCTGCAGCTGTGGTAAAAGCACTTAAAGGAGGTGGTGGCAAAGCTGAGTTAAAGACACTTAGTGGTGCTACCTTAAAAGTTATCAAAAAGGACGGAAAGATTTGGTTAAAAGATCAAAACGGGAATTATAGTCCAATTGTAAAAACTGATGTGATGGCTTCCAATGGAGTGATTCATGTGATTGGTGATGTTGTAATGCCTAAGTAGTAGCTTTATACATCAGTAATAAGCGCTGTATCAGATACAGCGCTTATTTTTTTAATAAAATCGATAGGATTAAAAGTGTATTTTTAATACGGATACTTTGTTTACAACCAAAGTTTACTAAAACTCCATGAGTTCTCCATCCTGCGGGATATATATTTTGTCTATTAATCCTTTTTTTGATAATTCAGAAGTTAGTTCTTCTCTAGTAATTGGACAATGGTTAACTGCTTCTAAATGGTTCGCAATTACCTTATCGGGAGCATTTTTTACAAATTTGACAATATCTTCCATAGTCATTAATAAAGGTCGAAGGAGATCCAATTGTGCTCTACCACTTGCCACTACACTAATATCTGGTTTGTATTGTTTAAGTACTTTATCAACAGCTTGGGTATAAATAGTATCTGAACTTAAATAAATTGTTTTTTCATTCGGAAGCTGTATGTAATAACCCATAACATTTCCCATAGGTTTTGCTACGAATCCATACCCATGTCTGGCTGGAATTCCTTCTATAGTGCCCCCTAAAAAGTCTGAAGATTTCCAATAATTAATAACTTGTGAAACGTTTAGTCCACGTTTAAGCAGTATTTTTTCATCTTTAACACTGCAGATTATTGGGATGTTTCTTGATTTTAGAAATTGTTCTGCCGCTTTATCTAAGTGATCAGGATGTAAATGTGTTAGCAAACAATGTGTTGTTTTATGTACTATTTCCATTGCGTTCTCGGGTAGATCTAGAATAGGATTTCGTTTGGGTTTATATCTAAAGAACGTAAAAGACGGTCCGGCTGTTCCTTTTTTACCCAACATTGGGTCTATTAAAATAACTTTATCCTTAGTCTCAATTACCATTGTAGCATTCCTGAGATGATGTATTTTCATGACTTCATATTTTAAAAAGATAAAATTAAAGTGCTAATTATTTGATTTCATTGATTTGAATCAAGAAATTCGTCTTCGGATTCTACTTAATGTTTCAGGAGTAATGTTTAAGTAAGAAGCAATGTGGTATTGAGGAATGGTTTGTAACCAATTTGGTTTGTAAATAAGTAATTCATTATACAATTCTTCCGATGATTTGGTTATTCTATTATATTCAAAAAGTTCTTTTTGTTTTAGTAGTTTTTGAAAAGACAGATCAATAAATGATTTTCCACATTCGTATTTTTGCAGCAGTTGTCTAAATGGAATTTTATCAATTACCAATAACTCAATATCAGTCAACGTCTCTTGATTTTTTTTGGTTTTAGTATCATGAATAAAAGATGATAAATCGGTAATAAATTGTGGTTTGGTATAAAAATTAATGTTCGTTTCCCGGTTACTAGATGAATAGTATTCTCTAATGACACCATTATTCAAAAACCGAAGTTGCCTTTCTTCTTTATGTTCGGTAAGAATTTGTGTGTTCTTTTTTATTTTTTTGATACTAAATAAATCCAACAGTTCCCTTAATCCATGTTTGTTTAATGGATATTCCGTTTCAAAAAATGATGATATTTTAGATGTATCAAGATGCATAGCTGTATTTTACTTATACTTAAACCAAAGTATTTCGGATGCTGTTTAATTATTATATCAACTGTATATGTTTTATTTCGGTAATCAAAACTTTTAGAATATAATAGCGATTACTACTATATAAGATATAAATAAAAAATCAACGTTATTATACAAAAGAAATAGCCCATTTCAATAAAGATCATAGGAAAATAGGTTTTCCAAAATTTATTATTAATGATTATTTCATAGGTGTCATTCTTTTTTAAATAGATAATATCCATATTTTTTTTAGAACTTTTAAAACTAGTACCATAATCAAGTTCTTGGATTTTTTCTATTCCATTGGTGTCATAAAATTTCACAATCGGATAGTACATTGTACTGGTGTATCCATCAGAATCTTTACTTCTTTTTTCTACAAAATCAATGATTGTTGCTTTTGTTTTAACCCCATTACTTTCAATTCTAATATTTTTATTTCGGAAATAATATCCGATATAAATGAAAACACCTCCTACGATAAAGAAGATAGCTATAACCAGAAGATTTTCCATTTTGTAAAGTTTTATATTATGTTTTTTAATTTTCTATTGTAAACATATAAATATAGTTTTTACTTTTTAGTTAATTCTCAAAAACAAATAACGGTTTAAGTAACTACCTAAACCGTTATTCTCATGAAAAGGAACCAATCCTTAATTATGCGTTTTACTTAATTTGGCCCAATTTTTATCTGCCGTACTTTTCAGTTTATTATGATTGTTTTCTGCCAGCCATAGTTGTTTAGCATCTAACTCTACATTGTTAAGAAAAAGGAAGTACTTACCATCTTTTACAATAAACTTTGTAGGGTCTACTCTAAATTTAGCACCTGCATAGGTTCCAAAGGCGCAGAACCCTCCATATGCTGGTAAATATTTAGAAGGATTTTTATCGAATTGCTTTTTCTGATCTGCAGATGTGAAATAATATACCACCTTTTGATATTTAGATTTGAATTGTTTATTCCCTCGTTGTGCTAATCCTAAGTCCAAATAGGAAACTGGACTGTATCCTTGTAAAGCGATATTACTATTATCTATATTATTAGCCTTTTTATCTTGAGCAGTTACTAAAGAAGTTCCTAAAAAAGCGATTAAAATGATTGATAATTTAATAAGTTTCATAATTTTTTGTTTAAATATTAATGTTGTGTGTTTTTGCTTATGCTGCGTTAAAGTATTCTTCTCTAATTACTTTTCCGTCGTTGTTCCAAACTCTTCGAATGATTTCATGCCAGTAGATTTTACTACCATCTTTCATGTCAAAATCAAAAGTAAATTCAGACGCTGATACATTACCATCCGCGATCGTATAATGATGTTCTATTCCGTTAACATTGGCAATTGATCCCGCAAAGCCTTCCATTTTTTCGATCATTGCTGGTTTGCCTGTTGTTCCTCCGTTGCCATAATCAGAAGTGATAGCATCAGGTGCGAAAAATTCTTTTACTGCTTCTACAATTGCACCTTTTGATACAATTGCATCCATTTTTTGTACTTGTTCTTTAATATTCATCTTTTTGTTTATTTAAATGATTAATACACTGCAAAGATGAAGCAGATTTCAAGTAAAAATGTTACCAAAAAAGGACTACGAATTGTACTTTTTAGATTTAAAGTCTGAAGGAGTAATTCCTGAGTAGTGTTTAAAGAATCGAGTGAAGTGGTTAGGTTCTTCAAAACCTAAAGTGTGCGAAACAGCGGTAATAGATTCGTCTTCAAGCAACATAAACTTAGCAGTATTCACAAGCTCTAATCGAATTAATTGACCAATAGTGATATTCATTTTGGATTTTACTTTATTTGAAAGTGCCTTAATCGAAAGGTTCATTTTATCGGCATAAAATTCTAATGATCTTTCGGTAGTATGATATTTTTGAAGAAGTTCTAAAATATCCTGAGTAAATACATCCCGTCTTTCAAAATCGAAATTTTCTCGAAATTGCTTTGGAGTTTGTCCAGTAGATTTTTTAAATACTCTATTGAAATAGGCATCATCTTTAAAACCCAGATCATAAGAAATCTCCTGAATATTTTTATCCGTAAAAGCAATTTGTTTCTGGCTTTCTTGCAAGCGTTTGGAACTTATTAAGTTCTTTATAGATAATCCAACTTTATTTTTAACCAAAGCTTGCGCATTATAACCATTCTCATTGATAAGACCTACCAAATCTTGGCCAGTAAGATTATTTGCGTATTCCAGGTCTATTACATCTTTTATATCAAAAATAATTTGATATTCTTCTTTATTAGCTTTAAAAGGATTCTGCCAATACCATTGTTTAGAGGATATATCAATAATGTTTGAAGAGTTATCCGTTAAAGCAGATTCTGATAAAAAACTATTGCATTCATCACATTCTATCAAGTCGATATACCCAAGGGATATAAGATGTTTAAATAATACCCTAACATCATTATTATAAAATTTTTCATCATTAGAAAATTCGATTTTCCGAACTTCAAATGTATCTGATAAGAATTTGATGTATTGTCCTTTCTCTAAAAAGATTGCTTTTTCTTGCCAGTCAAAGTAATTCTTAAAATCAACTTGAATGCTACCATTACCCGATAAAATATGAAATAATGTATGTCTTTCTATAAAGTATACTTTGTTCAGTTCTGGTGAGAATTTTTTGACTTTGTGCATAAGAGTGGAGGAGTAGTATCTTCTTAAGATAGAAGTATTTTTAGAGTAGGTATTATCTTGTTACTAATAAATACTTAGACGTTTATGATCCTATTGATTACATTATTAAAGAATAAGATTATGCTGTTCTAAGGATCTTTTCCATTTTCTTTCCTCTTGCTAACTCTTCTATAAGTTTATCCATATACCTAGCTTGTTTAGTTAAAGGAGTGTCGATTTCTTCTATTCTATAGCCGCAGATAACTCCTTTGATTAGGTGAGCGTTTGGATGTAGGGTTGCTTTCTCAAAAAATGTTTCAATCGTAGCCTTTTCATCAATTAATTCTTGAAGCTTTTTTTCATCAAAACCCGTTAACCATTCTATTACTTGATGTAGTTCTTCTTTTGTTCTTCCTTTTTTCTCTACTTTATTCAGATAATGAGGATATATAGAAGCAAATACTATTTTTGCAACGCGAGCATCGTGTTCTGGTGTTGTTGCCATAATGTTATCTCTTTAAGTATCCTTGGATATTTTTCCTTTCAAATTGATACAATGATCTGGTAAAATATACAAAAAGTTATATAAAACTACTTATCGTATGATTTCTGTAGGTAGTTTTTCTTCTATGATCTTACCGTTTTCTTCATAAACGTAATAAGAAAAAGATTCAGAGTCCAGAGAAACACTATTTTTTACTTTTCCATTGATGAACAAAATTCCAGATCTATCATCACAGGCATATCCATTGGTTAGTTTTTTGTCTAGTATATTTTTATGATAAAGCGGTTTTCTTGATTTTTCGGAATGATAATGAGGGCAGTGACTATAATTTAGAAAGCCCAATCCTTTTACAATGGTAAGTTCTTTTGGTCTGGAATCGGTAGTCCCTGCATTAAACCAGCATAATGAACCTGCACTGCCTCCAGCCATTACAATTCCTTTTTCATATGCTTTTTGTAAAGCTGCATCGATTTTTTGGGCTTTCCAGATGGCAAGCATATTAAGTGTATTTCCTCCACCAACAATAATTGCATCCATTTCTAGTAGTATCTCCTCAAAAGTTTGTTTTTGTGTAGAAGAATTGATCCATACAGTCATTACTTTGGGTTTAATATCTAAATCAGAGCATAGTTCATACCAATAATTTATATATCGTTGATTATCTGCGGTAGCTGTAGGTAAAAAGCATATTTTAGGCTTCTCCTTATTTGTAATGCTAGCAGTATATTTTATAAATTCTTTCGTTATTTGACCACCATAAACGAATGCTTTTTTATCTGTTTGTGAGTAAGTTACCATGGTGATGAGAGCAAAGAATATGGTTAAAATTTTCTTCATGTATGTTGTTATTATTGTGTGTTTTTAAAATTATCTTCGAAATATTTAACCCATTTACCGTCGACCAATTTTTCTCCGTATTCGCGAAAACCACCTTCTTTGGTTCTTCCAAAAATAAATCTATTGGTCTCACTACTATTTACAATCAACTTTCCGTCTTCATATGCAGCAGGATATTTTCTTACACCTCGCTTCGAAAAAGGATAATAGTAATATGTGTTATCTTTTTCATCATAATAAATTATAGTATGTAATTGTAGAAATTCACTATTTAATTTGATGACCAAAATACTTTTTTCCAGGTCATAGGAAATATGTTGATATGCTGATCCTTGTTTGGTGACTTTTCCATTTTCATAAATGGTACTAGTACCTATCCATTCTCCAGTCATAAAGTTTAATAACTCCATTTGCTGCGTGTTAGAGGATTGACCAAAAGCTAGATTGAAGAAAAAAATAAAAGCTAAACAGCAATAATACTTGTGGAAACTTAAGGAAGTGTTTTTGTATTTCATGTAATGTGCGAATGAGAATTGATTATTGAGTTTTTTTTCGTTTTATATGGAATTAATGAAAAAGAATTACCAGCAGCAATATACATTAATCAGAAAAATACAGCTAGGTATTATAAACAGTATTTAGATTTAGCTTCTATTAATTGGTTTTAGTATAGATATCAATACTAATTGGTTTACCGTTTTTAATTTCAAAATCAGGAACGGTTTTCTCCAGTTTAAAGTCAAGCTTAGCCATTGCTCTTTTACAGTTTTTATTATTGGATTCTACAAACCCTTCTATTCGGTTTAGCAATAAGTGCTTAAATCCATAATTACAGATCAATGGCAGAACTTCTTTCATAATGCCCTTACCCCAAAAATCTGGAAGTAACCAAAGTCCAATTTCTGCTATTTTGGTTTGATCATCTATATCGTTTAATCCACCTGCTCCATAAAATACTTTGGTATTAATATCACAAATTGCCCACCATAGTTGTTTTTTATCCGCGAACCAAGTCATCTGCTCTTTTGTAGCTTCTAAACTGTTATAGCTAACTCCATAATATTGAGTGATTTTTGGATTAGAAAGACCATTATAAATGTTTTCTAGATCAGAATCAACTATTTCCCTGAGCAGCAGTCTATCGGTTGTAATTGTTGAAAATTTGTTTTCTAGCATTTACAATCTATATTTTATGTATCTTTTTATTGAAGACTTGTTGATTTTATTTTGTTTTCATGGCTGTAATTGTTTCATACTCCATATACCATTATGAAACTCGTACAGTTTTCTATGATGGAATCTTGTTTCTTTAAATTCCATAAATTCAATTCGTATGGGTTTAATAGAAAAGCCACCCCAGTTGCTTGGTCGATCGATTCTTTTTCCTTCTACAACTTTATCTTCTATATTCTTTTCAAGTAATGCTGCGTTATCCAGTTCTTTTCCTTGTTCGCAGATAGAAGATACAGCCTTAGCGTTTATGTTTCTTTCTTCGAAATACCTATCTGCTAATTTACTATTTATAGTAGTAGCAATCCCCTGAACTCTTATTTGTCTTTCTGTTTCTGCCCACCAAAAAGTAATAGCTACGTTGTTGTTATTATTGATCTCAATTCCTTTCCTAGAGTCTAGTGGGCCTGTAACGATAAAAGAGTTGTCAACAATCTCTTTGAAAGAAACGAACCTAGCATTTGGAAAATTATCAATTCCCATGGTAGATAGACATACTGCAGAAGGTATCTTTACTTTGGTTAGCTCACATTCTTCGTTAAACCATTTGGAGAAAATAGCGATTGGATTTTCAGTGTTTTTCATTTGTTTTAATGAGTTATGGATCGTATTACGTTGATACCTTAAACATTATCTGTTCATTTAAAACAAATGTAATGATTTAGGTGTTCATATACTTTTGGTTATGAATACAGTAGGTTTTAACAATCCTTATTATGTATCCATTTTTATTTTTTATTCCATAAGTAGCACAAACAAAGTACGATAAAACTATCTCCAATTATACTGTATATGGTCTTTGTGTAATTCATAAGCATAGCTAGAAAAAAGTATTATTTTTTTATGATTCGATTTTAAGTCAAGTTATCCAGATGAGTTTACTAAACATTATATAAGTCAGACGATGATGATTACTAAAGCATTTAAAAGTTTAAGAACGCAGGTCTATTAAAAGAATAATTGTAACGTTCCTTGCTGAGGTATTTCATCCCATTGTTTACAAAGCTGATCAAAGTCTATTTTCATTTTTTCAATTTGAGATAACTTCATATGAGGAATACTAATTCCATCCATATTTCGAGCTTCCCATGCTGTTAATTGGATAAATTGATCAGTATTAGAAGCTCCAGAACCAATAGCTTGTAGATTTCTTGCCATGATTTCAGACAACCAAGTTTCTGCTTCTAAGGTTTTAATGATTTCTTTATCAGAAAGCTGTTCTATTGTCATTCCGGATTTTATTTTCCCATAAAATCCATGTTGTAGATCAAATTCCTTTTCTACAACATAATGCGCAAGATCATGGTTGGGAATATCGGGCCCTAAGTTTATACTTGTCCATGTTCCATCATTTCTTTTGCAAGTAAGGGTATTTCTATTTTTACCCTTCGTAATCAGTATCTCCATGTTTTTTGTCGATTGAGGAAAATGTAATTTGTATAATTCACTCGATATTTTGCGTCTAAAAGTCTTCTGTTTTTTCAAGAAGTAGAGCTATACCCTCATTCGAAGAAGAGGCTTTTCTAAATAACCATCCTTTACAAAACTCTTTTTTAGTGTACTTAATTTTTCCCAGAGCAGGATCTGAAACCCAAATAGTGTCTTTATTTACTTTATAAACAACAATAAAGTGATTATTGTTCCAATGAATAATTGCAGGTAAAGGAACTTCGTTTGCTAATTGATCAAATGAAATTTTTACACCTAAATTTTTTAAACCAATACTTTGAGCTGCTTCGCTTAATCCAAGCAATGTTGTCCCATTATTTTGCATACCGGATAGTTCTTCTAATTCCTTTAAAGCGATATCTTTTCCAAAATATTGACTAACCATTTTTAAACAAACTGGTCCGCATTGTTTGGGTGTTTCCTGAAGTATAATAGGAAAATCTTGACTAGATAGTTTGGTATCACAGCTTAGAAGAGTTGTAATCAGTAGTAGAAGTAAGAATGACTTAATTTTCATCGCTTAATTTGTTAATATGCACTATTTCTATAGGTATCAAAACCTTATAAAATGTTACCCTATTTACTCATGTTTTTCTTATAACATAGAATTAATTGTTTTAGGATAGATCATGTTGTTTAATAATCTCTAAAGTTTCGTTTACAAAATCTGTTTTTCCAAGCACATACGAACCTCTGTCATTTTTATATTTAGCAGCCAGTTCAATTTTTAAGTTTTCATACGCTTTTGCTCTTTCGGGATTGGCATTTAGATAATCCCTAAAGTCGATTTGTTGCCACATGATATTGTCCTTAGGGCACATATGAATATGAAAAATTTGCTCATTTGCTCCCTCTAGATTATAACCTTTTCCAAAGGATGAATACGCTTCGATGTTTTCTCTAGCAGGAACTACAAAATGTGAATAACCTAGTTGCGTAAATTGGTTGATAAGGTCTTCATTAAATAGTAATTCTTTAGGGATTTCTATCATCAAATCGATATAAGGTTTAGATTTTATGCTGGGGATCGATGAACTTCCGAAATGTTCTATTCGTAAAATCTTTTCACTTCCAACAGTATTTAGAATCCTTTCTTTTTCATCTTGATACAGAGATTTCCAATTGGGATTATGATCTACTAGTTCAATAGGAAAAAGAGTGTTCCATTCATCTTTGGTTAAATCATATAAAGTCTTTTTCATCTGAGAAGTTTTTTGAAAGATTAACGAGGTTATTAGGAACGGCAATATACTATGAAGAGAAAGAAAATAGCATTCTCTTTTTGGCTTTTTTACGAGATCAAACTTATTTTTTCAAGTCTATTTGTTTTAAAAGTTGTTCGAGTATTTCATCTTTTTCATCTAATAAATAATCCTGTACATAAATATCTGGAATAACACCTTTATTATTATCCAGACCACTAACGCGTTGTATTTTTCCTTTTGCGATGTCTACACTGATTCCTGTTTCTGGTAATTGATAGTTAAAAATAGAAGCATACAGATTCGGATACTCTGCAGTTTCTTCACCTACAATTTTTCCAAAATTATAATCTTGTATCTGGGCTGCTGTTACTGTAGATTGCGAATAGGATTGGCGATTTACCAATACGTAAACATTGCCATGGAAACGTTTACTCTTGGGTTGTGGTTGATAAAACCCAAAGTCATATTCGTATATTTCACCATCCTCATGTAGTAAGGTAGATTTCCAATACGATGTGGTTGTATCCTTGGTTTTTCTCACATGTTCTTTTAGTAAAGCACTGGTCTTAAGTTGAAATTTAGAACACCATTTAAAGGGTTGGTTAGCAATATATGATACCAAGTAGTCACTAAAGGAATCATCACCGCCAGGATTATTTCTTAAATCAATGATGAGGTTTTTATTTTTTTTGGATTTTATTTCTGTAAAAGCACTATCAACAAACTTACGATATTGACCCTCATCTCCTCCAAATTCACCAGGTCTAAGATAGGCTGTGGAACTAGATAAAAATTTAATATTTCTATCGCGTTTTATGATATCATCACGTTTTGTCTCATATTCTTCCAAGGCTTTTATAGAAGCTAGTTTATAAGTAGAAACGCTATCGTTTCTTGATATTTCAACTTCAAACATTTTTTGTTCTCCAAAAGTTAACCAATAGAATCTTGGAAGCGTTAGAAATTCTAATTGTGCATTTTTAAAGTATATACGTTCAGCAGCAATTTGTGGATATATTGTTTCTAAAATTTTTTGAATCGGCTGATTATTAATGCTTATAAGTTGATCTCCAATCTTTATGTCTGAGTTTTTTGACCAGTTTTTTCTTACCAAGACTTTACCTTTTTCAATGGCTACTTCTAACGGAAATATGGTACCTCCTGTTTGAGCATAATTGATGTAAGACTGAACAGGAAAAGAAATTCTAGTATGTCCATTGTTTAATAATGCAGGTACTTGCTGTAATAAACGAGTAGTTTCTAAAAGGCTTAAAGAATCATTTGTAATCTTATTTTTAATTTTATGATATTCTTTTTCAAAAGCTTCTTCAGTAATCGTATGATAACAATTGTACTGAGTAGTAATTAGTGATTTCTTAAGATAATCAAGATCGTTTAGGACTTGTTTTTTTGAAAATTTAGATTGTCCATAGGTCAAACAAGTGTTTAGGATGATAAAGACAAGAGTAGTTATAAATTTCATGAATGTAAATAATTTTAGGGAGCAATATTATGGAAATAAACTACTTCAATCGTCCTAATGCTTCTATTAGGACTTGTTTTTTGTGTTTTTAAGATATTGACTTGGAGTCATTTGTGTAAATTTTTTAAAAACATGATTAAAAGTTGATTTCGAATTGAATCCACATTCAAATGCATGTCCCAGTAATGATAACTTATCTTGCTCCGGTGACTGTAGACGATTTTGGAATTCTTTTACACGATATAAATTGATTAAATCGTAAAAATTTTGATTGCAATTTTGATTAATTTTTGCAGACAGTTGTTTAGGTTTTATTCCTAATAAATCCGCTAAAGAATTAAGATTAAGATCTGGATTGAGATAAGGTTTTTCATGTTGCATCAAATGATTAAGTTTTGAAAGAAAAGCTTCATCTTTTTCTGAGGGTGTTTTTTGAGGTTTCTTATCAATTGGTTGTACCCGAATAATTTCGCGCTCTTTTTGAATATATCCTTTAAAACCTATCCAACAAGTTATCGCTGCTAATACGGCAAAATTTGGTAGGAAGTAATATTCTCGAAGACTTTTATCAAAAACAAACCGATCCACTTCTGTAATTATTCTATACAGGATATGATAACTGGCATAAATAATAATGGGTGCTTGTAACCATTTTAAGGATAGTTGTTCAATTTTAGAATAGTAATCTTTGAGCCGTTTTTGGTATTTGATCAATATTCCTAATGATATAAAACTATATAGTAAGATCGAAATTACACCCAACCATTGTTGCGTTAGATAAACATACGAATAGGAGGGAAGTTCTTCTAAGTAAAGTCCATTGGATCCAATCCTGTAGATTGAGGTTCTATAGAAAATGAACTCTAATAGCAAAGGAAGAAAATGTAGGTAGTGTATTTTTCTAAATTGAAATTTGGGATCACTGATACATTTTGTATAGAAATAAAGAGAGGGACCGATACCATAGAGCATTTCCATTTGAATATATCTAAATACGTATAGTAATTCATAGTCTTTTAATACATTCACTACTACAATATTAATAACCATTAGCGCATAAAAGAATACTAATAGGGATAAAAAAATGTTTGCTAACCGTTTTGGTTTTTTAAAAGCAATCAATCCACTTAGTATCATTGCCTGTAGCGCCAATACGCAGATAATAGTAAATAAAATAGGGTTAGAGGTAACCATCTAAAGTATTTGTTTTTCTATTTGCTAAAATAATAATGGGAATTAAATAAAGGAGGCAAAGGATCTTACAATTTTAAAATTCTGTTTTACATGATTTTAATGTATGCTAGATAATCAGAAAACTTTAAACTCATTATTATTAATAAGATCCCTTTTCTTTGTTATATAACTCAATCGCTTTTAGATATTTTATTCCTGTGGATTTTGTTTGCGGATACAGAAAGCCACTTAGTTCTTTATGATGTTTATCAATCCACTGTACTAGCGAATCTCTGTTTTTTACAAACTTTTCGATATTAAAAACTTCATATTCAATTCGATTCACTTTTACTATTCTGTTTTGATCAAACTGTAAAGTTTCTACCCAAACTACAGGTTCTTGGGTAAGAAAAAAGATTCTTTTATCGGTTTTGGAAACTTTTGCAGTAACGATATTTTTTGCTTCCTTCATTTCAAGGATTTTGTAGGTTGGATCAAAAACAGATTCCCATGCTAACCAAGTATTATATCTCTGGCAAGAAAAACGTTCTTCATAGTTATCTTCATTTTCTCTGATCACAATACTATCTCCGACTAGCGAAATCATCTTAGTACTATCAGATTGATCTAATGCTTTATAATATTGTGAAGCAATTTCGAGTTTATTGAACGTTTTATTCTTTTCGTTTTCCGAAGTTTTACAGGATACGCATACTGTTATAAATAACAGAAATGATATTACTCGTTTATTCATTTTATTATCTCATATTAAGTGCTTAAAATAGAAACAAAAAGGGATAATAAATTAATCATTAGTAGCTTTCTTGTTTTTTGGTTTTGAAAAAGCATACATAATCTTTATTGAACTAATAAGTGTACAAATGAATAGTGCAAATTTAGAGTTGTTTGATGAGGGAACTGTTGCTCCAATTCCCATACCTAAAATAAAAAGAGCACCAAATGTTGATATCAATATTTTAGGAGTAATAATTACTGATCCAACTTTCAAAGACTTTAATTTCATAAAATATCTACTTTTTAATATTGGCAACTAATTTTGATAAAGTGTTACAATTTTATCCTACTAGATTTTATGAATCTTATGAAATAGATGCTGTTGTATAGTTTTATTTCCAATATAATTATGATTGTTCTTTTAGTACAAACTCTTCTTTTCTATTGTTTTTAGCGTATTTATAAATCATAGTTGATGAAAAAATAAAATTCGCAATCCAAATTCCTAAACCAACAAAAATTAGTTGTTTTGCCTGATTATTAAATTCTGTAAATTCACGAAATTCAGAAAGTAAAGCTCCGAAGAAATAGATGTTTATTAGAAAGAATAGAGATCCTAAAGTTATTCCCAAGACTCTTTTTTTGTATACTATTTGAAGAATCAGAACTCCTATCACTCCAATAAAAATTGGATGAATGTAAAAAGGCGGTGAATATCCAACTAAAATTGCTAATGTGATAAAATAGAATTCGGGTAATCGTAAAAAAACTGTTTTCATGTTTTTGGCTTTATAACGAGTATTACTAATGGATACAAATTATACTCATGAATCTAACGTTTAGTTATTTAGTTAATTATACAGTCCTGAGATTTTACAGAAATCTGTATTTATAAGCTTTTGCTCAGATTGGGTTAGTAATAAGAGTTATAAATTAATTAGTTTATATATGAGTTCACTTGTATTGAGGTTTTGAGTACTTATAACAAAAGTACTATGCACTTTAATTTTACCAGAAACACAAATTATATTTGTACCTGTTTTACTCATTTTTATATTCACATAATAACTTTGTTTTCTTTCTTCGAGTAAATGATCATCCCATCCTTCAATGCTAGAAATCGAAATGATACAAATATAGTCATGATCTATCTGATCATATTTTTTTTGAGGAGTGGACTTTAGATCAGATTCTAGAGGCGTACTCGATGTTAATTCATAATTGAAACTAATTTTATGTTTTGATTTTCTGAATCGCTTTTTTATCTTTTTTTCTAAATCTTCATAAAAATTTACTAAATGCGTATCATCTTTAAAGATAAATAAAATCTTGCTTTTAGGATTAATTTGTGAGATTATAGTCTTTTCTATTAATTCAGATCCAGGTTCAAACCTTTTTTCCTCTTGACTATAAGCAGTTATTCCTATTTGTAGTGCTATAAAAATTAATATAGTTTTTTTCATATAATTCTGATAAAAATAGACAGAGTGATAACATTTATTATTTGTGTCTTAGTAAGACAAAATGTTACTTCATTTTTTTGATTTTCCCATTTTTTAGAATTTTGTATGTGGTTTTTGACACCTTTAATTCTGTGGTATTTGCGATCTTATTTTCGTTAATATCGATTTGCCATGATTTAGAAGAATCTATTACAACTAATTTTAAGTTGGTATCCAAGATTGCACTTTCCAATGTTTGTCCTTTCATACCAAAACTAGAATTTCCTAATATATTAAGAGAATCGATTTTGTTACCATTATTGTCGAAGGTTATTAAAAAAGGAGCTAGTCCATTATCTGCTATTGAATATTCGATTATACCAACAATTCTTTCATTGTTAAAAGCAATCCCATAGGGAGCATGAGTCCAACGATGTTTGTATTTTTTAAATAGAATTGAATCATGGTTTTTTGAAGGATTCATCCTAGAATTAAGGCTGAACTTTTGCGGAAGCACTAGAGTGTCCAGACTTCTTAGATAATCATGAAAACCTCTTTCTTCTTTCTTGCAGGAAAAAATAATGATCGATAAAAGTAGAATGAGCGTTTTTTTCATTCGATTAACCAAATTTTTAATTACAAGAATAGTGGATTTTATTGTATATGGCTATTAGGTTTGATTTTCTCTAATCCTATCCATTCGTGTTCAATATCCTTCATTAAAAGTGCGTTGTCAAACTTCACAGAGCCTTTTGGGAAGATATTTTCATTCTCGAAAAAACTGGATTGAACATTTTTTACATCCAAAAGAGAAACTTTCCAATTGTATGCTTTTAATTCTATTCCGTCGAAATCATCATTGTCCGGAGAATAGCCAACAGCACCATTCTCAAAAAAATCGGAGACACAATTTAAATCATCAAAAACACTTTCTTCATTCCATTTCGGAGTCTCACAAGCCTCTATGGATAAAGTAGTGTCATCATCACTAACAAAGGCGACATTGTAATTTCCATTTGCTTCATCAACCTTAAATTGTGCAAGATGATGTACTCCTGGAAAAATTGTTCCTCCTGCTAGAGAGTTTAGTCTAGAAGAAGTATCTCTTCTGGGAATATAAACTCCTTCGCGCAACTTTCCATTTTCATGCCATTCTACTGCGATTCTGTGGGCACCATTTTCAGAGGAAATTCCGATTTGTTTTGGTAATCCCTTTGGTCTAATTTCTTTTAATCGAATGAGGCAAATTCCGACAATTCCTTTTCCTTTCACTAATTTGGGTTTAAAAGGCTTTGGCAAATAGTTTTCCAAAACTTCTTTATCTACCCGATAATTAATTAAAATTCGTCTATCGATTATCCCTTTTATTTTTGGTATTTTCATTCCTCTGGTTCATGTTATTGTAAATTCAATTGCCATGAAACTCCAAATTGGTCTTCGACAAATCCAAATTTTTGACTGAAGCCGTAATTGTTCAAAGGCATCATAACTTTTCCATTTTCAGATAGTTTTATAAATAAACGCTGAAGTTCTTCCTCGTTTTTGCATTCTACATAATTTGATACTGCTGGTGTAAATCCCCATTCATGTATGGCTGGACTATCACTACACATAAACAATGCACCATTTAGATTAAACGTGGCATGCATTATTGTTCCTTCTTTTCCCGGCCCTTCTTTTCCCCAGCGCTTTGTATTAATAATGTTAGAATTGTCAAACAATGCTATATAAAAATTCATAGCCTGTTCTGCATTTGCATTTTGAAATGTTAGAAATGTTGCAATTTGATCATTTTCAAGATCTTGCTTTTTATGGAATATTGTTCTTAAACTATCAAGTTTGCTTTTTAAATCAATCAACTCTGCATTTTTTTCATCTTCTTTTTTTACCTCCGTACAGCTGTATGTTATGAGTAGTAGGAGTAGTAGTGGAATAACTCTGATCATAGTAGATGTTTTTTGATGTTGCGGAAATTATTAACGTAATTTAAAAATATAACCTATGTAAAGATACAAGATAGCTAAGATTAACTAGATGGATGTTGTACTCAAATAAATTTAGATAAGCATAACTTTTCAGGTATCCTTTGATTTCTTTTCTTGAGTGGCCCACATAATGATATCTCGAAAATCAATTTTAGCCCGTTTGGTCAGTTCTATAACTTCATCTACATTACCTTTTGCTATGTATAGAATCGACATTCTAGTATTTTTTAAGTTATATTCCGATTCGGCCATAACATGTTTCAATTCAAGAGATGAAAGTTCTTTTATTACAGATTCTCTGAAATCTAACGCAAAGTCTTTATTAATTATATCCAGTATTTCCTGATCCATGTTTTTGCAATATTATTCATTCATTATTTGTTCTAGATGATGTTCTAAATGATCTACATAATCCATCATCAAAAACCTTAAATCAGAGAAATTATTTTGGTCTAATTCAATTTTATAATTCAGTGTTTCTTTCTTTTGAGCCTTTATTATATTTAGAATTCTAATGTTGATCGAATTCCAAAGTTCGAGGATCTCTTTGGTGTCAGAATTTTGATAATCATTAGCCAGTACCAGAGCACCCTGGTTATATTTTTTAATCTTATACGGTCTGTTTGCAAATTGAATTTCGGTAAACCTCTGTAGGTTATTGATTCCAGAATCTATTAAATGACCTAAAATCTCTTTTTTTGACCATTTTTCAGCAGATTCTTTAGCTCTAAGTTCCAATTCTGAAATCATCTCTACATATTCCATTCCTTTCTTCAATAATTGTTCAAGTTTATTGGTAGTTTCGGTCATTTCTTAATTTTACTTTATGAGTTTTTAGAGTGTTTTTTGGATGTTTCTTGTAAAACTAAATAAAACTTAAAACACCACAGTTTTTATAATTAGTGTATTGATTCGTTTATAATGATATGAACGAACAATGAATTACTGTTAATCTATTCTAAGATATTACTTATTTTAAAACCCATCATCTGGATATTTTAAAAATTCGATATCACTTAAACAATTGAATAGTTGACTTGCTATATAAGTTAATCGCTCATTTATTTTAAGAAATATATAATCATTTTCACCAAGCATCTCCAAGAACTCATCATTTTTAAATATAAACTTTACATCTTCAAATTCATATTCATAATATTTACCTTTATAATATCCAGCAGAATGGAGCACACAGTTTCTTAGTTTGCCACAAAAACTAATGAATTTTAGATCCTCTGCGTAGTTCTCTCCATAACAGTTATCTCGTCTCTTAGAAAGAAACTTAAATTTTCTTAGTAAAGGAATAAAAGAACTTTTTACAAGTTGATTAATGATCTCTTCTTTTTTATGAGACTCTTCAATAAGTTTAATAAGTCTAGTATTTAAATCTGTTACTATAGCTTTTGTAATTGCATCTGTCTTTAAATTCTCAAAACATAAATCTATGGTTACCTCAAAATTGGTAAAGGAATCAACAAATAGTTTACGATTAAGGTCATTATGAAATCCATTTGATAATAATGGGATGTCAGCGACTTCATAGACTTTTAAAATATGGGGCTGTAGGTCCATGATTTCAGCATCAAATTTGATATTACCATTTTTTATTTCGGTACTAATTTCAAAAAATACTTTTCCTAAATAAAACTCATTGATGATAGAATAAAGATTTTCGAAGTACGCTATTCTTATATCATTTTCTGGATAATCTAATGCATAAATTTCGTTTTTTATTAAATCCAGTACATTTTTTAGTTTATCGATATTCTTCATACTGATTTGCTATTGCCTAACATTTAATATATGTATCCCAGTAGAAGAAAATGTTACCTTAAATTGTAAAGAAATCTTTATAAATTTAGTTATGAAGTAGTTTTTTCTTTACAGTATTCGAATTGAGCTAAAATAAGTCCAAACAATAAATAGGAATTGTAAAGGAATTCTAAACCAAAGATAAGAAAGTCCATTTCCGCCGAATGTTCCTTTTTGATAATCTATTTGATGAATGGATGCATAAATATTCATCGGTAACATTACGAATAGAAAAAGAATCAAAGTCCATCCACTAATTGTTTTAGAATAGGGGACAAGTAGTCCAATTGCTATAAGAATTTCAAGAAATCCTGTCATATAAACAAGATTTGTTTTGAACGGAATAAATTGTGGGATCATCATTGCCATTCCCTTGGTGAAAACAAAATGTCCAATTGCGGTAAAACACAACATTACGGACATTGCTATCCTAGCTGATAATGTAAAGTCATATGCTGTGGTAACGATTTTAACTGTAAAAATAGCAATTATAAAAGTGGATAAAAGTACTATTAAGGGTTTCATATGGTCTTCATTTTAATTCGCTTACAAAGTTTGTAAATGATTTTAAAGTAGACAATGAACCTAAGTTAAGTAATTCGTTTACGTATTCGGCTCAAGGCTTGGGGTGTAACACCAATATAAGAAGCAATGTATTTTAGTGGAATCTGTTTTAATAATTCAGGACGTTCTAAGAATAAGTCCAAGTAACGTTCTTCAGCTGTTTTACTTAACAAGGAAACTTCTCTTTTCGACTTTATTAAATACATGTTTTCGGCCATTGTTCTTCCAATAAGATTTCCACTTTCAGTTTTCTTATAAACTTCTTGAAGATCTTTATAAGATATTCTCCACAGAGTGGTTTTTGTTAGTGTTTCGATTTGATAGAGTGAAGGAGTTTGTGTAATGAAAGAATCGTATGCAGTTACAAATTCGTTTTCAAATAGAAATCCAAATGTTAGGTCGGTTTCTTCTTTCGGGATATAAAACCTCACTATTCCTTCAGAGATAAAAGATAGGTAGTTCTCAATCATACCTGCTTTTATGAGAGTTGAATTTTTCTGTACTATTTCTTTTTGCAGTTTTGAAGAAAAAAAATCCCAATCAGCATGATTCATTGGATACAAATGATCAATGAATTTTTTTATTTCTTCCATGCTACGGATATTATTAGAAGTGAATTTCTAAGAGCTACTAAGGTAATAAAATCTTTAAGGAATTCTGTTTACTAATTTGGATGTAGTAATTTATATTTTTTCGCTCACTGATTTTAATTTTCTTTTTTTATAATGATTTTTAATGAAGTTGCTTAACGTTTCTTATGCAGTATGTTTGCTTCCAGAAAGGAGTATGTGTGATAAGTAAATTGTTGAGAGTCATTAGTTTTTGGATAAACTTTATCCATGTTTTATAATCAACATTGTAAGTTGAGCACTTATTTTGATGAAAAAAATCAATTGCAGCATCAGTTCCTTTATTTATGTATATATTCTTCAGATTGCGTTGAAACTCCGCTGCTCGTTTTAAATATTCTTCGTTATACCATGGTCTCAAAGGAACTTCTATTCTTGGAATCATACCCATATAATTTCGAAACTTATCTATGCATTGATATATTCCTTCGTTTTTGTTATTTCCAGTTAGAATATTTAAAGCTACATTTATAAGCCAATCATTATAAGGTAAATTAAAATCTATATTTTGTAATTGCTTAGTCATATATTCATCAGGATATGGTGTAATACAACTGATCCACGCTGCCCATGCCACACCTCTCCATCCAAACTTGATGAAATCCTCAAAGAGTTTCTCATCTATTGCACTTACCGACTTAAAGCAAAAATAAAAGAACTCTAGATGTTCACATTTAACAGAGTGATATTGTGTAATATACTCTGAGTGATAATCAATCAATGCTAACTCATCTCTCAGCCACTTTTCTGAACTTTTTTTTTGTCCGATTTTTAAGTAGTATGGAAAAATCAAAAACTCACGAAAATCTAAATAGTTGTATTCTTTAAACATCTTATTTAGTTTAGCTTTTTAGAAATGATAAACTGTTTTAGCGTATGATTTCGTTATGGTGTTACGTAATAAATTTAGCAAATAAATCACAGATAGAAGATCCATAAGTACTTTCGTTTGTAGATGGGAATAAGCAATTACTTTTAGACGGAGTTGTGTATTCTTTTATTTTAATAAATCAATTATCACATTTCCTCTTTTTCTCCCATTATCAACATATTCGTGAGCCTTTACTATTTCATCAAGTTTAAAGGATTTATCGATAAATGGTTTTAGTTTTCCTTTTTCAGCCATATCTTTTATCAACTTAAGATGTTCATTCTTTTCTTTTGTTAACATTTTAACTGAAACGAAAGTACCTCTTGTTTTAAGCACATTTTTTGCCTTTGATTTTGTTGTTTTTCCAACAGCATCAAAAATAATATCGAACCTCTCATTTCTCTGGGAATAATCTTCTTTTTTATAATCTATCAAACTTGAAGCACCTAAAGATTTTACCATTTCGAAATTTGAAGCACTACATACGCCTTTTACAGAAGAGCCTTTTTGATTAGCAATTTGTACGGCATAGCTTCCAACACTTCCAGAAGCTCCATAAATTAAAACGTTTTGTCCGCTTTTCAAATTAGCTTTCTCTAAAAGGTAAATTGCAGTCATTGCTCCAATTGGTAATGCCGCAGCTTCCTGATAACTCAAATTTTCTGGTTTTAAACCAACTACACCATTTTTCCATTTTTGAGGCAAGCATATATATTCTGCATACGAACCTGTATTTAGCATTGTTGTGGTTCCAAATACACTGTCACCGACATTAAATTCAGTTACGTTTTTCCCAATTTCTTCAACTATTCCTGCCAATTCGTGGCCTAGAATTTTTTTCTTTGGCTTGAACAGTCCAAAAATTAATCTTGCAGGAAGCCAAAACAAAGGAGGAAAATCGGAACTTCGAAGTCTAACATCTCCCGAAGTAACAGTAGCTGAATGTATTTTTACTAGAATCTCATCATCCTTAGGTTTAGGTTTATCAATGTCTTTTATTTTGAGAACCTCTGGTGGACCGTATTTTTCATAAACTATTGCTTTCATATTAATTTTTTTTGCTTTTTGAAATAAGACGTATTGTTAAATATAACAAACGTATCTCACCTAAAAGATAGCTATGTTTTGTTATCCAGTGTTGTGTATAGTTTTTCTTTTTAATATTTGAAATATTCCCAATATCAGAATTGCAATTATTACACCTTGAACAAATAATATACTAATCCCTAATAAGAAAGGATATATAAATTCAATATTTCCGTTTTCGGTTAAATAATCCCTATGATAACTCGTCGTAATTATTATAAAACGTTCAAAATATATTCCGACCTTCATACAAAACGCTATAAACATAACATACCAAAATTTTATTGCCATTTTTTTTATCATCAAAGTAAATGGTAAAATCAATGCAGCTATAAACATTATCCAGTATATAATTGCATAAGGTCCAACCGCACGATTAATAAATGTAGCTTCTTCGGGGTTAATTATAATAGTTACTAAGGATATTGTCCAAGTAATAAACGTATAAATGATTATTAACCATCTAATTAGATTTAAAGCTTTTTTCGTTTCAAATCGGTTTTTAAAGAAAACTTTGACTAGAAACAAAGTCAGAATTATTGGGATTAAACATTGAATCAGATTTACATCTATGATTTTTATGATTAGATCGTATAATTCCATTTTTAGATCTTATTATATTCTTGCTTACTTTGTGATGAGGAAGTCTGCTAAAGAGGAAATGTCGATAGCACAATGACCTCCATATAATGGATGCCATTCGGTCTTAATTCCTTTTGAGATGGCTATATTAACAAAAGCTTCAGTACCTTCATAATTGCCAAATTTGTCATATAGTCCACAAGATAGATACAATTCAGGAAAGTCGATATTGGCTTTCTTAATTAATTCAATTGGAGAAACTTTGTTCCATTCTTTTTCATTTGGTATATATTTTTTTGCCATTAAGTATATTCCAAGTGCAACTTTTGGGTCTGCCCCTGTACGTTTCATAGCAGCCTTTATTTTATCGAAGTCTGAAAATGGAGAATCTAAATAGATTCCAGGACATAATGATGCAACTTTCGAAAATAACTCAGGATGGCTAAGTCCTAAGATTAGAACATTTAGACCTCCCATGGATTCTCCAACTAAAATTCGGTTTTTAGGTTTGCCAATTTTAGACTCGATATACGTTAAATTTGATATAAAATCATTCATTAAGCCGCTACCTTCTTTAGAATTTTTAGGAGTGAGTAACCATTCAGGGCCATAGGAAATTAAGACCACCGTTGGTGGATTTACGTTTGATTTTTTCCAATATGACTGGATCAATGATGTATAGTATGTATCGTCATTCCAGATGGTATTGTCTAAATTTCTTCCATGAAAATGGTAAATGATATCTTGATTAACACCACTTTTTGCTTTATAAATAGAAAAATTCAGTTTTCCTTTTGTAAATGATTCTGATGCTGATGGGGTAAAGCTTACTTTTTGAACTCCATAGGGACTGGTTAGTTTTCCCCAAATTATATAAAAGCTACATATAGTGACTAGAAAAATACAGAAGATTTTAATTTTCCTTGAAGAGATATTCATTGATTTTTACTTCTTGATTATTGTGACGGACTTGTGTATGGGTCGCAGCGTACAAAGAGATACTAACTTTTCGGATTAACACAGAGCCTTCCGCCTAAGGCGGATTGTTTTTAACTTATCAATTTTTAAAAGCCAAATTTTTAATTTGGCGGACTTTCTAAACATACACAACCCTTTTGGTTAAACACTTATTAGCTATGTTTTATACAATGTGTTGTACGCTGTTTTTATTTTCTTTCAATTTTCACTAATCCTTGTCTAGTTGCTAAAAATAAATTCCCTTTATCATCAAATGTCATAGTCGAGATGTAAGAAGTTGGAATATCAGAATTTTCAGTATGATAATTTTCCCAACTACCATTTAAATCATACCTGACCAATCCAGCTCTATCCGTTGAAATCCAAAGCACTTTTTCGGTTTTGTCATATAGCACGCAAGTAGCATGATTAAAAGGCATACCTGAATTTTGAGTCGTAAATTGTTTGAAATTTCCATTTACTTCCCGAATAGCTATTCCCTCATCATTATTGACTTGCTTTTTGTTTTTTCTATCGAATTCATATAAGGTAAAATATAGGTTGCCATTTTCATCTTCATCCATTGATGTAATACACTTACCTTTTAAAACCGTAGACGATTTTTCAAAATTGGTAACTTGATTATTTTCATCAACCATTGCTGAACCATCATAAGTTCCAATCCAAATTCTGTTTTTGGAATCTCTTTTAGCAAATGAAACTCTTTCGCCAGGTAAGTCTTTGTATAAGTTCTTATCAATTTTTGACCATTTATCATCTTTAAGTATTGTTATTCCATTTTTTGAACAGAAAAAGAGTTCATCTGTTTTTGAGTTGTTCACAATATTATATGCAGAATTAATTCCAATTTGTGTTGAGTCATATTTTACCCATTTATCATTGTCAAAACTGTATATATTTTTTTTTGCATAAATCCATTTGACATTATTGTTATCTGTCGCTAATTCGTAATACCCGAAGTATTTACCTTTTTTAGAAATATTTTGTTCGGCATTTTTGAATTCTTTTCCATTAAAAGTTACTAAACCTTGGCTAACGGTAAGCCATATTAAACCATTTTTATCAACCGAAATATGGTCATTCCAATTATTAGGTAAATTTGAATTCTTCGAGTTCCAAACAGTTATTTTATAATTGCCTAAATTTTCGTTTTTGTAGACATAGGTGTCATTATAAATTTCTGGACTATTTGGTTTATCAAAGGATTTTTTGAAAGCCTCTTTGTCTACTCTCTCTATTTGTCCTATGATTTTGTTGCTATCTACTTTGAAAACAATATTGATTGAAGATTTTTCTTCTGTTTTACCATTTGTTACAGCAGGTTTCCAACTTTTGAATCGATTTAGCTCTTTAACTATTTTTCGTGTTATGAAGTTTTTTGATTGATCTGTATGACTTAAAACACAAGCACGTCCATTTGAATTGACAAGAACTTGAAACATAACAGCACCTTTAATACCAATTAAATTAAGTTCATCGTTCAATTTTTCCTGAAGTTTTGAAAATTCCTGTTCTACATAACCCGCTTTTGTATCTCCACAGTCAAGACAAAATCTTTCAGTTTTGCATTTGTCAAGTTTTACAGGGAACAGATTTTGTGCATTCAGAGATAAAGTAGTTAGAATAAAAATAGGTAGGGAATATATTTTCATTTATAGTTTTATTTTCTGGTTTAGGTATATTGCTGCCAACGATTCATGTATGAGTCGGAATGTTTCGCTAGGGCATCATGACTCCATACATCTGTGTTAGCAAATTGTTATTTTTTTATAATTGGTATAGATTGTTTTCCGATTGAAGTTTTGATCTCAACAAAATAGAAGCCTTTAGAGTAATTATTAAAATTAATGTATATTCTATTAATATTTTGATAATCTGATTGGTGGACTACTCTCCCTAGTTCATCTAAAACAGATATTTTGGCTTTATTTAAAAAAGTCTTAAAATCTATTGTAAAATTACCGTTATTTGGATTTGGATATATTTCAAAATTGTCCGCTAAGTGGAAATCATTTACGGTTAATACATTATTTTCTAATTTTAAAACAAATAAGTCATAATTATAACGCCCCCCTTTGGTATATAAATTATTGACTTCAGCACTTGGATCAAAATCCATTTTACCACCCATAAATCTACCTGTAACATACAAACTTTCCGAAGAATCATCCATAATCATTGAACGAGTAAGATGATTTAGAGAACTATTTGAAATTTGAGCTCCCCAAAGAAAATTTCCATTTGCGCTTAATTTTTGAAAGAAAATACCGCTACCATACTGTATGTCTGGAGTTACGTTATAAACCCCTTCATTTGGGTCCAAATCAGCATTACCATCTATGGATCCAGATGTATAAATATTTCCTAAAAAGTCTGTAACAATCACACTTGATTCTACCCAATCACCTTCTATCTGTTTTACAAACTTGAAATTACCATTAATATCTAATTTTAGGATAAAGGAATTAAGGGAATCACCGTAAACAGAACCATTTGTAGAAGTTAATATAGCTGATCCATTATTTGGGTTGAAATCTGTAGTTCCACTGAAATGGCCTGTAGAATATAAATTCCCAAAATCATCAACAGTTATTGATGAAATCCAGGGATTCCCACCGATTATATCTTTTGCCCACACAAAGTTGCCATTTTTATCTAACTTAACGATGAAACCACTATCTGAAGACGCTGAAGATGTTAAATTAAAAACACCATCATTAGGGTCAAAGTCTATTTGACCGCGAAAGGTACCTGCAATATAAATATTACCTAAATCGTCTAAAGTTGAGATTGTTTCTTTTCTAATATTACTGTCATTTTCGATGGTTTTTACCCAAATCAGTTCACCGTCAGAATTTAGTTTTAGAATAAAACTGTCTAAATCTGCATAACTTTCATCAATAGAGGTTAAATTCAATTCATTCTGTCCTAAGTCAAAATCAAGAGTTCCACGAAAATTTCCAGAAACATATATATCATTATTGTGATCTATGTTGATGGAGTGTGTTATTGAATTTCCATTACCTTCTATTTCCTTTGCCCAAATAAAATTACCATTCTGATCCAATTTAAGAAAGAAAGTTCCTATGCCGTCTAATTTAAATATTCCAGGACCTGGATCAAAATCAACTGCACTACTGTTATAATTTCCCGTAACATAAACATCATTATTATTATCTGTAACAATAGATTTGGCAAATTCTGTAGTATTATACTCACTCCCAATTTGCGTTTCCCAAAGTTTAGTTCCTTCAGAATCATATTTTTGAATGAATATATCGTTCGCTCTTATAGTAGACCAGTTTTGAATACCAGGTTCGTCTATAAAAAATGCCGTGGTATCTATTGCACCAGCAACATATATATATCCATTTAAATCGATAGTAATTGATTCACCTCCTAGTTCATTACCATATCCTCCTTCATTTCTTGCCCAACCAAATTTTAAATCTTGAGCATACCCATTGACACATCCGGAAATGAGTAGAATTATAAAATAAATTTGTTTCATAACTTCTTCAAATTTTAAACTATTTATGTGTGTGTTTTCTCGTTAATTATAGAAATATTTGCTAACGTTGCGTCTATAAATCGTTATATGGCGAAGCCATTATGATTTATACACCTTGTTGTGTGTTCGTTTTTTTTGTCCATTTAATATTCAAACCTCTCCTTTCCAGTTCATCGAAAAACTCGTCAAAAGTCGGAAAGTTAAGATTCTCATCAAATGCATCATATTCCATTCCATTGCAATATACTTTTTTAGATTTCAATGATTTTGAATCTGTTAAATACTCAATTCTAACCCATTTATATCCAGAAAGTAAATTTATACCAGTGTCATCTCGAAATATTATTCTTTTTATTCTGTCCAATCTAATCTTTTCTTCTCTTTTGAAGAATATGAATCGATTTATAATTAACATCTCCTCATCATTAAGAATAAAATCATTATTCATAATTCCGTAATAACTGTATACACCAACTAAAAGAATAACTGATGTAATTACAATAAAAATACTTGATAAATCTATGTTAATCAATTTTGTTTCAATTCCAAATGTCAATCCTAACCCCAAAATTGCGATCAAGATTAGAATTATTTTTAATTCTAATATGTGACTTTTGAATTCCATAATTATAAATAGATTTTTACTTCTAAATTTTGTTCGATAGACTTTATGAAGAAAGATTTTAGCTCATAGATATCATCATTTATATCTTTCAATTTGTAGTCCTCCGTTGTCCAAAATTTTAATATTTTTTCTGAATTCACATTAGGAACAAACTCTTCTCTGTTAAGTATTCTGCGTACTCTTTCGATTTCTTTTTTTAGTTCATATATTTTGTCAGATTGAAAGGTTTGTAATTCGTCTATCCATTTATCCGAATGGAGATCCAAATTCAATAGTATTGGGAATTCATTTTTGATATTTTTTGGTAAATGTCTAGAGCAATAAATAAGAAAGTTAGGAGCCATTTCAAACACAATTTCTTTCTTTTTGTTTAAAGCTTCCATCCATCTTCCCATAATTTTGGTTTTAATGACACACAACGTCTCTTGTATGGTGCGTTTGCTTCCCCAAGGGAGCATATGCATTATACAAATTGTTATAGGCTTTATTTAATAAATACCACTTCTATTTCATTTTTTGCTGAATTTGGAACAAAGAATGCGTGATATTTTGGTAAATACATTTTTTCAAATTCCAGCTTCATAGAATCAGTTATTTTCTTTATTCTTTTGCCATTTGAATCGTAAAATTTCGATGTGCGATTTAGCATTCCAAATTTAAGATAATCTCCACCGCAACTAGTAGATGTATTAAACTTCATTATCCCAAATTTACCCTTAAGTTTTAACTTGCCATTCTTATAATAGTAATTCCAATCTCCAACTTTATAATTATAATATTGCATACAATAACCTCCAGCGCAGCATTGAACATATCGCCCAATTAGATACTCACCTTCATCTTTAATTTGTCCGTTATCATAATAAGTTTTCCACAAACCAATTTTCAGTTTTGTAATTTCGCCGTTTTTGTCTTTTGCATATTCACCTAATTGATATTTCTCTTTATTTATGACTTGAAATTCTATTTCTCTCTCACCGTCATAAGTTTCATTTTGAAAAACCAATTTTTGATAAAAAACTTCGTTAAAATCAAAATTAGAAACTTTCGTTTCTCTGTCTATATAATTTTCGCTTTTACAACTTAGATTAAAAACAAATATAATTAGTAAATACTTGATTACATTTTTATAAGATTGTTCTATTGAAATATTCAAATTTAGTTCAGTTTAGTTGCCTATAACGGTCAAGTATACGAGCCGTAGCTGATTATAGTGCACTACCTTTCCTTTTCGCAATTTACTAAATTAAAAGCAATAGCATTTTGAGTTAACACCAAAACCGCTATTGCTTTTATACATTGTTACCTGCTTTTATTTTTCCTTTTGGTAGTTTTAGTAAGTCTATAATTACAAGATCTATTTTCCGTATATTCTATTTTGTGTTCGGATAGAAGTCGAACAATTATTTCTCGAGTTTTATCTTCGTCAAGTCCAATTTTTTCTCCAAGGTCTATTTCATTTAGCTGTCCATTATTTTGAACCAAAGCTTTGAAATATCTGTCTTTATTTTCCATAAGTAGTTTGTTTTTTTACAGCTATCATCATATGTGGACTAAAAGGCAGAAGATAGCTATCGTTTTCTGTGATTTTGATAAGCTCCAATAGTGTTTTTTGCTTTTTATTATTTAGCATATTAGTAAAGTATTCTTTGTCTAACCAAGCCATTCCTTCAATCGCATAAGTGTTAATGTGGGTTAATCCTTGATTTATAAACTCGTCTTTTAGTTGTTCAGGTTTATGATAATATGCTTCTGCTAAAAGCCAAGGGAAATCATCTGGTGGATTGTGTATTCCAGTTGTCAACTCTTCTTTGCACATTTTAAAAAACGAATTTTTATGAATAAGCCCATTTAAGAGACCAACTAAAGTTGATGCAGTGTAATTAATGGCAAAACCCAAAATAATTCCGTCACTTTTCAGAACTCGTTTAGCTTCGCTAATAGTCAATTCTCTATGTTCTTTTTTTTGCAGATGATAGAGTGGTCCGTGAAGTATTACTAAGTCGGCAAAATTATTTTTAAATTCTAGTTTTCGAGATTCGCCTAATTGAACGGAAAACTTGTTTTTTAATTTACTTGCTCTATCTTCGGCTAATTTGATATGTTTAGGAACTGGTTCCACTAAATAAACTTGATGTCCTTTTTTGGCAAGCCATTCTGAATATTTTCCTGTACCACCTCCAACATCAATTATTTTTAAAGTTGAGGATGATATATATTTTTCTATAAGTGATTTAACTCGTTCAAATTCAAATACTCCCATTCCTTTATTAAGTCTGGTTTCTTCTGATACTTTATTATAAAATAGTTCTATGTTTCTACTAATTAATTGTTTATGATTCATTTCTAATTATAGTATTATCACATATTGAAATGTTTAACACATTATGAAGTGATACAATCGATTTGTAATCAATTGATTTATTTAAAAGTCGATAAAATGATTTTATATGATTATCTGTGCATTAAAAATCAAAAAGATTTCTACGCATTAACTACTCCTTTTTTTTTGAGTTTGTCTTTTGAGAAAGACTCAGATAAATATGTTTAATAAATATAACAGGCTACAAATATAAAAATTCTGAAATTAATTTTTCTGTATTTGTTGATTTTAATTGCAGGTAACGTTTTGTGTATGGACAGTAGGGCGGATTCTAAGCGATTCACTTTCGATTAACCACTGAGCCAAAACAAACGTTTTTACTTTTAATTTTATTTCAATTAACGTCAAAACTTTGTTTTGGCGTAGCCTGCCCAAAGAACAGAACTTTCAATTTATCTCTAAATGCCCTATTGGTATACACCTTGTTAGGCACTGGTTTTTTTTATTTATCCCATATTTTTCGCACTAGTTTTAAAATTGGAAGTTTAGATACATCTAATTTTACTTTTTCCGATTCCTTGGGTATTAGTTCATTTGTATTTTCTTTCTCTGTTTTCTTATTTTGCTCAATTACTATGGCTTTTCCCTCTTTAATAAGTCTTTGACGCGTTACAAACCAATCTTCTATAATTGGTTGTTTTAAACCTGCACCTCCTTTATGAGGAAACTGAACATAATTTTCTGGTGGTTTAGGTAAATTCTGTTTGCACTCTTTCGAACAAAGATTTGCTAGCATTGGAATTGTATCAGTGCCAACGTGTGCGGTAATCCACATTTGATTAGTTGTTTCGTGTGTCAGTTCTTTTTCACAAACACTACACTTTAAATTGTCACCAATGTATTTTACAGGATTGTGGTCAAGTTTGGGGAAACCCATTCTGTTTTTAAAATTACCGTAAAGTGTTCTAGTACTTATACGACTATCTTTTAATTTTTTACATTTATAAATCTCAAAAGGGAACCAGTTTAAATCGTACGAAGTATAAAGGTCAAAATATTCGAGAGATTCCATTTGTCCAATTTCTGGAGGAATTCTCTTTAGATTACTTCCATAAAGTCCTACTTTCTTAACTTTTTTTAGTTTTCCGATTGATTCAGGAAGAGTGAAAATCTGAGCAAACAATTCGTCACCAAGAGCTTCTCTCGGAAGAAACTCGTCAGAACCGTTTTCAGCAACTTGGTCAACGTATTCACATAATTTTTTCCAAGCATCAGAATTTCTGTCCTGAACGTCATTTGGTATTTTTGAAATTCTTTTATTCATTCTTTGGTTTTGCTTGTGCCTAACGGTAAGTATAACAAGCGTAGCTTGCCGAAGGCAGCTATGATTTGTTATACAGTGTTACCACCTGTTTTTCTATTTCTTTTTTTAATTCCGTCAAGAATGGACTACTTTCAGACCTGATTATAATTCCGTTCTTTTTATTTTTTAATAACTCCGAAAAATAGCTATCTGCAATATTTATTTCGACAACCATTCCACTTTTGGCTAAAACATTTTTAGCAATTACTTGAGGAAGAGTTGTTTCTCCAGAAGTTCCAAGAATAAACAATATTCCTGTTTCCTTAGAAATTCTCAAGACAGTATCTTTTTTGAAAAACTTTTCATTGTAATATTCATCAAACCATAAAACATGAGGTCTTAAATCTTCTCCACATTTTGGACATTTTAAGATTTTAATTTCCTCTTCAGTTAGCTGATCCTTTTTTCTATTTTTTAACTCAATGTCTTTTGGAAAAGGATACAATTCACTTGAACATTCATCTCCACATCTCATAAAATCATGATCACCATGGATGAGAAAAGTTTTTTCTTCTGAATTTCCAGCTTTTTTATGTAAACTATCCACATTCTGAGAAATTAAAGCAAATTTATCATCAAGAATATCCTCAATTTCTTTTAACATTAAATGACTCTTATTAGGTTCAGCGAATTGAGTTATGGATTTCCTATATAAATAGAATTTAAGAACTTCGTGCGAAGCGATATTAAAAAATCTTTTGGTTCCAATTTCCTGAGCTTTATAATTTTTAGAACCAGAAATCCAATAACCGTCTTTACCGCGAAATGTTGGAATTCCACTTTCGGCAGAGATACCCGCTCCGACAAGAAAGGAAATCCTTTTATCCTTTCTTAAACAGTATTCAATTCGTTCTATGATTCTCTCGTTAATCATTTAATCAATTGGTGGTAACGTTTAATATATGTGTCGTAGAAGAGCAAATTGTTACCCTGCTTTTCGTTTTTTTGTGCATTGGTTGCTAACTTTTACTTTCTGCAAGCATTGCGCCTTACCAAAAATACAACAATCATTCGATTGATCACCTAGCTGCTATGATCACATATATGTTGTTGGCAACTGTATTTTATGCAACTTTATGAGTTATACTTTTTCCCATATCTTTTATTAATTCAGCGTGTTTCGGTTCCAATTTTCCGATTTGTCTAATTATTAATGCAATCACAACTCTTAAATCATTTTTTATTACTCTACTTGTGTAATAATAATATTGAGTTTCTTTTCCCGCTTTAAAAGATTGATAGATAAAATTTTCTCCGATTTCTAAATCCTTATTCGTTACGTAACCACCTTCGTTTACAAACTTGTCAAATAAAGGTAAGAATTGGTTTTTCAAATCTTCGATTCCAAAATTGTCAAGTGAGGAAATTTCCTTTCCGTAATTGGTTATAGAAAAGTCAATTTTTTTATTTTTCGTGCGAGCTCTAAATCGGTCACTTTCGTATTTATTCCAGTCTTTAGGTATTTTAATCAGATAAACATTATCAATCATCATCGTATTAAAATTTGTGTAATTAAGTTCTTCTTTTTTCGAAAAGTTAAATATTCCCATCGATTTTTCTTGTGTGTTTAGTTGTTCGTCAATATTGTTGCCAACGATCCTTGTATGGTGCGTTTGCCTGCCGAAGGCGGTATATGCAATATACAAACTGTTGTAGATAGTTTTATTTTATCATTTCACACTTTCAAAGTCAGGTATTGAATCTAAATCATATTTCCAGCTTGAAGTGACAAAAAATTCTAATTCGGCTAATTTTTGTTCACTTTCATTATTTTCAAATTTGCTTAACAATGCTCTTGAAGCTGCAAAACCAATAATTGTTGGATTAGTATCAGTGGAGAGCCCGCTTGCTTCCTCAATAATGACTTTTAATCTAGTATTACTTTTAATTTTACTATAAGCATATTTAATTCCATTTGAAATTCCTTTCTTCCAAGTATCATAACCTTTCTTGGGAAGAATCTCAATATAGCCTTGACTGTGGAATCCTTTTCCATTATAATTTTCAATTATTTCAAGAGTATTGTTTTCTATCAGCTCGATAGTTAACTTAATTTCGCCAAATTGAGTAATTCCATTTTTTACTTTTCTAACTTTATATTCCGACGTGATAATTTTCATCCAATTATTTCTTGATGGCGTTTATTCAAGTTTTTCCAATTCATATTTGTTGTTGGGCTTAAGAAATTTTTATACGCAACTGACATTTGTCTTGCAGCTTCTTTATGAATCATTCTTCCGGTTGCTGTTCCCATTCCAGGACAAAGTACTTTCTCTATTCGAACCTTATTATTTTTGTTATAATTGGCAACTGCTGTCAGCATAGCAAAAAATGAATTATAAACATTATCTGTTTTTGAAATATCAATCGGCACCCTCATTGTTGGTGTGTGTGCTAAGAACGGGTGGTATTCATTTTCAGTAAATACTATGATTGAAGTTCCAATCGGTTGTTCTCCATAAAATTCTTTTTGAATTCTTTTTTAGACATTATACTGGAGTTTCATACCAAAATAATTCCTAATCGCTAAATCAATTCCACCATCCATCAAACCAAAAGAATTAGCAGGGCTTACTAGGCAGTCAAATTCTCTTACTAGTTCAAATTTTCCATTTACAATTTGAACTTCAGGAAATTCCTTAAATGATTTTTTCCACTCATCACATAATTCCTTTTGAAGATCAATCAATGTTATTTCAAATAGTTTTGGAGATATTGACATTATTAATTTTTATTTCACTTGAGTAATTATCTACAACGTTTAATATATGTGTCGTAGCAGAGCAAAATGTTACCTTGCTTTTGGTTTTTTCTGTGCATTGGTTGCTAACTTTTTCATTTTGCAAGCATTGCACCTTCATAAATATACAATAACCAATCGATTGATTACTTTGCTGCTATGGCACATATATCTTGTTGTACGTGGTTTCTTCTTTTTAGTTATGGTTCGTTGCTATTCCGTCATTCAATTCAGATGCTCTTTTGAATGCAGATTTATATAATTTTAGATGATAGTTATTTATATATTCCCAATAAACATCATATTTTGCTCCGTAGATATGATTTTTAATCAACTTATCTTTATTATATACTTTTTTTAGGTCTCCAATTTCGATCAGTTCCAACACTTTGTTTATTAACTTAACATCATTGGATTTTATAAATCGCTTATCAAGTTTATTCAAAATTTTATCAGAAGAATTATCGCATTCTTGAAGCAGAAATCGAGTGACACCCCAACCTTTATCCAATGAAAATACGGTGTCGTTTTGTTTATGATATTTCCCATAAATGTAAGCGTAATTTTCGTCAAGAAATTCCTCCGCAATATCGGGATCAAGTTTTTTTAATTCCTCAATTTTTGAGTCCGATATTCTGTATAATTCGCAAATTATTCCCACTTAAATTATTTTTCAAATTACGTACAACGTTTTATATATGTATCGTAGCAGAGTAAAATGTTACCCTGTTTTTCGATTTTTCTGCGCATTGGTTGCTAACTTTTACTTTCTACAAGCATTGCGCCTTCATAAATATTCAACCACCATTCGATTGATCACTTTGCTGCTATGACATCATATATGGTGTTGTACATAGTCTTTAATTTTTCTTCTAAACTTCAATTCATAAAATGATTGGATTCCAAAAGAATAGGGTAGACGTACATTTATTATAGGATCATTTGCCATACATCTAATATTGAAATATATCATATTATCTGTTGCTATTACTATAATTTTATGACTTTTTTGTTTGAATAAAGTTGGTAAGTATCCAACGATATAATTCTTGCTTATTTGTTCGTCAGTATTTAATTCCAGTAAAACTTTTGATAATATTTCTTTATTTAATTTGAGAGGAAGATTTGTCAATATCTGATTTAAATTTCGTTCGGTAATAAACCAGTAATAGGTCAAAATGAATAGCAGTATTCCGATTAACAACCCGATCCAATTTATCATTGGATTCCAAGTCATTTTATTGTCAATGAATGGGAGTAATGGTATTCCAAATGCTAGAATCAAACAAAGTGCAGGAAAATAACCCCAAATCTTACCCCATTTATCATCAAGATTGTCAGAAGCCAATTTCCGTTCAGTTATTATTTTTCCGATTTGTTTTTCGTTCATTTTTGATTATGTACAACGGTTTATGTATGAGTAGGAATATCCCTTAAGGGTATTATGACTTCATACATTTGTGTTATAAGCTTTTTATTATAAAAAAGTAGTTTCTAATAATTTTGGATTCATCATATATAATCCATCATTAGCGCCAACATAATTAATAACATTAGAATAAAAAAATACATTATCCTGAACAGATATAAATTTACTTGGATGATTATAAAATCTTCCTCCATTTATTGACAAATATTCATTTGGATTAAAGTAATTGTAAAGTTGAATGAAACCAGTATTTGAAACACCTAAAAACAGTTGATTTTTATATTCAAAAAGCTCTTCTGTATGACAACTAGTACAACCATCATATTCCCGAACAAATTTTAAACTTGAAACATCAAATCTCACAATAGATTCTGGCCAGTCATTAGTAGGGAAATCTGGATTATAAAAATCCGGAGTAAAAAAATAATATTGTCCATTAACTTCTTCATAATCATTATAGCAATACACAATGGAATTATCTGTATTTACTTCAATCCAAGAATTCAATACCTCATCATATTCAAATAAATCTTTATGTAGTTCAGAAGGATTATAAGTTCCCCCAGTTATTCCTTTGCCAAGATATACTTTTCCTGAAAAAGGGATTAATATAGCGTACTCTCTAGATTTACCAGGAAAGTTCTGTAAATACCTTATTGCTTCTGAAAAGAGATTAATACTTAAAAAATTATTATTTTCTTCAAAAGGGAAATAAATATACATCTCTCCATTGCTTGAAATGTTGGCAGCATAAATTGTATCGGGTATATTTAGATCTGAGTATTTTGACCACATTTGATTTTCTATATCAAATTTCCATAAATGTAGATTTTGAGAAGAATTTTGATCTGAGCCTAATGAAAAAATATTACCATCATGTTGAAACGTTTCTCGAATATATAAAGGATTGTTTTTTGCATAAAGAATATAGTCAGAAATTATCTCTATTGGTTTTGAATAGGTAGTCTCCATTCCTGCGGTTAAATATTTTACAGAATTGATCTGAAATTCTTTGTAAGGCCCAAGAGGTATTTTAATATCTAGTGAATCATTATTGTATATATTTTCTATAGAAGCTTCGAGTTCATTATTAAGAATTACTTTTGAATATTCTGGTGTAAGATTAAAATTTTTCCCTTTGATAGTGATTCTATCACCTATATGAACTTTATCAAATATTTGAATGATTTCTGGTTCTTTTAGGTTCAGAGAGTTATCAAGAATATCCTCTTGTAATTGCGCATTTACCTTCAGAGTAAGATTATTTGTAAGTATTTCATTTGGAATTATAAATTGAATAGAATCTTTGGAGCTAGATAAAATTTCAGCTTTTTCATCATTTACATAAATCTCTGTAAATTCGGTAGTATCAAAATCCTCACCATAAGCTGTAATGGCTTCACCAAATGTTGTAGCACTTTTATTAACGCCATTAATTTTTGGTGGTCGTAAGCTAAAACTTTTACTTGCTATTAATGAATCTCTTTCCCCTGTTTTAACATAAATGAGGAAATTTGAATTTATTTTTTCTAGATTTCGAGGTATTTTTAGAGAAATAGAATCTTCTTGAGGTTGATAAAATTCGAAAACAGGAATATCATCAAAATAAAATTTTAAAGAATCTAAAATAATATTTTCACCTTTGATCTTAACTAATTCATTAAATATGCCATTTTCTGGAATTTCAATATTGGATGGTATAAAATCAAAATTTTCCTGAGGAATATTTATATCATCTTTTTCACAACTCAATACTAATAATATCGTAATGATAAAGTATCCTAATCGTTTTTTCATTTTTCTCTTTTTCTTATTAGTGTCTTATTTTTTTTAATTGTTACCCGTATTTTTTGAGAAATTGCTTATAACGTTTAGCTATGCGTAGTGCGGAGGCAGCAAATGACTGGTTTTCGAGCAAGCACTTAGCCAAAGTTTATTTTTTGTTTTTATATTTTCTAAAATGCTAAATTTAAATCTTTGGCGACAAACCAAATAGACAATAACCTTTGGATTAAACCTAAAACCGCATTATCGCATAGGTGTTGTTACCATTAGTTCTATTTTATATTAAATGAATACTCTAAAGAGAAATCAATTTCATCACCTTTAGCTATTTTATTCATAAAATATTTTATTTCAGGGTTATTCATTTCCAATATTCTTAATTTCAGGTGATAATCTCTATATATTTTTTGGGGACTATCAGAGGACGAATCTTTTCGAATATATTTTTGTGTAACTACTCCATTAATTAGCAAATGTTTGTCACTGTCAAAATTCCAGTCAACATTAGGGCAATCATAGCTAATGACACTGTTTTTTGTCATTTCACTTACAGGCATTTGGACCTGAATACTGTCATTAATACTTAATTTGGAATATAACTTTTCAGCTTTCTCTCTTTGTCTATTTTGACAGTCAACTGTTGGTTTAAGACTTTCTAGAATTCCATTTACTTGATCCATCAGTTTTATATCTGTATTGTTAAGGTATCTATTATAGGATGTCAAAATGATACTAGACATATAGTCATAATGCTCAATCTTTAAATCATTGAAAAACTTAACTATTGAATCTGATTTTTCATTATGTCTAAGTAAATTATTTCTTATATGCATTCCAATTCCAAAATGATAATTCCTTGGAGTAGTGTCATTTTCTGATATGTTTTTAAACTTATTAATTTCCTCTTTATTCCAATTATCATTTAAGTATTCAAAAGAATAAATTAACTCAGAAGGTATATTTCTTTTGTTTTGACATGATAATAATGTCAGAACAAACATTAAAATGAGTACTTTTTTCAATAGTTTTTAATTAATGGTAACGGTAAATATAACAAACGTTGCTGACCGAAAGGGCAGCCATGTTTTGTTATATAGTGTTAGCAACTGTTCTTATTTCGTTTTTTGTTTATTCTCTTGTTCAACTAGTTTTAAACTTTTAATTTGTCCAAATAAATTATTCCAAGGTTCAGCCGTTATTTTTAGTGTTAGAGAATCTTTTCCAATATTACTTTTATAACGAATTCTTAAGTCGTCATAACTGTCAACCTTTAATATGTCATTTGAGTTTAAAAACAATTCCTTTTTTCCTTTGAAAATAGAATAACTAATAATTACAAAACCTTGATCTATTTTATTAATTTCAAGGAGTATATGATTTTCCTTAATTCCCCAATATCCGAAAATCAACAGATAAGCTCCCCATTCGATCCAGTTATTTGAATTCAAAAAGTCAGTATTTGATTTTAAAGTATAAAAGATTATTAACAACAAAACTAAGTTTGCAACAATATTCTTTACTAGAGATATCCAAAGGTTTTTTATTAAGTGATCGTTCATTTTATAGTTGCTAACGTTTAATATATGTGTCGTAGCAGGGTAAAATGTTACCTTGCTTTTCGATCTTTCTGCGTAGTGATTGCTAATTTTTCTTTATTGCAAGTGCTACGCTTTACCAAAAATGCAATAACCTTTCGATTCATAACCAAGCTGCTATGATCACATATATCGTGTTAGCTACTTTTTATTTTTCTATTTTCCAGTTGAAATTTAAAGCTGTACACTTAGGACATTCAACATATTCTCCTTCATGAGAATCTATATTACAACGGTTGCACTTTCCGTACTCTTTATTAATGTGCATAAATGAGAATTTAGCGTCAATACTTTCTATGTCATAGAGTGATTCTATTTTTTGTATTAACTCTCCGAGTTTATTATTGGCTTTTAATTCAGAGAGGATTTTTTTCTCTTCTAATGTGAAATTTGGAACTTCAAATTCCCTCATTGAACATTTTTTACAAGACAATCTCATCAAACTATAAATCTTCTTTTTGTTTGTTAAACCACTTTAGTTGAGATTCAATTCTTTCGAGTATTTTTTCATCAGAGTCATTGTGAATATCTCTAAGTTGATATTTAGGATTCATTAAATCTTTCTCATCAATGAATTCATTGATTTTAAGGTTGAAAATGGCCTGACCAAATCTTTGTTCAGGATTTTCATTCAGATAAGTAGAAATATGTTCAATTATTTTCCGATGTTCTTTTTTCATTATCAGATAATTGTAGCTAACGTTTTATATATGTGTCGTAGCAAGGCAAAATGTTACCTTGCTTTTCGGTTTTTCTTGCGCATTGGTTGCTAACTTTTTCATTCTGCAAGCATTGCGCCTAACTAAAAATACAACAACCTTTCGATTAATCACTTTGCTGCTATGGCACATATATGTTGTTGTAAACAGTATTTATTTCTGTTTATAAATCAGTACATATTTTTCTCTATAAGCAATTGTCATTGAGTCAGTTGAGTAAATCAATATTTTTTTATGTACAGGTTTTTGATAGTAAAACCCATCCTTTCTCTTTTTTACAATTTTTGCTTTTTTTAAAGAAGGTAAATAAGGGCTGTCAGGTTCAATTCTTAATTCCAGATTTATTTCATTCGTTTTTTTGTCAAAAAACCAAGTTCCATATGAAGTATTCAATGGATTAAAACTTTTATAAGTTCTGTCCACATTGAAGATATAGCTGTCTCGATTAACATTTTCAATTCCCATATCTCTACCAAATCTTGCCAAAGGAATTTTAGTCTGTTTTTCTCCATTTTCATCTTGTAATTCAATAAATGTCCATTCTCCAATTAAATCGGTTTCTTTTATTTTTTGAGAAACTCCAAATTGAAAAATCAATAATGATAATATTGTAAAAATTGTTTTTATCATATTTTTTACAACGTTTAATATATGTGTCGTAGCAGGGCAAAATGTTACCCCATTTTCGACAAAGACTGCGCATTGGTTGCTAACTTTTACTTTCTGCAAGCATTGCGCTTTACCAAAAATACAATAACCTTTCGATTGATCACTTTGCTGCTATGACATCATATATCGTGTTGTACACAGTTTTTATTTTACACTACTTTTCAGCACGTTTTTGCCCATCGTTTTGGGTCAAATAATTTATTGCAATTAAAACTTGTATGTTGTAATCATTTAAATTTAAATCGTTTGGATTCGTGTATATATGATTTTGTAATGAAGCATTGCTTGGAACATCGCCAGATGCATAAATTTCTTTAACATAGTTGGAAACATAATTGTTTCTATTTCCTATTACGTTGAGAAATTCCAAATATTTTCCAGAAGTATTTATACCTCCAGATTTATATTTAGTTTCTTCCGAGTGTTGTTGGCTTTTTTGGAAACTCCATATTTCTTTAAAAGTTTCATTTGAAAGCGAATTATACATTTCGTTTTGTTTTTCAAAATCTACTTTTTCAAGAATAGGACTCCATCCATTATTAGCTAGTTCCGGAAGGATTTTTTTAAAACAATCTTCGAAATCAGATGCTTTATTGTTTTCACATATCTGTTCAATAAAGAATTCGGTTATTTTGTTAAAATCCGAAATTTGATCTTCAGTGAAGTGTATTTTTAATTCAGGCGTACTTATTTCTGATTTACAAGAAGTTAAAATCAGTAAAATTCCAGATTATAATATTCTAGTATTTTTTTTCATAGAATTGTGTACAACGTTTCGTGTATGAATCGTTGTGGTGAAGCCACTATGATTTATACACCTTGTTAGCAATAGTTATTCTTTATATTCCAGTGAATATTTTCGATATTTTCCGCAGTTATTTACTAAATAAAACCTCAGATCATCAACATACTTTTTTTCGTCAGTTTTATATTTTTGAGTAATACTTTCAAGGTTATCTTTTGTGATTTTATCGATGGTTATTTTGATCTTTTCTTGATTTAGATTGTCATCCAACTCTTTACATACTTTTGATCCAATTTTTTGGATAACCTCATTACTTTTATCAATACCTAGGACTTCTATCATAATTTCTTTATAAAGATCGCAATTGTCCATCATTATGTCGTCAAATACCTCTTGGTGATATTTAAAAACATCTTTTCCATCTATTTGATTTTTTCCAGTGAACTCTTTAACAACTTTTTCAGTATATATTCTATTCTTTTTAAAAGCGTTAAGTGAACAATCCATAAGTGATTTAGATTTCTGATCATTGTTTAAGTCAGAAGATATTTGTTTTAAGCACTCACAATTATCTTTTATTAACTGTTCTTTGGTTTGAGAAAAAACTTGAAAAGTAACTAAAAGCGTTAAAATTAGAATTTGTAATTTCATATTTGGTTTATATTATTGCTAACGTTTAATATATGTGTCGTAGCAGGGCAAATTGTTACCTTGCTTTTAGATTTTTCTGCGCATTGATTGCTAACTTTTCCATTCTGCAAGCATTGTGCCTTACCAAAAATGCAAGAACCTTTCGATTGATCATATAGCTGCTATGCCACATATATCGTGTTGTGATTAGTTTATTCAATTTTTCCACCCCAAAATAGTACTTCCTTTTCGTTGTTGAGAGAGTCAGATAAAAACTTATGAAATTTTATTAGCCTATTTATTCGGCTGTGATTTTCTGACATTTTAATAAAGAAATCATATTTCTTTCCTTTATACTCATTTGAAATCGAAGTTAAACCTCCTGAGACTTCAGGATTGAAATTCAAAAGTAGTTTTTCAATTCTTATTTCAAGTTCGTTAACCAGAAATTCAATTTGTTCGTCCAATAATTGAAATTCAGATGTTTGTTCTCCCAGTGATTGATTGAACTTAAATTCAAAATCAATCAACAATTTCTCTAAATAGGTATAGTAGTCACTGGAAGTTGACCAAAAAATCCTTGATTTAGAATCATTATTATATTTCCAATTTATTCCGGACATTTTTGATTAATCACAACGTTTAATATATGTGTCGTAGCAGAGCAAAATGTTACTCTGCTTTTCGATTTTTCTGCGCATTGGTTGCTAACTTTTCCATTTTGCAAGTATTGCGCCTAACCAAAAATACGACAACCATTGAATTCATCACCTAGCTGCTATGACATCATATATGTTGTTGTAGCTAGTTTTTATTTTTTACAAACTCAGATTTTAAATTTTCAAATATTATTATTCTAGGTGATCCAAAAAATAGAGGTCGGTTGAAGTGTGTTTTATAGGTGGTGTTTCCATACTTAAAAGTAATTTCGGATCCTTTTATCGTATAAGTCCCATAACCCCATGAGTCACAATAAAAAGTTCCGACGTCATACAATACCAATGTGTCACCATTATTAATTCCAAATGTAGCAAAGTTGTCTTCAATATATGCAACATATTCACCAATCACCAAGAATTTTGGAAAATACGAGTTATAAATTCCTGTAACGATAATAATTGAAACTATTCCGGTTAAGATTTTTTTTCTATATGACATTTCGGTTTTTCCAAATTTGCTACAACGTTTAATATATGTGTCGTAGCAGAGCAAAATGTTACCCTGCTTTTTGGTTTTTCGGCGCATTGGTTGCTAACTTTACCATTCTACAAGCATTGCGCCTTACCAACATATACACATACCATTCGATTGATCACTTATCTGCTATGGCACATATATCGTGTTGTGTACCGTTTTTTATTCGGTTTAGATTTTTAACTTTAATTCAAATTGGTCAGCAACTAATTCAATAATATCGTCATAAGTATGAAAAATATAATGTTCGTGTGATTTTTTTACTTTAATATCTCCATCGTACGAGTTTTTAAATTCAGTTATTCTCTTAGAATCAATTACCTTTTCAAAGCTTGAAGTATAATCAGAGTGATTATAAAAATCGAGTTCAATTATTTTAAATTCAAGAATTCCTTTAAAACTTATTTCATAGGGAATGAGTTTGTCATTTTCGCTATTAACATTTTCACACAACGATCCGTTAAATTCTCCAGTCAGCTTAACGGAACGAGTTCCGTTAAATTCAATTTTTTCCAAAAAGATAGCGTCTCTTCCGTAAATCAGTCCTAATTCCTTAATTATAATTGGTTCTTTCATTTTTGAATATGGTACACAACGGTTAGTATATGGCAAGTAGGGCAGTAGAAAGCGATGAACTTTCAAGTCTGCACTGAGCCAAATCGTTGTATTTTGTTTTTATCTTATTCATTTTAAAAGCCAAATCAACGATTTGGCGGTATTGGTAAATAGCACTGAACTTTCGGAAACCACTGAATGCCCTATTTGCTATATACAGTGTTACCAAACGTTTTATGCTTCACCATTTACATAAAAATCAATTATTTTATTAGTCGTTAAATTCCATTTCATTCGCCAATAATAGTATCCACCATCCTTAATGACAACTTCTCCTTCACGCCAACCATAAACATTCCCTGAATTATGGAAAAAATTGAAATAGATTACTCTTTCTCCTTTTTCGTTTACATAACCAAAATATTGTCTTTTGTAGTCTTTTAGATTGTCAATTATAAAGGTGGGAAATTCTCTGTCCGTCTTTGTGGTTTTCAATTCTGTCAATCTATCTTTGATTCTAGCTTCAAGAGAGTCAATTTCGTCAGAAGTTGGAGTAAAATATGATAAGATATTTTTATTCTTACTGATCATATATTTTCCACTGAAATTGGCTCCTTCATAATCATCTCCTTTGACATAACCTCCTTTGGTTTGAGCAAAAGTTAAAGTCGATAGGAATAATAAGAAAACTATTAGCGAATTTTTCATCTTCACAATGTTTGGTAACGTTTAATATATGTGTTGTAGCAGGGCAAAATGTTACCATGCTTTTGGATTTTTCAGCGCATTGATTACTAACTTTCACTTTCAGTAAGCATTGCGCCTTCATAAATATACAATAACCATTCGATTGATCACTTAGTTGCTATGACATCATATATCGTGTTGTGTACTGTTTTTAATTCATTCAGTTATCCTTTTCCAATGAATTTAGTTTGCAAATAAAACTCTGCGATAATCCAAAATCCAATAAAAATTAAAGTAATCAGCAAAGTCTTATTTAGTCGGTTCACATTTTTTTCAATCAAATATTTTAATTGGAATATTGCCAGTCCAATTAAAGTCAGAGAAATTATTAGGCGTATTGAGCTGAATTCTGCTTTTGTCAAATCGTAGTAACTGTAAATATTACCCCAAATTCCATTTCGCTCAGATATTGTTGAGTAATAGATCCATCCATAAAATCCTGAAAAAAGTCCGAATACCGGAATAGTCAGAATTGATACAATCCAATGATAAGATTTTAGCATTTTATTTATTCCGATTTCCATTCAGATATTGATTTTTGCAAATGGTACACAACGTTTCGGCTATGATTTCGTTGTGGAATTTTCCGTAGGAAATATTCCGCTTATGAAATCAGCCAAATTTATTGATTAAATATTCTTTTTACTCGCTGCCACAATGAATTATAGCCATTGTTGGCA